>JAZNNP010000001.1:0-6564 GCA_045580365.1 Faecousia sp.
GCATTTCTTCTCTTGCGCGTCATCATTGCGCCTTTAACTCTTGCCATTTGTCAGTATCCTCCTTCTGCTTCTTACTTGTAAGGAATCATTTCCTTGATGGCGCTGACATTGGTCACGTCAGCATAAGCGGTAGCGCGCAGATGGCGGGTACGCTTGGTGGTCTTCTTGGTCAGGATGTGGCTCTTGTAAGCGTGAGCTCTCTTAACCTTACCGGACTTGGTCAGGTTGAATCTCTTCTTTGCACCACTATGGGTCTTCAGCTTGGGCATAGCAGGTTTCTCCTTCCGTATATTACGTCTATTTTTACTTGCTGTTCTTGGGGGTGAGGAACATCGCCATAAAGCGACCTTCCAGCTTGGGATTCTTCTCCATGCTTGCGATCTCAGCGCAGGCATCGGCGAAATCCACCAGCAGCTTCTCACCCAGGTTGGTGTGGGCCATTTCGCGGCCGCGGAAACGGACGCTGACCTTCACCCGGTTGCCGTCCTGCAAAAACTTGATGGCGGCCTTGACCTTGGTATTGAAGTCGTTGGTGTCGATGCTGGGGCTCATGCGGATCTCCTTGATCTCCACGACCTTCTGATTCTTCTTGGCATCCTTCTCCCGCTTCTTCTGATCGTAGCAGAATTTGGAATAGTCCATGATCTTGCAGACGGGGGGCGTGGCGTTGGGAGAGATCTTCACCAGATCCAGGCCTTGTTCTTCGGCCATGGCATTGGCTTCTGCGGCGGTCACGATACCCAGCTGGGCACCGTCAGCACCGATCAGACGGATCTCCTTATCGCGGATCTCCTCGTTAAGCTGATGATCTAATTTAGCGATGGTAAGCACCTCCAGTTGATAGCAGTAAAAAAAGCGGATGCCAAAGCATCCGCATACTCGCACAAAATCCCCGCAGGGAAGCCGAATATTAACCGTTTTGCATCTTGGCGTACGGTGAGGCGGATGTTCAGCCTTCTTTATTACTCGTGCATTTTAGCATACCTATGGCCCATTGTCAAGGACTTTTTGAAACTTTTTTGCGCTATTTTTTGTGCAGATCCCGCGATCTTGGCCCCCGCTTTGAAGCGGGGGCTGGATTTTTGCAAAGCAAAAAGACTGGGGGAGTTGCTTTCGCTCCCCCCGCCTCTTGTGAGGCACCCCCCTCATAAATGCGGGGGCAAGGTTTTTCCCTACATATCGGAAAAAGTGCCGCTGCGGCAAGCGCAGCGGCACGGCCCTTGTAATTACAGGTACTGCTTGATGGCCTCGGAAGCCTGGGCGGGATCATCGGAGATGGTCATGGTGATGTTCATATTGTTGGCGGCGGCGAATTCAGCACACCATGCCACAAAAGCCTCACCGTTGGCCCGGTCGGAGCCGATGGTCTTGTACAGGTTGTCGATGTAAACGTTGGTAATATCAAAGTTACCGGCGTGCAGACCGCTCAGGAAACCCTTGAGCATATCGCTGTTGCAGATGCCATATTCCTTGGAATCTACCAGACGAACGCGGTAGTTGATGTCATAAGTCAGCTTCTTGCCGTACTCGATGCAAACGACATCGCCGGTGGCCTGTGCCAGGGCGTCGTTGATGGAGTCGAGCATCTTCTTGGTGTTGCCGGAGCCCTTCAGGCCCATAATAACATGAATCATAGGATAGTCCTCCTTTGCTTGCCCCTATGGGGGTGTAGAGTCATTCTACCAGTTATCGGTAGATTTTGCAATAGGAAATTTCGGAAATTTTACCAAAATTCCGTCGCGGATCAATAGCCGGGCTTGCCCAGCAGATGGAACATATTCTTCTTATACAGCTCCACGCCGGGCTGGTTGAAGGGATTGACTCCCAACATATAGGCAGACACGCCGCAGCACAGCTCGAAGAAGTAGAAGATCTCGCCCAGCTTCTCCTCGTTCAGTTCGCCCATATCCATGGTGATGACCGGCACATCGCCGTCCACGTGGGCGGCAACCGTGCCCAGGAATGCCTTCTCATCCACGAAGTCCAGGGTCTTGCCTTCCAGATAGTTCAGGCCGTCCAGGTTCTTCAGATCGCCGCCGATGAACATCTTGTTCTCGGGGGCGTCGAAGCGGATCATGGTCTCGAACAGATTCCGCTCGCCCTGCTGGATCATCTGACCCAGGGAGTGCAGATCCGCGGTGAACTCGGCCGTTGCGGGGAAGATGCCCTTGCCGTCCTTACCCTCGGACTCGCCGAAGAGCTGCTGCCACCAGCCGCCCATCATCTTGAAACCGGGCTCGAAGGACTCCAGGATCTCGATGGCCTTGCCGTTGCGGTACAGCAGGTTCCGCACGCCGGCATACAGCCACACGGGGTTCTCAAAAGAACGCAGGTTGTCATAGTATTCCTTGGCCTCTGCAGCGCCGTAGAGCACCTTGCAGATATCGATGCCGGCCACAGCGATGGGCAGCAGGCCCACGGGGGTCAGCACGGAGAAACGGCCGCCGGCGCCGGCAGGAATGGAGAAGGTCTCCCAGCCCTCTTCGTCAGCCATCTGACGCAGAGCGCCCTTGCAGGGATCGGTGACGGCGTAGATGCGCTTCTTGGCGCCATCGGTGCCGTACTTCCGCTCCAGCAGCCACTTCAGACCGCGGAACGCGATGGCAGGCTCGGTGGTGGTGCCGGACTTGGAGATGACGATGACGGAGAAGTCCTTGCCTTCGATGAGCCGCATCAACTCATTCCAGTGACGGGTCGAAAGGCCGTTGCCCGCGAAATAGATCTGGGGATCGCCCTTGCCCTTGCCCATGTTATGGTTGGGGCCCTGCATCAGTTCGATGGCAGCCCGGGGGCCCAGATAAGAACCGCCGATACCAACCACGATGCACACATCGGAATCGGAGCGGATCCGCTTGGCGGCTTCCACCACCCGCAGAATCTCCTCGGAAGGCTCCTTGGTGGGCAGATCCATCCACTCCAGGAAATCGTTGCCGGCGCCGGTGCCATTGGCCAGGGTGTTGTGGGCAGCAGCCACTTCATGCTCCACAGCCAGCAGATCCGGCAGGCTCAGACGACCCCATACATTGGAAATGTCAACTTTGATCATTGTATATCGTTCCTTTCCTGTTCAGGTTATAGTTACCTGTTTATATGTTACCGCAAAAAACCTGCAAAAGCAAGGGCCAAAACAGAAAATTGCCGCCCTTTCCTTTGTGGATAATGCACATTCCGCCCCGGGCCGGATTTGACGGCAGGCCGCCGGCATGCTATAATAAAAAAAACGATCCAACGGAGGTGATCTCTACGGAACTGTCCCATACCGCCGCCCGGCCGGGCCGGCTGTCTTCTTTTCTGAAGGGGGAGATGCGGCTGTCCACCGGCTTGATGAACAAGTTAAAATGGGGAGACGCCATCCGGGTCAACGGCTGCCCCCGGCATACGGACTTTTCCGTGACGCCGGGAGATACGATCACCGTCCGGCTGGATGAGGAAACACCGGCCTATCCCGCCCAGGACGGGCCGCTGACCATTTTGTACGAAGATGACCATCTGCTGGCTGTGGACAAGCCTGCCGGGATGCTGATCCACCCTTCCCGCTCCCGGAATGAAGGAACACTGGCCAATTTCGTGGCCGGCTACTACCGCCGCACGGGGCAGCCCTCCGCCTTCCATCCGGTGACCCGGCTGGATCGGGATACCTTCGGCGTGGTGCTTCTGGCCAAAAACGCCTATGCTCACGCCCTGCTGCAGCAGACCCCCATGGAAAAGATCTATCACGCCCGGACACTGGGCGGCCCGGCGGAGGACCGGGGCATCATCCGGGCCCCCATTGCCCGGAAACCGCTGCCCAGTCTGCTGCGGGAGATCCGGGAGGACGGCAAGGATTCCATAACGGAATATGCGGTCTTGGAACGTGGAGAGGTGTTATGTAAACTTGCGTTAAAACCCGTCACCGGCCGCACCCACCAGCTGCGTCTGCACTGCGCCTACATGGGCTTCCCCATTCTGGGCGACCCCCAGTACGGCACGCCGGAATGCATGGCCTTTGGCTGGCAAACCCAGGCCCTTTGCGCCAAGGAACTGGCCTTCCGCCACCCCATCACCGACCAACCGCTGGTCATTTGCAGCCAATTGGATGTATAAAAGAGCAACACCCTGGCCGGCAGGGTGTTAACTTTATTTCTGTTCCTTGCGCTTTGCCACCAACTCCGCGATGGCATCCAGTTGTTCCGGCGTGATGTCCTCCCGGCGCAGCAGCGCTTCCATAAGCCCTACGATCTGGGGCTGATGCCGATGGCTGAAAATGGTCATGGCAAAATACCCTTCCCGGGTCATAGTGGGCAGGAAAGTACGGCCGTAGGTTTTGCTGCGTTTGATGAATCCCACTTCCCGGATCGCACCCTTTTGCAGCAGCCCGTTGAGCAGGATATGGACCGAGCTGTCCTTCCAGCTTTTTTCCGCGGATCGCGCCAAAAAATCCGCCCGGGACAGAGGGCCGCCGTCCGCCCATAAAACATCCATGATCTCCATTTCACTTCTGGTCAGTTCCATAGGTCAGCCCTCCTTTTCAGATGCTCTCATTATATTCCCGCCGGCAAATAATGTCAAATACAGTCCGTATAACATTTTTACTGTAAAATGGTAAAAATATTTGTTAGTTTCTTATTTTTCTGCTTTTTTCTCCTTCATGCTAATCGATTTTGATAAATTTCAGCACAAAGAAACGGAAGCACCGGCGGTGCTTCCGTTTGATCATTCATTCCCCTTTAAAGAGCTTCTCCAGAATGCCCCGGTTTTCTTCCAAATCCGGGATCAGGCAAGAGCCCAGACCCTTGACATACTCACTTTCCCAAGTGCCCTTGGCCGGGATATACATGGTGTTGTACTCCGCCCCGGCGATCATGGGGAACAGCTCCACCACATAATCCATGATCTCCTCATTGGTCATATCCGTCTTGATCATGGGCAGGATATCCTTCACCAAGCTCAGCATGGTAGGCAGGCTCTTATTCTTATAGGCATTGATGATGGCCATGACCACCGTCCGCTGACGTTGGGTGCGGCCAAAGTCGCTGTCGATCTTCCGGATGCGGGAATAGAGCAGGGCCTGGGTGCCGTTTAAGTGGTTTTTGCCGGCCTTTACCGGCTTGAACTGGTCCGGGTTCACATCAACACCCATTGTGTTGTTCATATAGTCCGCTTCTTTTTCAGTCAGCGTGATATCCACACCGCCTAAAAGATCCACGATCTCAATGAACCGGAAGAAGTCCACTTCCACATTGGCATCCACATGAACGCCGAAGTTGACCTTCAGCGTCTCATTGAGCAGTTTGAAACCGCCAATGGCGTAGGGCACATTCAGCTTCCGGTACCCGTAACCGGGCACATAGGAATAGGTATCCCGCAGGAAAGAGGTCAATGTGATGGTCTTTTTCTCCGTATTAAAGGTGCACAGCATCATCACATCGGAACGTTTCCGGCCTTCGCCTTCCCGGCGGTCCTGGCCCACCAGCAGGATGTTGATGATATGCTCCTGATCACCCGCATTGTCCGGAACAGTAGGCAGGACATCAATGGTAATATCCGTGGGGTCAACATAAGGGCCGGTATAGTCCGGGTCTGTCTCCTCCGTCATATCGGCAATATCCTCGGAGGACATGGTCGCCTCATCCGACGGATCGACGCGGCCGATATAATTCAGCAAATGGTTGACATAGCTGGTGGCAAAGATCATGACGATCAGGATCACCGCCAGCACCACGCACAAGGCGATCAGGCAGTTTCGCTGCCAGTTGGCAGAAAATTTCACGATTATTTCCTCCGATCACGAGGCTTCGAGAGTCTCTTTATCTACATTCTATATCTGTTATCCGGTGATTTATACCGTTCCATAGCGATGGACTTTACTATAATACCATAAATCGCCGCATTTTGCAATTCCTATTTCTTTCCCACACATTAAGAATTCGTGAACAACCCGGAAAATCGATATCTTTTTACCAAGTTCCCCGATTGACATTTGCATGGCTTGACTGTATAATATATGCGGAAATCTTCGGATATCCGGCTTCATAAATCCAAAGACGACAAGTCTTTTGAAAGAAAGGAAAATTGCCATGATTTATAGTGCAGAAGTACAGCATATGTGCTCCGTGGCCAAGGGCGCCTATCACGGCCCCGCTCCCATTCCCGAAGAGGGCAAGTGGGTTCAGGCCAAGCAGATCTCCGATATCAGCGGTTTCACCCACGGTATCGGCTGGTGCGCTCCCCAGCAGGGCTGCTGCAAGCTGACCCTCAATGTGAAGGAGGGCATTATCGAGGAGGCTCTGGTGGAAACACTGGGCTGCTCCGGCATGACTCACTCCGCCGCTATGGCTTCCGAGATTCTGATCGGCAAGACCATTCTGGAAGCTCTGAACACCGACCTTGTCTGTGACGCTATCAACACCGCTATGCGCGAACTGTTCCTGCAGATCGTTTACGGCCGTACCCAGTCCGCATTCTCCGAGGACGGCCTGGCTGTGGGCGCTGCCCTGGAAGACCTGGGCAAGGGCCTGCGCTCTCAGGTTGGCACCATGTTCGCAACCAAGGCTAAGGGTCCCCGTTACCTGGAGATGGCTGAGG
>JAZNNP010000002.1:0-60439 GCA_045580365.1 Faecousia sp.
TGCATCCCAACACCAATCTCCGTCAAGAAATACACTATTCGGTAAATCCTGTTTGAGCTGTTGGCACACAGTTGTTTTTCCAACTCCCATAGTGCCACCAATCATATATAAAGTTTTCATCATTCACACCTACAAATTCAAGTTTGTCGAATTCCATATGCCGAGCGGACGCTAGCGACCAGTCGAGAAACAAGCTCCTTTGACCGCTGCGGTCCGTAACGCATTGTCAGCGGCCACTGGCCGCCAAATTCTTATTGATCGAACAGATTATATCATAAACATCTGCAGCAAGCAACTTTTGGTGAAGTCTGGACTGCGCCCAAGTGAAGCGGCGGCAATGCCGCTGTGAAGTTCAGTGCGCCACCCACGCCCGCAGGTGCTTCACGTGCTGAAAGCACACATAATTGAAAAAACACCTTTTGTCGGTAGACAAAAGGTGTTTTTTTGGTCGGAGTGCCGGGATTCGAACCCGGGGCCTCTTGGACCCGAACCAAGCGCGATACCAAACTTCGCCACACCCCGTTAGCCTAGCCATTATAATGAAATTTCAGCGGATTGTCAAGTGTTCGTCCACTCTTTTTTCCGTGTGACGCATGACCCGCTGAAATGGTGCGTAAGATTGGACAAAGGGGGAGTGGTATGGGTTACAAGATCCAATACGGGCCGCCCATCGGGGCGGAGAAAAAGCGGGAGCGGGCAAACTTGGGCTGGGTGATCCTGCTGGGGGTGATGATCCTGCTGGTTGGGGTGAACATTCTGGGATTTGGGGATGAGTTGTTTCATTTTTTGTTGCCGGGGGACCGGGCGGTGACCGCTGCGGCATTGACGCATTTGGAAGACCGGATCCTTGATGGAATTCCCGTAACGGAGGCGTTCGCTGAATTTTGCCGGGAGGTGATCCGTGGTGCGGGGCTTGATCCGCTCTATTGAACCGGGTGCACTGATATTATCGGCTCTTTGCCTGTTGCTGCTGCCCATGCGGTGGGTGGCAGCTTTTTTATTTGCTGCTTTGTTTCACGAACTATGTCATTTGCTGGCCGTATGGTTTTGCGGAGGACAGATTTGCGGTTTCGGAGTGGGTGTTGGCGGAGCGATCCTGCGTGCGGAGGGATTGAGCAGGGGACAGCTGCTGTTTTGTACCTTGGCAGGGCCGATGGGCAGCTTGCTGCTGCTACTCCTGGGGCGTTGGATGCCGGCGCTGGCGGTTTGCGCCCTGGTCCAGGCGGTGTGTAATTTGTTGCCCCTGGGAAGGCTGGATGGCGCCCAGGCCCTGGCACACCTTTGCCGGATATACCTGCCACCCCGGACAGCCCGGCGGATCTGCAGGGCCGCAGAGGGGGCGTGCATCGCAGGTGTTTGTGTGATGGCTATCCGGCTGCGGTGGGGGATCCTGCCGCTGGCGCTGATCCTATGGGTCTGTTACCGACGAAAAACGGAAAAATCCCTTGCAAACTGAGCCGTCAGAGAGTACAATAGGGGCAGTATGATTTGTGAGGTATGATTATGACCGATTTATTGCAGCGCATCCTGCCGACGGTGCAGAAGCCTGCCCGCTATACCGGCGGCGAATGGGGTGAGATTCAAAAAGATCCCGCCTCCGTCCGGGTGGATGTAGCATTTTGCTTCCCGGACACCTATGAGATCGGCATGTCCAATCTGGGCATGCGGATCCTTTACGGCGTGATGAATGAGATGGACGGCGTTTGGTGTCAGCGTGTTTTTGCCCCTTGGGGGGATATGGAGCAGGCGATGCGGGCCAACGCACTGCCCCTTTGGGCACTGGAAAGCGGCAAGCCGGTGAAGGATTTCGATATGATCGCCTTTACCATCGGCTACGAGATGTCCTATTCTAATATTCTGAATATGCTGGATCTGGCCGGTGTGCCCCTGCGCAGCGCGGACCGTCCCGGTCTGCAGGGCGTCGTTTTTGCCGGCGGTGTCTGCGCTTACAATCCGGAGCCGCTGGCGGATTTCATCGACTTCTTCTCCCTGGGGGAAGGCGAGGAGATCACCGTGGAGATCCTGGAGCTGTATGACAAGGCCAAGGCCGAAGGCTGGACGAAAGAACAGTTCCTCCGGGAAGTGGCCAGGATCGACGGCATCTATGTGCCTTCTTTCTATCGCCATGAGTATCATGACGACGGCACACTTTCTGCTATTGTACCCCTGGAAGGTGCGCCGGAAAAGGTCACCAAGCGGATCGTGGAAGACCTGGACAGCGCCTATTGGCCCACCAAGATGATCGTTCCCTCCACGGAGATCATCCACGACCGGGCCAATCTGGAAGTATTCCGGGGCTGTATCCGTGGCTGCCGGTTCTGCCAGGCCGGCTTCTCCTGCCGCCCGGTTCGCAAAAAGAGGCCCCAGGTGCTGTATCAGCAGGCTATGGATACGATGGCTTTTTCCGGCAATAATGAGATCACCCTGTCCAGCCTTTCTACCTCCGATTACCGGGGACTGAAAGAATTGACGGACGAACTGATCCCGTATTGCGCCGCAAATCATATCAGCTTATCCGTTCCGTCTCTCCGGGCAGATAATTTCTCCCGGGAACTGATGGAGAAATTGCAGACCGTCCGGAAAAGCGGTCTAACCTTCGCTCCGGAAGCGGGCACTCAGCGGCTGCGGGATGTGATCAACAAGAATCTGACAGAGGATGAGATCCTCTCCACCTGCGAAAATGCCTTCTCCGGCGGCTGGAGCAATGTGAAGCTGTACTTTATGCTGGGCCTGCCCACGGAGACCGATGAAGATGTGATCGGCATCGCGGAGCTGGTGTATAAGGTGATCCAAACCTGGCAGCGCTGCGCGACGAACAAGAAGCGTGGCCTGCGGGTCCATGTGGCCACGGCCTATTTTGTGCCCAAGCCCCACACACCCTTCCAGTGGGAGCAGCAGATCACCCCGGAGGAGTATCTGCGGCGCTGCCGACTGCTGAAGAAGCATTTTTACCACAAGTCCATCGAGTATGATTATCATGGCCCGGATCTGAGCCGGTTGGAGGCCGTCATGGCCCGTGGCGACCGCCGCTTGGGCGCGGTGATCGAACAGGCCGTGAAAAACGGCGCCCGCCTGGATGGTTGGGATGAGTATTTTAATTATTCCTATTGGTTCGATGCCTTCAATACCTGCGGCATCGATGCGGATCACTATACCGTCCGCGGCTTCGCCGAAGAGGAGATCCTGCCTTGGGACACCATCGATGTGGGCCTGAGCAAGCGATTCCTGGCTCTGGAGCGCAAGCGGGCATACGAGGCGAAGATCACACCGGATTGCCGGGAAGGCTGCGCCGGCTGCGGCGCGAACCGACTGCTGAAGGAGGTGCCTTGCGATGCCTAGAGCGTTATTTGAAAAAACCGGACGGGCGGTCTGGATGTCCCACCTGGATCTGATGCGTCTGTTCCAGCGGGTCTTCAAGCGGGCGGGTCTGCCCCTGACCCATACCCACGGATTTAATCCCCGGCCTTCGGTGTCCATCGCGCTGCCGCTGAGCGTGGGTGTGTCCAGCACTTGTGAGCTCCTGGATTTTGACCTGGAAGGGGAGAGGGTCCCCTGCGATGAGATCTGCCGGCGGCTCAACGAGGCCCTGGTGGAGGGCGTCCGGGTGCGGCAGGTCTATGATGACGGCCGCAAGATCCGGGATCTGGCATTGCTGGATTGCAATTTGACTCTGGAATATGATGCCGGCATCGACGGTGACGGCCTGCAAAGCCTGGAGGAGCTGTTCAGCAGATCTCAACTGCTTGTGGAGAAAAGAAGCAAGAACGGCGTTACGGAGCAGGACATCATCCCTATGATCCGCGCGCTGCAGCTGACAAAGCCGGATGCGCATACCATCACCATCCGTGCCCGGGTCTGCTGCCAGAATCCCACCCTGAATCCCATGCAGCTGCCGGCGGCCATCAGCCGCTATCTTCCGGAATTGACGCCGGATCATGTGCTGTGCAGCCGTGTGGAGATCTATGATACCAATGAAACCATCTTCAGATAAGGAGAACGATATGGAAGAGATCTTTGAACTGGAAGAGTGCCCCTGCTGCCGCGGCACGGGCATGATCATGCACGAAGGCGGCTGGAGCGTCCAGGTGGAATGCTGCGATTGCAGCGCCCACACGGTTTATGTGGAGTATGATTCTGAAGAGGAAAAGACTGAAGCAATTCGCTCGGTGGTGCGCCTGTGGAACATCGGAAAGGTGATCAGCGGTGACCGTGGTGAGTGATCTGGCGAAGCTCGTCCGGGAGCGGATCCGGGAACTGGGCGTGATCGCTCCGGGCTCCATCGGCGATCAAATGGAATATGAGGTTCTGGGTTCGGAGAACGGCGGCAAGACCATCCGTATGCGCTGCCGCACCTTTGATTGGATGCGTAATGGCCCCGGAACACTCCACGGCGGTATGTGCGCCACCGTGGTGGACCAGGCTATGGGCTTTGTGGCCTACTGCATGAAGCCCGGCCCCGGCGTGGCGCCGACAGTGCAGATGCAGGTGGAGTATCATCGCCCGCTGACCCCCGGTGAACGGGTACTGGTGGATGTGCATGTGGTGTCCGCATCGAAAAGCCTGATGCATCTGAGTGCGGAGGCCTATCCGGAAAACTGCCCGGATAAGGTCAGTTTGACAGCCACCGCCGTCTATTTCTATAAGCCTTCTGAGGCATGAAAAATTTTTTGAAAAAATGAAAAATAATGCTTGCATTTTTCGGCAGGGTATGCTATTATATCCAAGCGCTGAGGCGTGCAAGCAAATATCCGGGTGTGGCGAAGTTTGGTATCGCGCTTGAATGGGGTTCAAGAGGCCGCTGGTTCGAATCCAGTCACTCGGACCAAGAAAAAGTCCTGAAATCGTAAGATTTCAGGACTTTTTTATACTTTTTTGAGGAAAAATGTTTTGATTTCGTGCTGCCTTGTTCTTTTGTACTATGTGGAGTTATGTGGAATAAGACCTGGAAGTCCGCGATTATTGTTCAAAAACAAGGTGATTTAAGCATATTTACTGTCTGTACAAATAGTCGTGAGAATGTTTTTTGTTAATGTTTGTTCTTAACTTTGATGGTATTGATTATTTTTGCTTTTCGCTATATACGAAAATAATGCCACCAAAAATATCCAAATATGAGATTGAAAAAATAATTTATGGTGGTAAAATGATATTATAGCAATTAATAGCCACTTGCGGAGGTGAATTTATTCATGTTACCAGAGAATTACAGAAAAGCTTTCGATGCCTGCTTCGATCATCTGGAAAAACAAACTGACTCGCTCATAGAAAAATCTGCTATGTATTGTACGGCGCAATGGATCTGCCGTAGGTTCCCGCTCTTGTCAGAAATCAGCATAGACGCCATGCGGCGGATCGTTGATAGTGAACAAATGCAAGCAGTACTTAAGATCCTCTACCGGGATGACGATCCATATGCATTGAACTATGATCAGCTATATTCACTGTGCGTCTTGATACTTAGATGCCAAATGAAATATGACAGAGCATTATTGTTTTATCAGCTCTACCTGGCATGCGCTGTTACGGACACCTCATTCTTCATCAGCCAAAGGCGATTTGGTTTGGACAATTACAATTTTGGTTCTGTTTTCTGCACGATTATTCATCTTGCGCTGACTTATCAAAATGAAGGGACGGACGAAGAAAAAGATGTTTTCGCGGTGGATCCGCAAGATGTTTTTCAACTGCACTATGATGCATTTGCCGCTTTGGGAGTAAGTTACGATGCCTTCGAACCTGTCTGGACTGCGGTCCATTCTTTAAACGTCGTCAGTCCGATGCGCAATAGACCGAAAATCGAACAGATAAAGAAAGTATATAAGAAATACGGCGTACCCAATACGATGCTGTTGGAACACTACGCGCAAGCAAAGCATTTCAGACCGGAGGAATTGCGTAGTGATATAAACCCCTGGGTATATGTTCAGAAGAGAAGACAAACCACTGTGCCGGAGTCAGGAATGTCTGCTGAAGAGAAGTTATTCAATTCTGCAGTTAATAAAATTATCAAGGAACTGCCCACGGATGTGATCCACAGCTTATTCTATAAGGGAAGAGATGATTCCGCCGTTGAGTTAGCCCTATTGAGAACGGAATTTACTCGTTTACTAAAGGATGGGACGGCTACTTTAATTGTAAATCCTAGTCCTGTCTTCATGCAGGAGATGGATAAACTGATGTATCTGCCGGGGACCACCCTCGACATAATCGATCAATCTAAAATCACTATTGCGTTTGATGATCCTGTGGTTGAATTCCTTTATAGCCAGCAATTCTCAGACTATCACTATATCCAGATCAAGGATTTGGAAAAGATTACGCTTAAGTATGATCTGCTCGTGATTATGGCACGGGATCATGAAATAGCTCCTTTGCTGAATGCTTTGCCGTTATGCAAAGATAAGGCATCTGTTATTATGCTGATGCCTCAAACTGTCATAACGGATCCGGATCATCTGTTTGCAAAGAGCCTGCAGAAAAATCAGATTTATCCGGATTGGATTTTGGATGTTCCGAAGGCCCTATCCCAGTCTGAACCCCGGAAAAAGATGCTTTTGACTTGCAGAAAGGGTGAGCCATACGGGGGGAGAGGCATTACATTGCTTAGCGCAGTAACCAATGACAGTCATGACTTCATTTCGTTTAAGAAAGAACAATATACGATCCCGTGTGATTGGCTGTTTTCTTGCAGAACTTTGAAACAAATGCGCATTGCAATGCGCGCAGCAAAGGATGACGCTCCTAAGAAATCCAGGGATAGCCAGATCTATGACTTTTCCCGGGAAATAAAGATCTGCTATAACATCATTCGCAAGGATGGTGCGGTTGAGCGCGCCAGAGCATATTATCGTAACATTCATCGTCCTGAAACGGAAGTTAACAGAAGCAAGGGAAAGAGACCCAATTCCATCAAAACAGAGCGGGGTCTTCGCGGAAAAACTGTATTTGAGATCCGGCAAAAGTTGGAACAGGTTGCGCTGTATGATGAATACTACGACTGCATCGTGCAGGACATCAAAGATTATTATCGGGAGAACCTGCCTGGTTTGACGCTCAAAACAATGTGGTACTGTTGCAGAAAAGAACTTTTGACAAGGATTTCCTACAATGATAAGTTAGCACTCCGGATGTTTTGCGGATACGAGCAAAGTCTTTCTGATTTGATTTCAGGCGAGTGCCTGCCGGATAGCATTGTAACGGCCATGGACGCACTCTTCGGAGAAGATGGCGCAGGGAAGAGGGAATGGCTCCAGCTTAATTTGATCTTCCAGGTTGCTAAGGAAGAGGGCCTGATTGACAAGAATCCCCTCAGTTCTTTCATCCATGTTGTAAAAGAGGAGAACCGCAAGAAACTGTATATCCTGAATGCGGCACTGAAGAAGAGCCACTTTACCGATGCTGAAGAGATGCGGATGGTCCAGTTCCTAAGAGAGCCGGTATTAGTACCCAAGAGCAATGACCGATTTTTACCCCGTTTTGTTTTGGAGAGTAAATGGCTTGTTGGTGCGCTTTCACTGTTTGCCGGACTTCCCATTCGGGAAATCTGCCCACTGCTGTGGGGGGATCTCGATTATATCGATGATATGGACGAAATGCAGCTGTACATTACGAAGCATCTGAACACCAACGACGAAGTCATATCCAATGTAAACTACGGAAATAAAGAGCATTATCGTAAGGTTGCGGTTGACTTGATCCTGGGAAAAATGCTGATGCAGCGCAAACAGTATTTATTGGATTCCCTGGGATACACGGAAGAAGCCCTGACTTCGCTGCCGATTATTTTGGAGGATGAGCCTTCCGGACGCGGAAGAAAGAAATGCGCAGCAATCACCAGGGCAACAGCAAGAAAAGTGAACCAACAGCTTCTTTCTGCCGCAGAGATCCAGGAAGATGTGGTCACACTGTTGGAAGGTGATGCTCAGTTTGATGCAAACCTGAACGCGTATAAGAATGACCTGTTTGCTGCGAACTTCCGGCACAAGGCATACCATCTATGTGGCTTTACGGTAGGGGAGCTGTGTTACCATGCCGGCAATAAAGGGCCCGATACATTTTCGCGCCATTACTGCGACTACGGAAATGATTTTTTGCAGTATAACATGGTTCATAAGCTCAATAGATGGACCTGTATTTATGCACCAGGTAATAGGGAAGAGGCAAGAGTCTTTTCACAACAGGTTAACCCCAATATGCCTGCGTACATCACATCCCAATATGCAAAGGGCAGGGCACATGTGGGGCTATCTGCCACGCCAGACGAAAGCATCGAAGGGAGCGTTCGCGTGGAAATTGAGTGTGCACATGGTTTGGAAGGAATCGCCGTAGCCATTGGAAAGGAGGATCGTGACGATGAATGCTAAGCCTAAAATGCTGGTTCGTGGTTTGCCAACTTTCTATGGCGTATATGAGACCTACAAATCTGAAATCATGACTTATGGTGGCCGGGACTGGAATTCAGGAACAACGGAGCAGTATGACGGATATGTCGAAAAATACATTGTCCCATATCTTCGTGATCATGACAATAAACACATTGGTATGTTCACAAAATCGGATTTCGATGTTGTGATAACCAAATTGGTGAACGCAGGCAAGAATGGGCCGGGGAAGGTATTTGCCCCCTGGGATCCAAATGGCGTCCCTAAGAAAGTGGAATATCTCATCCGTGCTACGATGCATACTGCGGCTGAACACATGCTGTGTGAAGATGCATTCGGAGAGCGACTGGTCATACGCAAAGGAGGAGGCGGAGGTGGCGGAAGAACCGGTGATCAGCAGGCACGTACGAAGAAGTCTTTTACCGTGCGGCAAGAACTGCTGGTCTACGAGTACCTTTTACGATCCGTATTTCGCAATGGTCCGAACGCAGGGTTGCTCTTAATGTATGCCATTGGACTACGCAACAATGAAGCTGCCGGAGCAAATTTTGGGTATATTCAAGAGTTTATGGAGCATCCGGGACATTACTATCTGACTGTTCCTCAAACTACAAATTATGGCACCAATACAGTAAAGCTGGTTGGCAAAACCAAAAATAGTGTGCGGAAGGTTCCACTGCCTAAACAAATTGTCAACCTGCTATTCAACCTTCGCGCGTTCCGTATGCAAGAGGCCGCCCACCGAGGATACACAGGTCAAGTAAAGGACTTTCCAATTGCCTGCAAAAATAATAAACCGTGGGTGAGATGCTCTGCAGATGACCTGACCATGAGTGCTAAGGAAATGTTCCTCAGTATTGGAATGCGGCATGAGGATATCGTTAGACTGAATCATGAACTGATTGAGGATGTGCAGGCCGCCAAAGATGAAATGGAGGAAGATGAATTCAGAGAAATTGAGTCTGATCCTACTGCTTATTTGCTAAGAAGAAACTTTGCGACGCATATAGCGGCACTGGGGCTGCGTGACGTGGAGATTTGGTATGTAATTGGCCACAAGATCGAGGATGAGTATGTTACACGAAGGGCATTTGGCGATGAAAAACTCCTGTTTGCCATCAAACGCAAAATGGACGAACGTCCGGTCTTGAATCAAATCGTTATGGAGCAGAATTTGATACTGGATCCTGGTGAATCGATATCGCTCAATGGCTCAAAGAAGATCATCTTGGATATTGCAATGGATCAGGTACAGAAGCTAAAGATTGATGTAACAGCTAAAGAACCGGGAGATGAGATCACACTTCGCATTCTACCGAAACTGGGAAATGGGACAGTTTCCGCTGAGTGTTATGCGTATAGTGTAGATGAATCATCTGGAGTCAACAGGACTATTGATGGTACGCGGGTTTACCATGAAAAGTTCCGCAAAGCAAATAAAACAGCAAAATAACCATAGGCCTGAAACCGGTGAGTGAACGCCAGCGAGCAGGTATTCGCAGCAAAAGACGATTTGATGTGCGCAATGACTTCCCATCAATAGAACGACCAGCTCCACGAATCGTGAAGCTGGTCGTTTTGTGCCAGTGAAGTATAAGCAAAGCTGGGATTCCAGAATCAGCCCTTGAGTTCATCGTGTAACCGAATTCCCACTTTCAGTCCTTCGATAAATCCGGAATGTTCGTGATTGCTGCAGAGGGCACAAACTGCTTCAATAACAGAATCGATGGATTGGAGGGGCAATTCTTTGAGCAAGTCGTAAAGATAACCAAATCCATCTCGGACTGTATCAGGTTGAAAGTGATTGCACTCGGTATATGCAACATACAACATCTCGAGAATGGCTTGCCCATCTCCGTCGCCGTTGTTGGGTGCGTGTTCTGCAACATATTGACGGATCGTCTCCATGATGGGGAGCGTCTTACGAAGATCAAGGAAGTTTTTTACTCTGCGAATTGCCCGGTATACGGTAGACTCGGCACAAGGGATCTCCATAGCGATCATGCATGCCTGTTTGCCGTGGCAATGCGCTTTGAAAATGGTAAAATCCATTTCTGCGGTGGTGGGGTGATGCGTCCGGTAAGCAGCGGCTTGGCGTTCCAATTCACGGAGCATTGCTTGTTTCTGCATATCTATTCCTCCTCACGCATTGATGGTGTTCAGAACAGAAACAGCGTTGGCTAGGGTCGCGATGTCGGTGTGCAGATAGCCGTCGGTAGTGGTGATTTTTGAGTGACCGGCCAACCGGGCGATCTGTTCCATCGGGACACCTTTTTTCTCCAGATTTGAGATATAGGTGTGCCGGCAACAGTGGGGAGACAAAGCTCGGACACCGGGAATCTTCTTGATTTCCCTGTAGTAACGTCGGCGGAATGAACCGACATCGTACAGATGATTTTCCCGGTCTGAAGTCCATACATAGGGATTGCCGGCGTGATGTTTCAGGTACAGCACATCATCACGGAAATACTCGGGAACCGGGATCAATCGCTTACCTTTTCTGCTCTTGGGTGGACCCAGTACCGGCTTTCCATTCACGGTTTTCACCGCTTTGGTGATACTGATGGTAGAACCGTCATCCGCGATATCTGACGGCATCAGTGCCAGAATTTCCTGGGTGCGGACACCGGTTGCAATCATGACCCGGATGGTGTGGCCGGCTAGGTCATGGGGGAGGAACTGCAGGAGCAGTGCTTGCTCCTGATCAGTGAAAGCGTCCTTCTTGCTTTCTTCCTCGTCATTCATAAAGGAATCGCGGGTCTTTACGGCTTTGGATTTGCGTGCCGCATTATGGGTGATCAACTCATTTGCTTCTGCGAAATCGAAGACCTGGATCAGCATGGCTCTGCATTTGGTGAGATAAGATTTGGACAGAGCAGTTCTGATCAAATAATTGTGAAACCGGTTCACATCCATGACACGGATATCTTCGATGGGCGTCGTACCGAAGTAATCCTGCAGGATCTTAAGGGTGTACTTGTAATTGCTGTAGGTAGAAGGCTGGACCTGCGTTTGATAATCGGCATACCAGGTGTCTGCCCACTCGGAGAAAGGGGTTTTCGCCGCCTTCGGCCGTAGACTATCTTTTGGCCGTTTCTCACGCAGATCCCAGTAGTTTTGAATCATTTGCCGAACTTCGCCCTTGGTGGATGCAGTGAAATTGATGACGTTTTTCTTGCCGTCAGAGCGATATCCGTCCATGACCTGGCCGCGCCAGTTTCCGCTGGGAAGCCTCGTGATGCTTCCTTCACCGTTTCCGCGTCTTTTAGCCATGGCGATACCTCACATCTGGTGCTTCCGGGCCATTACATTGGACCGGTTGCCGCAATTTTTGTTGGTGTTCCTGTTTTTCATAGAGTTTGCCTCCTTTGTGTATTGGAAAACAAAACACCGTGCAGGGTGTTTACCCTACACGGTGCCTATGAAAGACTGGCGGCTTTTGTCCAACTGCAGAGATACCTCTTGCAAAATGATGGCAAAAAGTATATAATACCCCTGACGGTGCGGACTCGTCCGTTGTGTAGGTGGCTGCTTCACCTGCGCAGGTGTAAGAGAGCGGCAACTCTCTTACACTGCCGTTATTTTGTTTTCTACTGATATACTAACATAAATGGGCGCATACATCAAGAGGGAATAATGCACAAATGTTCGATAGCAGATTTGTGCGATATATGAGAGCATATACAAAGGGGTATTATTATGGCATCGGAAGCACAGCTCAAAGCGAATAAGAAATATCACGAAAGGTTCGATAACTTGAGAATTCGCGTACCGGTAGGGGAGAAGGCAATCATAGATCAGCACGCCCAATCCATGGGAGAATCTACAAACTCCTTTGTGCGCCGGGCCATTGCTATTGCAATGGAACTGGACAAGAAGAACAAATAACGGTAATTGCCTTTCATGCGATTATTATGAATTGCTCGATAATACTGTCCGTCGGTTCCTTCATGAACCGACGGACTTTTCTCATTTAGGCAGTGTATCACAAGGAGATACCAATACGCATATTATCTGCATACAAAAACCCTCTCGATAACTTTTGGTAGTTTATCGCAAGGGTTTTTCGTGTGTGACGGCGGGCTTTGACGGGTGTGATGCATGGAGACACGAGAACGAAAACGAAAACGATAACGATAACGATAACGATAACGATAACGGAATCACAACTGTTCGGAAGATAATATTTGGCTAAATTATGTAATATTTGTGAAGAGAGATCCAACATTTGTAATATCAACTATTGAAATTCAGAGCACATCGCGCTATAATTATCTCGTATAACTATGCCCTTTTTGCTGAAAGGAATCGCTTTGGTCTGGTTGGCGGAAAGAGAGAGCAACAGTCGCAATCGTGGTCGTGACTGGAATTCCCATGACGATGATTCGACACTGATCGAAGAAAGGGGGACAGGAGGAGCCATCCGAATACCGGCGGAATGATTGATCACCAGGATGCTTGTATTCACCAGCTGTGACTTGACAGGATTAAGAGATTTAGTTATACCGACGGAGTGATTTTTAGCATTATAGCTCCGGCGAACATAATAAATGCTAATTCATTAGGAGGAAATTTTAATGACTAAGAATAATTCTAATCGCGCGCTGCTGACCAGCGTTGTAGCACTGATCCTGTGCTGCTCCATGCTGATTGGTAGCACCTTTGCATGGTTTACGGATGAGGTGACCAGTGATGTGAACACCATCCAGGCCGGCACTTTGGATATCGAACTGGTCGACGAAAATGGCGTTTCCCTGACTGAGGCTCTGGCCTTCGTTGATGTAAACGGCAATACCAACGTTCTGTGGGAGCCCGGTGCAACCTTCAACACCCAGAAGTTCGCCATTAAGAACAATGGCAATCTGGCTGTGAAGTATGAGATCATCATCAAGGGTGCCAAGGGTGACCTGAAGCTGCTGGAAGCCATTGACTTTACCCTGGATGGCGAGGAAGTGAATGTGACCGGTACCACCTTCAAGGGCAACCTGGCTGCCGGTGAATCCACCGACCTGATGACCCTGACCGGCCATATGCATGAGTCTGCTAACAATGACTATCAGAACCTGAAGCTGGAAGGCATCACGATTCTTGTTAAAGCTACTCAGGATACTGTTGAGAATGACTCCTTTGACAACCAGTATGATGCCAATGCACCTTACCCCGTTGCCGATGTGACTGACATGGGCGCTCTGTTGGTGAATGTTGATGGCTACGGTCCCGTCCTGCTTGACGCTGCTTTCCAGTTCGAGCCCACTGAGTCTGTGGATGCGGCTAAAAAGTCTGACTACAGATATTGGCATGCTGACTATGTAGTTTCCTTCAGCGAAGACATCCCTGCAAACAGCATCATGTTGGCTGGCTTCTACAAGGCTTATGCTGATTGGACGAGCAATTATAATTGGATCGGCATCTATGACGATACCAGCGATGAGACTATTTCCAAGGATGACGAGTTCCGTCTGGTTGAAATATTGGGTACCACTGTGAACTATGAGGAAATCTGCCAGTTCGGTAATGACGGCACCGGTTTCCAGTGCGGCCTTGCTGATATCAGCACCAATGATGAGCTGAACGGCGTGACTGTTACTGTAGAACTGCGTCTGTACGAGACTACCGGCGATCCTACCACGGATACTGGCTCCAAGAATGAAGAGACTGGCGACTATGTTACCATTGGTACTTATACCCACACCTTCAGTGATAACAAGAGAATCTCTGACCGTGGCAGCTTTAAGTATGCCCTGGAGAATGGCGAAACGCTCATCACTCTGATTGGCGATATGACCCTGGATGATCAGCAGATCGTGATTCCTGCGGGCGCAAATGCTACTCTGGATCTGAATGGCTATGACATTAGCGCTTCCTATGTTGGCGCAGACCACTACGCGATGTTCAAGATCCCTGCTACTTCTTCTCTGACTGTGAAGGGCGAGGGTAATATCAATGTTTCCACCGAGGCTACGGAAAACAACAGATCTCTGGCGATCTTCCAGAACGCCGGCAAGCTGACCATCGAAGGCGGCAACTACAAGCTGGCTGACTACTCCGAAGGCAAGACTTGGATCATTGCTACCATCGTTGATAACAGAACGAGCAACGCATCCTGCGAGACTGTTCTGACCATCAAGGGCGGTGAATTCAGCATTGGCAAAAACGCCATCAACCTGTTCCGCAACTATCCCCAGCAGGGCGGCACTGCCAAGATCTTCTTCGAGGGCGGCAAGTTCAACAAGAACCCCGACAAGGCAACCACCTACATTTGGAATCAGGAAGCTGGCAGCCATCTGGGCGAGCTGTATTTCAACGGCGGTGTCTTTGAGGAAGGTATCGTCTATGAGGACTACAACGGCCAGAGCGATATTCACTTCAACAACGGAGTGGTTGTTCCTGGCTACAGTGGCAACAACTAATTCTTAACGCATTTTCCCCGCCACCCAACCCCCACCCGGGGGTTGGGCGGCAATCAAAAGGCATGAGCAAGTTCGTACCTTTTGATTGCTGAAAGCAAAATGTTTTTCAAAGGAGAGAGTTTCATGAAGAACACAAAAACCGCGTTGTTCCAAAGTGTCGTCGCGCTGCTGCTGTGCGTGTCGATGCTGGTCGGAACGACATTCGCCTGGTTCACGGATTCCGCGACCTCCGGCGTCAACCAGATCCTGTCCGGCAATTTGGATGTGGAATTGGTGGATGCTGCGGGCAAATCCCTGGAGGGCAAGTCTCTGACTTTCCTGGATGTTAACGGCAACGCCAACATTCTGTGGGAGCCTGGCTGCACCTTCAAGACCCAGGGCTTCCGGGTGTCCAACGAGGGCAACCTGGCTCTGAAGTACACCATGTACATCAATGGCCTGCTGGGCGACTCCAAGCTACTGGAAGTCATCGAGTTCAGCCTGCTGGACGAGCAGGGTAAAAAGGTGGACATCGATTCCTTCGAGGGCAAGCTGTCCGCAAATTCCCAGAGCGGCCTGTACTACCTGGTGGGCTATATGGCCGAGTCTGCCAACAATGATTACCAGGGCCTGACCCTGCAGGGTGTGGGCATCACTATCCACGCTGCCCAGGCCACCGAAGAGAGCGACTCTTTCGATAATACATACGATAAAGAAGCGCTGTTCCCCGGCATGCAGGCACCCATCACTGGCTCTGTGGCTGTCAGCCCGGTGGACAACGCGCTGACCAGTGCCGCTGTCATTGATGTGGACGGCGCTGTGGTCACCATCCCCGCCGGAACCAAGGTGGAGAATGGCGCCACCAGCCTGAAGCTGAATGTTGCCCCCATGAAGAGCACCACCAGCAATGTCCAGTTGGATACCAATGAAGAGATGCTGTCTTTGGATGTCAGCGTCGATGGCGTTGCGGGTGACAATACTGCTCCCTTAACGGTGTACCTGAAGGGCCTCGCCCCCATTGGCCTCAATATTGGCAATATCGCCCTGCACCATGTTCACGACGGCACTACCATCGAAATGACCCGTGTGAATTCCGCTGCAGATTTCAATGCTGATAACCAGTATTGCTACGACCCTGCCACCGGCGATGTGACCCTGTACATGGCCACCTTCTCCGAGGTTGCCGTGGTCGCTGAGCCCCCGAAGTGGGAAGGTAAGCGGGACTACACTTGGTACGATGCTTCCAAGACGGATTTGGTTATCGCCAATGCCGACCAGCTGGCTGCTTTCGGCGCCATCGTCGGCGGTATGGATAACCAGAAGCAGGACAGCTTCTCCGGCAAGACTGTCAAGCTGATCGCCAACATCAATATCGGTGATACCGATTCCGAGAATGAATGGATGTTCTATCCCATCGGCTATTACAATTCCAATGGTAACTATACCAAGGTTTCTGGCGGTAGCATTACCAGTGGCTTCAAGACCTTCAAAGGCACCTTCGACGGCAACGGCCACACCATCTCGGATTTCTATCAGAACACTTGGGAAGCCTTCGGCGACTACAACGATGGCTATTCCGGTACCCCCAACCACAACCGTGACGGCTTTGGCTTGTTCGGTAAGGTCTACGGCGGTACCGTCAAGAATCTGACCATCAAGAATTTCTCCTCCGACGGTGAGTTTACCACCACCGGCTGCGTGGCTGCATACGCAGACTGCGGCGCTACTTTCGAAAATATCGCCATTTTCAATTGTAACCCCCGGGTTTACAACATCGGCAACGGCGGTATCGTCGGCTGCGTCGGCTGGTATGCAAACGACGCACACACCACCCCCGTTACCTTCAAGAACATCACCGTGGATAACACCAACAAGATTTCCGCTTTGTGGGGCTCTTGGGACGTGGCCTGCGGCGGTCTGGTTGGTCAGTACTATCCCACCAGCGGCCAGGAGAGCCCAATCGACAATGCCGGCATCTATATGGAGAACTGCCATGTTGCCGCACAGATCGACGTGTATAACGACGTCTGCGCCAACTACCAGTACTATGCCTACCGTTATGCCGGTATGCTGATCGGCTCTGTCCGCGAGAATCTGCCCGCAGATGCCAATGGCCATGTTTATCCCAATATGGACGGCATTGCCTTTAGCGGTTGTACTGTTCACTTCGGTGACTGGAACGATTATTACTACTGTGAGTTGGTTGATAACTCCCTGGCTTCCTACACCCATGACCATCAGATGAGTCGTCTGGAGCAGGTTGCTTCTGTGGATGTTGCCAATAAGAAGGTCGTTACCCTGAAGGGTGAAACAAAGGATATCCCCACTTCTGGCCGAGCAAACTACGTTGTTGTTAAGGCAAAGAATGCCAACGGCAAGTGGCTCCATGGTGATGGTGCTGATTACGCTACCTGCTACCACTTCAAGGATGGCGAAGTTTGGAATCATGCGGATGCCGGTAAGGAGACTGTCAACGGTGCGGAAGTGCTGAAGGAAGACAAGCAACTGATCTACCGCGAATTCAACAACCTGGTCACCGGCTACGGCTGGGGCGCTACCAGCAAGGCTGTTACGGACTATCCGGAGGACCAGGTCAAGATCCTCGACCGCGAAGAGGGTAATTCCTATGTGAAGTTTGAGGTTCAGGATACGATTTCTGATGCATACCGCGCCAATAATAGCCGTGCAATCGGTAAACTGTTCAAGGCTGCCTTTATCGCGGATCCCAATTTGGCAATCAGAGGTGCTAACGTCCGTGTTACTGTTTCCCCCAAGATCGGCACGGACAGCACTGCTGGCTGTATTTACACGCCCAATGCAACCGATTGGACGAAGGGCACACTGACCTTCACTGGTAAGGGTGCAGCTATTGTTACCATCACCGACTATTACTACTGTATTTCCACATCCGTTGA
This sequence comes from Faecousia sp., assembly GCA_045580365.1. GTDB lineage: Bacteria > Bacillota > Clostridia > Oscillospirales > Oscillospiraceae > Faecousia. The sequence continues at coordinate 17,686 of JAZNNP010000002.1, forward strand.
GGTTGAAGTAGTTGAGAACAGAGTCACCGGCCTGTCTGTTAAGACCAATAAGAACCTCTACGATATCTCCAAGAGCGAAACCTTTAAGCCGGAAGACATTACAGTAACCGCGGTCTACTCTGATGGCGTTGCCAGAACTCTGGATGTGAGCGAGTTCACCTATGTGTTTAATGAAGATGCCGACGACTTTACCACCTTCGGTGAGAAAACCGGTGTCGTAACCTACACCTATGCGGAGGATACTGTCACCGCTGAATTTAAAGTGGTTGCGGCCAATATGACAGAGCTGGCCCTTAACGGTGCCGGTGGCAATTACGAGTTGTACTTTGAACAGTTTGGTATCAATGCAGTTGCCCAGCAGTTCTATATGGCTCCGGGCAATAATACCAATAACGGTGACGAGGTTGATGTAAATGCTTTTGGCGCAGCAACACTGGAGTTTGCCACCGGTTCTGTGAACTATACCGTTGGTTGGAATGGTGGCTCTGTCGCCAATGTAGATAATCACGGTAGCATTACGATCAACTGCGATACAGCTCCTTTCGCAGATATCTTTGGTTATGTAGGCTATGCAGATAACCGAGTACCGATGGCATTCGGTGTGTATGTGGATACTGTTGACAATTTTGCTTACACAGCTCCTATGGACACCAATGATCAGATCAATGAGAATACCGGCACAGCAAACAGTAAAATTTTCTACATCCAGGCGCCCCTGAATACCATGAATCTGTCTGCTGGCGAGCATACGGTTACCTTTGTTGCTGTTTTTGATGATGGCATCCAGACACTGACCAAGTGGACAGTGAACATCGAGGAGAAGGAAGAAGTGGATATCTCTGAAAAGACAGCCAATGTCATCATCCTGGCAGGTCAGTCCAATGCTTACGGTGCATCTGCCCTGACGGAAGCGATTAAGGCTCAGGCTGTTACCGCAGACTATTCCAACATCTTCATTAACTACAGTAACATCAACTGTGAAAACGGTGTTTGGAAGTCCCTGTATTACAACTCCGACTTCGAGTCCTATCATCCCGGTGTCGGCGGAACGGTGGATGGCGCTTGCTTCGGTCCGGAAGTTGGTATTGCATACCAGCTTGCCACCGACCCTGCCACCAAGGATGAGGTTTGGTACATCATCAAGTACACTGCTGCTGGCTCTATGCTGGATGGACAGTGGATTGATGGAACCTATGATAATTACGGTCTTGTTGAGGATATGGGCGGCCACTTGTCCGACCTGATGATCGACTACATCCACGACTCTCTGGCAAAGATTGAGGCTATTCATGGCGACAACATCACCATCCATTCCTTTGCGTGGATGCAGGGTGAGTCTGATGCACTGGCGGCGGATTGCGCCGGAAAGTATCAGACCAATGAAGTTGCTCTCGTGAACAAAGTTCGTAACGAATTTGCTTCTTATGCCAAGAGTGGTGATGGCGATAATATCGTCTTTGTCAGTGGTGCTATTGCGGCATATGACAGCACTTTGAATCAGTGGGCACACTCCGATACGGTTAACAAAGCCAAAACAGAGAATACTCACTTGTGGTATGTTCCTGCGGATACATCTAAAAATGTAATCGACAAGATTACTGCTGGAGTTTACACCAACACATCAAATGCCTATCTTCCTTGGTCTGCGTGGATCGACACTTCTACGTTGCTGGTTGGTTCGATAGAGAATGCTAACGGCGATGGTGCTCATTATGGTAGCGCTTCTATGTGGAACCTTGGTCAGTGGTTTGGCATTGCCATCAATTATATTGATGCACAAATCCCTGACTCTGATCCCGACTCCGGTGAGACTGCTACTTATACTGTGACCTATAATGCCAACGGCGGTACTTGTGGTACAAATTCCGCTACTTACACCGGCACGGCATTGACGCTGCCTACGGCTACTCGTGAGGGCTATACCTTCCTGGGCTGGAGCGACGGTTCCACTACCTATGCCGCAGGTACATCCTACACCCCCACCGATAGTGTTACTCTGACTGCACAGTGGCAGATTAATAGTTATACCATCAATGTTTCAACGAGCAACGCAACAGTTTATGTAAATGGTACGCAGGTTGCAAATGGAGGCTCGACAACAATTGAGTATGGCTCCACTGTCGAGGTAAAGGTTGAATTTAGCAAATCTTGGACTAAGAGTGTCAATGCAACAGATGTGAGCGGAAATATTTTGGTGGATGAAAGCAGTGCGGGTACATACTCGTTTGTTATGCCTGCAAGCAATGTAAACATTGAGGCTACTTCTTCTGGTTTGTGGTAAGTGTTTCGATGTCCATATGCTGCCAAAATGTAAGCTAATGTAAAAATAATCTCTTAAAGCAGCCACCCAACCCCCATCTGGGGGTTGGGCGGCAATCAAAGGGCACAGCAGAAGCCTCCCCCAAAAGGGAGGCTTGTGTCCGCTGTACCTTGTGATTGCTGAAAGCAAAAAAGTTTTTCAAAGGAGAGAAATAGGATGAAAAACTCTTCCAAAGCATTGTTCCAAAGCGTCGTGGCGCTGATTCTGTGCCTTTCGATGCTGGTCGGAACCACTATGGCCTGGTTCACGGACTCCGTAACCTCCGGCGTCAACCACATCCTGTCCGGCAATCTGGACGTGGAACTGGTGGATGCCGCCGGCAATTCTCTGGAGGGCCAGTCCCTGACGTTCCGGGATGTGAACGGCAACACCGCCATCTTGTGGGAACCGGGCTGTACGTTCAAGACCCAGGGCTTCCGGGTGGCCAATAAGGGCAGCCTGGCGCTGGAATTTACCATGTACATCAACGGCCTGCTGGGCGACTCCGAACTGCTGGAGGTCATCGACTTCCGCATTGAGGATGCCGAGGGCAGGGATGTGGCCATCGATGATTTCGTGGGCCATCTCTCCGGCAATAAGTCCAGCGGCCTGTATTACCTCGTCGGCCATATGGCCGAGTCTGCCAACAACGATTACCAGGGTCTGACCCTGCAGGGCGTGGGAATCACCGTTTGCGCCACCCAGGCCACCGAAGAGAGCGACTCCTTCGGCCCGGATTATGACGAGGACGCGACCTTCCCCACGCTGAAGTTGCCCGGCAGCATCACCGCCGGCGTGAAGAGTGAAAACGGCCTGGTTTCTGAAGCGCTGACCATGGCTGACACCGCCGATACCCTCAACGCCCAGATTCCCGCGGGCGTGAAGCTGGGCAACGGTGTCACCGAACTGACCCTGTCCGTCACGGAAATGACCGCCAGCGGCGCTAATATTCAGCTGCAGGACAATGAGATCCTGCGGTCTCTGGATGTGCACATCGCGGGCGTGGCTGCGGACAACACCAAGCCCATGCAGATCACCATCCGCGAGGCTATGATGGTGGGTCTGAATATCGGTAACTACACCCTGTACCACGTGGAGGACGGCGTGGCCAACGCTATGACTTCCGTCACCGCTTTGGCCGACCTGGATGCCCACAATGAGTTCTACTACGATCCCGCCACCGGCGATGTGACCCTCTCCCTGGCCACTTTCTCCGAGGTTGCCATGACTGTGGACTCCACCAAGGCTTGGGAAGGCAACTTTGACTACTATTGGTATGATGCCGATGCTACTGAACTGACCATCGCCAACGCAGACCAGCTGGCCGCCTTCGGCGCCATCGTCGGCGGTATGGCAAAGCGTGAGAATGGTGAATTCCTTATTACCTACACGGATGGTGATGGTGATGTACACCATAATGACAGTTTCGATGGCAAGACCGTCAAGCTGATCGCCGACATCAACCTGGGCGATAAGGAAAGTGAAAACAATCCGGATCTCATTTTCTACCCCATCGGCTATTGGAACAGCGAGGGCACCTATAAAAAGACCGGAATCGCCATCTCCAGCGGCTTCTACGCGTTCCAGGGCACCTTCGACGGCAACGGCAACACCATCTCCAACTTCTATCAGAACACTTGGGAGATGAAGGGTGACCATGACTGGTACGATGCTACGCTGCAGTATTTCCGCGACGGCATGGGCCTGTTTGGTAAGGTCTTAGGCGGCACCATCAAGAACCTGACTGTTGATAATTTCTCTTGCGATAGTGAGATCGGCACCACCGGTGTCATCGCCGCCTATGCCGACTCCAAGGATGGAAAGCCTGCTGTTTTCGAGAACATCACCATCACCAACTGCAATCCCCGTGTCTATAACATTGGCAACGGCGGTATTGTTGGCTGTGCCGGTTGGTATTCCCGTAATGATTCCTTGGGCAATGTTGGTTACACCAACGCCGTTACCTTCAGAAATATCACTGTTGATCAGACCAATAAGATCTCTGCGCTGTGGGGTTCTTGGGGTGTTTCCTGCGCCGGCATTTTGGGCCAGTATTATCCCAATAGCAACTGCGGCATCAAGCTGGAAAACTGCCATGTCGCCGCGATCATCGACGTGAATAACGACGTTTGTTCCAACTACCAGTACTACTGGTACAGATATGCCGGTATGTTCATCGGCACGATCAGAGCAAACACCAAGGATGCCAATGGCTACACCGTTGCTGATACCACCGGTGTTACCGCCAAGGATTGCACCTACACCATGGGCAATTGGAATGAGTATTGGTACTGCGAGATCGTTGCAAACTCCCTCGCAAGCTACACCCACGACCATCAGTTCAGCAGACTGACCAATATTACTGACATTTCCGAGATTTCCGATGATGACGGCAAGACTTGGAAGAAGGAAGGTCACTTTGCTCTGCTTGACGAGAACAGAGATATTGTTGATTGCTACCACATTTTCAAGAATTCTGAGGGCAATCTGTATCGGCACTTCCACAATGTAGCTGATGAGTCCAACCCCAACATTTATGAGACTTTCGACCTTAACGGCGATGGCGAACTGAACGATCTGAAGGAAGATCGTCAGCGCTACTTTATTCCCTTCAACCAGCTTTTGACCGGCCTCGATATGGGCATTAAGGCCCATACCGAGTTCGAGGGTATCGAGTTTGTTGAGAATGGCACTGTGAAGTCTGAGGAGAAATTCGAGAGCCTTGGCACGGTTACAACTTATAGACCCGGCCAAACCATCACATTGGGTCAGTTGGTAGAGTCCATTGTCGACGATACCAAACTTAGCAAGGCTTCTATCTATGCAGCAGTTTCTCCCGCGACTGAGAACGACGATGTGAACGCGGCCTACTCCCTTAATCTGTCCGATTGGAAGAATAGCACCATCACTTTTGCGGAAGATTGCGAGGGCTCTGCAAAAATCGTTATCACCGACTACTTCTACTGCACCGCGACGGTGATTTACCTCAACCCCGAACAGGCAGCTGAGAAGTTTACCGCAAATAGCGTTTCTGAGCAGTACGCTTACACCCAGATCACCCTGGGTGCGCTCTTTGGCGTGAAGGATGGCGCAACCATCGGCAATGTAACCGCCACTGTTACCGATCCCAACGGCACCGAAACCAGCATCTCCGGAACCGGTTCCGATTGGGCCACCAAGACCATTGATCTGAGCAAAGATGGCACTTGGACTGTGGTGATCAAGGACGACGATGCTTATTGCTCTGTTACTACTGCGACATTCACGGTCAACAAGGCGGATAAATTTACCAAGAAGTTCGACAAAGATTTCCTGTATCGTGTTGGCAACCAGAATGCTGTTTCGTTAGGTTCGCTCTTTGCCGAAAAGAAAACAGCCGTCAAGCTGAGTTCTGTTAATGTCACAGTTGAGAATGTAGCAGGCAATGCTGCTGGTACATTTACTTCCAATACAACTTGGACGAATGGAACTATCCAGTTTAACGGCACTGGCGTCGTCAAGGTAACGATCACTGCTCTGGGTGCACAGGACGTTGATTTGTATTTGGAAGTCGTGGATGCTGTCAATGCTACTGGTGCTATGAATGCCACCATCAACAATGTTGTTCTGCTGAATAACATCTCTGGTGGATTTGCTGTTTCCAATGGCTATGCCTTCTATGGTAATGGATTCAAGGTTACTTGCTCCGGTAAGGGCTATCGCTTGAATTATGCTGGCATGTATGGTGGCTTCATTGAGGTAAATAATGGCGGCGTGCTGGATAATGTGCAGGTGTTCTCCGATATTTACCCTGTAGCACTGCTGTATTCCAGTGAAGCCAATGATTATAAGAATGAAGATGTAAGCACAACGGAAAAAAACTACTATAATTATCAGCTTTCCGCCGTTGCAATCACCGGCAATGGGAGCATGATCACGAACTCCTATGTGTATGGCGGCAGAAACAACATTTATGTGGGTGACGGCAATGTCAGCATTGTGAACACGACCACGGAAAATGGTGTGCTGGCGAATATTCAGATCAAGAGTTCCAATGCGTCTACCGTTACTTTGAAAGATGTAACGACCATCCAGAACGAAGTCCAATCTACCTATGATACGAGCAAGACCATGATGGGTTGTGGCATTTTGGTGGGAGATGTTACAAGCGTATCTAATCCCAATCTGATCATCCAGGGCAATTGGAATCACTATAACTGGGTGACAGCTGCCAATGCATCCAATACCAGCAATACCTACGCACAGGCAATTATCAATACGGCATTGGGCCGCGATGATTATGTCCACACAAATGCTAGCGGTGCGGAAGCGGTCAATTTGGGTATGATTGTTCTGAATGCGCTTGCTCTGACCATTGATGATCAGAGAACAGTGAAGGATAATTATTTGCAGTCTAATGTAACCATGTCTTTGAAGGATCCCGATACCGGTCTGTCCGGCGATGTTGAAGGTCAGGTGTATTCCGTGAAGGCAGGCATGGGTGATCCCGATAGTGCGGTTCCCGAATATGTACCCACCAAGAATTTGGAATACAAACCCACTGCAACCAAGGACGAGACAGTTGGCGGTAACCAGGATACCAATGACGGTGGTGATGATAGCCGCTACTGCTACTGGGACGGCAATGTGCTGAAGCTGATGTACAAGGAAAATGAGAGTGCATTTGCTTTGGATGTTGCAAAGCTGGTTTCCTTCACAAAGTTTGGATATACGCTTGATGCCAGCGTTGTTGTAACCAAGAATGGTACAGTATTGTCTGCAGTAGACGGTAAGGTAACCTTCACAGATGCAGGTTCTTATGTGATCACCTACACGGTTAGCGATCCTTACAAGTACGACAAGGATGGCAATCAGGTTGATAATACCACAGAGTGGACCTTTACTTACAACGTGGAAGTAAGCGTGGTCAAGAACGCAGGCAAGAGTGCGGAAATCAATGTGACCTCTACAAGCTTCTATGGTAATTATGGCAAGACCAGCAGTCTTTTTGATCCCGACTTCCATTATTGTATCCCATTCATGGAGGATGTAACAATCACTGACTATGCTGAAGATGGTGTTACCGCATCTGAGTTCAATGTAATGAGCAACATTATCAGCATAGATGTGGCTGGAGATAAGACTAGCGGAACTGTGACGATCCAGTATCTGGATGGTCGAAAGCTGATTGTTGCAGTCTCCGGTCATAGTGTCGGTCTGGGCTCCTCCGGTAATACGATCTCTGTCAAATCCTATAATAGCCAGCTTTGGATCTGCACAGATGGTGTCAGCAACAATGCCACAACGGGCACCTGGAAGGTAACATCTTATACCTTTACTGGCAATAACGGTGTGACCGTTAGCTATACTATTGAAAGAACCTGTAATTTCGATAGTGCAAGCACCACAAACAGTCCTCAAACTAGCTGGTCCTCGTTTGGCAATCCTAGTGTTAATACCATTAAGTACACCGTAACTTACAACGCCAACGGCGGCACCTGTAGCAAGACCGAGGGTTATACCACGTCTTCTAGCACTGCTGTGACCCTGCCCACGCCTACCCGTTCGGGCTACATCTTTGCTGGCTGGTACACGGAGGCATCCGGTGGCACCAAAGTTGGTGGCGCAGGTGAAAGCTATACGCCCAGTGCAAATGTTACTCTGTATGCCCAGTGGGGTCAGCCCTGTACCGTGACCTATAATGCCAACGGCGGCACTTGCGGCACGACTTCCGAGAAGTATACGGGAACTGCACTGACACTGCCCAAAGCAACTCGCGATGGCTATTGGTTTGTTGGCTGGTACGATGCAGCATTCGGTGGCAACAAGATCGGCGAGGCCGGTGCGACTTACAATCCCAGTAGTGATATCACCTTGTATGCGCATTGGCAAGAAATGGTTAATTATACTGTGACCTATAATGCTAACGGCGGCACCTGCGGTATCGCAAGCGCAACCTATCAGGGTACTGCATTGACGCTGCCCACACCCACCAGAGCGGGATACACCTTCGATGGTTGGTACACTGCTGCATCCGGCGGTACCAAGATTGGCGATGCTGGTGCGACATATACGCCTAGCGCCAGTGTTACCCTGTATGCTCAGTGGACCGCAATGCCCACGTACACAATCACAATTGGGAATCAAAGTAACGCAACTGTAACTGTTGATAAGACTTCTACATATGAGGGAGATACTGTTACAGTCACGGTCACCTTCTCAAAGAACTACAGCAAAACCCTGACCGTGAAAGATGCATCTGGCAATACGGTGCTCAGTAAGAGCACCGCGGGAACGTACACCTTTACCATGCCGGCAAGTAATGTAACGATTGAGGCAAGTAGTAGCGGTACTTGTTTCGCACCTGACACTCTTATCGCTCTCGCAGACGGCACGCAGAAGGAAATTCAGGACATTCGCGTAGGCGATATGGTTCTTGCGTGGAACTTCTACACCGGCGCATATGAGGTCGTTCCTGTGTCCCTGCTGCAGGCGCATAGCACCGGCATTCAGAATGTGCTTCATCTTTACTTTGAGGACGGAACAGAGCTGAAGATCCTTGGCGAGCATGGTGTGTTCGATGCGGATTTGGATACTTTCGTATTCATCGACGAGTACGATGTAGGAAATTACATCGGTCACAACGTTGTCAAGCAGGACGGCGATGGATTTACCACTGTGAAACTGGTCGACCACAAGGTCACAACTGAGCATACCACCGCGTACACCATTCTGTCTTACGGTCATTACAATGTGATGGCAGAGGGTATGTTCACTGTTACACCTGCCCATGTGGGTGACAATTTCTTCAATCCGTTCGACATCGATGAGGATATGAAGTACGACGATGCGGCTGTTCAGGCAGACATTGAGAAGTATGGGTTGTATACATACGAGGACTTCGACCATGTTCTGACTTACGAGCAGTTCGTTGCGTTGAACATTGCTCACTTCAAGGTTTCGGTTGGCAAGGGTTATATTACTTATGATGGTCTGATCTACCTGATTGAGAACTTTGTAAATAACGAGGATTTCAACATCTGATAATTCACATTTGAGTCTTTTGTATTCCAGAACAAAAAATGGTAGGCACAACTGTGCCTACCATTTTTTACACACCAACTTGCAAAAAAATGGGGCGCTGCGGTAGATTGTGGAGGCCCGTTTGTGTCTTGCGTGGATGATTTCCAGCAGATCTATCGCTTCCGTTTCTTTCAGAGAGATAAGCATCAACTCGTCCAGATTGAACAGATCTGTTTTCTTCCACTGGGCTAGCACTTTTTTGAGGTTGCCCTGACATCTGGCTATAGCAAATTCCTCTAGCAGCTCCGGAAGTTGTACATATCGTACCATAAAGCCCTTGCTTGTAGGCTTCCATGCCCAAGGCGTAACCATTGCAGGCCTTGCCGCTGACTGTTGCGCCCATAATGATAACATTGTGCCTTTTCTGGAAATATTCACAGGTCCCCAACACTTTAATGAGATGCCAGCCTACCAGACGGTCTGAGGGTGTTATTGATATCAGTCAACGCCGTGTGTGGCTGGTCAAAAGGCTCTTGGCAGTGATTTATGTGGCGGGGCCGATACTCTCCGCCCAGGTCGGCTCCTGAAAAACGAACGGTGGCTCTCACCGCCCGGACTGTATGCTCTCAATCGCCGGAATATTCAAGGTCAGTGACACCGTGGCTAAAACTCTGTGCGAGTGTGGCTCATACACCGGAATTCACAACACTTCTGTTCGTTCTATATCACTTATTTGGCGGGCCAGCCGAAGGGGTGTAGGACCACGGCTTGATCAAAGTTTTTCCAGCCCAGTTTCTGGCCGCACCTGTCACAAAATCGCATATACTCTCTTTCGATTGTCACCTTACAACGAGGACACTCAGGAAAACTGATTCCATTTGGATACATGACAACTACCGTTACTTCCAAAGGAATGCGGTAACTAATAGCGATTTCCGCAATTCTCTCACGAGTACCCTTCCGAATCTTGATGGGAATCGGCTCTTTTTCCATTACGGTAAGTTGCTCTCTACGCCGAGTCCTGCGGGGAACGGGATGTACGCATTGCCTTGATTCTGTATTGTTCATGAAATCTCCTTTTCTGCCGATGACGGCAGTTTTCTGACAGGAGACATGTGTGTAATTCCAAAAAACAATGATAGGATTGTTAACATAGGTTGTGTCTAATGCAGAACAATCTGCCGCAATCTGGCCAACAAAAAATTAACCGCGCGGTCAAAGCGCGGCCAAAGATTTATGTATCACAATCGAAAATGGTGACTTTTACAGCGTAAAAAAGATATATGTTGCAATTATCTGCTGATTTTGGTAAAATTACGGAGAAAGTCACAGAACAGGAGGGTCCCTGCGATGGACATAGAACAAAGTAAATTTATCGAACATCTATACCTGGAAATGCACGATATGCTATTAACATATGCCCGTTGCTCTTTACAGGAAGAATCGTTGGCCGAAGAGGCCGTGCAGGAAACTTTTCAGATAGCCTGCCAAAAACCGGAAAGCTTACAGGAAAGTCCAAACCCCAAGGGATGGCTGGTAAATACGCTAAAGAATACAATACGAAATATCAAACACAGCAGAGCCAATGCACAACGGATCCTTGTGCTGTATCTGGAGGCACGAGCTGACACAGAAACATATTCCGAGGATCAACTCAGCTTGGCTACCCTTTATGGTAATATTGTGAATACAGAAGAATTCAAACTACTTAAGGAATTTGCAATTGATGGGCGATCCCATTTAGAAATGGCGCAAGCGCGTGGAATCACCATTGCCGCTTGCAAGAAGCGTGTTCAAAGAGCGAAAGAAACCTTACGTACAAAATATCTGAATGATGTCACCATCTAACCAGATCGATACATATATAGCTGAAAGGAGGAACAAGAATGTCCGACAAAGAAAACTGCGGAACCCGGGATTTCTCGAAATATGACGAGATGACTACAGAAGAGCTGGAGGAGATTCTGCGGTTGGATGCCGAAAACACTGAGGGCCAGGAATCGGATACAGAAACACTGCTTTATATTATGGGGGTGTTAACAGAACGAAGAAAAAATAATGGTCACACCGGTAATACAGCACAAGAATCATATGAAACGTTTAAGCAGCATTATATGCCTGAACTAATAGATAATACAAGCCTTACTCCAGAGAAAGACAACAAACGGAAGAACCGAAACATCCCTTGGATGCGCGGTTTGGTGGCCGCTGCAGCAGTAATCGCCATTTTGGTTTTTGGTTCTGTTACTGCAAAAGCCTTTGGTGTGGATGTGTGGAAAGCGGTTGTCCAATGGACACAGGAAACCTTCCACTTTGGCGAGCTGGGCGGTTCCGAGATGAACAGTGATTTGCCATACGCATCACTGCAAGAAGCACTGCTGCAGGGAGAAATAACAACGCCGTTAGTTCCCACATGGCTGCCGGACGGATATAAGCTAGTGGAGATTAAGGTCGATCAGAGTCCGCTATTTATTAAATATCAAGCAAAATACCGGAATGAAAAAAAGACGCTCATAATCACAGTCCAAGATCATTTGGATAAAAATCCGGTCTATGTTGAGCAAAGCGAGGGCTTGGTAGAGGAGTATGTCGCTTTAGGTGTTACCTACTATTTGTTTTCAGATATTGAAGTTGTTAAGGCAGTATGGATTAATGGTTCATATGAGTGTGATATTATGGGTAATGTAACTATCGATGACCTGAAACTGATGATAGATTCGATTGCGAAAGGATAACACTTTATGAACAACAAACTAACGCGCATTATTGTTAAGACGGTATCATTGTTTTTAGCTGTTCTTCTTGTACTCCCTGTTGGCGCAATGGCAACAGAAGCAAGATCAAGTCTTTATCTTCACTCTTATAGTGCATATATGTACTCCGCCGGATGGGGAAACATGGAGGTTTGGTTCTCTGTTGATGGCACTGGCGACATGGATGAAATCGGTGCGCTTGAAATTCAAATTTACGAATCTAAGGATAACGAGAACTGGTATTGGGTAGACACTTTCCATTATACTGATTATGCAGACATGCTCGTATACAACGACTACAGCCATCTTGGCCATATTGAGTATGATGGAACCATCGGTCGTTATTACAAAGCATATGTGTGCGTCTGGGCAGGAAAAAATGGCGCTGGTGATACCCGCTATTTCTGGACAATCCCCCAAAAAGCAACGTTGTTTGCCGAATAAAATAGTACAACCCAAGCTGTGGAATAAAACCTCAGCTTGGGTTTTTATTTTGACGAAAAATCTATTGGACAATGCGACCTTGACAGGCTTCTACATTATTCGCGCTCCTTCTGTGTTATCTTTTAAGAAGAGAAATATAGGAGGAGATTATATTGTTAGCAGATCAGATTATGAATCTTAGAAAAAAGTCAGGACTGAGCCAGTTACAACTGGCAGACTTGCTAAGAATCAGCCCGAGTGCGGTTGGTATGTATGAACAAGGGCGCCGTACGCCGTCAGTTGACACACTTATTCTTATGGCAGAGCTATTTGAGGTGTCGTTGGACTATTTAATAACAGGACGAGAATCGCACCACTGTCGAATAATTGATGAAGAGATGGCCGAACCAATCGGGACATGTCCATACAAGAAATGCAGTTTGTATCAAAGTAAGGTTGTGCTTAAAAAAGAATAAATGAAATTATAAAATTGGGGCGCTGCGGTTGCAGCGCCCCAAAATGCGTTGAGTTAGTCGTTGAAGTTCAGAGTGTTCACGGTCTTGGTGCCGTCCTCATGCAGCACAGCCAGGACGCAGCCGGGGTAGCTGCCCTTGCTGCTCCAGTTGCAGGGAGCCAGTTCCATGGTGATGGCCTGGCCGGCGTACTCCTTTAGCCAGCTGTACTGGCCGGCGCTGCTGCAGTACAGGTTCACGGAAACGTCGCCGTCGGTCAGCTTGATGCTGGTGTAGTAGGGAGTCTCGATCAGCTCCACAGTCGCGGTGACGGTGAAGACGCTGGTGGTGTAGTCGGTGTTTACATCCAGCTTGTTGAACTCCGCCAGAGTCAGTTCGCCGTCGAAGCTCTTGGTGGAATAATCGTGATCGCCGTAGTTATTGACCAGGACGGTAGCCTCGCTGATGCAGGTGGTGCCCAGCGTACCGTTCTTGGCCTTGTAGTAACGGTTGCCTTCCAGAACGACCTCGTAGCCGATCTCCAGAGTCTTCAGGGTATCGGCATCGATCAGCACGGCGATGATGCCGGTCTCGTCGATCAGATAGAAACCGGTCTGGTTGACCAGGGAAGGACCAACGATGCCCTTGACGGTCACCTTCTCGCCCACAGCGGCAGCGATGGCGTCAGCGACAGTGGGGTAGGAGGTAGCCTGTTCCTGGACGGTGACGGTGATGGTCACATCCTCGGAATAAGTCTTGCCGCCGTAAGTGCCGGTGACGGTGATGGTGGCCGTGCCGGACTTCAGGCAGTTCATCACATTGTCCTTGACGCTGATGATGGAAGGATCGCTGGAGCTGTAACTCAGCTTGGCATCCTTGAAGTTCAGCAGCTCAGAGCTGACGGAATCCAGCAGCTCCAGAGCGGGATTGCCGGAGTAGGTGGGCAGGAACTGGCCCACGCCGTAGTACTTCACAACATGCTCGGGGATGTTGAAGTTGGCATTTTCAATGCCAACTTCCTCAGCAGCCACAGGCAGGAACCGCCAGTAGCAATCGGAAGCGGTGGACTTGGCGTTCAGCGCCATCACATACACGGTGCAGAACTTGCCGTCGAATTCGTCCAGCCATGCAAAATCGGCGCCGTTGCACTGGGAGTAGGCGTAGCTGCCGGTCTTGTCATCCAAATCGTTGATGTAGTAGTTCACGAAGCCCTTACCGTCTACCTTGCGGACGATGGCGGTGACCTTAAACAGCTTGGTGGAGATGTCGGTGCTGACGGGGGTGTCCATGATCTCCTTGACGGTGGTCTCTTCGATCCAGGACTTGTCGAAGTCGGACTTGCCGTTGTCGTTGCTGATCAGAGTGACGCTTTCCAGCTGGTTGCAGCCCTTGTAGCCGAACTTGTTGGCGTTGTTCTGTTCGTTATCCAGGATCCAGTAGGTCTTGGAAGCGCAGATGGTAATGGTATTGCCAACGCTGACACGGCCGGCCAGCTGATTGTCGTAAACATAGATGGAGCCGGTATTGTCCACCAGGATCACGCCGGCAGGCTTCTGGCCGTTGGCATAGGTGATGCTGGCAACAACGCCGGAAACCTGGACCTTGGTGCCGGTAGCGGTGTCGCGGGCATCTTTGATGGACATTTCGGTGTATTCGCTGGGATCAATGGTCACTTCATTGTGCTTAAATTCCACAATATAGGCCTGCTTGATCTCGTATTCGCCCTTATAATTCTGAATGGTGCAGCGCAGAACCACGGAGTCGCCCTTGTAAGGCTTGTCAGCCATGTTCTCGTAGAACGTGCCGTCGTTATCCTTGCAGTTGTACACGCTGATAGAGCCGGTTTCGTCAGAGATGACCATGGCGCCGTACATGGGGTTGGTGATGGAGTCGATAGTTGCGGCAACCAGGTACTCCTCGGTGGTGGTCACGCCCTCGGCGATGTCCATAGCCAGGATCTCGGCGATGGTCAGCTTCGGCAGCTGAGGATCGGTGGGCTGGGGATCCGTGGGTGCCGGATCAGTGGGCTTGGGATCGGTGGGTTTGGGATCGGTGGTGGTGTTGCCGCTGGGTTCCGTGGGGGTCTCATTCTGAGGGCCGCAACCGGCGAACAGAGAAAGGACCAGCACAAGGCACAGCAGCAGGGCAGTGATCTTTTTCATTTCAGCATCCTTCTTTATTTAAATATTTGGGGGGAGCTGTACACTCAAGCTCATTATAACAATGAAATAGTCTGAAAGCAACGAAAAATGTCAACGAATAATGTAAAATTTTGGAGCGTAACTTATTAAAAATACACAACCTGGAAAAGGTATTGACAAATATATCACGCGTTGTTATAATCGTGTTATAAACTTTTGGATTTAACACTCGGAGAACGCTTATGAACAGCATCAGACAGCAATTGATCCAGGAATATATCGAGAAAAACCATGTGGTCACCATTCGGCAGTTGCAGCAGCTGTGCCCGGAGGTTTCCCTCATGACCATCCACCGGGATCTGGATGTCCTGGAGCGGCGGGGGACCATCATCAAGGTCCGGGGCGGCGCCCGGAGCGTCCGCCATACCGGTGACCTGGGCTATGATATCCGTCTGCAGGAGAATGTGGACGGCAAGCTTTTGATGGCTGAGAAGGCCCTGGAACTGATCCAGCCCCACGCTACCATCTTCCTGGATGCCGGCACCACGAATCTGATCCTCTCCCGGAAACTGCCGGATATCCCACTGAACATCTTTACCACCGGCCCCAATATCGCCATGGAGCTGTGCCGGCTGCAAAATCCCAACATTACCCTCTGCTGCGGAACGCTAAACCGCAAAAATATGGCCCTTTCCGGCCAGAATACCCAGGAAATGCTGGATCATATCAACCTGGACATCGCCTTTATCGGCGTTTCCGGCTGCTATGCCGACGCTGGCTTTACCTGCGGTACGGAAGCGGATATGGCGGTCAAGCGTACCGTCATCCACCGGGCCCGGACCACCGTGGCCATGTGCGATAGCGGCAAGTTCAGCCGGCTGATGCCCTATACCTTTGCGGAGTTTGGCGATGTGGATTACCTCATCAGCGATAAACCCGTACCGGCCCATATTGCCGACGCTGCCCGGGATGCCGGCGTGCAGGTGCTGTAAGGGCGGGGGAGTGGCTTCGTTCGTATAAAATTTCCGTTTCAATGGATTTGCCTATTGACGGGGATGTTATAAAATGTTATAAATAACATATTGATACAAATTAAAGGAGGAACTTTACTTATGGCAACCGCAGTAATCATGCCCAAGGCGGGCATTACCGTGGAAAGCTGCATTATCGGCCAGTGGCTGAAGCAGGTTGGCGACCACATCAATGTGGGCGATGTCCTGTTCACCTATGAGACCGATAAGGCCGCTTTCGAGTGCGAATCCACTGCCGAGGGCGAATTGCTCGAGATTTTCTTTGAAGAGGGCGACGAGGTGCCTTGCCTGGTCAATGTCTGTGCCATCGGCACCAAGGGAGAGGATTGCCCCGCATTGCGAGGGGGCAGCGCTGCCGACCAGCCCGCTCCTGCCGCAGCCGCCGCGCCCGCACCTGCCGCTGCTGCTCCCGCTGCTGTGGCCTGCAACACCAAGGCCCAGGCTGTCATCATGCCCAAGGCCGGCATCACCGTGGAATCCTGCATCATCGGCGAATGGCTGAAGCAGGTGGGTGATGAAGTCCACATCGGCGATATCCTCTTTACTTATGAGACGGACAAGGCTTCCTTCGAGTGCGAATCCACTGCCGAAGGTGAGCTGCTGGCCATCTTCGCCGAGGAAGGCGACGAAGTGCCCTGCCTGCAGAATGTCTGCGCCGTCGGTCCTCACGGCGAACCCACCGATTGCCTGAAGCCCGGCGCCGTTGTGGAAGTGGCTGCTGAAGCCGCTCCCGTTGCCGAAGCCGTGGCCGAAGAAGCGGCCCCCGCCGCCCAGGCTGTGGAAGGCGCTCCCGTTTCTCCCAGAGCTGCCAAGCTGGCCAAGGCCCATGGCGTGGATGCTTCCCTGGCCGTCGGCACCGGCCCCAATGGCCGCATTATCGAGCGGGACGTCCAGAAGCTCATCGCTTCCGGTGTCAAGTCCGTCGCTGTTGCTGCGCCCGCTGCCGCAGAGGAAGAGTACACCGATGTGAAGTTCAGCGGCATCCGCCGTGCCATCTCCAAGTCCATGTCCACCAGCCTGCACACCATGGCTCAGCTGACCCATAATACTTCCTTCGATGCCACCTGCATCCTGAATTACCGCAAGCAGCTGAAGGCTCTGGGCGGCGACTATGCCGGCATCACCCTGGGTGACATCATCCTCTATGCTGTTTCCCGCACCCTGAAGAACTATCCCGATCTGAACGCCAATATGCTCGACGACAACTCCATCCGTCACTTCACCCATGTGAACCTGGGCTTCGCCTGCGATACGCCCAGAGGTCTGATGGTCCCCACCATCGTCCATGCTGACGAGATGAGCCTGCTGGAGATCTCCAAGGCTGTCAAGGAGCTGGCTGCTCAGTGCCGCGATGGCGCCATCAGCCCCGACAAGTTGTCCGGCGGCAGCTTCACCGTGTCCAACCTGGGCAACATGGGTGTGGAGAGCTTCACTCCTGTCATCAACCCGCCCCAGACCGGTATCCTGGGCGTTTGCGGCACCATCGACCGCGTCCGCAAGGCTGCTGACGGCTCCATCGAGCTGTATCCCGCGATGGGCCTGAGCCTGACCTACGACCACCGGGCCGTGGACGGCACCCCCGCCGCCAAGTTCCAGAAGGAACTGGGCGCCAATCTGGAAAACTTCACCGCACTGCTGGCCAAGTAAGGAGGAATTAGAATATGCCTAAGAGTTTATTTGTGGATCCTTCCGCGGTCAGAGCGCCCGGTAAGGTCACCTTCCAGGATATCCCTGTTAACCAGTACAACAAGACCGTGGCCGAAGAGCTGGCCTCCGGTAAGTTCACCAAGGAAGATCTGATCCGGATCTTCCGGGACATGACCGTCCTGCGTGGGTTCGAGACCATGCTGAACCTGATCAAGACCCAGGGCGGCTACAATGGCATCGACCACACCTATCCCGGTCCTGCCCACCTGTCCACCGGCCAGGAAGCCGCCTGCGTTGGCCAGGCTTACCTGCTGGACGAGAATGACTTTGCTTTCGGCTCTCACCGTTCCCACTCTGAGATCCTGGCCAAGGCCCTGTCCACCATCAACAAGATGACCGACGAGCAGCTGATGGCCGTTATGGAAGGCTTCCTGGAAGGCAAGTGCCTCCGGGCCACCCAGAAGCTGGGCGCTACCGAGAATGTCAAGGAGCTGGCCATCCGTTTCATCCTGTACGGCACGCTGTCTGAGATCTTCGCCCGGGAAACCGGTTTCCACATGGGCATGGGCGGCTCCATGCACGCCTTCTTCCTGCCCTTCGGCATTTATCCCAACAATGCCATCGTTGGCGGCTCTGCCACCATCTCCACCGGCGCTGCCCTGTTTAAGAAGGTCAACGAGAAGAAGGGTATCGTCGTCTGTAACATCGGTGACGCTTCCATGTCCCGCGGCCCCGTTTGGGAAGCGCTGAACTTCGCCTCCATGGATCAGTACCACACCCTGTGGGAGAGCCATAAGGAAGGCATGCCCATCCTGTACAACATCTTCAACAACTCCTACGGCATGGGCGACCAGACCCGTGGCGAGACCATGGGCCAGGGCGAGATGAGCCGCATCGGCTCCGGTGTCAGCCCCACCCAGATGCACGCCATCACCGTCGACGGCTACAATCCTCTGGCAGTCATCGATGCCATGGAGCGGAATCTGCAGATCCTGCGCTCCGGCAACGGCCCTGTCATGATGGAGACCATCACTTACCGTTACTCCGGCCACTCCGTCTCCGACCAGAATGCTTACCGCACCAAGGAAGAGATCGACGCCTGGAAGGAAGTGGATCCCCTGGTGGTGTATCCCGCCAAGCTGATCGAAGCCGGCATCTGCACCCAGGAAGACATCGATGCCATCCTGCGTGAGACTTCCGAGCGTATGACCATGATCTGCCGCGCCGCTGCCGATCCTCAGATCAGCCCCTACTGCGACTTCGTCCGCGATCCCGCCGTTGTGGAGCGTCTGATGTTCTCCAACCAGAAGGTCGACAAGCTGGATGACCGGGAACCCGAGTTCACCGTGCCCAAGGAAGAGGCCGAAGGCTATAAGAAGATCAAGTCCAAGGAGCGTTCTCCCATCGATGCAAACGGCAAGCCCGTTTCCAAGATGAAGCTCTATAACCTCCGTGACGGCATCTCCGAAGTCATTTGGGACCGTTTCTACGAGGATCCCACCCTCATCGCTTACGGCGAAGACTGCCGTGACTGGGGCGGCGCATTCGCCGTCTACCGCGGCATGATGGACGCTCTGCCTCACTGCCGTCTGTTCAACTCCAACCTGGCCGAAGCTGCCATCGTCGGTACCGCTGTCGGTTACGCCCTGTCCGGCGGCCGCGCCCTGGTGGAACTGATGTATGCCGACTTCATCGGCTGCGCCGGTGACGAGATCTTCAACCAGATGTCCAAGTGGCAGGCCATGTCCGCCGGCATTCTGAAGATGCCTCTGGTGCTGCGTGTTTCCGTCGGCTCCAAGTATGGCGCGCAGCATAGCCAGGACTGGACCGCTCTGTGCGCCCATATTCCCGGCCTGAAGGTTTGCTTCCCCGCAACGCCTTGGGAAGCCAAGGGCCTGATGGAGACCGCCCTGCGCGGCACCGACCCCGTGGTCTTCTTCGAGAGCCAGCGGATCTACGACGTGGGCGAGCAGTTCCACGAAGGCGGCGTTCCAGCCGAGCGTTATGAGATCGAGATCGGCGATACCAACAAGGTCCGCGACGGTAAGGATGTGACCATCCTCACCATTGGCGCTGCCCTGTACCGTGCCATGGATGCCGCCAAGGAGCTGTCCGAGAAGCACGGCCTGGAAGCCGATGTCATCAATATCCATTCTCTGGTGCCCCTGGATTACACCAAGATCCTGGAGTCCGTCCGCAAGACCGGCAAGGTCATCCTGGTGTCCGACGCCTGCGCCCGCGGCAGCTATCTGAACGATGTTGCCCGGAATATCACCGAGCTGTGCTTCGACGATCTGGATGCGCCTCCCGTGGTGGTCGGCGCCAAGAACTGGATCACGCCTCCCTTCGAGTTCGACGAGTTCTTCTTCCCCCAGGCCAGCTGGATCCTGGATGCTATCCACGAGAAGCTGCTGCCCCTGGCAGGCTACACCGCCGAGAAGAATACCTGCGACGAAGCCGAGACCATCCGCCGCTCCAAGCTGGGCGTATAATTGAATCCGCAAAGCGGCCCATCCACTCCGGATGGGCTGCTTTTTGCTGAAAACTTGTCCGCTCCATTCTTGATTTTGCGCCTTTCGCAATGGGCTTCCTGTAAAATGGTGTCTGTTTTTCAATTTAGGTACTACAAATTTTTCGAAAGTCGTGATACGATGCAGACATAGACAGTAACAAGGACGCAAGAACTGCTCCACAGCCTGCTGTGAAGCCTACAAAGCGAAAGGAGAATGAACTATGATGAAGAACAAGAAGATGCTGATTATTGCCCTGGTGGTCATCCTGGTCGCCGTGGCAGCCCTGGTCGGGACGCTGATCTGGCGGTTCGGCGGGGAGACTCCCAACCCCACGGATCCTACGGGTCCTTCCGGTCCCGGTATTACAAATACGGATCCGTCCTCTGTCAATCCTACGGAGCCCAGCTCTACCATTGCGGTTGATACCTGGCCTACCGATATGGATGAACCTACCGGCCCCAATGTGCTGGCAACCGACCCTGATGCAAGCGTACCGGTATCCACTGAGCCTGTGATCGACCCCTCTGTTCCTGTGGAAAGTCAGCCTACAGAGCCGGTTATTGGCACCGACCCGATGGAGACCGCACCCGCCACGGATCCCGATGTGTTTTGGACGGAAGTAAATGAAACCGTTTACGCACTGGAAACTGTCAGACTCTATGAAGAGGCGGATGAACAGTCCAAGCTGATCGGCAAGATCAAGGAAGGGGACAGCATTCAGCGTGTCGCGGTCAGCGATCACGGCTGGAGCCGTCTGATCTACAAGGGCCAGGAAGTTTACGCCAACAGCACTCTGCTGGTAACGGAGAAGCCCACCGAACCCACCGAGCAGCCTACGGATCCCGGTGAGACCCTGCCGGATGAAGACGATTGCATTACCATGTATGTGCAGGCACAGACTACCGGCCGCACCGGCCCCGGCGAGGATTACAAAACCGTGCATATTTATCGCAAGGGCGATGTGGTCCATGTAGTTCCCGACAGTGAAAAGAACGGCTGGGTAAAGATTCTGCATGAAAAGTCTTTCTGCTATGTGAAGGAAAAGCACCTGGGCATGGAAGACCCCAATGCGGCAACCAAGCCTACTGAGGATCCGGATGATCCCTGGAGCCGTTATGTGCAGGACGCAGATCCCGAGACCGGCATCTCCTGGGATGGCGTCTCTCCCATCATCTACATCTACGAAGATGGCAGCACCGGCACTGAGCGTCGGCATGGTGCGAAGTACGAACTGCGCCCTGGTCGTTACGCCATCTGGCTCGATCCGGAGCAGATGCATGGCGATGATGGCGTGGATCCTTGCACGGATTGTGGAAAGCCGAAGGGCGATGGCACAGGCGGCACTTGCGGTCGTTATATGAAGGATGTCATTTGTCCCAATTGCGGCGAAGAAGTCAAGGCCCATACCTGTCACTACTGTGACGGCGATTAAGTAAACACTGGAAGCAGCGTTGGAGTTTTCCGACGCTGCTTCGCTGCTTCTTTCATTCTAAAGGATGCTGAATTTCGGAAAATTATTGAAAAAAGCACTTGATTTCCTGGAAATACTATGTTATAATCTTGCAGGTCTGAAATCAAGGTGAGTCCGCTGCGGGCAAATGCGCCGTAAGAACGCCTAATATTTAAGGAGGACGTAAATTATGGATCTGGTAAAGGCACTGAACAGTCAGTACATGAAGGAGCAGACCCCCGAAGTTCGCGTGGGTGACACCGTTCGTGTGCATGTTCGCATCAAGGAAGGCTCCCGTGAGCGTATTCAGGTGTTCGAAGGCACCGTTATCGCCAAGAAGCACGGCGGCATCAACGAGAGCATCACCGTTCGTCGTATTTCCTACGGCGTGGGCTGCGAGAAGGTTTTCCCCCTGCACGCTCCCAATGTGGCCATGATCGAGACCGTCCGTCAGGGCAAGGTCCGTCGCGCCAAGCTGTACTATCTGCGTGATCGTATGGGCAAGGCTGCCAAGGTCAAGGAAAAGGTTTGATCCAAAAAAAGAAAAAAAGAGGGCTTTGCCCTCTTTTTTTTTATGCACTTTTGGTTTATAATGGTATGGTATATTGATTATTGGTGGGTTTATGCCCATTTTCTATAGGAGTGACCCGAATTTGGAAAATTCTGAAAATCAAGATCTGGAGCTGGAGGAGCTGAACGAGGTCCTCGCAGACCAGCCTGACGAACAGCCTGCGGCAGAGGAAGAGACCCCGGAACTTCCCAAGAAGGAAAAGAACAACTGGCAAAAGACCGTCCTCATGTATCTGCATGACATCATTTATCTGCTGGCAGCCATGATCCTCATTACACTGCTGTTTTTCCGGGTGGTGGTGGTGTCCGGCACCTCCATGAACCGCACCTTGCTCCACGGCGATTACCTGCTGGTGCTGAGCAACGCCTTTTATCAACAGCCGGAGTATGGCGATATCGTGGTCATCAGCAAGGAGAGCTTCGATAACGGCGAGCCCATCGTTAAGCGGGTCATCGCCACGGAAGGCCAGCTGGTGGATATCGATTTTGAAGCAGGCATCGTCTATGTGGACGGCGTTGCCCTGGATGAACCTTATTGCAATACCCCCACCAATACCCAGGAAGGCATGACGTTCCCGGTCTATGTGGGCAAAGATTGCGTCTTTGTCATGGGCGATAACCGCAATGTATCCCGTGACAGCCGCAGTAAGGAGATCGGCCTGGTGGATGAGCAGGAGATCATCGGCAGGGTGGTATTTCTGTTTCTGCCCGGCACCAACGGAGAAGACGCCCACGGCAACCCCAAAGAAAACAGAGATTGGTCCCGGATCGGAGTGGTGAAGTAATGGACGAACAAATGAATATTCAGTGGTATCCCGGCCATATGACCAAGACCCGCCGGCAGATCGAAGCTGATCTGAAGCAGGTGGATGCGGTCTGCGAGATCGTGGATGCCCGGATCCCCATGTCCAGCCGCAACCCGGACATCGATGCCATCTGCGGCAATAAGCCCCGGATCATCGTGCTGAACCGGATGGATCTGGCCGATCCCAATGCTACCAAAATCTGGACCCAGTATTTCAAGAGCAAGGGCATGAGTGTAGTGGTCACCGATTGCAAGACCCGCAAAGGCATTGCCGACTTTACTCCTGCCGCCCGTTCCGCCTGCAAGGAGAAACTCCAGCGGGACGCCGCCCGGGGCATGAACCGCCCGCTGCGGGTCATGGTGGTGGGCATCCCCAACGTGGGCAAATCTACCCTCATCAATCAGATCTCCGGCCGTAAGGGCGCAAAAGCGGAGAACCGTCCCGGTGTCACCCGGGGCAAGCAGTGGGTCACGGTGGATGCCGGCCTGCTGCTCCTGGATACCCCCGGTATCCTCTGGCCCAAGTTCGAAGATCCGGAAGTGGGCATGATGCTGGCTTATACCGGCGCGGTGAAAGATGGCATCCTGGATCTGGAAGATCTGGCCTGCCGGCTCATCAGTCTGCTCCATAAACGCTACCCCGATGCGCTGAAGGAACGCTATAAGCTGGAAGCGGAGCAGGGGACGCCCGGTTATGAATTGCTGGAAATGGCCGGCCGTAAGCGGGGCTACCTGGTTTCCGGCGGCGAAGTGAACACCGAGCGGATGGCAAAGGTCCTGGTGGATGAATTCCGGGCCGGTAAGCTGGGCCGCTTTACATTGGAGGTGCCTGCCGATGAGTGAAGTGAATATGTGGCTTTACGAGCAGGAGCTCTTTGACCGGGGCATCACGCTGGTCTGCGGCGTGGACGAAGCCGGCCGCGGCCCGCTGGCGGGCCCGGTGTGCGCCGCCGCGGTGATCCTGCCTCCCAATCTGGAGATCCCCGGCTTGAATGACAGCAAGAAACTCACCGATAAGCGCCGCCGGGAGTTGATGCCCATCATCCAGCAGCAGGCTATCGCCTGGGGCATCGGCATGGCCAGCCATGAGGAGATCGACGAGATCAATATCCTCCAGGCCACCTTCCTGGCCATGGAGCGGGCCCTGGCCGATTTGCAGGTGAAGCCGGAATTTGCCCTCATCGACGGCAACCGGGAGAAGGATTTCGGCCTGCCCGTCAAGACCATTGTCAAGGGCGACAGCCTCAGCGCCAATATTGCCGCCGCGTCCGTCCTTGCAAAAGTGACCCGTGATGATCTGATGGAGCAGATGGCCCTTACATACCCCGGTTATGGCTTTGAGATCCATAAGGGCTACGGCACCAAGGCCCATTATGCCGCGTTGACGGAACTGGGCCCCAGCCCCATCCACCGCATGACTTTTTTGAAGAAATTCTATGGGAACAAGTAAGATCGCCGGCGCCTGGGGCGAAGCTTTCGCCGCGGACTACCTGCGTAAGAAGCACTACAAATTGGTGGCCCAGGGCTACCGCAGCCGCTTTGGGGAGATCGATCTCATCGTCAAGGACCGGAAATTCCTGGTCTTTGTGGAAGTCAAGCTCCGCAAAACGCCGGATTTTGCCGCCGCCAGAGAGTATGTGGACCGCCGGAAGCAGGATCGCATCCGGATCACCGCATCCATGTACCTTGCGGAAAATCCCACCCAGCTGCAGCCCCGGTTCGATGTGATCGAGATCTACGCCCCGGAGGGGCCACTGACGAAAAAACCCTTGTTAGAACACATGGAGGATGCATTCCAATGAAATTTCCTGTTTTTGATCTGCACTGTGATACGGCTTTAGGCCTCATGGGCAAAGACCTGGTCACCCCCGGCAAACTCCGCAGCAATGATCTGCATATCGACCTGGAGCGGGCCGCGAAGCTGCCCGGCTATGCCCAGTGCTTTGCCTGCTTTACCACACCCTTTATGCGCCAGTGGCACCAGGTCGCGCCGGAAACCGTCTTCCAGGCGGAGCTGGATGTGATGATGGGCCAGATCGAGGCCAACCGGGATCTGATCCGCCAGGCCTTTTCTGCCGATGATGTGCGGAAAAACCAGGAAAACGGCTTGATGTCCGCCATTTTGACCATTGAAGGCCCTGCCGGCTTCGGCTTTGAGCCCGGTCTGCTGCAGCTTTTGCACAGCGCCGGCTTCCGGATGACCAGCCTGGGCTGGAACGAGCAGAATGTCCTCACCGGCTCCCATAAGACCGGCGGCGGTCTGACGGACCTGGGCGTTGCGTATATGAAGGAGGCCCAGCGTGTGGGCATGATCGTGGATGTGAGCCACATCAGCGACGAAGGATTCTGGGACATTATCCGCCATACGGAAAAGCCCATCGTGGCCAGCCACTCCAACAGCCGGGCGGTCTGCGGCAACAGCCGCAATCTGACGGACGATATGTTCCGTGCCATCTGTGAGACCGGCGGCGTGGCCGGCTTTAACCAGTGCGCGCCCTTTGTGGGTGAGAATTGCAACCTGGATACGATCTGTGATCATATTCTCCACTTCCTGGAGCTGGACCCCGCCGGCAAGCATATTGCCCTGGGCGGCGACCTGGACGGCTGCGATACCTTGCCCGAAGGCTTTGAGGGCGTTCAGAGCTACCCGGCCATGGCCCAGCGGCTTCTGGAGCGGGGCGTGGATGAGAAGATCCTTATGAATATTTACTGGAATAATGCTTTGGGAGTGATGGATGTATGCTGTACCTAACCACCCGTGAAAAATACGATGCCTTCACCGTGGCCCGCACGCTTGCTTCGGATCACGGCCCCGACGGCGGCCGCTATGTCCCTTATAAGATGCCCGTTTTCTCCCCGGAGGAGATCACGGCGCTGCAGGATCAGTCCTTCGGCCAGACCATTGCGGATGTTCTGAACCTGTTCTTTGGCTGCAAACTGACGGCCTGGGATGTGGATTTCTGCATCGGCAAATGCCCCCTGCGCCTGGCCTCCATGGGCCAGAAGGTCTTTGTGGCCGAGTGCTGGCGGAATCTGGAAGGCAGCTATGACAAGCTGGAGCTGATCCTGGCAGACCGGATCAACCGCAGCCCCAGACCGGTCACTTCCTGGCTGCGGATCGCCATCCGTATCGCGGTCCTCACTGCCATTTTCGGCGAATTTAGGCGCCAGGGCATGACCGAGCCGGTGGATATCGCCGTGCCTGACGGTGATTTTACCGGCCCCATGGCGGTCTGGTATGGCCGGCAGATGGGCCTGCCGGTGGCCAATATCGTCGTCGCCTGCAAGGAGGGCAGCCCTGCCTGGGAATTGCTGATCAAGGGCCGTGTTCGGGGCATGGAGCAAAATATGCCGGAACTGGAGCGGCTCATCTTCGCCACTTTGGGCGTGGATGAAGTCCTGCGCTGCCGGGATCTGTGCGCCCGAGGCAGTTCCTGGGAGCTGAGCCCCGTGATGCTGGAGATCCTTCGCAAGGGCGTTCAGCCTTCCATTATCAGCGATGACCGGACTGAAGCAGCCATTCCCAATGTTTACAGCACCAATTCCTACATCCTGGAGCCCGGCACCGCCAAGGCTTACAGCGGCCTGCTGGACTACCGGGCAAACCACCGACAGACCCGGGGGGCCCTGCTGCTGGCAGAGCGCTCTCCTATGGATCACGCCACCGTCGTGGCCGGTGCGCTGCATATCAGCAAAGAACAATTAAAGGAGCTGCTGCGGTAATTATGGCACTGTATGTGATCGGAGATCTGCATCTGTGCCTGGGGGCGGACAAGCCCATGGATGTATTCGGCGGCAACTGGGTCGGCTATATGGACAAGCTTCGCCAGGGCCTTTCCGTCATCGGCCCGGAGGATACCACCGTCCTGGCCGGCGACTTAAGCTGGGCTCTGGATCTGAGCCAGGCAAAAGAGGATTTTGCCTTCATCAATTCCATTCCCGGCCGGAAGATCATTCTCAAAGGCAATCACGATTATTGGTGGAGCACGGCTACCAAGTTCTATAAATTTTGCCAGGATAACGGCTTTGAGAATATGTACATCCTCAATAATAACCATTATGAATACGGCGGCGTGGCCCTCTGCGGTACCCGCGGCTGGTTCTTTGAAGAGGAGCGCAGCGGCGAACATGACGAAAAAGTATTTCGCCGGGAGCTGCTGCGGCTGGAAGCATCCTTGAAGTCCGCCGGCGACCTTCCGAAGCTGGTGTTTTTGCACTATCCGCCCCGGTACAGAGGCTACGAATGCCGGGAGATCCTGGACCTGTTGGAGCGCTACGGTGTCCGCTGCTGCTACTATGGCCACCTTCACGGCCCCAGCCACGGCCTGGCTATGGAAGGGATCTGGGACGGGGTAGAGTACAAACTCATCGCCGCCGACAAGCTGGATTTCAAGCCCTATAAGATCACAGATGCTGTGTGATGCAGAAAATCAAGAGATACAAAGCAGGGGAGAGTGCCCGTTTCTTCCCGCTTGTATCTCTTTTTTTATCCCGTCCGAAAAGAACCGACCGAAAATTCCGTAATTTTTAGAAAAAATTGAAAAAAGAGTGGACATTTGCATTTTTCTTTGATAAAATACTACGGCTGTAATTTTAATATAATGGCTGACTACGGCCAGCCGGAAATTTGGAAGGAGTAAAATCCCAATGAATGTTAAGAACATTGAAAAGAAGGGCAACGAGGTAACCATCGTTGTTGAGATCGACAAGGAACTGATGGAGAAGGGCGTCAACGCCGCTTACCTGAAGGCCCGCAAGCAGATCATGATCCCCGGCTTCCGTAAGGGCAAGGCCCCCCGGAAGATGATCGAGTCCATGTACGGCGCTCATGTCTTCTATGAAGACGGCCTGGAAGAAATCTTCCCCGAAGTTTATCAGTTCGCTGTCATCGACCAGGGCGTCAAGGCCATTGGCCGTCCCAGCCTGACCGATATGGACATCAGCGAGGACAATATCGTCACCCTGACCCTGACCACCGAGGTCTATCCTGAGGCCACCCTGGGCCAGTACAAGGGCCTGGAAGTGGAGAAGGCTGAAGCCGTCGTTACCGATGAGCAGGTCCAGGCGGAACTGGACCGTATGGCTCAGAACGTTGCTTCCACTGAGGAAGTGGACCGCGCAGCCCAGCTGGGCGACACCGCCAACATCAACTTTGAAGGCTTCCTGGATGGCGTTCCCTTCGACGGCGGCAAGGGCGACAACTTCGATCTGAAGCTGGGCAGCGGCCAGTTCATTCCCGGTTTCGAGGAGCAGGTCGTTGGCATGAACCCCGGCGAGGAGAAGGACATCAATGTCACCTTCCCCGAGGATTACCACGCTTCCGATCTGGCCGGCAAGGCTGTTGTGTTCCATGTCAAGCTGAACAAGCTGACCGCTACCAACGTCCCCGAGCAGGATGACGAGTTCGCCAAGGACGTTTCCGAGTTCGATACTCTGGAAGAGCTGAAGGCTGACATCCGCGCCAAGGCCCTGGAGAATGCCCAGAAGCAGATCAACTCCGCTTTCGAGAACGCCGCTGTTGAGAAGGCCGCTGAGAACACCGTGGTGGAACTGCCCAAGGCTCTGATCGAGGCTGAGCTGGACAACCAGATGGAGCGCTTCGCTTACCAGCTGCAGATGAGCGGCTACTCTCTGGAGCAGTATGCCCAGATGATGGGCGGCGACCTGAACACCATGCGCAATGCATTCCGTCCCGGTGCCGAGAAGCAGGCTCGTATCAATCTGACCCTGGAGAAGATCATCGAGGTGGAAGGCATTACCGTCACCGACGAGGAGATCGAGGCCGAGTATGCTGCCGTGGCTGCCCAGTATGAGCTGGAGCTGGCCAAGGTCAAGGAAATGGTCCCCGCCGAGGAGATCACCGCCAGCCTGAAGAACCGCAAGGCTGTGAAGGTCATCACCGAGTCCGCCGTGGCTGTTGCCCCCAAGACCGAGGAGTAATTCGTAAAATCGTTGGGGGCGATCGTATGCCATCGCCCCCAACATTTTACCAATTGGTAATAATTGACTGTTATTTCCTTTGTTTAACAAAATACAAGAACAAATGATTGCAAAAGTCTTAGGTTTGTGATATAATATAGGTCCAGTGAACTCTAATCTCAGGTGGTAAGAAATATGATTAAGGCCTATAAATATCGTATATATCCTGATGCTGAGCAGAAGGCGCTTTTCTCTAAGACTTTTGGCTGTGTTCGGTTTATTTACAACCGCATGCTGGCTGATAAGATTATGCATTACCAGAAGACTGGAAAAATGCTTTTCAATTCTCCTACTCCCTACAAAAAAGAGTTCCCGTGGTTGTGTGAGGTTGATTCAATTGCTCTATTTAATGCGCAATTGCAGTTACAGGCAGCATATCGAAATTTCTTTCGGGATAAACGCGTAGGTTTTCCAAAATTTCGCAGTAAGAAATCAAAGAAGAACAGCTATACTACAAACTGTATAAATGGCAACATTGCCATAATTGGCAGTTTTTTGAAACTGCCTAAAGTCGGATTGGTAAAAGCTAGATTCCATCGCCAAATTCCACATGAATGTAGGATTAAAAGCGTTACTATTAGCGTGTCTGCAGATGGCAGGTTTTACGCTTCTATTCTCACGCAATATGAGGCTGCAATTCCAGTTCAAACCTTAGATACTAATAAAGCGTTAGGCTTGGACTATAGCAGTCCTCACTTTTATGTGGATAGTGAAGGACGTATTGCTGATATGCCGCATTACTTTCGTGACGCAGAAGCTTTACTTGCAAGAGAACAGAGAAAGCTATCAAAGATGGTTCGTGGAAGCGCCAACTATCAAAAGCAGATGAAGAAGCTGGCAAAGATTCATGTGAAGATCCAAAATCAACGGAAAGATTGGCAGCATAAAGAGAGTCGTATGATTGCGGATAATTGGGATATTGTATGTGTAGAAGACATCAACCTCAAGAACATGTCCCAACGATTAAATCTTTCTAAAGCTACATACGATAACGGTTTTGGACAGTTTCGTGCAATGCTAAAATATAAGCTGACAGAACGAGGAAAGATGCTTATCACGATAGACAAATGGTATCCATCATCCAAGTTGTGCCAATACTGTGGTTTCATTAACGAAGAGCTTTCACTGAGTGATCGAAAGTGGTCTTGTCCTTCTTGCGGTTGTATGCTAGATAGAGATTATAATGCAGCAATTAACATCAGAAAAGCGGGCTTAGCAATGATATGATAAAGTAATTTTTAGAACCGTGGGATACACGGGGATAGCTCGTTTACGCTTAGTAGGTTGCTACTATCGAGCGAGAAGTCTCCACTTTAATGCACTAAGTATTGGAGCAGGGACATGTCACTAAAAGGAATAACCTTCCATTTCGTTGGTTAGAATGTTTTGTAACCCAGAAAGGAGATCTGACCATGAGTTTTGTACCTTATGTCGTTGAGCAGACCAGCCGCGGAGAGCGCAGCTATGATATTTTTTCCCGTCTGCTGAATGATCGCATCATTTTCCTGTCCGAAGAGGTCAACGATACCACCGCTTCTTTGATCGTTGCCCAGCTTCTGTATCTGGAAGCCCAGGACCCCGATAAGGATATCCAGTTCTATATCAACAGCCCCGGTGGCTCTGTCACCGCCGGTATGGCCATTTATGACACCATGCAGTACATCAAGTGCGATGTTGCTACCATCTGCGTGGGCATGGCCGCTTCCATGGGCGCATTCCTGCTGGCCGCAGGCACCAAGGGCAAGCGTATGGCGCTGCCCAATGCGGAGATCATGATCCACCAGCCCAGCGCCGGTACCCAGGGTCAGATCACCGATATGGCTATCCACATGAAGCGCCTGCAGACCATCAAGGATCGGATGAATCAGATCCTGGCGGAAAACACCGGCAAAGATCTGGCCACTGTCACGGCCGCTTGCGAGCGCGATAACTTTATGACCGCTGAAGAAGCCAGGGAATTCGGCCTGGTGGATCAGATCGTACAGCGTCATTGATTCTTTAGAAAGGCGGTATCGGCCCAATGGCGAAAAGAGAAGATCATACGATCCGCTGTTCCTTTTGTGGAAAGGGAGAGACCCAGGGCGTTCGGATGGTAGCCGGCCCCGGCGTGTATATCTGCAGCGATTGTGTCCTGGCCTGCAGCGATCTGCTGTTTGAGGACCTGCACCAGCAGTCTGCGGAGGATATGCCTGAGCGTCTGCCCACCCCCATGGAGATCAAGACCTTCATGGATCACTATATCATCGGCCAGGAAGAGGCGAAGATCGCCCTTTCTGTTGCGGTGTATAACCACTATAAGCGTATATTCCTGGCAGCAGACTCCGAAGTGGAGCTGCAGAAGAGCAACATTCTCCTCATTGGCCCCACGGGTTCCGGCAAGACCCTCTTTGCCCAGACTCTGGCCAAGATCCTGAATGTGCCCTTTGCCATTGCCGATGCCACCACCTTGACGGAGGCTGGCTATGTGGGCGACGATGTGGAGAATATTCTCCTGCGGCTGCTCCAGGCGGCAGATTTTGATGTGGACCGTGCCCAGCACGGCATCATCTATATCGATGAGATGGATAAGATCGCCCGCAAGAGCGAGAATACCTCCATCACCCGGGATGTCTCCGGCGAAGGTGTCCAGCAGGCTCTGCTGAAGATCCTGGAAGGCACCGTTGCCAGCGTACCGCCCCAGGGCGGCCGCAAGCATCCCCAGCAGGAAATGATCCATATCGACACCACCAATATCCTCTTCATCTGCGGCGGCGCATTCGACGGCCTGGATAAGATCATCGAAAGCCGCACCGAAAAGTCCAGCATTGGCTTCGGTGCCAATGTGGAAAGCAAGCAGACCCGGGATGTGGGCAAACTCTTTGCCCAGGTGGAGCCCGATGACCTGCTGAAGTTCGGCATCATTCCCGAGCTGGTGGGCCGTATGCCGGTGATCACCTCTCTGAAGAGCCTGACCATTGATGACCTGGTCCGTATCCTCATCGAGCCCAAGAACGCCCTCATCAAGCAGTATGTGGCGCTGCTGGCCCTGGACAATGTGGAGCTGGAAGTCCAGAATGACGCATTGCAGCAGGTGGCCCAGAAGGCCCTGGACCGGAAGATCGGTGCCCGCGGCCTGCGCAGCGTTATGGAAAGCATGATGACCCGGATCATGTTCGAGATCCCCTCGGATCTAACCATCCGCAAAGTCATCATCACCCCTGCCTGCGTTTCCGGCGGCGAACCCACCATCATCCGGGATCCCGCCAACCCCAGAACGCAACTGGGCGCAAAGTAAAATAGGGAAGGGGGTATCCGTACCCCCTTCTTTGTCCTTTAGAGAAAAGGAGAAACCCATGAGCGAAACCATTACTGCCGGCATCATGCCGGTTTTGGCCCTGCGGGGCCTGGCTGTCTTCCCGGACCAGACGGTCCATTTCGAGGTGGGCCGTAAAAAGTCCATCCTTGCATTGGAAGAGGCCATGAAAAATGACCAGACCCTGCTGCTGATCCCCCAGCGGGATATCACCGTGGATGACCCCGGCCAGGACGATCTGTACCCCATCGGCACTGTTGCCAAGGTCAAGCAGATCCTGCGTCCCCAAGGGGAGACCATCCGGGTCCTGGTCACGGGTCTGTGCCGTGCCCGGATCCATGAACTGACCAAAAACGAGCCGTACCTTTCCGGTATGGTCATGTCTGTTCCCGAAACGGAGCTGACCGACACCCTCCATGCCCGGGCCATGCGCCGGGAAGCGGCGTCCCTCTATGCCGCCTATTTGGACCAGTCCGAGTATCCCGGCCAGGCTGTGCAGCTGCGGATCCTGGCTTCCTCTGACAGCGGCTTTGTGGCCGACAGCATCGCCCAGAATTCCGGTTTTGACTTTGTGGATAAGGCCCGGCTTCTGTGCCAGATGAATCCCGTCAAGCGGCTGGAAACCGCCCTGCGGCTGCTGCAGCAGGAGATCGAACTGCAATCCATCGAATCGGAGATCCAGGATAAGACCCGGGTCGTCATGGACCGGCACCACCGGGAGTACTATCTGCGGGAGCAGATGAAGGTGATCCAGGAGGAGCTGGGCGATGACGACGCTGCCGAGTATGCAGTCTTTGAAGAGCAGATCCGCCGTCTGAAACTGGACCCGGAAAGTGAAAAGAAGGTCCTGAAAGACCTGGAACGGCTGAAAAAGCAGCCTTTCGGCTCTGCAGAAGCCGCCGTTCTGCGCAATTACATCGATGTGCTCCTGGAATTGCCCTGGGGCATCACCACCAAAGAACGGGTGGATGTGGAAGCTGCCCGAAAGATCCTGGATAAGGACCATTTCGGCCTGGAAAAGGTAAAGCAGCGGATCCTGGAGACCATTGCCGTCCGGCAGATGGCCCCGGAAATGCCGCCCCAGATCCTGTGCCTGGTGGGCCCTCCCGGCGTGGGTAAAACTTCCATTGCCTATTCCATTGCCCGGAGTTTGAACCGGAAACTGGCCCGCATCGCTCTGGGCGGCGTCCATGACGAGGCGGAGATCCGCGGCCACCGGAAGACGTACATCGGCGCTATGCCCGGCCGGATCATGGCAGCCATGACCCAGGCCGGCAGCTGTAACCCCATTTTGCTCCTGGACGAGATCGATAAGCTGGGTAAAGATCACCGGGGCGACCCCAGTGCCGCATTGCTTGAAGTGCTGGATGCGGAGCAGAATAAGACTTACCGGGATCATTATCTGGAGATCCCCTTCGATTTGAGCCAGGTCCTGTTCATCACCACCGCCAATACCCTTGATACCGTCCCCAGACCCTTGCTGGACCGGATGGAGGTCATTGAGATCGGTTCTTATACCGATGAAGAGAAATTGATGATCGCCAAGGATCATCTGATCCCCAAGCAGGTGAAAAAGCACGGCCTTAAAAAGAGCCAGCTTCGCTTCACCGATACTGGCATCCGCCAGATCATCTCCTGCTACACCCGGGAATCCGGTGTCCGTAATCTGGAGCGGTGCTTTACCGAGATCTGCAGAAAGGCTGCCATGGAGCTTCTGGAAGGGGACATTAAGCGTATCACGGTCACCGATGACAATTTGGAGCAGTACCTGGGCGTCCGGAAGTACCTGCCGGATCAGATTCCCGGTACAGACCAGGTGGGTCTTGTCACGGGCCTGGCCTGGACCTCCGTTGGCGGCGAAGTGCTGGAAGTGGAAGTCAATGTCATGGACGGCAGTGGCAAACTGGAGCTGACCGGCAACCTGGGCGATGTAATGAAAGAATCTGCCCACGCAGCCGTGAGCTACATCCGGGCCAATGCCGCCAAGCTGGCTGTTCCTTCTGATTTTTACAAGACCAAGGACATCCATATCCACTTCCCGGAAGGCGCAGTGCCCAAGGATGGCCCGTCTGCCGGTGTCACGGTCTGCACCGCCCTGGTTTCCGCCCTCACCGGCGCAACGGTGCGGCGGGATGTGGCCATGACCGGCGAGATCTCCATCCGGGGCAGAGTCCTGCCCATCGGCGGTCTGAAGGAAAAGACCATGGCCGCCCTGCGTCATGGCGTACATACGGTCATTATCCCCAAGGCGAACGAGAAAGACCTGGCTGACATCGACCAGACCGTCCGCAGTGCCCTGCAGTTCGTCCTGGCGGAAACGGTGGATACCGTCCTGGAAACTGCCTTAAATCGCCCCGGTGAGCCTCTGCCGGCCATCCTGGGTGAGATCCCTGTGAAGAATCAGACCCGGAAGCCCCAGTTGCGGCAGTGAGGTGTATTATGAATTTTCAGAAAGTAGAATTCCTGATCTCCGCGGCATCGCCCAAGGATTTTCCCAAGAACCGCCTGCCGGAGATCGCCTTCGCAGGCAAGTCCAATGTGGGCAAATCCTCCGTCATCAACCGGATCCTCCAGCGGAAAAACTTTGCCCGGGTGGGCGAAAAGCCCGGAAAGACCATCCATGTCAACTACTTTACCGTGGACAGCAAGTGCTACTTCGTGGACCTGCCCGGCTATGGCTTTGCCAAGGTCTCCCAGGCGGAAAAGGACCGGTGGAGCCGGCTGATGGATGATTATTTTGCCGCCGGCCGTATCGACCTGGGCGTGCTGATCGTGGACTATCGCCATCCGCCTACGAATAATGATATCACCATGGCGCAGTGGTTCATCCAGAGCGGCTGCCCCTTTGTGGTGGTGGCCAATAAGATGGACAAGCTGAAAAAGAGCGAACTTGTTCCCAATTTGGAGACCATCCGGCAGGACCTGGAGTTGCCGGAGGGCACACCGGTGATCCCCTTCTCTGCGGAGAAGGGCAACGGCCGGGACGACCTCATCCGTCTGATCCTCCAGGCGGCAGGGGAATGATCCATGCTGTTGCAGATCGACGGTTGGGTCTTTGATGTGGATGTGGAGGCAACCAAAAACCGCTCGGCGTTGGAGTCGGCAGAGCATTGTTCCTGCAAAAACTGCCAAAATTTTTACGCCGCTTTGGGTACATTTTGTCCCCGTTTAGGGCCGTTTTTGGCCCGTTTTGGCCTGTTTTGGGACGCTCCGGACCGGATGTCGCCTGTCGAATATACGCTGGATCGTGTCGATTATGATCCTCAGTATCATGTCTTCGGCATCATCCTGGAGTATGGAAAAACGCCCATGTCCGCCGGAAATGTGACCGTTACGGCACAGCCCTCGGAGGGGTTGCTGGAGGGAAAACCCTGCTTTACCTTGCTTGTCGGCGACATTACCCTTCCGTGGGTCTTGGATCCGAAGGACTTTGATGCCCCCAATATGCCTCGGCGGAGCATCTTTTCCCGGATCTTCCGCAAAAATACCAATATTCCCCAATAAACAGAGAAAAGCCCACGGAGATCCGTGGGCTTTCATCATTAAATTAAGGAAATTTTTACTATCTTTTTTCGGAACTTATGGTAGAATGAGGTCAAGAGGTGAGGAAAAATGACGGAGAAACATAAGAAAATTGTCTGGCTTTTGGCCATCCTGGTCTTTATTGCCTTCATGGTGCTGATCACCATCTTTGTGGGCGGTCCAATTATCGAATTCGCAGAAGACCCGGAGCAGTTCCGTCTGTGGGTAGATTCTGCCGGCATTTGGGGCAGGGTCGCATTTCTGGGCATGGTGATCCTCCAGGTCCTGGTGGCGTTCATCCCCGGTGAACCCATCGAATTGGTGGCAGGCTACGCATTCGGCTTCTGGGAGGGTACATTTTTATCCCTGGCCGGATTCATGGTCGGCAGTTGGATCGTTTTTGCCCTGGTCCGCCGGTTTGGCATGAAACTGGTGGAAGTCTTTTTCGATAAAAAGAAGCTCGAAGAGATCAAATTCCTCCAAAATCCCAAGAAAACCAAAATTATTTCCTTTATTTTGATGATCATTCCCGGCACGCCCAAGGATATGCTCAGTTATTTCGCCGGACTGACCAAGCTGACGACTTTCGAGTGGCTGGCCATCGTAGCCATCGGCAGACTGCCGTCTTTGGTCACTTCTACGCTGACCGGCGCGGCGGCAGGGGAGGAAAATTATCTGCTTTCCGGCATCACCCTGGCGGTGACCCTGCTGATCAGCGCCGCCGGCATCCTCTATTACCGCTACATCTGCAAAACGGAAAGTGAATAATAGCTTTCGGGAGAAACAGTGTAAGCATGCTGTTTCTCCCGTTTTTCTGTACCTTGTAAAATGACCCTTGCGGCGGCCGTTAAATTGTTCTATAATGAAACTGGTTTAGAAAGAATTTGGAGGTATCTCTATGAAACTGCATAGACTAACAGCCGTTGTTTTGGTGTTTTGCTTGATGCTTCTGCTGATCCCTGCAACCACGCCCGTGCAAGCTGTGGAAGAAAGCGATGTTTGCATTGAACATACACCTTTGATGGTTGAAAACCATTTTCGTTATCTGAACGAGATCTATATTGAAAAATACCCCGAAATGGGTCTTCAGATGAACTACGGTTTTCCAGAAGATTGGCGGATTATGGCCGAGCACGCCAATTCCCTCGTTGAAGGCTGTGCCACGGATCGGGAAAAGGCGGATGCCATCATCACCTGGATCGTGGAAAACATTGATTACGACGAAAACTGTAATGCCGTGTATTCCTATGATACCCTTTACGATGGGATCGGCAATTGTTTGAGCCAGGCCATGCTAATGCAGGATCTGTGCCGATCCGTCGGTATACCGGCAGTTTGGGGCGACGGTATCAAAGGAGATATGACCACCATGACCGTCCAGGATGTGCATAATACCATGGTCGGTCACGCCTGGTGCTTCGTCTATCTGGATGGGGAATGGCTACTGTACGATCCGGTGTGGGGCGTTCACCCGTATACAGATAAAGACATGATCGCCCAGGACTATTTCCTGGATACCGTCGAAGGCATTACGCCTGTCTACGACAGTAACAATCAGCCCGCTTATCGTCACCCGGATTCGGTATATGCTTATGTTGATGGCCGATTTATGCTTTACGGTGACGGAAAACCCTCAACGGATTTCGTAAATTCCGGCCATCTGATCAACCTAAAGCTGAACTTGAATGTCACCCTCTTCCAGGAAAATAATGGGCAGTCCTATGTGGATGAACCGGAGCGGATGGACGAGATGATCCCAGGTGAAATGTTTACCAAAGGTTGGTTTGCTTACGGCTTACAGGAAGTCGTGGGGGAGAATTGGAAATTTTATGTTCTGGGCCGTGAATATGCTCGTGAAAACGGTATCCGCGCCTATGATGTTTTACTAAACTACGATGATGAACCCCATTTTAATGGTTACAGGATGATCATCCCCCTGGACGATTGCCGGATCCAGTGGGGTTGGCTCACGATCCGATCCGGTTACACAGGTCAAGTGCTTCTTCCTTATGGATATGAGGAAATGAAAAATGACCCCCGGGTGGAACTGGTATGGGAAAGCGATAATCCGGAAGTCACTTCTGTGGATGAGAACGGCGTTGTGACCAATCACCAAGAGGGTGTTGCAACCGTTTATTGCTATGTTTATTTTAATTTCAGGATGAAGGCACCTAGTGGAGCCGAGGATGATCCTGCAATGGTGGAACAACTTCTGCAGGATGGATTCGTGTGGGAGGATGGCAAGCTTGTGATGATCGAGCGTCGCCTCCAAGACACTTTTGGCTACCATGCGTCTTACGAAAAGGATATTTCCCGGCCTACAAAGTTTGGGAAGGAAAACACGGAAACAGGAGATCCCCAGCAAACCGACCCCGAAGGCAACGATGCGCCCATCGCGACGATGCCGCCGCTGGACATCACTGAGGACATCGTGGATGAATCGGAGATGGAAGTAATCCTTGCCCAGATCAATGAACTTGGAAAATTGGAACTGGCAGCTGACACGAACTGCAATGCCCTTACAACAGACGCGTTCTTGTGGGAGGTAGTTGCCAACAGTTTCATTCCTGTGGAGATTGCCATTGGCGATGCGGTGCTGACGCTGGACAGCGACGCGGCCCGCACGGTATATGAACAGTCGCCAACGGGTACAGTGACGGTGGAACTGGTGTCTATTGAAACGGAAAACCTCACTCCCCGGCAGCATGCTGCGCTGGCTTCTACAGGCGTAGAAAAGCTATATGCTATCAATATCCGCTCCATAGATCATCAGATCCATGAACTTGCGGGAACGGCCACGGTTCGTTTCCCCTTTGTACCGAAGGACGGCACATTGGTGGAAGACTATAAAGTGTACTGTGTGAGTGATGACGGCACCCTGCAGGAGATGGAAATGGTGTTGTCCGATGGCTGCGTTACGTTTACAACCAATCATTTCTCCGTTTTTGCGTTGGTTCATGGAACTGCACAAATGCAGACACCCGATGAGCCCGAAACCTGGCCCATCTACGCTGCCTGCGGCGTGATTCTGGTCGTTGCATTGGTCTTGGTATTGATTATTCTTAGGAAACGCAAAAACTAATAACAAAAGAGATCCCACAGCCGCAAAGCTGTGGGATCTCGTCATGATCAAGCCTTGGTCTGCTTCAGAGCGGTAGCCAGCTGATCGGGGCAGGAGGTAGGCTTTCCGCCGCAGGTGGTACCTTCCAGACGGGCGATGACCTCGTCCACATCCATGCCTTCAACCAGAGCGCCGATGCCCTTCAGGTTGCCGTTGCAGCCGCCCAGATACTGGACATTGTGGACCTTGCCGTCCACGATATCAAAGCTGATCTCCCGGGAGCAAGTGCCCTTGGTAGTGTAAGTGTAATGCATGATCTGATTCCTTTCTATGTTCAAAGACTAAAACCATCAAAGTTTCGAACTTTCCACGCCATTATATATCAAACGCTAACCGTATGCAAGAGGTTTTGGTATTTTTTATTTCCGAAAGAGACATCCTAGAAATAAAAAAGGAGGCCGCTTATGGAAATGCATGACGCGGATATGAAAAAACAGGAACAGGAGCAGATCAAGGAACTGGGATCAGATTTGACAAAGTCCCAAAAGGGGAATATCTATACCCTGACCATCATCGGACAAGTGGAGGGCCACATGATCGCCCCGGAAACGGTGAAGACCACCAAATATGAGCATGTTTTACCCCTCCTTGCCGGCTTGGAAGAAAGCGATGACATCGACGGCCTGCTGTTGCTGCTGAACACAGTGGGCGGCGATATCGAGGCCGGCCTTGCCATTGCGGAGATGATCGCCGGCATGAAAAAACCCACCGTATCCCTGGTTCTGGGGGGTGGTCACTCCATCGGTATTCCGCTGGCCGTATGCACCAAGCGGTCCTTCATTACCCCCACTGCCAGCATGACCGTTCACCCGGTTCGGATGACCGGTCTGGTGGTGGGCGCGCCCCAGACATTCCGCTATTTTCAGC
This sequence comes from Faecousia sp., assembly GCA_045580365.1. Lineage (GTDB taxonomy): Bacteria > Bacillota > Clostridia > Oscillospirales > Oscillospiraceae > Faecousia. The sequence goes on from JAZNNP010000002.1 coordinate 57,553, forward strand.
GGATCCAGGAGCAGATCGCCGATTTTGTCACCACCAATTCCCGGATCACCCGTAAGAAATTTGAGGGCTATATGATGGCCACGGGAGAGATGGCCACCGATGTGGGCACCATCCTCTACGGCAAGGAAGCAGTGTCCTCCGGTCTGATCGACGAACTGGGCGGTTTGAATGATGCTTTGACCGCATTGCATGAAATGATTGATGAACAAAAGTTGAAAAAATTATAAACCGGGGTGGAAATTTGGAAAGAAATATGTTATTATAAAGTGAATTCGTATTGGAAGGAGGAGACTGCATGAAACTGAGCTGGCTGGAAAGCCTGATCTACGGCCTGATTTCCGGCTTGACGGAGTTTCTGCCTGTTTCCTCCGTAGCCCACCAGGCCATTTTGCTGAAACTTTTTGGCGCGGAGCAGTTGCCGTTTTTGCAATTCTGCGCCAGCCTGGGCTGCCTGGCTGCGCTCCTGCTGGTAAGCGTGCCAACGCTGTTGCGGCTGCGCCGGGAGCAGAAGATCGCATCCATCCCCAGAAGCCGTCGCCGCCGTCCGCCGGATGTGAATGCGCTGATGGAGAACCGGGTGCTGCGCATGGCGGCCCTGACCACTCTGGTGGTATTCATCGGCTACAGCCTGGTGTATAACCTGTACGAACGGCTGTGGATCCTGGCGGGCTTTATGGCAGTCAATGGCATCATTCTATTCCTGCCTCCTTACATGACCGGCGCGAACAAAAGCGCCCGGTCCTTATCCAGCCTGGATGCGCTGCTCATCGGCCTGGCAGCCGGTATGGGCATGATCCCCGGCATTTCCAGGATCGGCGCTGCCATTTCCATTGCCCGGATCCGCGGCACGGACCGCCGCTACGCGGCAGATCTGGCCCTGCTGATCAGCATTCCGGCTCTCGTGGTGGTGACGGTCATCCAGCTTTTCGGAGCTGTTGCAGCCACCGCCTGGTCCGGTATGCTGGTGCTGTGCGGCATCACGGTATTGGTCGCAGCCTTTGGCGCCGGGTATCTTGGCATCTATTTTCTGCGTTTTTTGGCATATAAAGCCGGCTACTCCGGCTTTGCCTACTACTGCTGGGGCGCTGCCCTGTTTACATTGTTACTTTACTTGATCTGATGGGAGGATTCTGCAATGGCTGATACAAAAAAGAAATCCCAGGCCCAAAAGGTGGCCTCCGGAAAAGCCGCTAAAAAATCCACAACCACAAATCCCCGCTCCACCGCGAAAGCCAAGGAAGAGGAAACCCGTGTCCAGATCCCGACCAGATTGGTCACCTCTGTGATCTGCCTGGGCTTGTTTTTAGTGTTCCTGGTGATGGCACTGCAGCCGGAAGGTGCGCTGATCAGCTGGTTTTTGACCTTTGTTCAGGGCTTGATCGGTCAGACGGCATTCTATGTGGCCATTCCCGGTTTGCTGTACTTATTCATCATCCAGGCCTTCAGCGGCAAAAAGCCGGTGATCCTGCGCAGTGTCAGCCTTATCATCTTCGTGCTGCTGTGCGGCTGCATTTCCCAGCTGTTCTTGGATGTGAACCTGCCGGAAGGTTTTGCCGTGGTCACAGCACTCTTTAGCAGCGGTGCGGCAGGTACTTCTGCCGGTCTGATCTGCGGTGGCCTTGCGCTGCTGCTGGACAGTCTGTTGGGGTTCTGGATCACCTTGGTGATGTTCGTGGTTGCTGCGATCTTGCTGCTGCTGACCGCATTCAATATCACCATCGCCAGCATCATCCGCGCGGTACAGAACCGTCCCAGAGCGGATTGGGAGGATGAAGAGCAGGAGATCCGGGAAGAGCCTGCCGCCGTTGTGGTCAATCATATTGCCACCAAGCGGATCGAGCATATGGAGCAGCGCCGTCAGCGCCGCGCCGAGCGGGAAGAGCTGGAAGCGGCTGAAGAGCTTGAAAATGCCCGGAAGGCCAAGAAGCCCCAGACACGTGCCTCCGAATTGATGCGTCAGATCGACGGCGATGTGGAAAGCCCCGTGGCTGCCGCCGAGAATCCCGTGACCGAGGATGACAACATCGACATCATCCTGACTCATGAGAATAAGCCGCCCGTTGAAACGCCTGCTCCTGCGGAGCGTGTACCCCTGGATATGCCCCCTCTGGAGCCGAATGATCTGATCCCCGATGGGCCGGTTCTGGAAGAGTCTGTCCCGGTTGCAGCTCCTGCGCCTGCCCCTGCCGTGGAGAAGGTCACCGCCAAGGATGCGGCATTGTCCGCTGCAGAGGTGGCCGCGCAGATCGCGGAAAATGAAACCCAGCCGAAGGTGCAGTATTGCTTCCCGCCGCTGGACTTGCTGACCAATGCCAGCCGGGCAACCACCGACGGCACTACCGAAATGCGGGAGAATACCCGCCGCCTGAACGAGACCCTGGAGAGCTTTAAGATCGAGGCCCATATCGTCAATGTGACCCGGGGCCCCAGCGTCACCCGGTATGAAGTGGAGCTGGAAAAGGGTGTGAAGCCCAGCAAGCTGACCAACTGTGCCGACGATATCGCCCTGAGCCTGGGAGCTTCCGGCGTCCGCATCGCGGCCATTCCCGGCAAGATCAGTGTGGTGGGCATCGAGGTGCCCAACCGGGCTGTTACCATGGTCTCCCTCCGGGAGGTCATCGACTCCAATGAATTCAATTCCTCCAAGGGCCTGTCCACCTTCGCGGTGGGCAAGGACATCGGCGGAACCTGCATCATCGGCAACATTGCCAAGATGCCCCATATGCTCATTGCCGGTACCACTGGCTCCGGTAAGTCTGTGTGCATGAACTCCATCATTATTTCCCTGCTGTATAAGGCCAGCCCCGATGATGTGAAGCTGATCATGGTGGACCCCAAGATGGTGGAACTGGGCATCTACAATGGCATTCCCCATTTGCTGATCCCC
>JAZNNP010000003.1:0-27153 GCA_045580365.1 Faecousia sp.
GACCTCCTCATTATGGTAGTTGTGTGGTCGGCAAACCACTTCTACTATAATGGGGAGCTTTTTTCTTGTCTACTTTACTCCTCGCTGTAAGCTATTTTTTGTCCCCCGGCAGAGCCGGGGGTTGCCTTTGGTACCACCAACGCAAAAAAGACCCGACAGGCAACACCTGTCGGGTCTTTGTGTGGTTGCTTTCATTACAGAACAAACTGGCACACGCAGAAAGCCGCATAAATGCACAGCAGCGCAATGCCCTGCCAACGGCTCAGCTTCTTGCTGGCCAGCGCAGGAACAGTCATCAGAAGCATCACGCCCAGCATCACCGGAATCTCCAGCACCAGGGACATATTCAGGCCGGTATTCAGCAGTGTATTCTCGCAAGGGACATCAAAGGGAGCCAGGGACACCGCCACGCCGGACACCAGCACCAGATTAAACACATTGGCACCGATGACATTGCCCACGCCCAGAGAAGCACGGCCCTTCTTCAGGGAAGTGATGGTGGTAACCAGTTCAGGCAGAGAAGTACCCAGCGCCACGAACAGCAGCGCCACCACGGTCTCGGGAACGCCCATCGCCCGGGCCAGGATCTGGCCATGGTCCACCAGCAGGTCTGCACCCACGGCGATCACAGCAGCACCGGCAACCAGCAGCAGCAGTTCCTGCCACAGCTTCTTGGGCTTGCTTTCTGCTTCTTCCTCTTCTTCCGCCACAGCATCGGGATTCTTCAGGCCGTTGCGGACCGTCAGCAGCATGTAGCCCACGAAGATCGTCAGCATCAAAAATCCCATCCAGCGGGGGAATGTGCCCAGGAAGTAGGATGCAACGCAATACAGCGCCGCGGAGCAGAAGAAGAAAATGACAGGCATCTTCATGGACTTCACATTCACAGGGCCGGGGTTGCAGGTAATGGAAATGGCCGCGATCAAAGCGGTATTGCAAATGATGGAACCGATGGCATTGCCGTATGCCATGGCACCGGAACCGGCCAGCGCGCCGGTGGTAGACACCATCACTTCAGGCAGTGTGGTGCCGATGGACACCACGGTGGCGCCCACCACAATATCGGGCAGATGGAACCGCTTGGCAATGCCCGTGGCACCATCCACGAACCAGTCGCCGCCCTTGATCAGCAGCACTAAACCTACCGCAAACAACAAAACCGACCATAAAATTTCCATAATGTATCGCTCCTTTTTTAATGTAAACAAAATGCCCGGTGCCGCAAACCGCACTCGGGCAAAAACAACCCACGCACCGCTGCCGCAGCCATGAGTCTCGCAATTTAAAGCATGCCAGGCAGATCCTGCCGGGAATGTTGACATGCTATGCTGATCGCACTTGCTACTCCCTCAACTTATTTAGTTTATCACGGTATCACACTTTCTGTCAATTGTTTTTTACCGTTTCTTTGCCGGTTTTCCATTTTTTCGTCTATCTATTGACTTTTATCCCCTAATTTATTTATAATAGAAGTACATTACAAATAAAGGAGATTTTTCCTATGTTTCATCGTATGACCATCGCCGGGCTGGAGCGGGATCTGCCCATTTGCCCCCTGAATGAGAATCTGTCCATCGCCGGTTTCGTGATTTTCGGCGACCAGGAACTGACCGTGGCCTGTGCCCGGGAACTGCTGGCCCTGGCTCCGGAATACGACTATATCATTACCGCCGAAGCCAAGGGTATTCCTCTGGCCCACGAAATGGCCCGCCAGGCCGGCGACCGGAAGTACATCCTGGCCCGGAAAGGCCCCAAGCTGTATATGCGGGACATCTTCAGCGTTACCGTCAACTCCATCACCACCGCCAAGGAACAGCGTCTGTACTTAGACGGTGCGGACGCCGCGCTGATGAAGGGCAAGAAGATCCTGCTGGTGGACGATGTGATCTCCACCGGCGAGAGCCTGCGGGCCCTGGAAGCGCTGGTAGAGCAGGCCGGCGGCATCATCTGCGGCCGGATGGCCATCCTGGCCGAAGGCGACGCCCAGGATCGGGAAGATCTGATCTACCTGGAAAAGCTGCCCCTGTTCAAACCCGACGGCACAGTCCTGGGATAATTCCATAAAAATTTCCACCCTGCAGAAATTCCGTTCTGCAGGGTGGTTTTTTCAGCACATTTTCAGCAGCCGGGCATAGAATTCGGCAGCCTTTACGATATTTTCAACCTTGATCCGTTCGTTGTTGCCGTGGACCGATGCCCGCTCCTCCGGGGTCATGGCCATGGCAGAGAACCGATACACATGGTTACTCAAGTCCCGATAATGCCGGGCATCGGCGCACTGCACCATGAGGTAAGGGGTCACGATGCAGCCGGGCCAGGTCTGGCTGACAGCGGATGCCACCTTGTCCCAGGCCGGGCAATCCACTTCGGAGATGGGGCTGGGCTCGTGGCTTTCCAGAGCCGTGACCTCCACCGCCTCATCCCCCACGGTCTTGCGCAGATATTCCAGCGCCGATTCCACCGTATCCTGGGGATTCAGCCGCATATTGGCCACCATCTTTGCCTCGGTAGGCAGCACATTCCGGGCAGAACTGCCCTCCATTTGGGTAAATGCCACCGTGGTCCGCACCAGGGCGTTCATCTCGCCGCCGGACAGCCGGCCCAGCAGGTCAATGACCCAGCCGAAGCACCACATATTGGCAAAGATCACCCGATACAGTAGTGTGGAATGGCGGCCCAGGGTGTCAAACATCAGCGCCACCGGCTTGGTGATGTGGGCCTTAAAGGGATGATTTTCCAGCTTCGTGCAGGCCTTGGCCACGATGCCCACCGGGGTGTGGGGCTTGGGCGCGGAAGCATGGCCGCCGCTGGAGCAGCAGCGGAACCGGGCGTTGATCATGCCCTTTTCGGCGATGCCCACCATGGCTGTGGGCGCTTTCACGCCGGGGAATGCTCCTTCCACCACCGCGCCGCCTTCGTCCAGCACCAGTGCCGGCTGGATGTTGTTCTTCACAAAGTATTCCACGATATTCACCGCGCCCCGGCCGTTGACTTCCTCGCCGCCGGAGAAGGCGAAATACAGATCGTTTTCGGGCACAAACCCTTGGCCCACCAGGCTGTCCGCCGCGGAAAGGGCCGCGTTCATGGTCACCTTGGTGTCCAAAGTGCCCCGGCCCCACAAAACACCATCTTCGATGATGCCCTCAAAGGGGGGCTTTTCCCACTTTTCTTCGTCCACGGGCACCACATCGTAGTGGGACATCAGCACCGTGGGGGCTTTGTCCGACTTGCCGGGCACCCGGATCAGCAGCGCCCGGTCCGGCAGCCGCTGCATAGAGCCCGCCACAAACACATTGGGATACAGCAGCGGCAGCATGGCCACCAGCCGCTCAAATTCCGCATCATTCTCCAGTGCGGGATCCACATAGGAAATGGTCTTGCACCGCACCAGGGCCTGCATCGCCCGGACGCAGTTTTTTTCATCCACAGCCACCGGCTCCGGCGTTACCGCCGGCTGAACCTTGGGGCGGAACAGGGCCGTGCGGACGGCTACCACCGCCACAAACAGCGCCAAAACAGCCAATACGAACCAGCCCATTACAGCACCCCTCTCTTATACATCAGCCGCGCCACGCCAATGGTGAACAGGGCAGACACCGGCACCATAATGCCCACGCTGCCGGAGTTCAGAGCCGGCACGAAGATAAACAGCACCAGCATCAGCAGGATCGGCGCAATGCTGATCTTCAGATTCTTGCTGACGAAGGCCACGCCCAGACCGCCGAACAATGCCGGCAGGATCTGCTCAAAGGCAGGCACCAGCACCTCCGCCTCCAAAATGGGCGTCAGGGGTACGATGCAGATCACGCCGATGATGATGATCAACGTGGTCACCACGGAAGAAGTGGCAATAGCAATGGTGGAGATCACTTCGCCCTCCTCACTGTTGGCGCTGACGCCGTTCTGCTCCAGGGCATTCAGGGCGCAGGGCATCTTCAGATTGGAAATATTGCCGGTAACAAAGCTTAAGTACGAGCCACCTGCGCCCAGCATGGGCACATAGGTGATGGTCTCGATAATGCCCACCGTCCAGTACATGGGCAGTGTGGCGATCAAGCCCATGACCAGCGCCTGCCAGTCGGGGGCCACATTGAACAGGAAGCAGCACGCCACCGGGAACGCCAGCAGCAGTACCATCACGGACAAATTCCAGATCCGACCGTCCCGATGGACGGAATCCATATAACTCATGTTTTTCATATTGCCACCTCCATCAGTTCAGCCAGGCGCTCAGAGGAATGGCCACCGCCATACCCACCAACAGAGAAATGGGCAGCGCATACTCGCTGAGCCACTTCAGCTTGGGCTTACGCATGGCCAGGCCGCAGACCACCATCACCAGCGCCGACACCACCATGACGCACACGGGGACTAATCCGGAAGTAGCGGACACCGGGATCTGCTTTTCCACTTCCACGCCGTTTTCCACCACCGTTTCGGTGATGAACCGGGCGGAGGGATCCCACAGCCGGCTCACATCGCAGAACACGAAGCCCAAAAATGCGGCGATCATGCCGATAAACAGGGAACTCTGAAAAATATCCGCCCACTTGGCATCCCGGTTGCTCATGCTGGCCATGCCGTTTTGCAGTTTCTTGCCGATGACCGGCACCAGCCAAATACCCATCATGATGGAAATGGTCATCACCAGCAGTACATTGACATACTGCTGGGCCGTCAGTGCCTCGGTAGAGCCCAGGCTCTGGCCCATGGCTTCCAGGGCGTTGGAAGCCGCAATGGTCTCATAGCTCATAGAACCCACCACGCTCAGCCGCAGCCAGGGCAGGGGCAGGCCCAGCTTCTTGCTCAGCGTAATGACGCTGATGACGATGGCCACCGCCGGTGCAACGGTAAATACCGCCGCGGTCTTGATGGTCTTGCCGATCTTTTTCTGGTCCATGCCCAGTTCCTTGCTGCGCTTCAATGCCTTCAGCAGGAAGAAGATGCTCTGGCCCAGCACCACCGCCACCAGCAATCCTGCAATGACGAACAGCACCGGATGATTTACTTGAAATTCCATAAAATTACCTCCGAAAATGAAGATAGGCCCATTGTATCACAACTTTGTCGAAGATACAAGAAACTTATTGAAGGGTCAGCGTACATACAATGGCGCAGTGGTCGCTGGTATAGATCCCGTCCCGCTGGCCCGACAGCACCCGGTAACGCTCCACACGGATCCCCTCCGGGGACACCATAAAATAATCCAGCCGCTTGTATTTTGCCGGATCCCCCCAGTTTTGATAGGTGTGGGAAGTCATGCTGTCCGCCGCGGCGTACTGGGCATCCCAAAAATGGGCGGTCACGCTTTTATAGGTCTCGGAATTTTCCTGGGCATTCAAATCCCCCATGATCACCGCCGGCAAACCGCCGAAGGCTTGGATCTTCTCCAGCACCACGCCGATGCCCTTGATCCGGGCCTCATCGCTGACATGGTCCAGATGGGTGTTGAACACCACCAGTTCTTTGCCCGTTGCCCTTTCCTTCAGAATCACATAACTGCAGATCCGGTAATGGGCCGCGCCCCAATCCTTGCTCATCACATCCGGCGTTTCTGACAGCCAGAAAGAACCCTTGTCGATCAGTTCATACAGCCCCGTGTGGTAAAAAATGGGGCACCCCTCCGCGATCACGGAGGTATCCCGGTATTCGATCACACTGTCATAGCCCGAAAGCACATCCACAAAATAATCATATTGCCACCGGGTGGCTTCCTGGAAGCCGATGATCCCCGGCCTGTATTCAGCAAGATCCGCCGCGATCCGATCCGCCCGGTTAAACCAGGACTTTTCCCCCAGATCCAGAGGTGTCAAGCATCGCAGATTGTAGCTCATCAGGGTGATACGCTCCCCTGCCGGCTGGATGGCCACCGGTTCTTTTTTGCCCCAATACCGGGGATAATGCCAGAAAAATACTACCAATGCCAGGACCACCAGCGCCAAAACACCGCAGCCGATACCCAGTAAGATCTTTCTGCTTTTTTTCATGGTTTCACCGCCTTTTTTCATTTTTCAGATATTTTCCCTTGAATAAGCGCAAAAGGCCGCCAAAAGGCGGCCCTTCCCAATTTACTTATCCTCTTCCGCCACGAAATCCAATGTGATGGTGTCATGGACCGGCTGCAGCCGGGTATACTTGACCCCCGCCGCATCCAGCATCCGCTTGGAAGCCAGATTGCCCATGGTGTCCTTGTACTTGTCGCTTAAGTACAGCACTTCCTTCACGCCGCTCTGGATGATGGCCTTGGCGCACTCGTTGCAGGGAAACAGCGCCACATAGATGCGGCTGCCCCGCAGGTCACGGCCGTTGGCGTTGAGAATGGCGTTCAGCTCCGCGTGGACCACATAGGGGTACTTGGTCTCATCGCCTTCCCGATTCCAGGGGAATTCGTCATCGCTGCAGCCCTTGGGCATGCCGTTGTAGCCGGTGGAAATGATGATGTTGTCCTCCGACACGATGCAGGCGCCCACCTGGGTGCTGGGATCCTTGCTGCGCCGGGCAGCCAGCAGGGCGATGCCCATAAAATATTCATCCCAACTGATGTAATCGGTCCGTTTCATAGCCGAAACCTCCTTTTTGTTTGCATTTAGTATACCAAAACCCCCTGCGGCTGTCAACGAAAAATCCCGGGCCGCAGCCCGGGATCCGTCACTTCATAAACTTGTTGATGGCTTCGCACAGATCTTCAATGGCATCCGTATCCCCGGCCGCCACCGCGTCCACCATGCAGTGGCGAATGTGGTCCTGCAGGATCACCTTGCCGGTGTTGTCCAGTGCCGACCGCACCGCCGCCAGCTGCACCAATACATCGGCGCAATCCTGGCCATCCTCCACCATCCGCTTCACCTTTTCCAGGTGGCCGATGGCCCGGGCCAGCCGGTTGATCACCGCTTTCTGATTTTCGTGGACATGGCCGTGGCTGTGGGCGATGCCATGCTCATGCATATAGGCATGATCGTGTTCCTGCTGCTGGCTCATTTTTCCACCCGCTTTCCTTCATTTGCCCCATTATACCCCAAAATACCCCCGGTTGCAAGCCCGGGAGGGGGATATTTGTGAAAATGTTTTGACTGCGCCGCCCCTATCTGTTATAATAAGTATTTGGAATTTTACCTTTACGGAGGAATCCTATATGAGAATGCGCAAAATGAAAAATCTGCAGCCCCGGATGGAAGCCTGCGGCACCTACCGCATCGCTGACCCCGCGGCCATGAAAGGCAACTGGCGGAGTCTCAAACCCGACACCACCGCCCTGTGGGTGGAAGTGGGCTGCGGCAAGGGCAAATTCACCGCTGAGACCGCCCAGGCGAATCCCCAGGTGCTCCTCATCGCCGTAGAGCGCTGCCGGGAGGCCATGGTGGTGGCCATGGAAAAGGCCAAGAGCATGGGCCTTACCAATGTGTTTTACATCGACATGGATGTGGCCAATATGGAAGAGATCTTCGCCGGCCAGGAGATCGACCGGCTCTTCATCAACTTCCCCGACCCCTGGCCCCGGAAGAAGAACGCCAAGCGCCGGCTGACCCATCGGGGCTTCCTGGACAAGTACTGCCGGGTGGTCCGCACCGGCGGTGAATTCCACTTCAAGACCGACAACGCTCCCCTCTTCGAGTTCTCTGTGGAGGAGTTTGCCGCCTGCGGCCTGGAAGTGAAAAATCTGACGCGCACCCTCCACGAGCATGGCATCGTGGGCATCATGACGGGCTACGAAGAAAAATTCCACGCCCTGGGCACCCCCATCACCCGCTGCGAAGTGATCTGCAAACCCTTCGTATTGCCCAAGGAAGAGAAACACACCGAAGAAGCGTAAATTGTTGTTTACAGTGCCGAAGGCACAGAGGCTTCTCCTTGAGGAGAGGGCTTTGAAAGCATAAACAACCCTTTACCGGAGGAACTATATGAACCACTATCACGCAGGAAGCTGTGACATTGCCGTCATTGGCGCAGGTCACGCCGGTATTGAGGCCGCCCTGGCCGCCGCCCGTTTGGGCTGCCGCACCATCCTGTTCACCATCAATCTGGATGCCGTGGGCAATATGCCCTGCAACCCCGCCATCGGCGGCACCGGCAAAGGCCACCTGGTCCGGGAGATCGATGCCCTGGGCGGCGAAATGGGCGTGGCCGCCGATAAAGCCTGCATCCAGTACCGGATGCTCAACCGGGGCAAAGGCCCGGCTGTCCACTCTCTCCGAGCCCAGGCCGACCGCCGGGCCTACCAGCAGGTGATGAAGCACACCATTGAACTCCAGGAACATCTGGAACTGAAACAGGCCCAGATCGTGAGGATCCGCACGGAAAGCGGCGCCGTCACCGGCGTTCAGACCCAGTTGGGCGCGATCTATGATGCCAAAGCCGTCATCATCGCCACCGGCACTTATCTGGACAGCACCGTCATCACCGGCGAAAGCGTCCTGTCATCCGGCCCGGACGGCATGCATCCCGCCATCGGTCTGGCCGATAACCTGCGGGCATTGGGCCTGCAGCTGCGCCGGTTCAAAACCGGTACGCCTCCCCGGATCAACCGCCGCTCCATCGATTTTTCCCAGATGGAACTGCAGCCCGGCGACGAAACGGCAGAACCCTTCTCCTTCCGCACGGAGCATCGGGTGAATAACAGTGCCGTGTGCTACCTGACCTACACCAACGCCGAGACCCACCGCATCATCCGGGAAAATCTCCACCGCAGCCCCATGTACGACGGCACCATCTCCGGCGTAGGCCCCCGGTACTGCCCCAGCATCGAAACCAAGATCGTCCGCTTCGCCGACAAGGAACGCCATCAGCTCTTTATCGAGCCCTGCGGTCTGGATACGGAAGAAATGTACATCCAGGGTTTCTCTTCGTCCTTGCCCGAAGATGTGCAGCTTCAAATGCTGCGCACCATCCCCGGCCTGGAACACGCCGAGATGATGCGGCCGGCTTACGCCATCGAATACGAATGTATGGACCCCACCGGCCTGCTACCCACCCTGGAGACCAAGGCCATCGCCGGTCTTTACGGCGCAGGGCAGTTCAACGGCACTTCCGGCTATGAAGAGGCCGCTGCCCAGGGCTTGGTGGCCGGCATCAACGCCGCCTTGAAACTCCAGGGCAAAGCCCCTCTGATCTTGACCCGGGATACCAGCTATATCGGCACATTGATCGACGATCTGGTGACCAAAGGCACCGAAGAACCCTACCGCATCATGACCAGCCGCTCGGAATACCGGCTGCTGCACCGGCAGGACAATGCCGACCAACGCCTCAGCCACATCGGTGCCGCCGTGGGTCTGGTCCCTCCGGAGCGTCTGGCGGCAGTGGAAGAAAAATACGCCCAGGTCCGCCGGGAAATGGACCGGCTGGAAAGCTGCGGTATCCCTGCCTCCGAACCACTGAACGAGATGCTTTCTGCCCGGGATTCCGCCCCCGTGACCAATTCCGCCCGGCTGGCGGATCTGCTGCGCAGGCCCAATGTGACCTATGCCGACCTTGCTCCCTTCGACCGGGACCGCCCCACATTACCGGAGGCCGTCACTGCCGAGGTAGAGATCCAGGTCAAATACGCCGGCTACCTTGCCCGGCAGCTGAAGCAAGTGGCTGAATTCCAGGCTGAAGAAGCCCGGCTGCTGCCGCCGGATCTGGACTACAGCGCCATCGTGGGCTTGCGGCTGGAAGCCCAGGAGAAACTTTCCCGGATCCGCCCCCTGTCTGTGGGCCAGGCCGGCCGCATCTCCGGCGTCAGCCCGGCGGATATCGCCGTGCTGCTGATCTGGCTGGAACAGAATCGATAAGATAAATTGTTGTTTACGCGGGCTTGTTCTCCTAAACAACCATTTTTAGTTTCCGCACACCCATCACCTCCGGCGCATAGACTGCCCGGAGGTGATTTTTCATGCCCATAGTAAAAACCGATGTGCCCGTGACCTCCGCCCTGGTGGAACAGACCATCGATGAACTTCTGGAAACCTACGATTTTCTCCGCAGCGAAACGCTGACCACCACCGCCTACGGCCGCCCGATCCGCACCCTGGTCATCGGAAACGGCCCCCGGAAAGTCCTTTATACCGCCGCTCACCACGCCAACGAGTGGATCACCACCCCGGTGCTGCTGAAATTTGTGGAAGATCTTGCCCTGGCCATTCGCGACGGCACCGCCATCGGCGGCGTCGGTGGCCGTACATTGGCCGAACAGGCCACCATCTACACCGTTCCCCTGATGAACCCCGACGGCGTGGACCTGGTCACCGGTGCCATCCGTCCCGGCTCACTGCCCTATGCCACCGCCCAGATCCTGGCGGATTTCTACCCCCAGATCCCCTTCCCCGATGGCTGGAAAGCCAATTTGCTGGGGGTGGATCTGAATCTGCAGTATCCCGCCGGTTGGCTCCGGGCCCGGGAGATCAAATTCAGCCAGGGCTATACCCGCCCCGGCCCCCGGGATTACGTGGGCCGCGCTCCCCTAAACCAGCTGGAAAGCCGGGCATTGGCCGAATACACCGAGGAAGTAGACCCGGCCCTGGTGCTGGCCTATCACACCCAGGGCCAGGTGATCTACTGGCAGTTTGAGGACATCGTTGTCCCCGGTGCCCGGGAATTGGGGGAAGAATTCGCCCGGCTCAGCGGCTACGCCCTGGCCGATACCCCCTACGAATCCGCCTTTGCCGGCTACAAGGATTGGTTCATCCAAAACTTCCGCCGGCCGGGCTACACCATCGAAGCCGGCCTGGGCGACAATCCCCTGCCCCTGGACCAGTTCGACGCCATCTACACCGCCAACCTGCCCATTTTGATCCGGGCGGCCCAGGGATAAAAAAGCCGGAAAATCCCTTGCTATTTTCCCGGGAATGGATTAGAATAAAAGGTAGTTTTGTTACAAAGGAAGTGCGGTTATGTCCAAGATCGGTTTCGACCACGAACAATATCTGCAGACCCAGTCCCAGCATATCCGGCAGCGGCTGGCCCAATTTGGCGGCAAGCTGTACCTGGAATTCGGCGGCAAACTCTATGACGATTACCATGCAGCCCGGGTGCTGCCTGGTTTTCAGCCCGACTCCAAGCTGAAAATGCTGCTGCAGCTGGCGGACCAGGTGGAAATGGTCATCGCCATCAACGCTGCCGACATTGAAAAGAACAAGATCCGTGCCGACCTGGGCATCACCTACGACCGGGATGTGATCCGTCTCATCGATATTTTCCGGGAGCTGGGTCTTTATGTTTCCAGCGTGGTGTTGACCCGCTATACCGATCAGCCTGCAGTCCGGGCCTTCCAATCCCGGCTGGAAACCATCGGCGTTCGGGTGTACCATCATTACAGCATCGACGGTTACCCCGGCAATACCGCCCAAATCGTCTCGGACGAGGGTTTCGGCCGCAATGAATATATCGAAACCACCCGGGAATTGGTGGTGGTCACCGCCCCCGGCCCCGGCAGCGGCAAACTGGCCACCTGCCTGAGCCAGTTGTACCACGAATACCACCGGGGCAACAAAGCCGGCTACGCCAAATTTGAAACCTTCCCCATCTGGAACATCTCCCTGAATCACCCGGTGAATCTGGCTTACGAGGCCGCCACGGCAGACTTGAACGATGTGAACATGATCGACCCCTTCCACCTGGACGCCTACGGCGAGACCACCGTCAACTACAACCGGGATGTGGAAGCCTTCCCCGTGCTGGTGGCCATGTTTGAAAAGATCCTGGGCCATTGCCCCTATAAATCCCCCACGGATATGGGCGTGAACATGGTGGGCAACTGCATTATCGACGACGAGGTTTGCCGAGAAGCCTCCCGCCAGGAGATCCTGCGGCGGTACTATGATGCCCTGTGCGACCAGAAAAAGGGCAAAACCAACGGCGATCCCGTCCGGAAACTGGAACTGCTGATGCGTAAGGCCGGCGTAGACCCCAATGCCCGCCGGGTCGTACCCGCCGCTTTGAAACGGGCGGAAGAGACCGGCGATGCCGCCGCAGCCATGGAACTGCCCGACGGCACCATCATCACCGGCCGCACCACGGATCTGCTGGGCGCCTCCTCGGCCCTGCTGCTGAACGCGCTGAAGCACCTGGGCGGTATGCCGGACAGCCTGCACCTGATTTCCCCCATGGCGCTGGACCCCATCCAGCATCTGAAGATCGATCACCTGGGCAACCGAAATCCCCGGCTGCACACCGACGAGACCCTCATCGCCCTGTCCATCTCCGCCGTTTCCGATCCCAATGCGGAACTGGCCATGGAACAGCTGAGCAATCTCCGGGGCTGCGAAGTCCACTCTTCCGTCATTCTTTCTGCCGTTGACGAGCGTACTTTCAAGCGCCTGGGCGTGCATCTGACCTGCGAACCCCGCTATAACGGATAAATCAAAAGGGCGAGATCCGTGGGATCTCGTCCTTTTTATGCAGTTTATCTTCTCTTCCAGGTGGCTCTGGACAGCAACACCAGCACCGGGAAGATCTCCAGCCGGCCGGCCAGCATATCAAAGATCAGCACCAGCTTGGACACCACACTGAACCCCGCGTAATTGCAGGAAGGGCCCACCGCTTCCAGACCCGGGCCGATATTGTTGAAACAGGCCAGCATGGCCGTGATGTTGGTAGTCGGAGAAAACCCATCCCAGGAAATAACGATGACACTCAGCACCGCAATGATCATATATGCCGCCAGATAGGCGTTGGTGTTGTCCAGCACCTGCTCATCCACCACCCGGCCGTTGTTACGCACCACCTGCACCACACCCGGCCGCATCATCTGCCGGATGTTCCGCCGCAGATTCTTAAACAGCAGCAGCACCCGGGCCAGCTTCATGCCGCCGCAGGTGGAGCCGGCGCAGCCGCCGGTGATCATCAGCGCCAGCAGGATCATCTTTGAAAAACTGGGCCACAGGTCAAAATCCGTGGTAACATAACCGGTGGTGGTGATGATGCTGCTAACCTGGAAAAAGGCATGGCGGAAGGTCTCCTCCAGCGTCGGATACTGCATCACGCTGCTCAAATTCAGCACGATCAGCCCCACGCTCACCGCCACAACGGCCAGGTAAAGCCGCAGTTCTTCATCCCGGAACACACTCTTAAACTGCCGCAGCAGGATCAGATAGTAACAGCTGAAGTTGATGGCAAACAACGCCATAAACACCGCCGTCACATACTGGATGTAAGGACTGTAACTTGCCAGGGAGTCGCTCTTGACGCCCAGACCGCCGGTGCCCGCTGTTCCCAGGGCGGTGCACACCGCTTCCAGGGGATCCATATTTCCCAGCAGCAGGAAGATCACATTGGCCACCGTCAACACCACATAGATCAGATACAGGATCGATGCGGTTTTCCGCATTTTCGGCACCAATTTGCCCACATCCGGGCCGGGGCTCTCCGCCCGCAGCAGATGCATGGTAAAGCCGGTGCCCTTACCGTCGGTGGAAGGCAGGGCCAGCAGAAATACCAGCACGCCCATGCCGCCCAGCCAATGGCTGAAGCTGCGCCAATATAGGATGCCTCCCGGCAGATCCTCCGGCCGGGCCACTACGGACGAACCGGTAGTAGTGAAACCGGACACGATTTCAAACAGCGCATCCACATAGTTGGGGATCGCTCCGGAGAATACAAAGGGCAAACAGCCCACCAAACTCATGACGATCCAGCTCAAGGCCACGCATACCAGGCCTTCCGTGGCATTGATGGCCTGGTGCGCTTTCCTGCACAGCAGCCACAGCGTACCTGCCAGAGCCGCCACCACTGCCAGGGTCAGCAAAAACGCCTGCACCGCCATCGTTTCCTGCCGAAACAGGCTGATGGCCAGAGCCGGGAGCATAAACGCGCCCTCTACAAATAAAGTCTGGGCAAAAAAGCGCCCCATCATTTTATAGTTCATATTCTACCCTCGGTCAGGCGAAGATGTCATTAAACTGCTGCAGCACGCCCCGTCCGCCGGTGACCACCACCACAGAATCGCCCTGCTGAAATACCGAGTCGCCGCCGGGGATCTCCGTGCCCTTGCCCCGGGTAATGCCGGCGATCAGCACATTGGGCTTCAGCTTCAGCTGCTTCAGGGGTACGCCGCAATTCTTGGCCGTTTCATCCACCACGAATTCCACTGCCTCGGCCTGTCCATCGGCGATGGTGTGCAGGGACAGCGCCGCCCCGGTCTGGTTGTTCATGGCCCGGACATACCGGACGATGCCGCTGCAGCACTGATCCTTGGGGCAAACCACGCTGCCCAGGGACAGGGCATCGATGACGCTGCGGTTGTCGATCCGGCTCAGTTTGGTGATGACCTGGGGGATCTCCCGGCTGTCGGCATAGAGGGAAATGATCATATTCAGCTCGTCCACGCCGGTCAGGGATACCAGGGCGTCGCAGTCGTAAAGATCTTCGTGATTCAGCCGGTTCTGATCGGTGGCATCGGCACAGAGGACTTCGGTCCGGGGCAGCAGTTCTGCCAGTTCCCGGCAGCGATTCCGATCCTTGTCCACCATGTGGACACTGATGCCGTCCTTTTCCAGGATCTCCGCCAAATAATAGCTGATCCGTCCGCCGCCGCACAGCACCACCTTCCGGGCGCGCCGGGTGATGATGCCCAGACTGCGCAGCATGGCGGTCAAATTCCGGGTCGGCGCGGTAACGAAGATCCGGTCTCCTTCTTTCAGCACGAAATCGCCCCGGGGCGCCATGGCTGTGCCGTCCCGCAGCACGGTGCAGACCAGTACCCGGGTCTTGATCAGATCTGCCATCTGCATCAGCGATACATCCCGCAGTTTGCTGTCTTCCTCGATCCGCAGCTCCACGATCTCCATACGGCTCCGGGCAAACGTATCCCGCCGCAGGAATCCGGGGTATTTCAGCAGCCGGGCGATCTCACGGGCCGTCTGCAGCTCCGGATTGATGGTCATAGACAGGGGGAACAGGGCCCGCAGGGCATAGATCTGCTCCGTATATTCCGGATTGCGGATCCGGGCGATGGTATGCAGCCCGGTATTCAATCCGTGGGCTGTGGTACAGCACAGCAGATTCACCTCATCCAGATTGGTCACGGCGATCAGCAGATCCGCCTCTTTGATCCCTGCCTGGAGCAGCACATTCATGGCCGCGCAGTTGCCCTGCACCGCCATAATATCCAGTTCGTTGACGCAGGCATTGAGGACCCGGGACTCCTCATCGATCAGCGTGATGTCATGGCCCTCCGCTGTCAGCTGCCGGACCAGGGTGGCGCCCACCTTGCCGCCACCTGCTACGATGATGTTCATAACAGACCTCCCATCCAAATGAACTTTTGTCCACTATACCACTTTTTATTTCAATTTTCAACCCACCTGCTGCACCGCCCGGATTTTTCACCCATTCTTTGCCGCGCCACGCTGAAACCCGGTATTTTTTTTACAAAATCCCAAAAAAGGATTGAAAAAAACATCGTTTTGCGGTATAACTGTCATGTAAAAATGCGATTCTATCCGGAGGGCACTCCTTCTGGGAAATGAGGTATAGATTATGGAACGAAAAGTTGGTACTGTCTCCCGCGGCATCCGCTGCCCCATCATCCGGGAAGGGGATGACCTGGCGAGAATCGTGGTCCAAAGCGTATTGGAAGCCGCCGAAAGTGAGGGCTACGCCCTCCGGGATCGGGATATCGTGGCCATGACCGAGTCCATCGTGGCCCGGGCCCAGGGCAATTACGCTTCTGTGGACGCCATCGCCGCCGACATCCGCACCAAACTGGGCGGCGAGACCGTGGGCGTGATCTTCCCCATCCTCTCCCGCAATCGCTTCGCCATCTGCCTGCGGGGCATCGCCCGGGGCGCAAAGAAGATCGTGCTGATGCTCAGCTACCCCTCCGACGAGGTGGGCAATGAGCTGGTGAGCCTGGACAAGCTGGACGAAGCCCAGATCAACCCCTATTCCGACGTGCTGACCCTGGAGCGTTACCGCGCCCTGTTCGGCGAGAACCGCCACCCCTTCACCCTGGTAGACTATGTCCAGTATTATTCCGACCTGGTCCGGGAAGAGGGCGCAGAGGTGGAAGTGGTCTTCGCCAATGACCCCCGGGTCATCCTGAATTATACCAAAAATGTCCTGACCTGCGATGTCCACACCCGGGAGCGTACCAAGCGTCTGCTGCGCAGCGCCGGCGCGGAGCGGGTCTGCGGCCTGGACGATATCCTCAACGCCCCCGTGAACGGCAGCGGCTGCAACGAAAAGTACGGCCTGCTGGGCTCCAACAAGTCCACCGAATCCACCGTCAAGCTCTTCCCCCGGGAATGCACCGCCCTGGTCATGGACATCCAGCAGCGATTCCTGGAAGCCACCGGCAAGCTGGTGGAAGTGATGGTCTACGGCGACGGCGCATTCAAAGATCCCGTGGGCAAGATCTGGGAGCTGGCGGACCCCGTAGTGGCCCCGGCCTATACCCCCGGCCTGGAGGGCACCCCCAACGAACTGAAGCTGAAGTACCTGGCGGATAACGACTATGCCGGCCTGTCCGGCGAGGCGCTGAAGGACGCCATTGAGAGCGCCATCCGCGCCAAGGGCGACCTTTCCGGCTCCATGGCCTCCCAGGGCACCACCCCCCGGCGGCTGACGGATCTGATCGGTTCTCTGTGCGACCTGACCTCCGGCTCCGGCGACAAGGGCACCCCCATCATCCACATCCAGGGCTATTTCGACAACTATACTAGCTAAAAACCAAGCGGCGTGGGAAAAATCCCACGCCGCATCTTTTTTAGCAGATCCCGGAAATAAAAATCTCCAGTCCGATCAAAATGAGGATCACGCCGCCGAAAATCCCGGCCTTGCCCGCGATCCTGTTGCCCACGGTCTTGCCGATGATCACGCCGGCATAGCAGATCGCCACCGTCACCGCCGCGATAATGGCCGCCGCCAGCACCGCCGCCGGCAGATCGTAGTGGCAGATGGTGAATCCCACGCTGAGAGCATCGATGGAAGTGGCAATGCCCTGCAACACCAACGCCCCGAAACCCAGGCCGCTCTGCTCTTCTTCCCGGTCGGGATGCAAGCCGTCCAGCACCATTTTGCCGCCGATGTAGCTCAAAAGGCCCAGCGCGATCCAGGGGATCAGCTTCTCCAGCGCCGTGAAATACTGCAGTACCGTGTGGATGCACACCCAGCCGATCAGGGGCATCAACCCCTGGAACAGGCCAAACATACCGGCAATGCCCCAGATCTTGCCCTGTTTCATCTTCGGCTCGTGCAATCCATTGGCCATAGCCACGGAAAAAGCATCCATGGCCAGCCCCACACCCAGCAGGATGCTGTTAAAGAAAAATTGAAAATTCAGCTCCATAAGTACCTCGTTACGATTGCTTCCGGCTCAAATTCCGGATCCAAAGTCCCTTTTTCAACAGTCCTGCGCCGATGGCGGACTTGATCAGATCCATGCCGTTCAGGATGATATACACCGGCAGGATGGGCAGATCCGTAAACCGGGTCAGACACCAAGCCACCGGCACGCACACCACCCACACGAAACAGCTGTCAAACAGGAAGGTGACAAAAGTCTGTCCGCCGGAGCGGAGGGTGAAATAGCAGGCGTTGGTGTAAGCGTTGAACGGCATCATCACTGCGCTGATGCAGATCATGGCCGTCGCCAATGCCCGCACCGATTCCGTGGTATTGTACAGCCCCGGGAAGATGCCGGAAATCGCCGCCATCGCACCACCAAAGACCACGCCGGTCAGGCAGGAGGTAAAGATCAGCTTCCGATTGGTATCCCGCAGATCCTCTTCGCCGGAACCTGCGCCCAGCATCTGACCCATGATGATGCCCACGGCATTGCCCATGGCCATATAGCCCACGCCGGCCAGATTGTAGATGGTGGAATTGATATTGGCCGCCGGCACCACATCCAGCCCGCAGGTGGAGTAGCACTGATTTAGGGTAGCCATGCCCATGGACCACAGGGCTTCGTTGAGCATCAACGGCGTACCCTTGACGATGATCCGCTTCAGCAGCGTCCCGGGAATGGCAAAAGAGCGATACGCCCCCTGAATAAAGGGATGTTCTTTCCCGTGCAGATGGGTCCAAATAGCCACAATAGTCAGCTCCACAAACCGGGAGATCACCGTCGCCCAAGCCGCACCTGCCACACCCAGAGCCGGCGCACCGAATTTGCCAAAGATCAGGATGTAGTTCATCACCAGATTCACCAACACCGCCGCCACACCGCTGATCATGGGCACCAAGGTCTGCCCCGTCTCCCGGAGGGTGCCGGCGTAGGCGTTGCTCAGGGCAAAGGGCACCAATCCGACCAGCATCACCGCCAGATACTCCCGGCCGTAATCCAAAATCGCCGCCGCATCCGCCGGGTCACCTTCGCCCCGCAGATACAGTTCGATCAGCTTGTCCCCGCCGGCAAGAAAAATGCAGATGCCCGCCACGCACACCAGCAGGCAAATGGCCACCTTGTAGCGGAAAGTGTAGCGGATGCCCTCGTGATCCTTGTTTCCGAAAAACTGGGCCGTGAGAATACCCGCGCCGGAAGTGGCGCCGAATACGCACAGATTGAATACAAACAGCAACTGGTTGACGATGGATACGCCGCTCATGGGCAGCGTGCCCACCTGGCCCACCATCACATTGTCCAGTAATGATACAAAATTGGTAATGGCGCTCTGAACCATAATGGGCAGCACCACCGCCAGGATCCTGCGGTAAAAGGCCCGGTCGCCAATATACTTTCTGATCATAGTCTGTTCCTCTTTCGAAATAACGAAATTCTTTCAATTGTACATCATTATAGCAAATTCCCGAAAAAAAGCAACTTTTCCCTCTTGTCAGATTCAACAAATTCCCTTGACCGTAACAGAATGTCATAGTATAATATCAACGATATTATGGCTTCGCACAGGCGAAGCACGAAAGGAGTCCGTAATTTATGCGTATTACCACACTTTTGACCGAGGCCCTCTTCGCCAAGGAAAGCGAAGCGCTGACCAAGGTGGCCCTGCCCCACACCTGGAATGCCCTGGACGGCCAGGACGGCGGCGCCGACTATTGGCGCGGCATCGGCACTTACCGCATCGACCTGCCCAACCCCACCAAAGGCACCCGCCAGTACATCGAACTGCAGGGCGCAAACCATGTCGCCACCGTTTACTGCAACGGCCGGGAACTGGGCACCCATAAGGGCGGTTTCTCCACCTTCCGTTTTGAGCTGACCCCTGCCATGAAGGCCGAGGGCAACGTCCTGACCGTGGTGGTCACCAACGCCGTCAGCGATGTCTACCCCCAGAACGCCGACTTCACCTTCTACGGCGGCTTGTACCGGGATGTGAACTATATTGAAGTTCACGAAGCCCACTTCGACCTGCTGATGGACGGCACCAGCGGCGTGTTCGTCACCCCCCACAATACCGGCAAGACCCGTGTGGACCTGTTCCCTGTGAATGCCGAAGGCTGTGAGCTGAAGGTGGAACTGAAGGACGCCGAAGGCAATGTTGTTGGCTCCGCCATCACCGAAGCCGCCGCCCATACCCACGTCCTCATCGATGTGGCCAAGCCCCACCTGTGGAACGGCATGGCTGATCCTTACTGCTACACCTGTGAAGCAACCATCCTGCTGAACGGCGAAGCCCAGGATTCCGTCACCGTGACCTACGGCTACCGCTCCTTCCACGTCTGCCCCAACACCGGCTTCTGGCTCAACGGCAAGAACGTGCCTCTGCACGGCGTAGCCCGTCACCAGGACCGTCTGGACAAGGGTTGGGCCATCTCCAAGGCCGACCACGAAGAGGACATCGCTCTGATCAAGGAGCTGGGCGCCAATACCATCCGCCTGGCCCACTATCAGCACGATCAGTACTTCTATGAACTGTGCAACCGCACCGGTTTCGTCCTCTGGGCCGAGATCCCCTTCATTTCCCAGTTCATCCCCACAGAAGAAGCTTATGAAAACACCATCTCCCAGATGACCGAACTGGTTGCCCAGAACTACAACCACCCCGCCATCTGCTTCTGGGGCATCTCCAACGAGATCCTCATCGGCGTGGACCGGGAAGATCTGCGGCAGAACCTGCGGGATCTGCACGAGCTGGCCAAGTCCATGGACCCCAGCCGTCTGACCACCATGGCCCAGGTCTCCATGACCCCCATGGACTCCGAGCATAACCATATCACCGATGTGGTGTCCTATAACCACTACTTCGGCTGGTACGGCGGCGATGTGGAAGACAACGGTCCCTGGCTGGACAAGTTCCATGCTCTGCACCCCGACAAGTGCCTGGGCGTTTCCGAGTACGGTGCCGAGAACATCCTGCTGTGGCACTCCGCCGAGCCTGAGAACCACGACTATACCGAAGAGTACGCCAACCACTATCACCAGGAGATGCTCAAGACCTTTGCCGCCCGCCCCTACCTGTGGGCCACCCACCAGTGGAACTGCTTCGACTTTGCCGCCGACGCCCGTAACGAGGGCGGCATCCAGGGCCGGAACAACAAGGGCCTGATCACCTACGACCGCAAGACCAAGAAGGACGCCTTCTATCTGTACAAGGCCTGGTGGAATCCCGAACCCATGATCTACATCTCCGGCTGCCGCTTCGTCAACCGCGGCGCAGAGGAGCGGAATGTCATCGTCTACACCAACTGTGAGACCGTCACCCTGGTCATCAACGGTGCCGATGTAGCCACCAAGGAAGTGCAGGATCACATGGTGGTCTTTGAGAATGTTATCGTGGACGGCGAAAACACCGTCACCGCTTACTGCGGCGATGTGAAGGCCAACACCGTCATCTTCCAGGGCGTTGCGGAGCATGATTACTCCTACGACCTGCCCGAGGGCAACCAGGGCGCCAACTGGTTCGACGATCCCGAACTGGTGGCCATGAAGAAGGCCTTCAAGTACCCCAAGGATGCCTACTCCATCAAGGACAAGATGGGCGATCTGATGGACAACCCCCAGACCGCCGCCATCCTGGGCGGTCTGATGCAAGGCTTCATGAGCGGCAACTCCATGATGGCCTCTATGGGCGAAATGAGCCCCGAAATGATGAACTTCATGCGCGCCATGCGTTTGAGCGACGCTCTGAAGATGGCCGGCGACGCCGTGACCATGGAAATGAAGCTGAAGCTGAACCTGGCCCTGAACGCCATCAAGAAAAACTAACTCCCCACAAAAAGGCGCATCCATCCGGATGCTCCTTTTCAGTTGAAAGTGGATAGTGGACAATTTGATGCAAGAACCCCCTCCCAACCTTCCCGCGTAGGGGCGACCCTTGCGGTCGCCCGCAAACCAACGCTTCCGTCCTCACCGTAGGGCGGGGCCTTGGTCCCGCCGCATTGTGGGTGAACCTCCGCGGCAACGGCGGCAGTAAACCCCCGCCCTACACGAAACCCTGTCCACTAAAAAGCTCCCGGCCGCAGCCGGGAGCTTTCCATTTTTATTTTGTACCAAAGATCCGGTCGCCCGCATCGCCCAGACCGGGCAGGATGTAGCACCGCTCATTCAGCCGCTCATCGCAGGCCGCCAGATAGATCTCCACATCGGGGTGGGCCTCCTGGACGCACTTGACGCCCTCGGGGCAGCCGATGATGTTCATCATGATGATGTTCTTGCAGCCCCGGGCCTTCAGAAAATCGCTAGCCGCCACAGCGCTGCCGCCGGTAGCCAGCATGGGATCCACCACATACACCTGCCGGTTTTCAATATCCTCCGGCAGCTTGCAGTAGTATTCCACCGGCTTGTGGGTCTCGGGATCCCGATACAGGCCAATGTGGCCGATCTTTGCAGAGGGGATCACCTCCACCATGGCACCCACCATACCCAGGCCTGCCCGCAGCACCGGCACGATGGCCAGCTTCTTGCCGGACAGCATCCGGCACTTGGCCACGGTCATGGGGGTCTCCACCTCCACCTCCACGGTGGGCAAATTGCGGGTGGCTTCGTAGCACATCAGACCAGCGATCTCGCCGATAAGGGCCCGAAATTCCTTGGTTCCGGTATTCTTGTCCCGGAGGATCGCCAGCTTATGCTGGATCAGAGGATGATCAAGTACGTGTACATTTGCCATGGTTCTCTATCTCCTTCATTTGTAATTACGTATTTTTCATTTTTTCGGCCCGTTCCCGCTCCGCCTGGGACAGCCGCAGATAATTGGGCACCAACGCCGCCCCGTCGCCGCTGTCACCGGCGGCGATCTTCTCCAGCGCTGCCAGGCCTACGCCTACGGCCCGCTGATGGAGCCGATGCTCCGGCGGCAATACCAGCCCCGGCACATCCTTCTGCAGCACATTATAGCACAAATTGCTGCCATCTCCAACCAAAAAAATGGGTTTTTCCAGCTTTTTCAGCGCATTTCCCAGTTCTTCCAGTGCAATCGCCCGATCCGGCGCCACTCTGGTCAAGGTTCCTTCATTTGCCTCAAACAGAGCGTTGTACACCTGGCTCCGCCGGGCATCCATCACAGGGCAAATGGAGCCTTCCCAGAGTCCCAGACCCCGGGCCATAGCCTCCAGCGTGGATACGCCGTAGCAGGGGATCTCCCGGCCCCAGGCAAAACCCTTGGCTGCAGCCATGCCGATGCGCACGCCGGTAAAAGAACCCGGCCCTTCCGCCACCGCCACGGCGGTCACATCCGCCGCCGTCTTTCCGGCGGTCTTCAGCACATCTTCCGCCATGACCATCACGGTCTGGCTGTGGGTCAGCCCCGTATTCTGATAGCTTTCCCCCACCAGCACCCCATCGGCAAACAGCGCCACCGACGCGGCCTTGGCCGAAGTTTCAAAGCACAACAGCAGCAAAGTCCATCTCTCCTTCCATGGTGATCCGCCGGCTATCCCCATCCAGCTTCTCGATCCGAACCCAAATGGCGTTTTCCATGGCCTCGGTTACATTTTCGCTCCATTCCACGGCGCAGACGCCGCCCCGGTCCAGGTAATCCTCCCAGCCGATGTCCCACAGATCCTCCGCCGAAGCAAGGCGGTACATGTCAAAGTGGAACAGCGGCATCCGCCCGGACAGGTATTCGTTGACGATGGTATAAGTAGGGCTGGTCACCTGCTCCGTGCAGCCCAACCCCCGGGCCAACCCCCGGGTGAATGCGGTCTTGCCCGCGCCCAGATCGCCGGTATAGGCGATCACCGTGCCGGGTGTCAGTATTTTCGCCAGTGCTTCCCCAACGCGTTCCGTTTCCAGCGGGGAGTGTGTCGTGAAAATCATAGTATTTCCTCAATGTATTTCAAATTTCGGTTCATCGCTCATTCGGGTAGGGCGGCTTGCCCTCAAGCCGCCGAAAGAATTTCGAACCTCATCAGTTTATCGCTCATTCGGGTAGGGCGGCTTGCCCTCAAGCCGCCGAAAGAATTTCGAACCTCATCAGTTTATCGCCCATTCGGGTAGGGCGGCTTGCCCTCAAGCCGCCGCATGGATTTTGAACCTCAATGGACCAAATTCTCCGACGGCGGGCTGAGAGCAGCCCGCCCTACCGCAGTGCGTTTGACAGTGCGATAAACTCCAACTCATTGACTGTTCTTCAGTTTCTCCGCCTGATCCGCCGTAGCCAGGGCGTTGATCAGTTCCTCCAGGTCCCCGTCCATCACCGCGTCGATCTTATACAGCGTCAGGCCGATGCGGTGATCCGTCACCCGGCCCTGGGGGAAGTTGTAGGTCCGGATCCGCTCATTGCGCATACCGGTGCCCACCTGGCTGCGCCGCATACCGGTGACCTGGGATTCCAGCTTCTGCTGCTCCATCTCATAGAGCTTGGAGGACAGCATCCGCATACATTTTTCCCGATTCTGCAGCTGGCTCCGCTCTTCCTGACAAGCCACCACAATGCCCGTAGGCTTGTGGATCAGCCGCACGGCGGAGCTGGTCTTGTTTACGTGCTGGCCGCCGGCGCCGCTGGCCCGGTAAACCTGCATCTCAATATCCGCCTGATCGATGGAAACGTCCACTTCCTCCATCTCCGGCAGCACCGCCACCGTAGCCGTGGAGGTATGGACCCGGCCGCCGGATTCCGTCTCCGGCACCCGCTGAACCCGGTGCACGCCGGATTCATACTTCAGCCGGCTGTACGCCTCCCGGCCGCTGATGATAAAGTCCGCCTCCTTGATGCCCCCCAGCTCCGTTTCGCTGAGATTCATCAGTTCAATGGTCCATCCCCGGGCCGCCGCATACATGCTGTACATCCGGAACAAACTGTGGGCAAACAGGGCGCTTTCCTCGCCGCCTACGCCGCCCCGGATCTCCATGATCACATTTTTGTCGTCATTGGGATCTTTCGGCAGCAGCAGGATCTGCAGCTGTTCCAGCAATTCTTCCCTTCTCTGTTTCGCCGCCCGGAATTCCTCCTGAGCCAGTTCTTTCATTTCCGGGTCGCTCATCAGTTCCTGGGCATCGGCCATGGCCGCCTCCGCCCGGCGATAAGCCTCATAAGCCTCCACAATAGGCTCTAAATCATTTTTCTCCCGCAGCAATTTTGCCGCTTTCTGCGGATCGGCATAAAAATCCGCCTGCTGGGACTTAAAAACCAATTCTTCATAGCGGTCAGCCACTGCCCGCAATTTTTCCAGCATGGATCTTCCTGCCTTCCCATCAATTTTTTCGTATTATACCAAGCCCATGGGGAAAAGTAAAGCCATCAGCCCTTGCGGTACACATTTAATACGCAGCTGGCCGTATCCGTCAGTTCCGTGGTCGCTGCCAACCTGGCAGCTCCATCGGCGCTGATGCGGTACACATGGGGCGTCATGGACAGCAAATTGCGCACCTGCTCCCCCTGCACCGTAAAGGTGAACCGGATGGGCACGGTCTTGATTCGCTGAAAACCCGCCAGTTCCGGCTGGGATTCCTTGGGCTTGTGTTTCAGTTCAGGGTAAATGATCTCCTTCAGCCCCAGCAGATGATCCTCCGCTGCCAGCACCTGGAAGTATAATCCATCCTCCGCCAATACCCGGCGAAATTCCCCCGGCAGCGTCAACGCAAACAGACTCGTCAGCGTGCCCACGCTACCATCTTTCACCGGCAGCTTGGCAGCCGTGGCGCAAAGCCAAAGCGGGCCTTTGTACCGGCCTGCGGCATAGCGCACCGCTTCTTTAGAGATGTCCAAACCCACCAATTCGGCCTGCAGCGCCGCCGCCAAATGGCTGGAATAGTAGCCTTCGCCGCAGCCCACGTCCAAAACCGGACCGACCGCCCCCAATTCCAAGGCTGTTGCGGTCAGTGTGTCCCGAATGGGCGCGTAAAATCCCCCATCCAGAAAATCCCGCCGGGAAGCCACCTGCTCCCGGGTATCGCCGGGATTTTTGGAATGTTTCTGCTGTACGGTGAGCAGATTCACATGGCCCTGCCGGGCGATGTCAAAGCTGTGCCCTTGACCGCACCGCCAGGAATGTTCCGTTTTATTCAAAAGTTCCCCGCATACCGGGCAAAGCAGTTCCATGTCCCATCCCTCCAAGTATATCATACCCCATTTTTTGCCCCAGGTCAATGGAAATCCGCGTTCCACGCCTGCCACAGCGTCCTACATTTTCCATTTGAAGGAGTTGATCTTATGCGCCGGATTTTGGCCGTCATTTTGATCTTTGCACTGCTGTGTCCCCTGCCGGCCGCGGCAGAAACCCCCAAATATGTGGCGCTGACTTTTGACGACGGCCCATCCGGCCGCTTCACCCGGCGGCTGTTGGAGGGTCTGCGTCAGCGGGATGTCCAGGCCACGTTCCTGCTCTGCGGTTATCGACTTCGGGATTATCCCGGTTTTGCGGAGCAGATCCTGTCCGACGGCCACGAGATCGGTCTCCACAGCGACAGCCACGGCGACATGAGCCGCATGACTTATCGGGAGATCCTCGCCGAGCTGGAAGCCAACCGGGCCGCCCTGCCGAAAGACTGCAAACCGGTCTTTCTCCGGCCCCCCGGAGGCGCCAGCGGCCCGACAGTGGCCCGGGCCGCCCGGGAGCAGGGCCTGGCATTGCTGAATTGGAGCGTGGACCCCCGGGATTGGTGCAATCACGATGCCGCCGCGGTGGAGACCGCCGTGGTCAGCACCGTCCGGGACGGGGATGTGATCCTCCTGCACGATATGTGCGATTGCTCCGTGGATGCGGCTCTGGCCATCGTGGACCGTCTGCGGGGGATGGGCTTCCGGTTCGTCACCGTGTCCCAGCTTGCCAAAATCAAGGGCATCACGCCCCAGCCCGGCACCATGTACGAATCCTTCCGCTGACCCCAAAACTGTCCACTATCAACTGTCCATTGTCCCATAAAAAGGGCGTGCTGCAGTTTTGCAACACGCCCTTTCCTCTTTCTTTAGGCCACCGTTTCCCGAACGATGACAAAACCATCCACCAGATTGGCGCTGACCAACTGGCCCTCGATGGCCACGGTCCGATCCATCAGATCCGTCAGGATCACGCAGCCATCCTTGCACTCAATGGCCATTACATTCTTCATGACCACATTTTCAGCGGTCTTCTCGTTTCTGTAAACCGTAGACAGGCACATCGCGCTTCCTCCTTACTGCAGGCTGGCCAGGATGGCCGTCAGCCGCAGATTACCCTTTTCATAGTCAGACACCGCCGCCATCACCTGCTCATAAGCGGCATAATTGCCGGCCTTCTCCAGTTGCACCGCCAGCTCTGCCAGTTCCCGGGTGTGGGCGGCATTGTGGCTGGCCATGTATTTCATCAGCGCCGTCAGCTCCTCCATGGGGGAGTGTTCGCAATGCTCGCCGCAGGAGTGGCACTCGTGATTGCACTGATGCTCGTGGTCATGAGCGTGATCATGATCATGCAGATGTTCATGCTCATGGGGGTGGGCATGGGCGTGGGTATGATCGTGGCTGTGCTCGTGGGTATGGGTCACACCGTTGTGGGTGTGTTCATGGGTATGGGCATGGGTGTGGGGGTGGTTGTGGTCACCGCCGTGAACGTGATCGTGATCGATATGCATAGCGATCTCTCCTTTGCGTTTTTCTTTACTATACCATACCCGCTCCCATTTGTCAAAACCTACTGTTCGCCCGCGCACTTCCCCCGTTCACAAAAATGTCGAATATTGTTTTCATTTTGGTCACCCGCCGTTCAAAACCGCCGGCTATAATTCCATACAGGAAGGCGGCGGAAGCCGTGAACCGCCTGCCTCTCCCATTGTTTCTACCTCTCTTCTTTCCAAACCCCTTTGCGGAATTTCCCCCCCCGGTCGCCGCCGGGGTTTTTCTTCTTTTCGCTGGGTGGTGC
>JAZNNP010000004.1:0-21844 GCA_045580365.1 Faecousia sp.
AAGCCGGACAGGAAGTAGTACTGAGCCTGCTCGGGGGTCAGGATGGACACGGGAGGCAGAACGCCGAAGGCGTCAGCGGACAGGAAGATCACGTTCTTGGCAGCGGGAGCGGCGCTGATGGGGCGAACGATGTTCTTGATGTGGGTGATGGGATAGGAAACACGGGTGTTCTCGGTGACGGACTTGTCAGCGAAGTCGCACTTGCCTTCTGCATCCACGGTGACGTTCTCCAGCAGAGCGTTGCGCTTGATGGCGTTGTAGATGTCGGGCTCGGATTCCTTGTCCAGGTTGATGACCTTGGCGTAGCAGCCGCCTTCGAAGTTGAAGACGCCGTTGTCGTCCCAGCCGTGCTCGTCATCGCCGATCAGCAGACGCTTGGGATCGGTGGACAGTGTGGTCTTACCGGTGCCGGACAGACCGAAGAACAGAGCGGTGTTCTCACCGTTCATGTCGGTGTTGGCGGAGCAGTGCATGGAAGCGATGCCCTTCAGAGGCAGGTAGTAGTTCATCATGGAGAACATACCCTTCTTCATCTCGCCGCCGTACCAGGTGTTCAGGATGACCTGCTCACGGGAAGTGATGTTGAAGGCCACGCAGGTGGAGGAGTTCAGACCCAGCTCCTTGAAGTTTTCCACAGCAGCCTTGGAGGCGTTGTAGACCACGAAGTCGGGCTCGAAGTTGGCCAGCTCTTCCTCAGTGGGAACGATGAACATATTCTTGACGAAGTGGGCCTGCCATGCCACTTCCATGACGAAACGGACAGCCATACGGGTGTCGGCATTGGCGCCGCAGAAAGCGTCCACAACGTACAGCTTCTTGCCGGACAGCTGCTTCAGAGCCAGATCCTTCACGGTGGCCCAGACGCTCTCGCTCATGGGATGGTTGTCATTCTTGAACTCGGGAGAAGTCCACCACACGGTGTTCTTGGAGTTCTCGTCCATGACGATGTACTTGTCGCTGGGGGAGCGGCCGGTGTAAACGCCGGTCATGACGTTGACGGTGTCCAGCTCGGTCAGCTGGCCCTTTTCATAGCCTTCCAGAGTGGGGTCCATCTCGGCCTCAAACAGGGCTTCGTAGGAGGGGTTGTGGATGATCTCGGTGGTGCCATTGATACCATACTTGCTCAGATCGATCATGTTGATAAACCTCTTTCATTATATTTTAGCTTGGATGCGGATGCATCCCATATTTTGCAATGCTATCATACACTATCGATAGAAAAAAATCAATAAAAATCTGTGAATTTTTATCTGTAAGAGCAGGAATGGCTTTACTGTGCCCCAGGGTGCGGCCACCTGGTTAATTAACAGTATAGAAACAGGAAAAAGGGTTTACTTTTCCAATATTATATGTTAAGATGTATTTGGTGAAGAATGGGACTTTGGGGATTTCCCAGAGGGTTGTTCTTCTTTGAAATCGTATATCTATTTATTGGAGGTTACATACAAAATGGCACAAAAAGTTCAGTTTGTGGAGACCGTTCTGCGTGATGCGAACCAGTCTCTGATCGCCACTCGTCTGCCTTTCGAGAAGTTTGAGCCCATGCTCAAGACCATCGACCAGGCCGGCTACTACGCCATCGAGTGCTGGGGCGGCGCCACCTTCGACGTCTGCCTGCGCTATCTGCACGAAGATCCCTGGGAGCGTCTGCGGAAGATCCGCGCCGCTGTGCCCAACACCAAGCTGCAGATGCTGCTGCGTGGCCAGAACGTGCTGGGTTACGCCCACTATCCCGATGACTTCGTGAAGCTGTTCGTCCAGAAGGCTGTTGAAAACGGCATCGATGTGATCCGTATCTTCGACGCGCTGAACGACGTCAACAACCTGAAGGTGGCTATGGAAGCTACCGTCAACGCCGGCGCCATCGCTTCCGGCACCATCTCCTACACCACCAGCCCTGTCCACACCCACGCCAACTACGTGAAGATGGTCAAGGAACTGAAGGAAATGGGCGCTTCCACCATCTGCATCAAGGACATGGCCGGCATCATGGGTCCCCAGGAAGCTTATGATCTGGTTTCCGCCATCAAGGACGCTGTGGATCTGCCCATCGACCTGCACACCCACTCCACCACCGGTCTGGCATTCATGACCTATCTGAAGGCTGTGGAAGCCGGCTGTGACATCATTGACACCGCCATTTCTCCCATGTCCGGCGGCACCAGCCAGCCCGCCACCGAGACCCTGGCCTACGCGCTGCGTCAGCTGGGCTACCAGGTGGATCTGGTCGACAAGGCTCTGAAGACTCTGGCCGACCACTTCAAGGGCGTTCGCGACGAATTTGTGGCTGACGGCACCCTGATGCCCAAGGCGATGGCTACCGACACCCAGTGCCTGACCTACCAGGTTCCCGGCGGCATGCTGTCCAACCTGCTGAGCCAGCTGAAGCAGATGAACGCTCTGGATAAGTTCGACGAGGCTCTGGCCGAGACCCCCAAGGTCCGCGCCGATATGGGCTATCCTCCCCTGGTTACCCCCACCAGCCAGATGGTCGGCGTCCAGGCTGTCCGTAACGTCATCGACGGCCAGCGCTACAAGACCGTCTCCAAGGAGATCAAGGCTTACTGCCGCGGCGAGTACGGCCACACCCCCGCTCCCATCAACCCCGAGATCCAGAAGATGATCCTGGGTGACGAGCAGCCCCTGACCACCCGTTACGCTGACGGCCTGGCACCCATCGTGGAGCCCACCCGCCAGAAGCTGGAGGGTATCGCCAAGTCCGACGAGGATGTGCTGAGCTACATTGCCTTCCCCAACCTGGCCGAGAAGTTCTTCGAGGAGCGCAAGGCTAAGGAAGAGAACTGCATCACCTACACCATCACCGAGTGCTAAGGAGGAAGAAAAATGCTGTTTCTTTCCGGACTGGCTGAAATTGGCGTGCCGGATGCCGCCATCGTGGCCCTGATGGGCTACGCTGTGGTGTTCTTCGGTCTGATCCTGCTGATGATCGTGATCATTGTGATTGGTAAGATCTTCATGGCCAGGGACAATAAAAACGCCCAAAAGATGGCCGCTTCCGCCCCCGCCCCCGTGGTGGAAGCTCCTGCCGCCCCCGTGGCTCCCGGCTCCGCCGGCGAGCTGAAGCTCCACGATGTGGAGCCCAAGACCGCAGCCATGCTGATGGCCATCGTGGCCGACAAGCTGGGTAAGCCCCTGAACGAGCTGCGCTTCATTTCCATCAAGGAGGTCAAGTAACATGAAATATAAAGTAACTCTGAACGGCCGCACCTATGAGGTGGAGGTCGAGGCCGGTAAGGCCATGCTTCTGGACGAATACGAGGCTATTGCCCCTGCTGCGCCCGCTGCTGCCGCTCCTGTGGCCGCCGCTCCTGCTGCCGCCGCTACGCCCGCTGCTCCTGCCGCTCCCGCCGTTACCGGCGCCGGCGAGCCCATCACCGCCCCCATGCCCGGCACCATTCTGAAGGTCAATGTTTCCAATGGTCAGAAGGTCACCGCCGGCACCGTGCTGTGCGTGCTGGAAGCCATGAAAATGGAAAATGAGATCCTGGCTCCCAAGGACGGTACCGTCACCCAGGTGGTGGTTTCCAAGGGTTCTACCGTGGATACCGGCGCTCCTCTGGTCGTCATCGGCTAAGGAGGCCCCAACATGATCAATATTGGTGAAATTTTACTGAATCTGTGGAATAGTTCCGGTTTTGCCCGGATCATTTCCGGCTTTATGGCCGACCTGGGTTGGCAGAACGTGGTGATGCTGGCCATCGGCTGCGTACTGCTGTATCTGGCCATTGTGAAAAAGTTCGAGCCCCTGCTGCTTTGCGGTATCGCTTTCGGTTGTATTCTGACCAACCTGCCCGGTGCCGGTCTGTATAACCAGGAACTGTGGGAGAACTTCATGAATGCCGATCACGAAGCCTATCATTCCTACGGCACCATCCTGAAGGAGGGCGGCCTGCTGGACTTCTTCTACATCGGCGTTAAGACTTCCATCTACCCCTGCCTGATCTTCATGGGCGTGGGCGCCATGACCGACTTTGGTCCTCTGCTCAGCAATCCCAAGAGCCTGCTGCTGGGCGCTGCTGCCCAGATGGGCGTGTTCGCCGCATTCTTCGCTGCCCGTGCTTCCGGCGCGTTCACCGCTCTGGAAGCTGCCGCCATTGGCATCATCGGCGGCGCAGACGGCCCCACCGCCATCTTCCTGACCTCCAAGCTGGCCCCCCATCTGCTGGGTGCCATCGCGGTGGCAGCTTACTCCTACATGGCGCTGATCCCCATGATTCAGCCCCCCTTCATGAAGCTGCTGACCACCCCCGAGATGCGGAAGGTCAAGATGGTCCAGACCCGCTCCGTTTCCAAGACCGAGAAGATCATTTTCCCCATCGTGGTTACCTTGTTCGTGGCGCTGCTGCTGCCCGATACCGCCGCTCTGATCGGCTGCCTGATGTTCGGCAACCTGATGAAGGAGACCGGCGTTACCGACCGTCTCAGCGACACCATGCAGAACGCCCTGATGAATATCGTCACCATCCTGCTGGCCACCTCCGTGGGCGCTACCATGGTAGGCTCCAACTTCCTGACCCTGAAGACCCTGCTGATCGTGGCTCTGGGCGTCGTCGCTTTCATCCTGTCCACCGTTGGTGGTCTGCTGGGTGGCGTTCTGATGTACAAGCTGACCAAGGGTAAGGTCAATCCCCTCATCGGCTCCGCCGGTGTTTCCGCTGTGCCTATGGCCGCCCGTGTTTCCAATACCGTCGGTCAGAAGTACAACCCCAGCAACTTCCTGCTGATGCACGCCATGGGCCCCAATGTGGCCGGCGTTATCGGCTCCGCCATCGCTGCCGGCTTCCTGCTGAGCGTTTTCGGTGGCTGATCATTTCTTCCAAAACGGCAGAGAACTTCGGTTCTCTGCCGTTTTTTAGGTATCCCGGAACTTTCTTATTGCTTTATTAACACGCATTTGCTACGATAAAAGAAAAGGAAAGCAGGTGTCATGATGAAGAAGTTCTTCGCCTTGTTTCTTGCGCTGGCCATGGTGATGGGTCTGTGGGGCTGCGCCCCCAGTGGGGATGCATCCCTTGCCTACGGGCTGATCCTGACGGACGATACCCCTTATCAGCAGCAGATCCGCGCCGGCTACGAAGCCGCTGCCGGCAAGGCCGGCCTGCAGATCCTGGTGCGGTACGCCGCCACAGCAGAAGCGCAGCTGCAGGCCATCCAGGAGCTTCAGGGCAGCATTTCCGCCCTGGCCATTCGTCCGGCAGATCAGACCAGTCTGAAGGACGCCCTGAATGATCTGTCCATTCCCGTCGCCACGGTGGATGCAGACACGGAAGGCAGCGACTATTTCATTGATCCCGTCGACTATGAACTGTGCGCCCGGGCCATGCTGGATCAGATTCTGGAGATCACCGGCGGCAGTGGAGAATTCGCCATCCTGGCCAGCGACCGTTTCTCCGGCAGTAATATCTGGGTCAATGTTCTGAACGCGGTAATGCAGGAAGCGCCCTACGCCGGTCTTACCTGTGTCAAAACTGTCTACTGCGCCCCGGAGGCGGAAACAGCCGCCACTGAGACCCAGGACCTGCTGACCCAATATCCCGCTTTGGAGGCCATCTGCTGCCCCGAAAGCGCCATTTTATTGGGCTGTTGTCAGACGCTGACCGACGCCAACACCCAGATTCGGGCCACCGGCTTGGCCGTTCCCTCCGCGCTGAAGGATTTCGTGGGGGAAAACAAGGTTTGTCCCGCCTTCTTTTTGTGGGATCCCAGCCGCATCGGCCAATGTGCCTTTGATACCCTCTGTCACACGCTCCAACACCCGCTGTCTACGCATACCATCTTGTTCAAAACCGCCGATGGCACGGAGTACACCGTGAAAGAAGGATCCATCGCCACATTGGTGATTCTCGTGGGCGAGCCCGCCCGGTTTAATGGCGAAAACATTGCCCACTGGGCCCAAATTTACTGATACTGATCCATCCGCACCGGTTCGCCGGTGCGGTTTTTTTGCTGAAAAACGGCCCTGGGGCGGGGCGTTCCGCCGGCATGGAGCAGAGGTGCGCTTTTATTCGGAAATATCATAAATTTATTTCTTATTTATATTGTATATTCCCAAAAAAACCTTGTTTTTTACAAAAAAGTATGATAAAATTTAGGTTGAGGAAATTTGCACTTTTGCCGAAAAAGGGCTGAAAATGCAGCTTTCCGGGTATGCGCTAAATTTATGATCGCCGGGGCGGAGCGTGATAGAGATCACGGGGCCGATAGTGGCAATTTGGATCCGTCAAACCGGGCATTTTATTTCTTAGAGGCTGCCAATCCATTCCCGAAAGGAGCAATTTTATGTTCTCATCGGCCTATGTTTGGGCAAAGGTACTGGGTCAACTGGAAGAACGGCTCAGCACCGTCACTGTTTCGGCCTGGTTCGACGACGCCGAAGTGGTGGAACTGACCACAGAACAGCTGACGCTGTATTCTCCCTCGGAATTCCGCCGGGAGATCATCCGCACCCGCTGCGCTACCTACATTGAGGAAGCCATGAAGGATCTGTTTGATTACAACGTCCGTTTGGTGGTGCTGGGACCGGATGATCTGGACGCCCGGAAGACCAAGGAAAACGGCAGCAATCTGCTGTCCTACAATCCCCAGTTCACCTTCGATAATTTCGTTGTGGGTGGCAGTAACCGGATGGCCCATGGCGCAGCCGTTGCCGTGGCCAATCACCCCGGCGATGCCTACAACCCCCTGTTTATCTATGGCCCCCCCGGCGTGGGTAAGACCCACTTGCTGTATGCCATCGCCAATGGCATCCGGGCGAAAAAACCCGATGCCAACATCGTCTACATCAAGGGCGATCAATTCACCATCGAGCTGATCCAGGCCATCAAGACCGGCAAAAACATCGAATTCCGCAGCAAATACCGGGAAGCGGATCTGTTCCTGGTGGATGATATCCAGTTTATCGCCGGTAAGGAATCCACCCAGGAAGAATTCTTCCATACCTTCAACAAGCTTTACGAGGAGCACAAGCAGATCGTGCTGACTTCCGACCGGAAGCCCGACGATATGCTGACCCTGGAAGAGCGGCTGCGCAGCCGTTTCATGTGGGGGCTGATCGTGGACATCAATCCCCCGGATTATGAGACCCGTATGGCCATCATCAAGAGCAAGGCTCAGCAGCTGGGTCTGGATCTGCCGGAGGATGTATGCCACTTCATCGCCACCAACATCAGCAAGAATGTGCGGCAGATCGAAGGCACGGTGAAGAAGATCATGGCCTACCGGGATCTGAACAACATGCCCCTGGATCTGGCCCATATCACCCGGGCGGTGAATGATATGTTCAAGGTGGAAGGCAACGCCCTGCCTACCCCCAATCTGATCATCACCCAGGTCTGCAAGTTCTACTCCGTTGACGAAGTGCTGATGCGGGGCAGCCAGAAGAGCAAGGGCATCTCCGAACCCCGGCAGGTGGCCATCTATCTAATCCGTCAGCTGACCAATCTGAGTCTGAAAGAGATCGGCCAGGAATTCGGCCGTGATCACACCACGGTGCTTTACGCCATCCAAAAGGTGGAAGCGGAGCTGAAGAAAGGCAACGAGACCCTGCAGAACAACATCCGGGATATCACCGCCAATATCAACTCCTGCCTGTGATAAAATTCCACATTTGGGGTGTGGATGGTGGAAAGATTTCCTGTGGATAAGTTGCATCCTCATTTTTCTTCACATTCCCTTGTTGAAAAGTACACGGTCTGTGCATTTCGGATGTGGAAAAAAAGTGCCTGGGGCTCTAAGAGAAAACCCATCTTTCCACATAATTTTGTACTACTGCTACAACTGCTATCTAAACCTCTGATTATATATATATCTATTTATTCTTTATACAGAAAGGGATTTTGCTATGCGCTTTACCTGTGAAAAAAGTATGCTGGTACAGGGTCTGAATATTGCAGGCCGTACTGTGGCCCAGAAGAGCAGCCTTTCCGTTCTGGAAGGCATTTTGTGCCGGGCCGGCGTAGGTCTGAGCCTGACAGGCTACAACATGGAGACCGCCATCACTTACCAGATCGACGCTGAAGTTTCCGACGCCGGTTCCTGCATCCTGCCGGCCAAGCTGTTCGGCGATATCATCCGCCGTCTGCCGGAAGGCCCTGTCACCGTGCTGGTGGACGAAAATTACAAGGTGTCCATCCGGGCAGGTTACGCATCCTTCACTATTTCTGCCGAAAGCGCCGAAGATTATCCGGAGCTGCCCGACGTGAATGCCGGCCGGGCGGTGCATCTGCCCCAGAACAAGATGAAAGAGCTGATCAGCGGCACCATTTTTGCTGTGTCCGAAAATCAGGGTCGGCCCATTCACACCGGCGTGAAATTCGAAGTGGAGGACAATGCCATTTCCGCCATCGCCGTGGACGGCTTCCGTCTGGCACGGCGCACCTGGCATACCGACAGCCCCACGGGCCGCACCATGAGCTTCGTGGTCCCCGCCGCCGGCTTAAAGGAAGTGGAAAAGATCCTTTCTGATTCCGATGAGGATGCGGCCTTCACCCTGGGCCCCAAGCACATTCTGTTCTCCGTAGGCGCTGCCACCCTGGTCTGCCGCCTGCTGGAAGGCGATTTCCTGGATTGGCGCCGGGTGGTGCCCACCAATTGCCCCGTGCGGCTGGTGGCCCATGTTTCGGACCTGGCCAGCTCCATTGAGCGTGTGGGTCTGATCGTTTCCGAGAAGTATAAGAGCCCGGTGCGCTGTGTATTCGGCAACCAGGTGCTGCAGCTGCGGACCAATACCACCATCGGTGCGGCGGAGGACCGCTGCTCCATCGCCGGCGACGGCAAGGAGCTGGAGATCGGCTTCAATGTCCGTTACCTGGCTGATGCCCTGCGGGTGATCCCCAGCGAGGAAGTCTGCCTGGAGCTGACCAACGGCCTGAGCCCCATCGTGCTGACCCCCGTAGACGAGAAGCATGACTTCTCCTACATGGTCCTGCCGGTGCGGATCAAGAACAACTAAGGAGTTTATCGTGAAAGTAACTGTCAGAAAAAAGAGTAATGCCATTCCTGTGGTGATCTCCACGGAGTTCATCAAGCTGCAGGATGCTTTGAAATTCGCAAATGCCGTTCCCTCCGGTGGCCTGGCCAAGACGGAGATCCAGGAAGGCAATGTCACCGTCAACGGCGAAGTTTGCACCATGCGGGGTAAGAAGCTGTATCCCGGTGACCGGTTCGCCTTCGACGGGGACGAGTATCTGATCTGTATCCATGAACATTCTTGAACTGCGGCTGCAGGATTTCCGCAATTACCGGCAGCTGCAGCTGGAATTTGACCCCGGTGTCAATCTGATCGTGGGGGATAATGCCCAGGGAAAGACCAATCTGCTGGAGGCCATCAGCTACCTGGGCAGCGGAAAAAGCTTCCGGGCTCAGAAAACCGGGGAAATGATCCGCTTCGGCGCGGAATTTGCGGACCTGGAGGGGGATGTATTCTCCCAGGAGCGGACCCAGACTCTGCGTTGGGTGCTGTTTGACCGGGGCAGACCCCGGCAGCTGTGGCGCAACGGCGGCAAGAAAAAAACCGCCGCAGACATCGCCGGCGTGCTGCCGACGGTGCTGTTCTGCCCGGAGGATCTGATGATCCTGAAAATGGGCGCCGCCCAGCGGCGGCGGTTCGGCGATCTGGCATTGTGTCAGCTGCGGCCCAATTATGACGCGGCCCTTTCCGAATACGGACGGATCCTGGAGCAAAAAAGCCGGATTTTGAAGGATCACTTTGAAAATCCGGCATTGCTGGAGATCCTGCCGGAGTACAACGCCCGGCTGTGCCAGGTGGGTGCTTTGCTCATCAGTTATCGTGCCCGGTTTTATGACTCCATGAGCCGCGCGGCGGGGGCGTACCACGAGCTGTTTTCCGGCGGCGCGGAAGAATTTCACCTGGAATACAAGACCGTATCCACGGTGACGGATCCCTTTGCTCCGGTGGCCACCCTGGTGGGGCAATTGCAAGATCACCTGCAGAGCCATTACCGGGCAGAGCTGGAAACAGCCCAGTGCCTTACGGGCCCCCACAAGGATGATTTTACCGTCAGCCTGTCCGATATTGACCTGAAAGCTTACGGCTCCCAGGGGCAGACCCGGACGGCAGCCATTTCGCTGAAGCTGGCCCAGCGGGAACTGATGGGCCGGGAATTCGGCGAAGAGCCGGTGCTGCTGCTGGACGATGTTCTTTCGGAACTGGACCCTGGCCGGCAGGACTTCGTGCTGAATCAGATCGTCAGCGGCCAGGTGTTCATCACCTGCTGCGAACCCGGCCGGTTTACCAAATTGGGCAAAACGGTGGAAATCTGCAAAGGTGCAGTGAAATAAAAAGCGTGTAAGCGTAACCCTTACCCCGGTGAAGGGTTGGCGGCTATATGCACCACTTTAAGACAGGAGTAAAATTTATGTCTGACGAAACGAAAGTAACACAAGAATACGGCGGATCTCAGATCCAGGTACTGGAAGGTCTGGAACCCGTCCGGATGCGGCCGGGTATGTACATCGGCTCCACTTCTTCCAGCGGTCTGCACCACCTGGTGTATGAGATCGTGGATAATTCCATCGACGAAGCGCTGGCAGGCTACTGCAAGCACATCACTGTCACCATCAACCCCGGCAATTCCATTACCGTCACCGATGACGGCCGTGGTATCCCCGTGGACATCCAGCCCCAGACCGGCCGTCCGGCTATGGAAGTGGTTTTCACGGTGCTTCATGCCGGCGGTAAATTCGGCGGTGGCGGCTATAAGGTCTCCGGCGGCCTCCACGGCGTGGGCGCGTCGGTGGTCAATGCGCTGTCTGAATGGATGAAGGTGCGGGTGCATAAGAACGGCCTGATCCATGAAATGAAATTCGCCCGTGGCGCCATCACCCAGGAAATGACCATCGTGGGCAAGACCGACCGCACCGGCACGGAAGTCACTTTCCAGCCGGACCCCGAGATGTTCGACGCGGTGGTCTATGATTACGATATCCTCCACGAGCGCATGCGGGAAGAGGCATTTTTGAATGCGGGACTGACCATCACCATTACCGATGACCGGGATGACGAGAAGCAGATCACCGAGACCATGTGCTACGAGGGCGGTATCCGGGAGTTTGTCACCTGGTGCAACAAAAATAAGACCCCCCTCCACGGCGATGTGATCTATATGAACGGCAGTAAGGGCGATGCCAGCGCTGAGATCGCCCTGCAGTATAACGACGGCTTCAATGAATTTATGCTGTCCTTCGCCAACGATGTCCGCACCCCCGAGGGCGGCATGCACGAGACTGGTTTCAAGACCGCGCTGACCCGTGTGCTGAACAACTACGGCATCAAAAACGGCATCATCAAGGGCGATGACAAGGTTTCCGGCGAGGATTGCCGGGAAGGCATCACTGCCATTATCTCCGTAAACCTCACCGATGCCCAGTTTGTAGGCCAGACCAAGGCCAAGCTCGGAAATGCCTATATCCGCACCCTGGTGGACCAGGTGGTGAACGATCAACTGGCGACCTATTTTGAGGAGCATCCTCAGACCGCCAAGATCATCCTGGAAAAGGCCATGATGGCCAACCGGGCCCGGGAAGCCGCCCGGAAAGCCCGTGAAAATGCCCGGCGCAAGACCGGTCTGGAGTCCGGCGGCATGCCTGACAAGCTGAAAGATTGTAACGAACGGGATCCCGCTCTGTGCGAGATCTACATCGTGGAGGGTGACTCTGCGGCTGGCTCCGCCAACCAAGGCAGAGACTCCCGATTCCAGGCCATTCTGCCCATGTGGGGCAAGATGCTGAACGTGGAAAAGGCCCGCGTGGACCGGATCTACGGCAACGATAAGCTTTCGCCTCTGATCGCGGCCCTTGGCGGCGGCATCGGCGAAGATTTCGACATCGAAAAACTGCGCTACCACAAGATCATCATCATGAGCGATGCTGACGTGGACGGCGCCCATATCCGCACACTGCTTCTGACCTTCTTCTTCCGCTATATGCGGCCGCTGATCGAGCACGGCTATGTGTATTCCGCTGTGCCGCCCCTGTATAAGCTGACCCGGGGCAAACAGACAAGAGTGGCCTATTCCGACGAAGAGCGGGATCAGATCTCCGCCGAGATGCGGGGCGAGAGCAACGCCAAGATCGACATCCAGCGCTATAAGGGTCTGGGTGAGATGAACAAGGAAGAGTTGTGGGAGACCACCATGGATCCGGAGAAGCGTACATTGCGCCGGATTACCCTGGAGGATGCCCGCCGCGCCGACGAGATCTTCACCATCTTGATGGGCGAGCAGGTGGAACCCCGGAAGGAATGGATCGAGCGCAACGCAAAATACGCCATCAATATTGATATTTAAGGAGGTGACGCACATTGGCAAAGCATAACCGCAATTACAAACCGGAGGATATTCTGTTTCCCGACCAGGTCATCACCGAATCCAACCTGGTGGACGAAATGGAAAAATCCTACATTGAGTATGCCATGAGCGTCATCGTGGGCCGCGCCCTGCCGGACGTTCGTGACGGCTTAAAGCCGGTCCACCGCCGCATTCTGTACACCATGTACGAGGACGGCCTGACCCATGACAAAAAATATAAAAAGTCCGCAACCACCGTCGGTGCGGTGCTGGGTAGTTATCACCCCCATGGCGACGCCTCTGTCTACGATGCCATGGTGCGCCTGGCCCAGGATTTCTCCATGCGCTATATGCTGGTGGATGGCCAGGGTAACTTCGGCTCCGTGGACGGCGACCCTGCGGCTGCTTACCGTTATACCGAGGCCCGGCTGTCCAAGCTGTCCGCCGAGATGCTGCGGGATATCGACAAGGAGACCGTCAACTGGGATCCCAACTTCGACGAAAGTAAGAAAGAGCCCCGGGTCCTGCCCAGCCGTTTTCCCAATCTGCTGGTGAACGGCTCCAACGGCATTGCCGTTGGTATGGCCACCAATATTCCGCCCCACAATCTGACGGAAGTCATCAACGCCTGCGTGGCGGTGCTGGACGACCCCGAAGTGACCATGGTGGATCTGATGGAGCATGTTTCCGGCCCGGATTTCCCCACCGGCGGCATTATTATGGGCCGCAGCGGCATCCGCGCCGCCTATGCCACCGGCCGTGGCAAGATCGTGGTCCGCGCCCGGACGGAATTTGAAGAATTCGGCGCAGACCGCGTCCGCATCATCGTCACGGAACTGCCTTACCAGGTGAACAAGCGGGAGCTGGTCCGCAAGATCGCCGAGCAGGTCCGGGATAAGAAGCTGGAAGGCATCTCCGACCTCCGGGACGAATCCGACCGGATCGGTATGCGCATCGTCATTGAGCTGAAGAAGGACGCCAATCCCCAGGTGGTGCTGAATAATCTGTTCAAGCAGACGGCGCTGCAGACCGGCTTCGGTATCATCATGCTGGCTCTGGTGGACGACCAGAAACAGCCCCGGATCTTGTCCCTGCGGCAGATCATCGATGAATATCTGGCCCACCAGATGGATGTTTTGACCCGCCGTACGGAGTTTGACCTGCGGAAGGCCCGGGAGCGGGCCCATCTGCTGGAAGGTCTGCTCATCGCCCAGGACAATATCGACGAAGTGATCCGCATCATCCGTACCGCCTATGACGACGCCAAGCAGCGTCTGATGGAGCGGTTCGGATTGGATGACATCCAG
Organism: Faecousia sp.; assembly: GCA_045580365.1. Classification (GTDB taxonomy): domain Bacteria; phylum Bacillota; class Clostridia; order Oscillospirales; family Oscillospiraceae; genus Faecousia. Next base: position 13,634 of record JAZNNP010000004.1, read on the forward strand.
GCCCAGGCTATTTTGGATATGCGTCTGAAGGCGCTGCAGGGCCTGGATCGGGAAAAACTGCAGAATGAATACGACGAGCTGATGGAGCGGATCCGCTACTTCCTGGATCTGCTGGCTGACCCGGAGAAGCTGAAGGGTGTGCTGCGCACCGAGCTGATCGAGATTCGGGACAAGTTCGGCGACAAGCGCAAGACCGAGATCCAGGACATCGAGGACGAGCTTGACATCGAAGACCTGATCGAGGAAGAAATGTGCGCCTTCACTCTGAGTAATCAGGGTTATATTAAGCGGATGCCTGTGGATACCTACCGCACCCAGGGCCGTGGCGGCCGTGGTGTCAACGCCCAGAATCTGAAGGACGAGGACTATGTCAAGAGTCTGAATATCGCTTCGACCCACGATCATATGCTGTTCTTCACCGATAAGGGTCGGGTGCACCACCGGAAGGGTTACCAGATCCCCGAGGCGGGACGTACTGCCCGTGGCACCGCCATCATCAATGTGCTGCCCCTGGAGGCCGGCGAAAGCGTCACTGCCATGGTGATCACCCGGGAGTTCCATGAGGAAGAGTATCTGATGATGTGCACCAAGCGCGGCACCGTCAAGCGCATTCCCTTCGTCAGCCTGAAGACCAACCGCAAGGGCGGCATCCGGGCCATCACCCTGGACGAAGGCGACGAGCTGGTGAATGTGATCCGTACCGATGGCAATGACAACATCATCCTGGCCACCCGGGAAGGCATGGCCATCTGCTTCAACGAGAACGATGTGCGGCCCATGGGCCGTGACGCGGCGGGCGTACGCGGTATTATGTTAACCGGTGATGACTATGTCATCGGCGCAGAGAAGTTTACCGACGGCCACACCCTGCTCACCGTCACCGTTAACGGTTTCGGCAAGCGGACGGAGATGGCGGAATACCTCCGCACCGGTCCGGAAGGCACCAAGATCCCCCAGCAGCGTGGCGGCAAGGGTCTGAAGAACTACAACATTACCGGCAAGACCGGCCCCATCGCCGGCTGCTGCGTGGTGGCAGAGGATGATGATGTGATGCTGATCGAAAACGGCGGCGTCATCATCCGCGTACCGGCCAATACCATCAACGTGTATAAGCGTGATGTGCAGGGCGTTATCGTCATGCGCATCGAGGACGGGAACTCCCTGGTGGCCATCCAGCGGGTGGAAAATGAGGGCGTGACGGAAGAATGAAGACCGTGACGCTGTATACCGACGGCGCATGCTCCGGCAACCCTGGCCCCGGCGGCTGGGGTTGCATCCTGGAGTATAACGGCCACGAAAAGGAACTGTCCGGCGGCGAGGCCAATACCACCAATAACCGGATGGAACTGACCGCGGTGATCCGGGGGCTCCAGGCATTGAAGGAACAATGCATCGTGGAGCTGTATTCCGACAGTAAATATGTCATCGACGCCCTGGAAAAGGGCTGGGCCTGGAGCTGGCGGAAAAAGGGCTGGATCAAATCCGACAAAAAGCCGGCGCTGAACCCGGATCTGTGGGAAGTGCTGCTGGATCTGACCATGAAGCATGAAATGCACTATCACTGGGTCAAAGGCCACGCCGAAAATCCCAAAAACAACCGCTGCGACGAAATGGCTGTGGCAGAGTGGAAAAAGTTCAAATAGGCAAGAAGGAGAAGCCTTGCCCCTCTTAAAAGCAGGGGCCGAGGCGTGTGTGGTTATGTATCTTTCCATCGGAAACGATATGGCGGTGCGGGACCGGAATATTATCGGCATTTTCGACCTGGATAACACCACGGTGACGGAGCGGGGCCGTGAATTTCTGGCCAACGCGGAAAAAGAGGGCCATGTAGTGCCCTGGGATGCCCGTTCGCCGGAGGATCTGCCTGTTTCCTACATTCTGACGGTGGAATACGGCATGACCCGGATCTACCAAACCTCCATGTCTACGGAAAAATTGAAGAAAAAATGGAAATGACGGCCACCCGGCCGTCATTTTTGTATTCAAACCATCCTCAATTCCCGCGTAGGGGCAACCCTTGCGGTCGCCCACCAAACCTTCCCTCTCCCGCGTAGGGGCGACCCTTGCGGTCGCCCGTCAACACCGCCCCGTTTCTGTCATCCCGAGCGAAGTCGAGGGATCCGTTCTCCTTTTATACAGAAAATGCGGATTCTTCGACTCGCCTACGGCTCGCTCAGAATGACAACACTCAGCGTAGGGGCGATCCCTGATCGCCCGCAGGGCCGGAAGAGGAGAAATCCACCACTCCTCCAATTCATGGTTTACATAATATTGAACAATTTCTTCAACTACCATCAAACAGTTCACTGATGGGCGCAAAGGTGTATCCCATCTTTTTCCACTCCGTCAGCAATTCATCCAAAATCTCCGCATTGGTGGCAGAAGTGGAGTGGAGCAGCACCACCGCGCCGGGATGGATCCGGGGCAGCAGTTTGGAAAACGCCTGCTCCTTCGTCGGCTGGGCATCGTTGTTCCAATCCACATAAGCCAAACTCCAGAAAACCGTCTTGTAGCCCAATTTCTTGGCCATTTCCAAATTTTTCTCCGAAAAAATGCCCTGGGGCGGCCGGTAATATTTGGCCATCTCTGCCCCGGTCAGCTCCTTATACAGCTTTTCAAGATCCTGCAGTTCCTGTTCAAAGGCTGCTGGGTCTGAAATTTTGCTCATATCGTAATGATGCATGGTGTGATTGCCTACGGTGTGGCCCTCTGAAACCATCCGCCGCACCAGATCCGGATTTTTCTCGATGTAGTTGCCCACCAGGAAAAAAGCTGCCGGCACATGATGCTTTGCCAGGGTATCCAGAATCTTGGCCGTGCAGCCGTTTTCATAGCCGGCATCGAAGGTGAGATAGATCACTTTTTCATCCGTATTGCCGATGTAGGCGGCATCAAATTTTTTCAGCTGGGCGGCGGAAGCTGAACCGATGGGCGCAGCGCCTTCCGTGCGGAAGCTGAGGCCCCAGGAGCCGGTGGCCAGAGCCTCCCCGGTCAGAATATGGACAGACAGAACCACCGCCAGCACCAGAGCAGTGACAATGATGATCCGATCCCGTTTACGCATGGACATTCCCCCTTTGGGACAAGAATATGCGGCAATGGGGAGGTTATGCAAATTTCAGTTTATCGTTCATTGGGGTAGGTCGGCTTGCCCTCAAGCCGCCGAAAGAATTTTGGACCTCGATGGGCCAAAAGCATTCCTTTTTGGAGGACGATGTGCAGAAGATCTGCCCATTGAGGACAAATTTTCTGACGGCGGGCTGAGGGCAGCCCGCCCTACTGTACTGCGTACATCGGGAAGATAAACCCCAATTTGAAATGAGTAAACCGCGTGGCCTTATGACCACGCGGTTTACATAATATAAGAATTCTTACTTCTGCAGGTAGTTATGGATGGCAGCAGCGCCCTTCTTGCCGGCGCCCATGGCCAGGATCACGGTGGCAGCGCCGGTAACAGCATCGCCGCCGGCGAACACGCCGTCACGGGTGGTCATCTCGTTCTCGTTGACGATGAGACAGCCCTTCCGGTTGGCCTCCAGGCCGGGAGTGGTGGAGCGGATCAGGGGGTTGGGGTTGGTGCCCAGGGACATGATCACCGTGTCCACATCCAGCACGAACTCACTGCCGGGCACCTCAATGGGACGGCGGCGACCGGAAGCGTCCGGCTCGCCCAGCTCCATGCGGATGCACTTGATGCCGCAGACGCGGCCGTTCTCATCACCCAGGATCTCTACGGGGTTGCACAGAGTCTTGAACTCGATGCCCTCTTCCTTGGCGTGGTGCTTTTCTTCCAGACGGGCGGGCATTTCGGCCTCGCCACGGCGATAAACAACGTAAACATTGTCCGCGCCCAGGCGCATCGCGCAGCGGGCGGCGTCCATGGCTACGTTGCCGCCGCCAACAACGGCCACAGCCTTGGACTTGATGATGGGGGTGTCGGCCTCTTCGGTGTAGGCCTTCATCAGGTTGGTACGGGTCAGATATTCGTTAGCGGACATGACACCCTTCAGGCTCTCGCCGGGGATGTTCATAAACATGGGCAGACCGGCGCCGGAGCCCACGAATACAGCCTTGTAGCCCATCTCAAACAGCTCGTCGATGGTCAGGACCCGGCCGATGACCATGTTGGTCATGACTTCCACGCCCTGGGCCTGGTGCTTGGTGATCTCATTGGCCACCAGAGCCTTGGGCAGACGGAATTCGGGAATGCCATAGACCAGCACGCCGCCGGCGGTATGCAGAGCCTCGAACATGGTGACCTGGGAACCCAGCTTGGCCAGGTCGGAAGCGGCGGTCATGCCGGCAGGGCCGGGACCGACCACAGCCACCTTGATGCCGTTGGACTGAGCCTTTTCGGGCATGGCGTTGATGTTTTCACGGTACCAGTCTGCAACAAAACGCTCCAGACGGCCGATGGCCACGGGCTCACCCTTGATGCCGCGGACGCACTTGCATTCGCACTGGCTCTCCTGGGGGCAGACGCGGCCGGACAGGGCGGGCAGGGCGTTGGTGGAGGTGATGATCTCGTAAGCAGCCTTGAAATCGCCTTCCTGGACCTTCTTAATGAATTCGGGGATGCGCACATTCACGGGGCAGCCTTCCACGCACTTGGGATTCTTGCAGCCCAGGCAGCGGTTCGCTTCCTCGATGGCCATTTCGGCAGTGTAACCCAGGGTAACTTCCTGGAAATTCCGGGCGCGGACCTTGGGATCCTGCTCGGGCATGGGGACCTTCGTCAAAGACATATTTGCCATTTTCGGTATCCTCCTTACTTGATCAGGTTCTTGCCCATGGCATCCATGCGGCAGGTGTGGGTGGCGGAAACTTCGGCTTCCCGGTCGCGGTAGGTGGCGTTGCGGCTCATCAGCTCGGCAAAATCCACCTGGTGGCCGTCAAATTCGGGGCCGTCCACACAAGCGAACTTCACTTCGCCGCCAACGGTGACGCGGCAGCCGCCGCACATGCCGGTGCCGTCGATCATGATGGGATTCAAAGACACGGAAGTGTGAATATCGAAGGGCTTGGTGGTCAGGGAAACGAACTTCATCATGGGGATGGGTCCGATGGCCAGCACTTCGTCGAAATGCTCGCCGGCCTCCAGCATCTCCTTCAGAGGCTGGGTGACCAGGCCGTGACGGCCGTAGCTGCCGTCGTCGGTCATCAGAATGAAGTTGTCGGCAACAGCCCGGAATTCTTCTTCCAGGATCACGATGTCCTTGCTGCGGAAGCCAACGATGACGGTGACTTCAGCGCCGGCTTCCTTGAAAGCCGCGGCAGAGGGCAGAGCGATGGCGCAGCCAACGCCGCCGCCAACAACACAAACCTTCTTCTTGCCTTCCACGGGGGTGGGCTTACCCAGAGGACCGACAAAGTCCTGAATGAAGTCGCCCTCGTTCAGCGCGCCCAGAGCGGTGGTGGAGAAGCCCACCTTCTGGAAGATGATGGTGACGGTGCCCTTCTCCCGGTCGTAACCGGCGATGGTCAGGGGAACACGCTCACCCTTGTCGTCAATGCGGAAAATGATGAACTGGCCGGCCTTTGCCTTCTTGGCAATGAAGGGGGCTTCAATCTCCATCAGGGTGACGGAGGAATTCAGTTCCTTTTTGCGAACGATTTTATACATGATCTGATCCGTCCTTTTCAGTTTTGTAGTCGAATCTGGGCAAATGCCCATACAGCATTATTATATAACGGCGCAATACATTTGTCAAATATTTATCGATAGATTCGGAGTAATTACCCCAAACAGAATGTTTCACGTGAAACATAAAAAAGTGGCCGTCCGGTTGGACGGCCACAATGTAGGAATTACTTGTTTTTCAGCAGATCGCGGATCTCGGTCAGCAGATCCTCGGCAGTGGGTGCAGGGGGATTGGCAGCGGCTTCCGCAGCAGCGGCAGCGGCAGCAGCCTCGGCGGCTTCCCGCTCCTTCTTGTGCGCCAGATCGTTCATGGAATTGACGGCCTTGACGATGAAGAACACCACGATGGCCATGATGAAGAAGTTGATGACGGCGGAAATGAAGTTGCCGTAAGTCAGATAGTGGGGAACATACTGTTGCCCGATGACTTCACCGGCCTCATTCAGCACATCCTCATAAACGGGGGAGATGCGGGGCAGTTCGATCTTCAGTTCGGAGAAATCGGTGCCGCCCATGAAAATATTGACCAGAGGCATGATCAGATCGTTGGTGACGGACTTGGTGATGGTGCTGAAAGCACCGCCGATGATGGTACCGACGGCCAGGGCCATGGCGTTACCCTTGTTGATAAACTCTTTGAATTCAGCAATCAGGGATTTCTTGTTGGGATCTTTCTTGCTCATTTTTCTCTTTCCTTTCTATATTTTGCCGTGTTCGGCTTATTTCTTTTCGATGATCTCCAGGCCACCCAGATACTTACGCAGGGCCTCGGGCACCACGATGGAGCCGTCTGCACGCTGATTCTGTTCCACGATGGCGGGGAAGATCCGGGAGGTAGCCAGACCGGAGCCGTTCAGAGTGTGAACGAAATCGATCTTGCCGTCGGCCCGGCGGTAGCGGATGTTACCACGGCGTGCCTGGTAATCCCGGGCGTTGGACACGGAGGAAACTTCCTTGTAGCCGTTCATGGAGGGGATCAGGATCTCAATATCATAGGTGCGGGCCATGGAGGCGGAGCAGTCGCCGGCGGCCAGCTTTACGGTGCGGAAATGCAGGCCCAGGCCGGCAACCAGGTTTTCGGCCTTCTTCACCAGCTCTTCGAACGCTTCGTCGGAGCCTTCGGGGGTGGTGAACTGGAACATCTCCACCTTGTTGAACTGGTGGCCGCGGACCATGCCGCGCTCGTCAGCCCGGTGAGAACCGGCTTCACGGCGGAAGCAGGGGGTGTAAGCGAAGAATTTCTTGGGCAGATCAGCCTCGGTCAGGATCTCATCCCGGTACACGGAAGCCAGAGCGGCCTCAGCGGTGGGCAGCATATAGAAAGTGCTGCCTTCGGTGGGATGGTTGGAGATCTTGAACACTTCGTCAGCAAACTTGGGGAACTGACCGGCGGTCAGACCGCACTGGTACTCCAGCATGTGGGGCGGCAGGATGAAATCGTAACCGTCGGCGGTGTGGGCATCGATGAAATAGTTCAGCAGGGCCCACTCCAGACGGGCGCCCATGCCGGTGTACATCCAGTTGCCGGCACCTGCCAGCTTCACGCCCCGCTCGTAGTCGATGAGGCCCAGCTCGGTGCAAAGATCCACGTGGTGCTTGGGCTCGAAATCAAAGGAATGCTTCTCACCGATATAGCGCAGGGGCTCGTTGTTCTCCTTGCCGCCGGGCAGCAGGTCTGCATCGGGCAGGTTGGGCAGGCTCAGCATAGCCACCCGGTATTCCTCATTCAGTTCCTTCAGCTTGGCAGTGTCTGCCTCGTTGGCGGCATCCAGAGCGATGGACTCGGCCTTGTTGGCCTCGATCTGGGCGTCGATCTCGTCGGTGGGCTTGCCCTGCTTCTCCGCGCCCTTCTTCATGCCGAACAGCTTGCCGTTTTCCTTGGCCAGCTTGTTCTTCTGGGCGGTGCGGCCCTCGGAAGTGGTCTTCAGCGCACGGATCTGCACATCCAGTTCGAGAATGCGGTCGATGATTGCGTCGCAATCCACCTCTTTAGCCTTCAGCCCGGCCTTCACAGCGTCGGGATTTTCTTTGATCTTACGAATGTCTAACATGAAAATTACCTCTTCTTCGTTAATTTATTTCAGTTTCATCAGCGCGTCCAGCAGATTCTGCAGATCCTCTGCGCCGTAAAATTCCAGTTCAAATTTGCCTTTGCGTTTGCCGTTGACGATCTTGACGCCCCGACCCAGATGCTTGCTCAGCTGCTTCTCGCACTCGCCGATGTAATCGACTTGCAGCGGTTGGGCAGACATTTCCCGGGGCTCTTTGGCCATATTCTTGCACAGCAGTTCCGCCTGCCGTACGGAAAGACCCAGGGCCATGATCTTTTGGGCAGCTTCCAGCTGCTTCTTTTCCGATTTCAGACTAAGAATAGCACGGGCATGACCGGCTGTCAACTCTCCCCGCTTCAGCTTTTCCAGTACATCCGGATTCAGTCCCAGCAGACGCAGAGAGTTGGTGACGGCTGAGCGGGATTTGCCTACCCGTCCAGCGGCTTCTTCCTGTGTCAGGCCATATTCGTTGATCAGCGCCTGATAGCCCAGGGCTTCTTCCACCGGGTTTAAGTCCTG
>JAZNNP010000005.1:0-142587 GCA_045580365.1 Faecousia sp.
TCCGGTAAGTCTGTGTGCATGAACTCCATCATTATTTCCCTGCTGTATAAGGCCAGCCCCGATGATGTGAAGCTGATCATGGTGGACCCCAAGATGGTGGAACTGGGCATCTACAATGGCATTCCCCATTTGCTGATCCCCGTGGTCACCGATCCCAAGAAGGCCGCAGGCTCTTTGCAGTGGGCTGTGACGGAAATGATGCGCCGTTATAAAGCCATGTCCGATGCCGGTGTCCGGGATCTGGAGTCTTACAATTCCATCATGGAAAGCGAAGAAGGCAACAAGCTGCCCCAAGTCGTGGTCATTATCGACGAGCTTGCCGACTTGATGCTGGTTGCTGCCAAGGAAGTGGAAGAATCCATCTGCCGCATTGCCCAGATGGGCCGCGCCGCAGGTATCCACCTGATCATCGCCACCCAGCGTCCTTCCGCGGATGTCATCACAGGCTTGATGAAGGCCAATATTCCTTCCCGTATCGCTTTTGCCGTGTCCTCTGCTATGGAATCCCGGATCATCCTGGATACCCAGGGTGCGGAAAAGCTGGTGGGTCGTGGTGACATGCTGTTCGCTCCCATCGGCGCGGGCAAACCGCTGCGTGTCCAGGGCTGCTTCGTCAGCGATGCGGAAGTGGAAGCAGTTGCCACTTATGTGAAAGAAAACTTTAACACCACCTATGACCAGTCCGTCATGGAGGAGATCGAGCGGAAAGCGGCCCAGTCCGGCAGCGGCAAGGCGACCGTATCCGACCCGGAACCTACGGAAGCGGAGATGGACGGCGACGAAATGTTGCCGGCAGCGGTGGATGTGATCTTGGAGACCGGCCAGGCCTCCGTATCCATGCTCCAGCGGCGGCTGAAACTGGGCTACGCCCGGGCGGCGCGTATCGTCGATGAGATGGAAGAAAAGGGCATTGTCGGCCCCTTCCAGGGCAGCAAACCCCGGACCATCCTCATTACCAAGGAGCAATGGGAAGCCATGAAGGGCGGTCAATCTGCCCAGGTCACCTTTGATGACCTCCATGACGAAGATGGGGATGGCGTTCCCGACGAACTGATGTGATCTTGAGCGCTCAGCGCTTTAGATAAATATGCATCCCATCCGGAAAGCCGGAGGGACAGCAGGGAGGAACAATCATTGAAAAACGCAAAAATCAAACGCATGGTGACCATCGCTTTTCTGATGGCACTGGTGCTGGTGATGCAGACGCTGTCGGGGATCATCCCGCCGGTGGGCGGCTTCTCCATTTCGTTGGTGCTGATCCCTATCGTCATGGGCGCGGTACTGCTGGGGCCTGCCGCAGGCGCATTTCTTGGTGCGACCTTTGGCGTCATCGTGTACATCAACTGTGTGACCGGCGCGGATCCCGGCGGCGCCATGGTATTCCAGGCGGACCCCACGCTGTGTCTGCTGGTGGTCCTGGGCAAGGGCATTCTGGCAGGTTTTGTAACCGGCTGGGTGTACAAACTGCTGAAGACCTGGAATCCCCATGTGGCCATGGTCTGCGCGGCCATCATCTGCCCCGTGGTCAATACCGGCGTGTTCGTAGTCAGTATGCTGACCTTCTTTAAGGACGTGCTTTCGGCCTGGGCCGGCGGCGGTGACATCATCGCTTACATCCTTACCGGTTTAATCCTGGCGAATTTCGTGCCGGAACTGATCATCAATGTGGTCTTCGGCACAGTGGGTCACACCATCATCCATGCGGTACAAAAGAAATAAACGAATTGTCGACGGCGAAAGCTGTCGGCAATTTCTTTTTACCCGGTGGAAAGTTTGACACCTCCGGGGCATATGATTTTCCAGGAGTTGATGCGCATGAATTGTGCCTGGGAGGATCTGCTGGGCATTCTGCCCCCACAGATCCGGGGGGAAGTGGACAAGCGGGGGCAAGAAACGCTGCAGGAACTGCGTTTGCGGCTGGATCAGCACCCACAGATGATCTGCAGTAACGGCTCTTTCAGCCTGCATGGTTGTGTTCGGGGGGAAGATCTGCGGTACGTGATCAATATGTCCAGCCGCTACTCTCCCTGGTCGGCGGAAACGGTTTCCAAGGGCTATATAACCGCATCCGGCGGTCATCGGATCGGTCTTTGCGGCGCCGGTGTTGTGTCGGATGGACAAGTCCGGGGGATCCGGGATGTCACATCCATCAACATCCGGGTGGCCCGGGATTTTCCGGGCATTGGAGGAAAAATCGCAGGACGGGAGAATATTCTGATCCTTGGACCGCCGGGCAGCGGAAAGACGACCCTTTTGCGGGATGTGGCCCGGCAACTGGCCCGACAGGAGCAGGTGAGTGTGGTGGACGAGCGGGGAGAGCTGTTTCCCCATGGGTTTAGCCGGGGAGAAAACATGGATGTGCTGACTTTCTGCTCCAAATCCCATGGGATCGACATGGTGCTGCGGACTATGGGACCAAATTGGATCGCCGTGGATGAGATCACATCGGAAGAAGATTGCCGGGGGCTGATTCGGACCGGCTGGTGCGGTGTTGGTCTCGTTGCAACAGCCCACGCGGCCGACCGGCAGGATCTGCTTTGCCGAAAGGTATACAGACCGCTGGTGGATACGGGCCTCTTTTCCCGGCTGATGATCCTGGATCGGGACAAGACCTGGCGCTGGGAAAGGATGGTTACTTGATGCTGCGGCTTTTAGGCGGAGGATTGATCGTCGTGGGTTCTATGGGCTGGGGCATTCTTGCTGCGAAGAATGAAAGAACCCGGGAAGAAAGCCTGCGGGAATTTCTCCACATTCTGCGCCGGATGATCCACGATCTGCAGCGATTCCGGACGCCCTTGCCCCAAATGCTGCAAAATGGGGCAGCGGAGACGCAGGGGCAACTGCAATTCCTCCTGCAATTTCTGTCGACGGAACTGGAACGGCAGGCTTTTCCGGATGTTGCGTCCTGCATGGAAAAAGCATTGGGAGAATACCCGCCCGATCCGGTTTTGTACCCATTTTTAAGATCCTTCGGACGCTGCCTGGGACAGTTTGACCTGGAAGGACAAGTCCGGGAACTGGAACTGATCCACGAAGATTGCGCCCGTGCGTTGGAGCAAACGATGGGAAATAAGAAGGACAAGCTGCATTTGATCCGCACATTGGGGATCTGCGGCGGTATCATGCTGATCATTTTACTGTTTTAACTTATGGATATTGATTTGATCTTTAAAATTGCTGCCATTGGCATCATCGTGTCCATCCTGAACCAGGTGCTGTCCCGTTCCGGCCGGGATGAGCAGGCCACCATGACCACATTGGCAGGCCTTGTGGTGGTGTTGATGGTGGTCGCCCAGCGGATCTCCGAGCTGTTCGACCTGGTCAAGACCCTTTTTGATTTTTGATGGACGGGTACTTACAGGCCGTAGCCGGGGCGCTGGTGGCCGTGGTGGTCTGCCTGCTGCTGAGCAGGTACGGCGGCGATATGACCCTGCTGGTGACCCTGGCGGCTTCTGCCATGGTGCTCATGGCGGCCATGCGGTATTTAGAGCCGGTGATCGACCTTCTGGATCGGCTGCGGAGCATGATCACTCTGGACGCCGGCTATATTGTCACCCTATTAAAGGCCGTGGGCATCGGTCTGATCGGCGAGGTGGCCGCCATGATCTGCGCTGACGGCGGCAATTCCGCTCTGGGCAAAGGGGTGGAGATCCTGACGGCGGCGGTAGTGCTGTGGCTGTCAGTGCCCATGATGGTCAGCTTGCTGGAATTGATCCTGCAGCTTACGGGGGAATTATGAGAAGAATTCTGATTCTGGTGTTTCTGCTTCCTATGCTGATCCTTCCTGCCCGGGCCCTGGACTATACCGCGCCGCCTGCACCCGAAGATGCCCTGGAACTGATGCCGGATGAAAGTGTCAGTTTCGGGGAGGATCTGTGGTTCGTCATTTCCTCTGCCATTAAGAATTTAGAGCCGGCGGTGGCAGAAGGGATGGCCGTTTGCGGCAGCATTTTTGCCGTGGCGCTGCTGCTGTCCATCCTCAATACCATGCCGGGAAAAACCGCCCAGATCCTGGACCTTGCCGGGGTACTGGTGATCTCCGGCATCCTGTTGGGGTCTGCAAGGAGCCTGATCGCCCTGGCTGCGGACACGGTGACGGAATTATCGGAGTATGGAAAACTCCTTCTGCCGGTGATGACCGCCGCCTTGGCGGCCCAGGGCGGGATCACATCCTCCACTGCCCTTTATACCGGCACAGCGGTCTTTGACGCCGTCCTTTCCGGGGGCATCACGAGCCTGCTCGTACCCATGGTGTGGATCCTTCTGATCCTTTCCATAGCCGCCGGCGCAACGGGGGAGAACATGCTCCAAAAACTCCGGGATAGTGTCAAGTGGCTCATTACCTGGTGCCTGAAGATGATCCTCTACATTTTCACCGGCTATATCAGCATCACCGGGGTCATCAGCGGCACCGCCGATGCGGCGGCTATCAAAGCAACCAAGCTGACCATGTCTGGCATGGTGCCGGTGGTGGGGGGCATTTTGTCCGATGCGTCAGAAGCGGTGCTGGTGGGCGCAGGGGTCATGAAAAATGCTGCCGGTGTCTATGGCCTGGTGGCCATCTTGGCTCTGTGGATCACGCCCTTTCTCCGGATCGGTGTTCAATATTTGCTGCTGAAGCTGACAGCGGCCTTGTGCGCCATGTTTGACAACAAGGCGGTAACGGGGCTGGTGGGAGCATTCTCCGCCGCTATGGGCCTGCTGGTGGCCATGACGGGGACAGTCTGCGTGCTGCTGTTGATCAGCCTGGTGTGTTTTATGAAAGGGGTAAGCTGATGGACGGACTTCGTGGATATTTGCTGGGGTTGATCGCCGCCGCCATGGTCTGCGCGGTGGTGGTCAAACTGCCCACGAAAGGCACGGTAAACGCCGCGCTGAAACTTTTGGCGGGACTATTCATGTCCCTGTCCATCATTTCGCCCTTGCTGAAGGTTCGCTTCTCGGATCTGGATCTATACCTGGATGACATCCGTGCAGAGGCAGGGCAGATCGCTGCCGACGGAGAAAATGCGGCCAAATCGGAGATTGAAGGACGCATAACCCAGGCCGTCCGCTCATATATCTTGGACAAAGCGGGCACGATGGGGGTGGCCTTGGAGGTGGAGGTGGAGGTTCATGAATTCAGGCCCTGCGCTGTCACATTAACAGGGCCCATATCCCCCTATGCAAAAGGGGTGCTGGCGGACTATATTGCCTCGAACCTGGGCATCGGCAAGGAGGAACAGACATGGATATCCTGAAAAAGGCGATCGACGGGGTAAAACGCTATCGTTTTGCGTTGCTCGTGGTACTGCTCGGGGTGGTGCTGATGCTCCTGCCAACGGGGCGCGCCGAACCTGATGAACCGGCGGAAACAAAACCTGCTGAAAAGGCAACCTTGACGGAGGAACTGACAGCCATCCTTGGACAGATCCAGGGGGTAGGGAATGTCCGGGTGCTGCTGACGGAGGAAGTTGGCGTACAGACGGTCTATCAGACCGATGAGCAGGGCGACCGGGTCGAAACGGTGATCATCACGGGCGCGGACCGGGCGCAGCAGGGACTTGTCAGCCAGGTGATTCCCTGCCGGTATCGGGGGGCGGTGATCGTTTGCAGCGGCGGCGATGACCCGGTGGTGCAGCTGCGGGTCATGGAAGCGGTGAGTAAGGTGACGGGATTGCGTTCGGATCAGATCTCTGTCCAAAAAATGAAGTAATGGAGGAATGGCAATGAAATTCAAAAATTGGAAGAAAAATATGCTGGCCGCAGCGGTACTGTTGGTGGTCTGCGTGGGTATTTACATGAACTGGATGTACGGCAGCGCCCAAAATGTTTCGGATCTGACAGACAAACTGGATTCGGATAAGGTCATGAGCGATGATTCGCTGATGCTGGAAGTGGACGGCGTGCCCAATGAGCCGGAAGATACGGTGACGGATTATTTTGCCGCCGTGCGGCTGTCCCGTCAGCAGGCTCGTGACAGCGCCGTGCAGCTGCTGCAGGAGGCCATGTCCTATACCGACGGCGTGGATTCGGAAACCTCCGAAAAGCTGGACAGCATCGTGCAGATGGCCCTCAATGAAGCCCAGATCGAGAGCCTGGTCATCGCCAAGGGTTATGCCGATTGCGTGGCCTATATGTCCGACGAGGGGATCTCGGTAGCGGTTGCCTCGCCGGAGGGGGGCATCCAGGAAACGGATATTTCCCTCATCGCCGACATCGTTCTGAGCCAGACGGATTTTGACCTGAAGGATATCCGCGTGGTGGAAGTCCAGTAAGTCCATAAAATGACCCCCGCAGGCTATGCCTGCGGGGGATGGTGCTTATGATACAGTTGGATCTGTGGACTCCGTTCCTTCCGGTTCTGCGATCATCAGATAGGAGCTGATACAGTACAGCACCTGGCCGTTGTATTCCACTCTGGACCAGCCCACATCTTCATTGATGCCGGTGCGGATGATGACCTCACCATGGAGAAGCTTGGTTACGATTTCACAATCTTCATGGGTGGTGCTGGGGAGGGTGCGCAGATTCACCGCGTCCTTGGCGGTGACAGGTTCATAGACATCCACAAATTGGGTCTGGACTTCATAAGGCGGCGGGGTCAGATCCGTGGTCAGATAGCTGGACACCGCATAATAGGTCTGTCCGTTGAACACCACTTTGGACCAGCCGTAATCGCTGATGGCGACGCGCACGGCGATCTCGCCGTTGGTCAGGGTGTACAGCACCGTGCTGTCCTCGTCCTGGCTGGGAATGTCCCTGAGATTGGTCCTGTCCTTTGCGGTGACTTCATCGCTGACGGGCTTGAAATTCAACAGTTGATCCCAATCCACCACCGCAGGCTCAGTGGGCTCAGTGGGCGTGGTGGGTTCTATGGGGAATGTTTCCGTGGGCAGGGGATCGGTGGGATCGGTAGGGGCAGTGGAAGGCGCAGTAGGGGAGCCTGTGGGCTCTGTTGGCGTGATGGGATCCGGTTCGTTGGGCCGGATGGCACCCATGATCACGATGGCGAGCAATGTGATCAAAATGGTGACCAGCACCAATATCGCCGCCATAAGACCCTGGGAGATCCCGGGTTTCTTTTGTTCCTGTTCCATTGTGGCCATCGTCCTTTCCGTGTATTTAATAGAATTATACAGCATTGCTGCCCCTTCGTCAATGCCTGCATAGAAGGCGAAAATTGGATTGACTTAACTGAGATTTTTTGGTATACTAATAGAAAAGTATCATGCCATAGTAGGCGTGGTGAATTAGGAGGATAAATACATGGCTGAGAATAAGCAGTATATCACCCAGAACCAGGACAACGGCACCGTCCTGATCTCCGATGATGTGGTCGGCGCCATCGTCGTCAACGCCCTGAAGGATGTGGAAGGCGTTATCGGCATCGGCGGCAAGCTGGGTTTTGATCTGACTTCCATTAAGAATTGGGCCAAGGCGCTGCGGATCAATATTGCCGAAGCCAATGCAGTCACCATCGACTGCAATATCATCGTAGCCTACGGCCAGAGCGTCATCCTTGTGGCTAAGAATTCCCAGGATGCCATCACCGCCGCTGTGGAGTCCATGACCGGCGTGAAGCCTGCTGCTGTCAATATCAATGTCAGCGGCATTGCCCGTCAGTAAGGAGTTGCCATGACTAGAGGAAACGCCAGAGAACTGGCGGTACATCTGATTTATGCCCAGACCTTCACCGGCGAAGAACCCCAGGTGGTGGTCTCCGGCCGTTTGGACAAGGAATACTATAAGATCCTTTCCGAAGATCATGAAGTCTACCTGGAGCGGCCCAGCCGCGGCCAGCTGGCTTACCTGGACGGTGTTGTGTCCGGCGTTGTCAACCGTGTGGACGAGCTGAATGATCATATCCAGCGCTTCTCCATTGGCTGGGACATCAGCCGCATTTCCCGGCTGACCCGCTGCATCATGCAGCTGGCCATTTACGAGATTTTGTACCTGGACGATATCCCCACCGGCGTTGCCGTGTCCGAGGCCGTCCGCATCGCCAAGAAGTACGACGGCGATGACACCGGCGCATTCGTCAACGGTATTCTGGGCAGCTTCGCCCGGAGCCTGAACTCCGAGGAACAGCAATGAGCGTTCTGGGGTTTGATACAAGCAATTATACCACCTCCATTGCCTGTTTCGATGGCAAGGAGGGTGTCAATTGCTCCCAGCTGCTGCCGGTCAAACCCGGCGAACTGGGTCTGCGTCAGTCTGACGCTGTATTTCACCATACCAAAAGCCTGCCGGCGCTTTCCGGCAGGCTGTTTTCCCATACTGTGGGCACGCTGACGGCCATTGGCGTATCCACCCGCCCCCGAGCGGTGGAGGGCAGCTATATGCCCTGCTTCATGGTGGGCTATTCCCATGCAAAGCTCCTTTCCGACCTTCACGGCATTCCCTTGGTGGAAGTTTCCCATCAGCAGGGTCATGTGGCCGCTTCCTTGTGGAGCGCCGGCCGCCTGGATCTGATGGATCAGCCCCATCTTGCCTGGCATCTGTCCGGCGGCACGACGGAACTGCTGCTGGTAGAGCCGGAGGGCAAAAATGTCCGCTGTACCCGTATCGGCGGCACATCGGATATTTCCGCCGGTCAGCTCATTGACCGCACCGGTGTCATGCTGGGCCTGCCGTTCCCAGCGGGTAAGCACCTGGATGCCCTGAGCAGGGAAGTGGAAAACAGCGACCTTTTCAAAGTCAAATGCCCGGAGATGGAATTCTCCCTATCCGGCGTGCAGAATAAGGTGGAACAGTACCACAGCAAAAATGGCGACGCCGCCAAAACCGCCGCCTACGCCTTGAACTGCGTCTGCTATGCTGTCAGCAAGGCCACCGAGAACGCGCTGAAGGCCTATCCCGGCTTGGAAGTGGTGTTTTCCGGCGGCGTGGCATCCAATGCCATGCTCCGCAGTAAGACGGCTCATCTTCATCCGGTCTTCTGCGAACCTGCCTTTTCGACGGACAATGCCATGGGTGTGGCTGTACTGGCCCACCGGCTGACGGAGGGATGATATGGCTGACATTTTAACCATCACTCAAATCAACGAATATATCCGCGCCAAGATGGACGGCGACCCCGTCCTGGACAAAGTAGCCGTCAAAGGCGAGATCAGCAACTACAAAATGTACCCCTCGGGCCATCACTACTTCACTTTGAAGGATGAAGGGGGCGCCCTGAAGTGCGTCATGTTTAAGGGCAACGCCCTGCGGCTTCGCTTCCGCCCGGAAAACGGCATGCAGGTCATCGCCATGGGTAAGATCTCCGTCTATCCCCGGGATGGCGCCTATCAGCTGTATGTGACCAATATGGCCATGGACGGCATCGGCGATCTTTATGCCGCATTTGAACAGTTGAAAAAGAAACTGGCCGCCCAGGGCCTTTTTGACCCGGCCCATAAAAAGCCCCTGCCCCAGTATCCCGGCACCATTGGCATCATCACCAGTTCCGCCGGCGCGGCAGTCCATGATATGCTGCGGATCCTGCGCAAGCGCTATCCGCTGACGAAGGTGTTGCTGCTGCCTGTGCGGGTGCAGGGTGTGGAAGCGCCGGGCGAGATCGCCGCGGCCATTCGCTATGCCAATCATTTCCGCCTGGCAGACTTGTTGATCGTTGGCCGGGGCGGCGGCAGTATCGAAGATCTTTGGGCCTTCAATGATGAACGGGTGGCCCATGCCATCTACGAGTCCCAGATCCCGGTGATCTCCGCCGTGGGTCATGAGCCGGATGTGACCATTTCCGACTATGTGGCAGACCTGCGGGCGGCCACGCCCTCCAATGCGGCGGAGCTGGCTGTGCCGGACCAGGATGCCCTGCGGCAGACCCTGGATGCCATGAGCGGCGCCATGTCCGCTGCCCTGCTGCGGCAGACCAAGGCAGCCCGGCAGCACTTGACGGTGCTGTCCCGGAGCCCGGCGCTGAAAAGCCCCATCAGTTATTTCGATCAGAAACGAAAAAATCTTGAGCTGCTGCAAAATCGCCTGGTAGCCGCTGAAAACCAAGGTATTTCCGGCAGAAAGCAGCGTTTTATCGGCCTGACAGCCAAGCTGGACGCCATGAGCCCCCTGAAGGTGCTGACCCGGGGTTATGCCATGGCACAGACAGAAGATGGTCAGGTGGTGCGCTCCGTTGTCCAGGTGGAAGCAGGACAGAATCTGAAAGTAAATGTGCAGGACGGCGCGATTTATGCCGCTGTAACGGGAAAGGAGCAGAACCAATGAGTGAGAATAACCGTAGTTTCGAGCAGTCCATGCAGCGCCTGGAGCAGATCGTGCGGACTTTGGAACGGGGCGACGCCCAGCTGGATGAGAGCCTGAAGCTTTTTCAGGAAGGAACGGAACTGGTCCGCGCCTGCGGCAAAATGCTGGACGATGCGGAACTCCAGGTCAAAAAAGTCATGACCGCTGCCGATGGTACGCCGGTGCTGGAGGATTTTGATGATGATGCCCACTGATCGCGGCGCGGAATACCGCAGCTATATCGAGCAGTTCCTGGCGGATTGGTATAAAAGATTCCATGACGAACCCCAGAATGAACTGTTCCAGGCCATGGAGTACAGCCTTCTGGCCGGCGGAAAGCGGCTGCGGCCCATTTTCTGCATGGAGTTTTGCCGCCTGTGCGGCGGCGATTGGCGCAAAGCTGCGCCCTTTGCGGCGGCTGTGGAAATGATCCACACTTATAGCCTAATCCACGATGACCTGCCTTCCATGGACAATGACGATTTCCGCCGGGGCAGACCCACCAATCATAAAGTCTATGGCGAGGCCATGGCCATCCTGGCCGGCGACGCACTGCTGACGGATGCGTTCACCGTTGCAGCCTCTGCGGAAGTGGATACCACTGCCGTTTTGGAGGCGGTGCGGATCCTTTCCGAATGTGCCGGCTCTTTGGGTATGGTGGGGGGCCAGGTGCTGGACATTAAGGCAGAAGACCGGGCGCTGACAGAGCAGGAAGTGCTGGACATCCAGCGCCGGAAGACCGGCTGTCTCATCAGCGCCGCCTGCTCCATGGGCGCTCTGGCCGGCGGCTGTTCGGAGGAGCAGTTTGACGCTGCCTGCCGGTTTGCCGCAGGGTTGGGTCTTGCCTTCCAGATTCGGGACGATATGCTGGATGTGATCGGCACGGCCGAGGAAATGGGCAAAGGCGTCGGAACAGACGAGCAGAAGAATACCTTTGTCAAGCTCTACGGCCTGAAGCGCTGTGAGGAACTGGTGCAGATGTACACCGATTACGCCCTGGATGCCCTGAAGATCTTTGATGATACCGCTTACATAAGCGCTCTTGCCAAGAGCCTTACCGACCGCAGAAATTAAACGGACGATCCATCATTTTAAGAGGTGCCGAATGAATATTCGATTGGTAAAACTCACAAAAGAATATCGGACACATCTGAATAATATGATGGCCGAGTGGTACGCCACGGGAGAGAGAATTGTCCCTTATGCCATTCGCAAGAATGATTATCGCGATTTCGATCACTACCTGGATCAACTGGAGATCCGGGAGCCGACCGATGGGAACGTGCCCGATTCCACATTCTTTTGTCTGGATATTGACCGGGATCTCTTTGTGGGCGCGGTCAATATCCGCCATGATCTTACGGCGAAGATGCTTGTCAATGCCGGCCATATCGGCGATGGGATCAGACCTTCTGAAAGAAGAAAGGGTTATGCGACAGCCATGATCGGCCTGGCATTAAAGGAAGCCAAGAAATTGGGGATCGACCGGGTGCTGATGGTCTGTGACAAAAGGAACATCGGCTCTGCCAAAAGCATCATGAATAACGGCGGCATTTTAGAGAACGAAGTGATCGTAAACGGTATCACACAGCAACGGTACTGGATCTACCTGTAATGGACATTTTTATGACGGCACCCGTTTGGGTGCCGTTTTTCAAACTTTACACTTGCCGGCAATTGTTGTATACTGTTGGAAAGGGAGGTGGGCATATGCATGCGTATCTGACAGATCTGCTCCGCGATCAAAAGGGCGGCGCGATTTTTGAATGTTTCGGTATTTGGCATATTCTTTACATGGCCGTCATTTTCGGCGCGATCGGTCTTTGCCTTTGCTTGCTGAAAGGAAAAGCCCGGAGCCGGGCAGTGGAATTTGCCATTTGTTTCGCCTTTGGGCTGTATGTTCTGGACTTTTTTCTGATGCCCTTTGCCTATGGCCGGATCGATATTGAAAAACTGCCCTTCCATGCCTGCACCGCCATGTGCGTTTTGTCCTTTCTCAGCCGCCGGGTGGAATTCCTGGAGCCTTTCAAGGGCCAGTTTGCACTCCTTGGACTGGTGTCCAATTTGGTGTATGTGATCTATCCTGCCGGCGTGGGCTGGTATCAGATCCATCCGCTGTCCTATCGGGTGGTGCAGACACTGCTGTTCCACGGCGTTATGACCGCTTATGGCATCTTCTGCCTGCCTTTTGAGGATGTACAGCTTTGTTGGAAAAACTGGAAAAAGGAACTGCTCACCGTTGCCGGCATGACCCTCTGGGCGCTGTTGGGGAATACCCTCTATAACGGTCTGGACGGCCGGTTTTTTAATTGGTTTTTCGTGGTGCGGGATCCTTTTTACATTTTGCCAAAGGACCTTGCGCCCTATGTGATGCCTTTTTTAGTCACCGCCGTCTTTTTCGGCGTGGAGATGCTCATCTATTTGCTGGTTAACGGCAGGAGGAAACATTGATGGATCTGAAGAATATGAAACTGTTCCTGTTCGATATGGACGGAACGCTGTACCTGGGCAACCGGCTCTACGATTTTACCAAGGATCTCCTGGCCGCCATCCGCCGGCAGGGGGGACGGTATATGTTCGTCACCAATAATTCCTCCAAAAGTGTACACGATTACATCAAAAAGTTGGAAAAACTGGGCATCAGCGCCGAATATGACGACTTTTTGACTTCTTCCCAGGCAACCGCCTGGTATCTGAAGAATCACCATCCCGGCAAGCGGCTCTATGTCTGCGGCACAGCTTCCTTAAAGGATGAACTCCGCCGGGAAGGCTTTGAGATCACCGACGACATTCACCAAACGGAGTGCATCGTCATGGGCTTTGATACGGAGCTGACTTTCCGCAAGCTGGAAGATGTGTCCAAAATGCTCTGCACCATGGATCTTCCGTACATCGCCACCAACCCGGACTATGTCTGCCCCACGGAGTTTGGCAGTGTGCCCGATTGCGGCAGTGTCTGCGATATGCTCTATAATGTAAGCGGCAAGCGCCCCCTGGTTATCGGTAAACCCCAGCCCCACATGGCAAGACTTGCGATGGAGAAGTGGGGCTGTACCCCGGATCAAACCGTGGTGGTGGGAGACCGCATCTATACGGACATCAAAAGCGGCCTCAACGCCGGCTGCCAGACCATCCTGGTCATGAGCGGTGAGACCACTTATGAGATCCTGGAAGCATCGGAGGATAAGCCCCATTTGGTATTAGCCGATGCCGGCTTGATCCTGGAGACCCTCAACAGCCAGGATCGTTAAGGCAGCAGCGCCGACCCATAATGCGTCCTCATCAAAAGTGACTTTCGGATGATGAAGGGGATGGGTATATCCTTCAGTCACAGATCCTGCGGATAGTGACAGCATCACAGCCGGCACTTCCTGGCTGACATAAGCAAAATCCTCACTGCCGCCGGCAACGGAACGATCCAATTCCGCTGCGCTTATGACCCGGTCATCACCGAAATGACCGGTCAGTTTGCTGAAAGCCCATTCGCAAAGACCGGGATCATTCATCAGCGGGGGGCAGCTTTTTGTAAAGGTCACTTCTGACTGGCAGCGGAATACTTCCGCCATTCCCCGGGAAATATCGTTTAGACGTTCCTTCAAAAATTCCACCGTGTCATTCTCAAATGCCCGCAGCGTGCCCCGCAGGATCGCTTCGTCGGGGATGGCATTGTCCGCTGCTCCTGCCTGCAACTGCCCGATGGTCAATACCGCCCCCAAATTGGATGGCAGTTCCCGGGCCTGGATCTCTTGCAGAGCGATGAGGGTATGACAGGCTGCCGTCAGCGCGTCAGCGCCTTTGTACGGTGCGGCTCCGTGACAGCCCTTACCCTGGACATGGATGGTAAAATAAATGGCTGCCGGTGCTGATACGCCTGGGGGAGCAATCACAATTGTGCCTGCCGGGAACTTCGCTGCGGTTGCCACATGGATCATAACTGCCCCGTCCACACCGTTCAGTACACCGTGGTCTACCATATCCTTTGCGCCGGACAGGATCTCTTCAGCCGGCTGGAACATGAGCCGAACCGTGCCCTGCAGCGACTGCCGGTATTCTGTCAACAGCTTTGCCGCGCCCAGGAGCATGGCGGTGTGAAAGTCATGGCCGCAGGCGTGCATATAGCCGTTCCCGGCCGCAAATTCCACATCAGCTTCTTCAGGGATGGGCAGGGCATCCATATCCGCTCGGAGGAGGAAGGTCTTTCCGGGTTTCCCTGCAATGTCCGCAATCAGTCCGCATTTTCCGCAATCCCGGGGCTCCAGACCCAGGGCCATCAATTCCTTGCGGACATATTCTTTGGTCTGTGTCAGATCAAATCCCACCTCCGGGTGCTGATGCAGCCACCGCCGGTGCCGGATCAATTCCTCTTGCAGTTTTTTTGATCGTTTCATAATGTTTTCCATGGGATCACTCCTTTGGAATATTTTGCCCACCTATACCTGCCATATGCGGAAAAATCCCTTTACTTGATGATTTTTCCGTGTTATAATGTCAAAAAATCCAAAAAGGAGGATAAACCATGGAAAAGCTCTATAAGAAAGAAGAAGGCAAGAAGCTCTGCGGCGTATGCGCCGGTCTTGCGGAGTGCCTGCGTATGGATGTGGATACCCTGCGTCTGATCTGGGTCATCGTCACTCTGTGCGGTACTGTGGGCTTCTGGCTGTATGTCATCGCCGCGCTGATCCTGCCCTGGAAGGACACTTCCATCGTGGAAGGGGAAAAGGTCGATGAAACGGAAAATTGATGCCTTTGACTATGCCGGTGCCATCTGCAAGGCTATGAAGCCTTACGGCATCCTGCTGACCACCGCCGCCGAAGGTAAGGTCAATACCATGACCATCGGTTGGGGCACTATCGGCGTGGATTGGAGCCGTCCCGTGTTCATCACTTATGTCCGGGAGAGCCGCTACACCAAGGAAATGCTGGATAAAAACCCGGAATTCACCGTGAACATCCCTCTTGGTGAGGCAGACCGGCAGATCCTGGCCTATTGCGGCACCAAATCCGGCCGCGACACGGACAAGATCCGGGATCTGGGTCTGCACCTGGAAGAGCCCGATGTGATCTCCGTTCCCGGCATCAAGGAACTGCCGCTGACGCTGGAATGCAAGGTGCTGTATAAGGAAGAGCAGGATCTGTCCCGGATCCCCGCGGACATTCTGAAATCCTACTACCCCCATGGTGATCATCACCATGTCTACTATGGACAGATCGTCAGCGCCTATATCATCGAAGACTAAAATTTGGACCGCTGCAAATTTTGCAGCGGTCCTTTTTCTGTGATTGGGATTAAAGCACCAGAGAGGGGGCGGCATACACTCTTGCCGCCAGCTCCTGGTTGAGCAAATACAGACTTCTGGGATCCGATCCGAAAAGTTCCATTTTGGTGATCAGATCGGTGGCGTTGGTTTCTTCTTCGCCCTGTTCCTTTACAAACCAATCCAAAAACTGCATGGTGCGGAAATCCTTTACTTCGTAGGCCGCTCCGTAGATCTCGTGAATGAGGGAGGTCACATATTGCTCATGCTCCAGGCCGGCCTTCAGCACATCCATATGGCAGGCAAAATCCGTGTCCGGCTTTGCAATGGCTTCCAGAGTCACTTTCTGACTCTCGTTCTGAAGGTACTGATAAAATAGCATGGCGTGGTCACGCTCTTCCTGGGCCTGGATCTTATACCAGTTGGCGAAGCCGTCAAGGCCCGCATCTTCAAAGTAGTTGGAAAATTCCAGATACAGATAGGCAGAGTAAAATTCCTTGTTGATCTGTTGATTCAGCAGTTCGTGTACTTTTGCGTTCATGATTCATCCTCCATAATATTTGATTTGAAATTGCACAAAGATATCTTATTCATGCTGTGCTAAAAATACGAGCCGATTTGTATGTGCCGGGTTTTTGATTTTATTATAGGCAACTACCGCCGCCTTTTCTGTGATGAAATCACAATGTGACTTTCTCACTGTATCCGTTCTTATTCTGATGTAAAATGATACCACAATGATAAGGAGTGGATGGTTGATGAAAGGAATCAGCGAAAAAGTGTATCTCCGCCTAAAAATGCCCACCGAGGATGCCCCCGTCAGCGATCAAAAGCTGATTTTGCTTGCTCTGCAGACCCTGGGTTATGAACCGGTGACCATGCCCCTGGCTGTGGTGCGAAAACTCTACCCCATGTGCCGGGATGCAGGGTATGACATTACCGTCACCCTGGTGAACCGGCTGACCGATTGGGTCGTGACGGATGTGGAACCCGGCGATCAGACCGGTCACCATTACGGTCTTGCGGTGGACTATGGCTCTACAACCGTCGTCATGGCATTGATCGATATGGATTCCGGAAAGGTGATCGACCAGGTCAAGGCTGTCAACGGACAGACAGTATACGGAACGGACATTCTGTCCCGCATTACCTATTCCCTGGAAGAAGACCGGCATAAGGATGACCTACAACGCGTTACTGTGGAAACATTCAACAATTTGCTGGCGCAACTGCAGGAAAATACCGGCATCAACGCCGCAAAATGCCCCATCATGATCCTTTCCGGTAATACCACCATGATCCATTTCCTGTTGAAACTGAACGCCTGGACGGTATTTGCTTCCCCTTATGCTCCGGTCACGACGGACCCCGGTTTTCTCTGGGGCAGGGAACTGGGCATGGATTTTGAAGGGTTGCTGTACATCATCCCCGCCGCGTCCAACTATATTGGTGGGGACATCGTCAGCGGTCTTCTTTGCCTGGATCTGCACAAGAAGGAGGAAACCAGCCTCTTTTTTGACATCGGTACAAACGGGGAATTGGTCCTTGGAAATCGCCATTGGATCATGGCCGGGGCAGGGGCCGCCGGCCCGGCGTTGGAAGGATACATCAGCCGTTTTGGGATGCGGGCCGATCCCGGCGCCATTGATTCCGTGAAGATCACGGGGAAGGATCTGACCTATACCACCATTGGCGCCGGAAAACCGGTGGGCATCTGTGGCTCCGGCATCATAGACCTGCTGGCCCAAATGCGGCTCAATGGCTGGATCAATATTGCCGGGGAACTGGATTCGGACGCATCCCAACGGATCGTTTATCTTCCGGAGGAACAGGAGTACGCCGCCGTGTATGCATGGGCCGAGGAATCCGCGTCCGGCAAGCCCCTTTATTTTTCCCAAACGGATATCCGCCAGTATTTGGATACCAAGGCAGCTGCCTATACCATGGTAGAGTGCCTTCTGGAATCTGCCGGGGTGTCGGAAGGGGAACTTGCCCATCTGTATCTTTCCGGCGCATTCACCGCTCATTCTGATTTGGAATCCGCCATTACCATCGGGATGTTCCCGGATCTTCCGAGAAATCGCTTTGAAGTCATCGCCAATACCTCCTTGGAGGGTGCAAAGATCCTCTTGCTGGACCGCTCCCGGCTTCGGGAGGTTCAGGAACTGTCAGAAAACATCTATTGTGTCCAGTTTGCCTCTGTTCCGGACTTCCTGGTGCGGATGCAGGCGGCCAAATTTATCCCCCATACGGACCTGGGCCGTTATCCCAGTATCCTGGAACAGCTGAAATGACCATTGCCTGCCGCTTTACGGCAGGCAATTTTTCTCTTACTTGTTGCGGTTGATCCGCGGTAAGAAGAATACCACGGCGATCCCTACAGCAACACAGGACAATTCTGCCAGGGCCAGCATGTGCATGGAGCCCACTGCCGCTGCCGATGGGCTGATACCCCGAGCCACCTGGGCCGTGATCTGATTGGTGAAAAACGGCACAAAAACTGCTACCCCAAAGGGCGCCGCCAGATCCCGAAATAGGCCATAAGTGCCCGTGCCTGCTCCGGCTTTTTCCTGAGGAAGGCCGGACAAGGCTACCTTCAGCAAGATCGTTCCGTTTCCACCCAGCCCTAGACCCAGAACGCCCAGTGCAGCCATCAAAACGAATACCGATACCCCCGCGGTAAACAAATACAGTGCTCCGCAGCCGATACCTGTCAGGATCAGAGACCCGGTCAGCACGAATTTTGGTTCAAACCGGTCTGCCAAGGGCCCGATAGAGGCTGCGCCCAAGGCCATTCCCAGATACATGACCGAAATGGCATAGCCGGAAACCGCTGTGTTGCCGGGCTGCGTGTAATTGACGAATACGATGGTGTTGGTCATATTGGCCTGCATCAAACCCTGGGTCAGAAACAGGGCCAGTACACTGAGGATAAATCCCTTGCGTTTCATAAACGCCCCCGGCAAAATGGGCTGTGCCGCACGCTTTTCCGCTATGATCAATCCTCCCAGGCTGATCAGCGCACCGATCAGCACGGCTATAAAGGGCAGGGAAGACCATCCGAAATTTTGACCGAAGGCGGGAATGCACAGCACCAGGCTGAAGAAGATCACTACCAGTATTGCGCCCAAGATGTCAAAATCCTGGATTTTGTGCCCACGGGACCGGTCGCCGCCCGCTGTAAACAGACAGGCGACAAATACGCCGGCGCAGATGGCGGCGCAGATCCAAAGCATCACGCGCCAGCCATAATTTGCCACTATCAGAGCGCCAAGAGTGGGTCCAAAGATCACAGAACCGCTGGAGATCAGCATATAAAGTGAAAACCCTTTCGCCATCTTCTCTTTTGGAAAAGTGGCGATGATATGGGCCAGGATCACCGGCGCCATGGCCGCTGTGCCTACACCGGCGATAAACCGCGCCGCCATCATCACCGCCAGAGAATTTGCCAGGGCAGAAAGGGCGTTACCCAGTGTAAACACGGCGATGCCCAAAAGCAGAGTCTTCTTCCGGCCGATCAGATCACCCAATTTCCCCAGTATGGGAGCGCAGGCGGCGGTGGATGTGGCCTGAGCCAGGGCCGTCCAGGTTGTGTTGTTGTAATCGATTCCAAGATCCTGCACAAAAGCAGGACCCAGCACCGAAGTAAAACCTCCTACAAGGCCAATGAGAAAAGCCGCCAAAGCATAGGGAATAAAACCTTTTCTGTAACTTGCTTGTTCTTCCATTGTTCCACTTCCTTTTCGATAGCTTGCCCGGATCTTGGGGAATTATTGATGGCGATCGGGACACACTGATTCTGAAAGGAGTGGTCTTATGAAACAGAAATTCTATATTTGCAATCATTGCGGCAATATCATTGCCATGATCCGGGACAAAGGCGTCCCCGTGTACTGTTGCGGCGAAAAGATGAAAATGATCGACCCGGGTACCACGGATGCCTCCCAGGAAAAGCACGTCCCCGTCTATGAAGTGGAGGATCATGTGGTCCATGTGACGGTGGGATCTGTGCCCCATCCTATGACGAAGGAACACTATATCGAGTGGATCTGCCTGGAAACGGAACATGGCATCCAGTATGCCCACCTGGATCCAAACGATGAACCCCGGGCAAAATTTGCATTGTGTTCCGGGGATGAAGTCCGGAAAGTCTACGCATTTTGTAATCAACACAGCCTTTGGAGGAATTAAGAAATGTCTATGATCAATAAGGAGATCGCCGATTTCCGCACCTATGCATTCCACGAAAATGAATTCAAGTTTGTGTCCCGGGCGGATATCCTGGGCAAATGGAGTGTGTTTTTCTTCTATCCTGCGGATTTCACCTTTGTTTGCCCCACGGAGCTGGAAGACCTGGCAGAAAAATATGAGCAGTTCCGGGCCATCGGCTGTGAAGTGTATTCCGTGTCTACGGATACTCATTTTGTCCACAAGGCCTGGCACGATGCCTCTGAGCGGATCAAGAAGATCCATTATCCCATGCTGGCTGACCCCACCCATGCCATCAGCAAGGACTTTGAAGTGCTGATCGCCGCCGATGGCCTGGCTGAGCGTGGCACATTCATCATCGATCCCGAAGGCAAGATCGTGGGCTACGAGGTGACCGCCGGCAATGTGGGCCGCAACGCCGAGGAACTGCTCCGAAAAGTCCAGGCTTGCCAGTTTGTTTATGCCCATGGCGACCAGGTTTGCCCTGCCAACTGGAAACCCGGCGCCGAAACGCTGAAACCCAGCCTGGATCTGGTGGGCCAGCTTTGATGGAAGAGCTTTATGATGTGATCGTGGTGGGCGGCGGCCCTGCAGGACTCACCGCCGCATTGTACCTGGCCCGGGCAAAGTACCGGGTGCTGGTGCTGGAGAAAGAGCAGTTTGGCGGCCAGATCGCCATTACCCACCAAGTGGTCAATTATCCCGGCATCCTAAATACCAGCGGCAAAGCGCTGACGCAAGTCATGCAACAGCAGGCTGAATCATTCGGCGCGGAATTTCTGCTGGCGGAAGCCACCGGATTTGATCTGTCCGAAGAAATCAAAAAAGTCAAAACCACCCGCGGTGATTTTCGTTCCTTTGGTATTCTTCTGGCCACCGGCGCACACCCCCGGACAGTGGGTTTCCGCGGAGAGGAAGCGCATAAAGGCCGGGGCGTTGCCTACTGCGCCACTTGTGACGGCGAATTCTTCACCGGGAAAGAGGTATTCGTGGTTGGGGGCGGCTATGCCGCGGCGGAAGAAAGCGTATTTCTCACCCAGTTTGCCCGCCATGTGACGGTCCTGGTCCGGAAGCCGGATTTTTCCTGCGCCGCCTCCGTAGCGGAGCTGGCAAAGAATCATGAAAAGATCACCGTGTTGACCAATACGGTCATGGAGGAAGTGTCCGGCGAAAACGGCCTGACCTACGCCCGGTATAAAAACACCGCCACCGGCGAAGTGACGGAATATAAAAGCGATGAGACCTTCGGCGTCTTCGTCTTTGCCGGATACGCTCCCGCTACGGAAGCGGTCCGGGGGATCATCGAATGCAATGACCAGGGCTATATCGTCACCGACGCAACCCAGAAAACCAGTGTGGACGGCGTCTACGCCGCAGGGGATGTGTGTATCAAACCCCTGCGCCAGGTAGTTACCGCCACCGGCGACGGCGCTCTGGCCGCCACCGAGCTTGAAAAGTACGCCGCCGCCATGCGCCGCAAGACGGGCCTGCACCCTCAAATTCCTTCAATCACTAGCGATGACCATAATCCCAGTCCTTCTGACAATACCCCAATGAAGAACGATGGGGAACTCTTTTCCCCCGAAATGCGGCAACAGCTTTACACCGTGTTTGACAAAATGGCAAAACCGCTCCTGCTGAAACTCTACCTGGACAGCCGGCCGATCTCTGCAGAATTGGAAAGTTTCGTCACAACCTTGGCGTCGCTGACAGAGAAATTGACTGCAGAAGTGGCCGACCGCCAGGCGGATGGATCCATTGCGCCCTGCGTCAAGATCTGTTTTTCCGATGGTACGGAAACGGGCTTGGCCTTTCACGGTGTTCCCGGCGGCCATGAGTTTACCTCTTTCGTCCTGGGGATCTATAATGCCGCCGGCCCGGGGCAACCCATGGACGACGATGCCCAGAGGAGGATCCATGCCATTACGAAGCCCGCAGATTTGAGGATCCTCGTCACCTTGTCCTGCACCATGTGCCCGGATCTGGTGAAAGCCGCCCAGCGGATCGCCGCCGAGAATCCAAACATCACCGCGGAAGTATACGACATCCACCACTTTGAAACCCTCAAAGAACGATACAAGGTCATGAGCGTCCCATGCCTGGTGGTCAACGATGAGACGGTCTCTTTCGGGAAGAAGAATATCCACCAGGTACTGGATCTGCTGGAATCCCAATAGGGAAAAACGTTATATGTAAAAATCCGCACTGAAGCTCAGTGCGGATTTCCCTTTACAGATCCATAGCCGGGTTCATATAATACACATTCTTTTGATTCAGTTTCTCCCTAAGCTGCTGCATACTTTCCCCGAACCGCTGGAAGTGAACCACTTCCCGTTCCCGCAGGAACTTGATGACATCATTCACATCGGGATCGTCCGAGAGCCGCAAAATGTTGTCATAGGTCACACGGGCCTTCTGCTCTGCCGCCAGGTCTTCTGCCAGATCCGCGATGGGATCGCCCTTGACCTGCATCATGGCGGCGGTGTAGGGCGCGCCGGCCGCTGCAGTGGGGTAGACACCCAGGGTGTGATCCACAAAATACTGCTCCAGAGGCGTTCCCACGATGTCCCGGTCCTTCAGATTTCTCGTCAGCTGATGAATGATGGCGCCGATCATTTCCAGGTGTCCCAATTCTTCCACGCCTATTGAAGTTCAAAATTGGTTATGTTATAATAGATAGCAACAGGAGGTATTTACCTATGAGTAAACAGTATTTGATGGACTTTTGCAAAAACTACATAACAGAAGAACAGGCAAAACAGGCAGAGGCAGTATTCCACGACGGAGACAAGTTTCTCGCCTTTGTGGTTCGTGCATATAATGACTATGCAACGAGTCACAAGGGGGTGGGATTGTCCTTGATAACAAATCCCGATGCACTATGTTTTAGTTATGAGGAAGAAAATGCATTCATCGAGGAATTGAAACAATATGTTCGGGACGTATTAACTACCAGAAAGAGAGAAGGTGCGACATATGGCAACAACAGAACGGATGGAGGCGAAACAAACTCCGCTCAAAACAAGGGACGGATTATCCCATAATGTCTGTGCATACTGCCGTGTGTCAACGGATGATGAAGACCAGAAGAATTCTCTTGCGAGTCAGCAAGCATTTTTTGATACCTTTTTCCATCGGCATCCCAACTGGACGAATGTGGGCATATTTGCCGACGAGGGTATCAGTGGCACATCTCTGGAAAAGCGAGACCAATTCAACGAAATGTTATCCCTTGCCAGATATGGTGGTGTTGAAATCATCCTAACGAAAGAGGTCTCCCGATTCTCCCGAAATGTTCAGCACCTTCTGAACATCGTGGAGGAATTGCGAGGTCTGGGTGTTTATATCTGGTTCTTATCGGATGATATTAACACCGAAAGCAACGACTACCGAGAGCGACTCACACAGGTCGCAACCAATGCCGAACAGGAGAGTTTGCGAACCTCGCGCCGTGTTCGGTGGGGACAGCAACAGAGAATGGAACAGGGTGCTGTTTTCGGTCGCAAGGAAATGTTTGGTTACAATATCGAGCGAGACCAGTTCGGCATCCATCGGTTTGTTATCATTCCAGAGGAGGCAGAAATTGTCCGTAAAGTGTTCCAGTGGTTTGCCTCTGGCGACGGTACCTATACCATTGCCAAGAGATTGCAACAAATGGGAGTCAAAACCAAGCGATACAAGAACGGATGGAGCAACACGGTCATTCTGCGACTTTTGCGGAATGAGAAATATGTGGGCGACTTGGCACAGGGCAAGACATACACCCCCGACCCATTGACCCATAAAAAGAAATACAACAGAGGCGAGTCTGTTCGCTATTACATAACCGACCACCATCCAGAATCCGCTATCATTGACAGGGAACTCTGGAACAAGGTGCAAGCATTACTCAAAGAGAGAGAACCCTCCGACGATGTAAAGGCAATGCACTCCAACCGTTATTGGACATCTGGCAAGATTTTCTGCGGTTGTTGCGGTGGGAAATATGTCAGTATGCGAAAGAAACAAAAGAATATTCCATACAAGGCGTGGGTGTGCTATAACAACAACCAGAGGGGACTCCCTCACGAGATAACCAACGACAAGGGCGAGACCATTTCTGTTGGTTGTGTGGGCAAGAGAGTCAACGAGCGAGTTCTCAGAACTGCCTTGTATGATATTCTCACACAAATCATTATACCGAGAAAAGACGAGATTTGCAATGCTCTCAATGTTGAGTTTGAGGCACTTTCCAGACCGAAGGACAACACGGCAGAAATCGCAGCGACGGAGCGAAAACTGGCAAAATTGAATGATGCCATTGTTTCCTTAACGGACAAGTTTGCTCGGGAACTCATTCCCGAAGTTGCCTATACTGCCACTGCAAAAAGTTATGACGAGGAAATCAAAACCTTGCAGACCACCCTTGCCCAGCTCAAGAGTCAAGGAAACACCACAGCACACCAAAGGGCGATTTATCAGCAGTACATTGCAGAGATTGAGGAAATCGTTGCAATGGACGAGGACAGTATCAACGAGGGACTTTTCGCCCGAATCACAAAGCGAATTGTTGTCCATCCCGAGCAAGTCCTCGAGATACACCTCTCATTCTATCCCAGACCGATTTTCCTGCAGTACAGAACAAAAGGCAGGGGAGAGGACTACACGGCAGAGTTTGACATTCTGACTGCCTACGACCCCACAGAACGCCCCAGAACCGCCACAAACCCCGATACCCACACAGACACACCTACCACAGATTAAAGGCGATAGAAACGGTCCAGAAGGGCAAAATAAACGGTATGAGGAATTTCCCCTCATACCGTTTTTATTGTTTGCCGACCAGTTTCACGGTGCAGGTAATTTCCCAGACAGCACACTCTCCTTTGTACCGCCCACCGTTTTCCGTGACCGTGATGGTGGTCTTTCCAGAACCGCCGTCACATATTGCGACCTTCATATCACCGGTGCCAACATCGTCCAGTTTGTCATCCTCTCGGATTTCAACCTCAACGGTCTGGAAAGTGAAAATTTCCAACGACAGCAAAACCTTGTGACCGCTTTTCACGGTCTCGCCGTTGTGCTTATAGGTAATTGTCCAATCGTTTCCAACACTATCATCGGAGACCCTTCTCGCCTTGAAGGTCAACTCATAGATACCTTGTGTATAGTTTGCGGTCTGTTCTGGTTCGCTCGGTGTTTCTGGTTCTGGTGTGGAACAGGCAGAGAACAGCAGAGTAACAATGCAGACCAAGCAAAAGACTCTTTTCATACCTGCCACCAATTAAAAAAGCACACCCCGGAGGGTGTGCCGAAAAAGTGCCTCATCCTCGTCTGTTGCCACACAAACCTCCGCACTACTCGCATAGGGGATTAAGGAGAGCACCTTTTACCAAAGGTATACTCCCCCTATACAAGTAGCAATATGCGGTTTGTGTGGCAAAAATATTCTATCACAGCAATTTGCAAAAGTAAAGCCAAGACAGAAAAAATGGTATGAGGAAATTTCCCTCATACCATTTTTACAATCCAAGAATATCGTCGCCTGTGTCGTGACCGTTCTTGGATTTTTGCTTTTCTTGGATTTTAGATTGCTCCAAACCTTGCTTTCTTTGCAAATCAAGAAGATAGTCCAAAAGGGACATATCCTCGCCCTCGTGATTGATATGTACTTTCGCTGCGAGTGCTATCAATCGTTCGTATGACTCGCATTTGTCCACCAGTTGCACCTGATATTCGGGTATGAGTTCGCCTTGCTCCTTGATAAGTGCTTTTGTTCGTTTGAGTCGTGTCTCGGCAGATATGAGTTGGTCCTCTTTTTTCAAAACCTCTGCCTCAACTGATGCCTTCCATTCTCGTGTGCTTTTATGCCTGCGAAGTTTTGGAACTTTGAGACCGTAGTCATCTGCATATGCCTTGACTTGCTCATAGGTAATTGTGCCGTCTGGATTACCGTAACCATTGTTTATGGCACGACGGCGAATATTCTCGTATTCGTTATATCTGGAATGACCTCGTTTCAAACCAAACTGTTCCATTGCCTCTGCATAACGGTCTTGCAGTTTGGAGAGGTCTCCACGACCTCCCAATATGTCCTTTGCCATATAATTATCTTTCTCCCCAACCACTGCAAAAATGAAGTGGATGTGTGGTGTTTCCTCGTCCATATGGAGTTCTATCCGAACTGCCTTGCATCCTTTTCTTTGAAATTCCTTTTGCAGAAATTCACAATTCGCCCGAACCCAACTGTCAATATCAATACTGTCTGCCATATCCGGCGAGAAGGTCAGCACCCCCTCAAAACATTGTGATGCTCTTTTCTGCATATGTCTTTTGGGTGGTTTTCCCTCTGGTCTGGACACGTTGTATTCGTCAATCGCTTGGTTGTACTCGTCTCTTTTTTGGTCGAGGATTTTTGACACATACCGAAAGTCTCTTTTTGATAGCAGAATCGAGCGGTTCAAATGACTCAATTCCGGTCGTGATATATCAGCAGATTGAAGGTGCTTATCCAGATGTCGCAAAGACTGCGAAAGAGTCTTTGCACCTCTGCCGTGAGTGTTCAATTTATGCACACGACCTATGCAATATTTATTCGCCAAATTTTACACATCCTTTCTGTTATGTGGGACGTCCGAAACAATGCAAGACAATCTGCGGATTGTCTTGCATTATTCCGTACTTTACTTGGTCAAATTCATTGCTCAACGGTGTACCGTTTTCGCACTGAATTTTCCCAAGTCGTATCTTGCCCACTCATTTCATTGCGATGAAATAAGTATGCAAGATACTTAACCCCCATATCAGCAAGGATATGTACCCACTACAAACAAGCACACTTGTTTGATGGGCCAAAGCGCTGCTCTGGACACGTTTAAGGGGTGACCCCCTTAAAAATCCCGCAAGCAAAAGTAAGGCGAAAAGTAAGGCATTGTGATGCCTTACTTTTCGCCTTACTTCTGCCGTATGAAGTTGCCTTACTTTTGGTACGGCATCCTTCATACTTTCGTTATGAGGGAATTTGCGAATTCTCTCATAACTCACACGGCATCGAACTGCCGTACTTCGTGCCTTACTTTTCGCCTTACCAAGTACGGCATAAAGTGAGGCACTCAGAAAGAACGAAAGGAGCGACGAAGATGGCACATAAAGAAAAACGAAAAGATGTCCGCATCTATCTGAAAGTAGAAGAATGCGAACACCTGAAAGCAGTGGCAAAGGAGAGCGGAATCTCCTTGTCTGACTTAATCGGTAAAACGGTTATGAGGAAATTCCCCTTGCCAAAGGTGAAAGCAGTACGGCAGACAAATGCCGTACTTTTTGAGGAAACTACCCCCGAAGAACCTTCTCCAGCTGAAACACCAGAGGCAGACCGCAAACAGATGGCACGGCGATTGATTGAGGTCAATACCATTCTCAAACAGGCATATGGCGGCAACACCTTGCCAAATGATGAATACCAACGATTGAAGAACGAGCAGAAAGAACTCCGTGCAATTCTTGGTCACAATTAAAAAAGATATGAGGAAATATCTCATATCGCAAACTTATATTAATCAATAAAATTTGAAAGGAGATTTTAACTTATGGATAAAGAAACTTTATCGCATTACGGATGGATAGTAGTGCTTATATTGGTACTGTCTGTCCTTTTGGCAATGGCGACACCGTTTGGAAATTTCATTAAAGTAGCAGTTAAAGGAACTGTTCAAGGACTGTTCGATGTGAGTCAGAAGGCAGGCACGATTGCCGGACTTGATTTACCAGACCAAAACTTTGAAAATGATGATGGAGGCAGTTCAACATCACAGGTTGCAACATCATCTGCAATCTTCAATAAATATCTTAGTAATTCGACTTGTCACGAAAAAGCATATCAACACACGGATGATTGCTGGACCAGTTGTGAACCTGTTACCCTTACTTGGGAAGAACTGAAACTTGCAGATAATGGCACAAAGTATGGTTATAGTGCATCTGCAATAAGTGATACAGCCGTCGGTCAACAAGCATTTATCTATTGTGCATCTCTTGTAAGCATCGCACTCCCTGATAGTGTAACAACTATCGACAGCAATGCATTTAACACATGCACATCTATTGAAAGTATAATATTCGGTGAAAATAGTCATTTAACAATTATTGAACAATATGCTTTTGCCTACTGTTCTTCACTTAGGTGTGCCGCTCTTCCCGACAGTGTAAAGGCTATCGGCGACTATGCTTTTAATCAATGCACATCTCTCACAAGTATCACACTCTCCGAAGAATTGTCAATCATTGGCACCAATGCCTTTATGGACTGCTCTTTACTTGCAAGCATCGAAATTCCTCATAGTGTAACAACTCTCGGTGACTGGGCTTTCGCACAATGCACATCTCTCACAAGTGTCACTCTTTCCGAAGAATTAACGAGCATTGGTCAATATACCTTCTCTATGTGTTCATCTCTCGGTAGTATTACACTCCCTGACAACATAACAACCATTAATTCCTATGCCTTCAACGGTTGCAATGCTCTCACAAGCATTGACCTTAGTAACTGCACCAAATTAACAAAAATCAAAAACGGTGCCTTCAACTACTGCACTTCGCTTGAAAGCATTACTCTCCCTGCAAGTATAACCACTATCGGCAACGATGCCTTCCAAGGATGTACCTCTCTCACAAGCATTAACTATGCAGGCACAATGGATGATTGGAGCAATATTACATTAGATTCATATTGGAACCGCAATGTTCCTGCAGCAAAAGTCATCTGCTCGGATGGCGAAGTAACTCTATAAACCAAAAACGGTATGAGGAAATTTCCTCATACCGTTTTTTTATCTATAAGCACCTTCAAGGCATCCACTGATGCCGTCAGCATTTGATAATGCCCACGGCATACCACCACATAAACAAAACCCTCTGTTCGTGCTTTCACTCCTTCTTGGGTTGACCCGGCACCCAGCCGTGCCGTGCTAACCGCCGAAAAAGCGGGCTGTCATCGTTTTCATTTCGTATTTGTCATATTTATAACAAATCGAATAAAAAGAAAAAGACCCAACCGCTTTGGAGTAGCGATTGAGTCACATTCATTACTTAGGAACGGTAAGCAATGAAATATTTTCATAGATAAGTATGTATGAAGATAATTCAAAATGAAATCAAAATTGCGAGTCTTGCCAAGTAATGAGCAAGACTCTTTTGCTTTTCTATCGGGTGGGCAGTGGATGGTAGTCAATCACTCAAAACAATCTACGGTTGGTCACCCCTGTTGGTAAATAAAAGACTCGGCGGTTTCAGTTCCATAAGTCCTAATTGCTGAAATTGTCGTCATTGGCAAAGGTTGTCTGTAAATCGCCAAGTAAAAAAAGAGAACAGTGCGGGTGGAACCCAAGACCATAGGGAACCATCACATAAAATCAAGGGCTTGGTGCGATTTTCCTGCGTTTTTGTGGGTTGTGATGGCGGAGAAATGAAAAAACTCCGATTCAGAATTAGGACTTGTGACCGAACGAAGCGACGGCGACGGGCGTGTTAACGAACAATGGACAGAATTCTCCTTGCTTTTGCAAGGGGAATTTCTGCCTTCTG
Organism: Faecousia sp.; assembly: GCA_045580365.1. GTDB lineage: Bacteria > Bacillota > Clostridia > Oscillospirales > Oscillospiraceae > Faecousia. The sequence continues at coordinate 29,241 of JAZNNP010000005.1, forward strand.
CTCCCTCACTCGCTCTGACTCAAAGCGTAGAATCGCTCGTTTTACCGTTTCAAAGATATACACACAAACACTTACAAGTGTTTGTTGCTTGGTTCTTGGCAAGTCAAGAACAGAAGGGGGGAGGGCCCGAAGGGCCCGGGGGGAAACGTAAAAAACCGCCTGTTTGAGAAAAAACAAATTTCCTCATATCTTTTTTGTGAAATGCACAAAATTAATCTTCTATACCAATGTCCGTAAGCAAAGCTTTTTGCTCCTCAAAGGGCATGCTGTACCGCTGGGACAGATACCGCAGCGATGCGCCCAACTCGCCGTCGGGTCCGCCGTACTGGCTGATGATGATGGAGGCCAGCCGGGGATTGGGCTTGTCGATCTTCACGGGGTACTGAAGTTTTTTGTTATACAAGAACATACTTTAACCCTCCCTGTTTGCAGCGTATTCCCAGGGCCAGGGTTCATCCATCCAGGTGTAGCCCTTGTGATCCACCGGGGTTGTGTGGGTCAGCGGCTGGCAATTTTCGGAGAATTTTGCCGCCCCGTCGTGATACATTTTCTGATACTGGCGGTAAAGTTCCAGGGCCTCTTTGTCATCGGGATGGGTGTCCAGATACAGCGCCAATTCATTCAGCGCGAACCCCAGCACCTGCAGTTCCGTTTTGGGCGTGATGGCTTTTTCCCGCTGGTTTACCATGCCCATAAAGGGCAGATCCAGACCCGGGAACAAGGTGCCCCGGATCAGGGCTTTCCGCCCGTCATACCGGGGCGGGTTTTCTTCCTGGAAGGGCACATAGGGATTGGCCAGAGGCGCCATAGGCGGCAGCCGTCCCTGGGTCCCTTCCGGTCGTTTCATCTTATCCAAGTCGATTCCTCCTTCAAATTTGCCTTGAAGCTTTGCTTCGTGTCATACTATGCCGAATCCTGGTTCTTGGTTCATCTTTCTTTTCCGGGCGCATAGGGTATGGTGAGGTGTTGTCCATGAGAGGGATCGATTTGAAAAAGTGGCTGCCGCTGTATGTCTGCGCCGCGGCGGTGTGCATCATGTTGGCCGTATTTGGCTCCAACGCGGTCACCACGGCTGTACAGAATGGGCCGGTTGAAAGGCACTATACCGTCATCATCGACGCCGGTCACGGTGGCATTGACGGCGGCGCGACCTCCTGCACCGGGGTGCTGGAAAGCGCCATCAATCTGGAGATCGCCCTCAAGCTCAACGATCTTCTGCAGCTGTTGGGCTATGACACCGTGATGATCCGCACTACTGACACCTCCGTCTATACCGAAGGCAGCACCATCGCGGCCCAGAAAGTGTCGGATCTCAAGGAGCGGGTGCGAATCTGTAATGAAACGGACAACGCCCTGCTGCTGTCCATCCACCAGAATACCTTTTCCAACAGCCGTTACAGCGGACCTCAGGTATTTTATGCCGGAACAGGGGAGAGCAGCCTTTTGGCAGACCGGCTGCAGACGGCCCTTTCCAAGCAGTTTGCGCCCGGTAGCAAACGCACAGCCAAGGCTGCCAAGACGGTCTATCTGCTTCAGAACATCCGCTGCGATGGTGTGCTCATCGAATGCGGCTTTCTATCCAATCCCGAAGAAGAAGCAAAGCTCCGCGACGGGTCGTATCAGCAGAAACTGTGTATCGTTATCGCCATCGCACTGGGGGATTTTTTGCACCAAAAGAGTTGACAGAATGGGTAAACGGTGCTATATTTTGGTTGTAAAATGCGAAGAAGGGGAGTTTTCCGCCCGAAAGCCATTTCAGAGAGTGCCCGGTTGGTGCGAGGGTACATGGCGCAGCGGTCTTGTCGCCCCGGAGCAGGTCTTTTGAACCACATCCGTACACTAGGAAGACCCGGGTAAGCCCGTTACAGCGTTTGAGTGCCGGCCATTGCCGGAAATCAGGTGGTACCGCGGATTCTTTTCGCCCTGAACGATGATTCGTTCGGGGCGTGTTTTGTTTCCGTCCTGATGCGAAAACTCAAACTAAAGGAGAAATGAAACATGGCAAGAGAACTGCCGAAGATCTACGAACCCCAGCAGGTCGAAGATCGCATCTACAAAATGTGGGAAGAGGGCGGCTATTTCAAGCCCCAGGGCAAACCCGACGCCAAGCCCTTCACCATCGTCATGCCGCCCCCCAATGTGACGGGTCAGCTCCACATGGGTCACGCCATGGACGCCACCCTGCAGGATACCTTGATCCGCTTCAAGCGGATGCAGGGCTATGATGCCCTGTGGGCCCCGGGCGTGGACCATGCCGGCATCGCCACCCAGATCAAGGTGGAAGAGGAACTGCGGACCAAGGAAGGCCTCAGCCGCTATGACCTGGGCCGTGAGAAGTTCCTGGAGCGGGTCTGGGACTGGAAGCATAAGTACGGCAATCGCATCGTGGAACAGCAGAAGAAGCTGGGCGCTTCCTGCGATTGGGACCGTGCCCGGTTCACCATGGACGAAGGCTGCTCCAAGGCCGTCCGTGAAGTGTTTGTGTCCCTGTACGAAAAGGGCCTCATTTACAAGGGCAGCCGCATCATCAACTGGTGCCCCAACTGCGTCACTGCACTGTCTGACGCAGAAGTGGAATATGTGGACAAGCCCGGCCACCTGTGGCATATCCGTTACCCCCTGGCTGACGGCAGCGGCGAAGTGGTGGTGGCTACCACCCGTCCTGAGACCATGCTGGGCGATACCGGTGTCTGCGTCAACCCCAATGATGAACGCTATCAGCACATCATCGGCAAGACCGTCATTCTGCCCCTGGTCAACAGAGAGATCCCCATCGTGGCCGACGATTATGCCGAAATGGAATTCGGCACCGGCTGCGTTAAGATGACCCCTGCCCATGACCCCAACGACTTCGAGGTGGGCCTGCGCCACAACCTGGAAGTGATCCGTGTTCTGGATGACAACGGCAAGATCAATGAACTGGGCGGCCGTTACGAGGGCCTGGACCGCTATGATGCCCGGAAGCAGATCGTTGCGGACCTGGAAGCCGGCGGTTATCTGGTGAAGATCGATGACCACGCCCATAATGTCGGCACCTGCTACCGCTGCCATAAGGATGTGGAGCCCATCATCTCCGCCCAGTGGTTCGTGAAGATGAAGCCCCTGGCCAAGGAAGCCATCCGTGTTGTGAAGGAAGGGGAGACCAAGTTCGTCCCCGAGCGCTTCAGCAAGACCTATATGAACTGGATGGAAAATGTCCGCGACTGGTGCATTTCCCGTCAGCTTTGGTGGGGTCACCAGATCCCTGCCTGGACCTGCGGCGAGTGCGGTCATATCACCGTCTCCCGTGACGATGCCACTGTTTGCGCCAAGTGCGGCAGTGCCCACATCACCCGGGAAGAGGATGTGCTGGATACCTGGTTCTCCTCCGCTCTGTGGCCCTTCGAGACCCTGGGCTGGCCCAACTGTGATGCGGAAGATTTCAAGAAATTCTATCCCACCGATGTGTTGGTCACCGGCTATGACATCATCTTCTTCTGGGTCTCCCGCATGATCTTCTCCGGCTGTGAGCATACCGGCAAGACCCCCTTCCACACGGTGCTGATCCACGGCTTGGTCCGTGATAACCAGGGCCGCAAGATGAGTAAGTCCCTGGGTAACGGCATCGATCCGCTGGAAATGATCAGCAAGTTCGGCTGTGACGCGCTGCGTATGAATATGGTCACCGGCAACTCTCCCGGAAACGATATGCGTTTCTATGTGGAGCGGTGCGAAGCCATGCGAAACTTCGCCAACAAGCTGTGGAACGCCTCCCGCTATGTCCAGATGAACCTGGCAGAAGATGCCGTCAACGCCCTGCCCGACATTTCCAACCTGGAGATCGCTGACAAGTGGGTGCTGTCCAAGCTGAACACCCTTATCTCCGAAGTGACGGAGAATATGGAAAGCTATGAGCTGGGCGTCGCCATCCAGAAGATCTATGACTTCATTTGGGACACCTATTGTGACTGGTATATCGAGCTGACTAAGGCCCGTCTGTACTCCGAGGATGCCTCCCGGAAGCAGACCGCCATCCAGGTTCTGGTCTATGTTCTGGATCAGATCCTGCGGCTGCTGCACCCCTTCATGCCCTTCATTACCGAAGAGATCTGGCAGTCCATCCCCCACGAGGGCGATGCGCTGATCGTGGCCCAGTGGCCCGAATACCGGGAAGATCTGAACTTCAAGGCAGAAGAGGATGCCATGGAGTCTGTCATGAACGCCATCCGTGCCATCCGCGCCCGCCGCACTGAGATGAACGTGCCTCCCAGCAAGAAGGCTGCGCTGCTGGTGCTCACCGGCAAGCCTCAGATCTTCACGGAAGGCGAAGGTTTCATCCAGCGCCTGGCCTATGCCGATACCGTCACCCTCATCGATACCGAGCCTGCGGATCTGGACGGCATGGTCACCATCACTACCAGTGATGCCAAGCTCTATATCCCCATGGGTCAGCTGGTGGATGCCGCCAAGGAGCTGGAACGGATCACCAAGGAACTGGAAGCCGCCAAGAAGTTCCTTTCCTCCCTGGAAGCCAAGCTCTCCAACGAGAAGTTCGTTTCCCGGGCCCCCGAGGCCGTGGTCAACGCCGAGCGGGAAAAGGCGGATAAGACCAGAGAACTGATCAAGCAGCTGCAGCAGAGCGAAGATGCCATGAAGAAGCTGCTGTAATGCCTAAATAAACCGAAGAAAGACCCGACAGTTTTGAAAACTGTCGGGTCTGTTTTTTTACTTTAGCGGTCGTTTTCCATGGTGTGGGACAGGATCTGCAGATGGCCGTCCACGACCTTGAATTCCATGTTGCCGAATACCCAGTTGCTGGGATCATCGGGATTTTCTACATAAGGATCCACGCCTTTGTAGCGCAGTGCGTAAGTACCGCCGTCCTGCTCTTTCAAGGTGTCGATGGAGTATTTATAACCGCCGCCACCGGCGCCGCCGGTAAAGATCGTGATCTCCCGCTTCTCCCGGTCGAACTTCATGAAGTCCTTGTTGGGCTCTTCCAGATAGTAATAGTCAAAAGTTTTTCCCAGATATTTCTGGCTGAAATCATCCAGATCATCGATGGAGAACACGATGGTGATCATGTAGTTTTCATCCATATTCCAGCTGACCTGAGGGATGTGCCAGAAGGCCCAGTTGAATACACTTCCGCCGCCCAGGGAATCCACAGACTTGAATTCGGGCATGCCGAACATGAGGTCGTTCAAAAAGGCCTCCACTTCCTGCTCCAGGGTGTTCACGGGCATCTCTTCAACCACTTCATGTTCGCACACTGTGCAGACCTGTTTGTGCTTGCCGGTAGTGGTCATGCTGGGCTTTTCGGTGACGATCCACGCACCGAAAATGTGGCCGTTTGCAGGGATCACTGTCTTCTGTACATCACCGCAGACACAGCGGTGGGTCACAGAACCGTCTTCGGTGCAGGTGGGGGCGATCTCTTCCACGGTGTACTCATGGATGTGGGGTTCCGTCTCCCGGATGGTGGGTTCGGGATCGGTGGGCTTGGGTTCGGTGGCATGGGGCTGAGTCGCTTCCGGCGTGGTGCCGGGATTGGTGGGAACAACTTCGTCCTCACCGCAGGCGCACAGGCTCAGCGCCAGGACCAGGGCCAGAATCAGCGCAAGAAACTTTTTCATGGGGATAAACCTCCTTCTTTATTGAACAATTTGAATATAACACGAAAAATCCCCTATTGCAACTTAAAAAGAAATCTTTTCCACCCCACCCAAATCCGACAGCAATTCTATTTTTGACCATCTATACTTAAATCCGTAAAAACCAACGAAGGAGGATGATCATGCACTTTACCAGTTTTCTGGAAAACAGCCAATTGACAGTCGCCCTCACCGGAGAGATCGACCATCATTGCGCCAAACAGTATATCCAGGCCATCAACGCCAAGATCGAGGCGTACACACCCCAGGTGTGCATTTTGGACTTTACGGAGGTCACATTCACCGATTCATCCGGCATCGCCGTGGTGATCAATGCCCTGCGGGCCATGACCCAGATCGAAGGAACCTTGCGTCTTGTGGGGATGGCATCCCAGCCTATGAAAGTATTCCGGGCGTCCGGTATCGATCAATTAGTAGAGATCAAGGAGGCAGTTGTATGAAATTTGAAAACTATATGATCCTGGAATTCCCCAGCCGTTCCACCAATGAAGCATTTGCCCGTTCCGCCGTCGCTTGCTTCGCCGCCCAGCTGGATCCCACTCTGGATGAATTGGGAGATATCCGCACCGCCGTATCCGAAGCGGTGACCAATTGCATTGTCCACGCTTATCCCAACGAACTGGGCATTATCACCTTACGTTGTCGCATCCTCAAGGATCAAGTCCTGGATATTGTGGTGAAGGATAAGGGGGTAGGCATCGCGGATATCGATCAGGCGAAAAAGCCCATGTTCACCACCGGCGGGGCAGAGCGAAGCGGCATGGGCTTTACCATTATGGAAAGCTTCATGACCTCTTTTGACATTACATCTGAACCCGGTAAAGGCACCACTGTCCATATGCGCCGCAAGATCCAACGGAGAAAATGAGCAGGACCGAAGAGCTCATCGCCCGATCCCAGGCCGGCGATGGTGCCGCAACAGAAGCCCTGGTCACGGAAAACGCGCCCCTCATTTGGTCCGTGGCCCGGCGGTTCATGGGCCGGGGTACCGATACGGAAGATCTCTACCAATTGGGTTGCATCGGTTTTTTGAAGGCGGTAGCCGGTTTTGACCTGGAATACGGCACCCAGTTTTCCACATACGCCGTACCGAAGATCGCCGGGGAGATCCGCCGCTTTTTGCGGGATGACGGAACGGTAAAAGTCTCCCGTTCCATCAAGGAGCAGGCCTATGTGATCCGCTCCGCCCGGTCGGAACTGGCCGCCCGGCTGGACCGGGAACCCACTCTTCAGGAACTGGCCGACAAGACCGGCCTTTCCCCGGAGGACATCGCTGTCGCCGAGACCGCCACCGCCGCCACGGAATCCATCCACCGGCAGACGGGGGAGGACGGCTTCTGCTTGGAAGATGTGCTGACCGACACCGCCTCCGAAGAAACCATGGTGGAACGGATCGCCCTGGATCAAGCCATCACAAAATTGCCGGAGCGGGAAAATATGGTGATCCGCCTGCGTTATTTTCACGGTTTGACCCAGGAACGGGTGGCAAAAGTCCTGGGTGTTAGCCAGGTTCAGGTCTCCCGCATCGAGAAAAAGGCCCTGGCGGATCTGAAAGAATTGCTGAAATAGGGGAGGGCGATGCCCTCCCTTTTTCCGTCTGTGTAGAAATTTACTCTTTACCTTTGGGGGAAAATGGAGTAAAATAGTACTAACTATACACATAGGACAGGAACTGCTATGACTCAAGAATTTGACTCCCGGTTTATTGCCGCCCGGCGTAATTACATAGCCGCCCAATTTACAAATCTGAACCCCATGCAGCGCGAAGCCGTGCTGACCACGGAAGGTCCGCTCCTTCTGCTGGCCGGCGCAGGCAGCGGCAAGACCACGGTCTTGATCCACCGTATTGCCAACATCATCCGCTTTGGAAGCGGCAGCGATTCCAACTTCGTCCCCCCGGAAGTGACGGAGGAAGATGTTGCATTTCTGGAAAACCTGCCGGATCCAATGACGGATTACGAACGCAGCCGCGCGGATTATCTGTGCGGTGTGGATGTTCCCAATCCCTGGAACATCATCGCCATCACCTTCACCAATAAAGCCGCTGGTGAGCTGAAGGAGCGTCTGGAAGGGATGCTGGGCAGCGCCGGCCAGGATATCTGGGCCATGACCTTCCATTCCGCCTGCTGCCGGATCCTGCGGAAGCATATTGAGCTTTTAGGCTATGACCGCCACTTCACCATCTATGATACCGCCGATTCCGAGCGTCTCATGCGGGAGATCTGCAAGGACATGGGCCTGGATGACAAGGTTTTTCCATACCGCTCCATCCTCAATGTCATCAGCCGGGAGAAGGATAAAATGGTCTCCCCGGAGCAGATGCAGGACCTGGCCCGGGACCGCAATGACCTGCGGCTGTTAACGATGGCAAAAGCCTACCGCCGCTACCAGGATAAGCTGAAAGAGAATAACGCCGTAGACTTTGATGACATCATTTTGCTGACGGTGAAACTGTTGCAGCAGTTTGATGAGGTCCGTACCGAATATCAGAGGAAATTCCACTATGTCCTGGTGGACGAGTATCAGGATACCAACCACCTGCAGTATTTGCTCACCAGCTTGCTGGCAGGCGGCTATGAAAACATCTGCGTAGTGGGCGACGATGACCAGTCCATCTACCGTTTCCGGGGCGCCACCATCGCCAATATCCTGGACTTTGAAAAGCAGTACAGTCGCGCAAGAGTGATCCGCCTGGAACAAAATTACCGCTCCACCCAGTCCATCCTCAATGCAGCCAATGCCGTCATCGCCCACAATCTGGGCCGAAAAGGTAAGCGGCTGTGGACCGCCAACGGCGGCGGTGATCCAATCACCGTCTATGAAGCGGCGGATGAATCCGGCGAAGCCAATTATATCGCCGGTCAGATCATCCGGGGTACCCGGGGCAAGAATTTCCGGGATTACGCCATTTTGTACCGCACCAATGCCCAATCCAACGCCATTGAATATGCCTTCAAGCGCAACGGCATCCCGTACCGCATCATTGGCGGCACCCGGTTCTTCGACCGCGCGGAAGTCAAGGATATGCTGGCCTACCTTTGCGTCATCAATAACCGCTCCGACGACCTGCGTCTATCCCGGATCATCAATAATCCGCCCCGGGGCCTGGGCGAAAAGACCTTGCTGGAAGCCTACCGACTGTCTGCGGCTGAAAACCTTCCCGTGTATGAGATCATTTCCCATCCCGACAATTACGGCCCTCTGCAGAAAAACGCAGAGAAATTCCGCCGCTTTACTTCCATGATCGAAGACTTTGCCGATATGCTGGCCAACGGCATGTCCCTGCCGGATTTTTATGAAGAGCTGATGCTCCGCAGCGGCTATGTGGATATGCTCCAAAAGAAAGACACCGAGGAAAACAAGACCCGGCTGGAAAATGTCCGGGAATTAAAATCCAGCATCGTTGCCTATGTGGAAAACGCCGACGAACCCACCTTGGCCGGTTTCCTGGAGGAGATCGCCCTCTATACGGATATCGAGCAGTACGATGCTTCCGACGATGCGGTGGTCATGATGACCATGCACTCCAGCAAAGGCCTGGAATTCCCCCATGTGTTCCTGGTGGGCTTTGAAGACGGCCTGTTCCCCGGCATGCGCTCTATCGGCGACCATGAGGAGATGGAAGAGGAACGCCGCCTTTGCTATGTGGCCATCACCCGGGCCAAGAAGACCCTCACCATTACCCACGCCCGGCAGAGAATGCTCTACGGCCGTACCAATGCAGCCATGGCCTCCCGGTTTATCCGGGAGCTGCCCCAGGAGGATATCGTCCGTAAATCCACCTCCGAACCCCGCCGCGCATCCACTTGGGATATTCCGTCTTACCGCCCCCAGTCCGCTCCCTCCGAGCTGACCCGCCGGCCTGTCACGACGCCCCAGGCGCCGAAACTGGAACTGCGCAAAGGCGACATGGTGGAGCATACCGCCTTCGGCCGCGGCATGGTGCTGTCTGTGATCCCCATGGGTGGCGACGCCCTGCTGGAGATCGCCTTTGACCGCCTGGGCACCAAAAAGCTCATGGCAAAAACCGCCTCCGCCCACATGAAAAAGGTCTAACCCCATTTTGTCGGCATAAGATTGCCAGAGGTGATCTTATGGGCAGAATACGAAGAGCCGTTGTACGCTGGTGCTGCTTGCTGCTGGCGGTATCGCTGGTGCTTTTGGGGCTGTTCCGCAGCCGCTATACGGCTACCATCTGCACTTTGGCGGAGACCCAGGTCCGCAATGCCACATCCGACCTCATCAACGATGCCATCGATAAGCAGATCGCATCGGGCCAGATCCAGTATGACCGGATCGTCTATTTCGAGAAAGACCTGGAAGGCCGCATCACCGCCCTGAAGACCAATATGAGCGAGGTCAACCGGCTGAAAACCGCCATTTTGAACATCATCAACGATGAGATCCTGGCCATGGACACCAGCGCCCTGGGCATCCCCCTGGGTAACCTGGTATTGCCGGAATTACTTTCCGACCGTGGGCCGGAGATCCCTGTCCACATTCTGTCCATCCGCAATTCCGACGGCGCTTTTGCCAGCCATTTTTCGGAAGCGGGCATCAATCAGACCCTGCACCAGCTGACCATGGAAGTCAGCGTGGATGTTGCGATCCTGGTCTTTGGAAAGACCCAGATCTTTACCGTCGCCAGCCAGGTGGTGGTGGCTGAGACCATCATCGTCGGCACTGTGCCGGACACTTTACTACAAACCGGAGGAGCTTATGGAAGCGAAAAATAGAATCGATGAGCTGACAGCCATTCTGACGGAGGCCAATTACCGCTATTATGTTCTGGACGATCCCCAGCTCCAGGACTTTGAGTACGACCGCCTCTTGCGGGAACTGGAAACATTGGAGGCCGCCCATCCGGAGCTGATCCGTCCCGATTCGCCCACCCAGCGCGTGGGCGGCATGGCCTTGAGCAAATTTGAAAAATATACCCATCCTGTGCCCTTGATGAGTCTGCAGGATGTGTTTTCCACAGAAGAATTGGAAGAATTCCTGGAAAAGACCCTTTCCCAATATCCCGATTCCGCTTTTTCTGTGGAACCGAAGATCGACGGACTTTCTGTGGCACTGGAATATGAACATGGCATTTTCGTCCGGGGCGCTACCCGTGGCGACGGTGTCACAGGCGAGGATGTGACGGAGAACCTGAAGACCATCCGCTCCATTCCCATGACCCTGGAGGGCGCGCCGGAGCGGCTCATCGTCCGGGGTGAGGTCTTTATGCCCAAAGCCAGTTTCCACGCCCTCAACCAGCGCCAGGAGGCGGAGGGTAAACCACTCTTTGCCAATCCCCGCAATGCCGCCGCCGGCTCATTGCGCCAGCTCGATCCCAAGATCGCTGCCAGCCGGGGCCTGGATATCTTTATCTTCAATGTCCAGCTGGCCGAAGGCGTGACCTTCACCAGCCATGGCCAGTCCCTGCAGTTTTTGCAGGATCTGCGGTTCAAGGTCACGCCCCATAAGATCCTCCACACCCCATCGGAGATCGTGGAGGAAGTGGCCGAGATCAACGAACACCGGGAATTGCTGACCTGCGATATTGACGGTGCGGTGATCAAGGTCAATGACTTGCACCAGAGGGCGGAGATGGGCGCAACCGCCAAATTCCCCAAGTGGGCGGTGGCCTATAAATACCCCCCGGAGATCAAACCTACCGTGGTGGAAGATATCGTGGTCCAGGTGGGCCGTACCGGCGTGCTGACCCCCAAGGCCGTTGTGCGTCCCGTCCGCCTGGCGGGCACGACGGTTACCAATGCCACATTGCATAACCAGGACTTCATCACCGAGCGGGACATCCGCATTGGAGACACGGTAAACATCCGCAAAGCCGGTGAGATCATTCCGGAGATCCTGGATGTGGATCTGTCCAAGCGGCCGGCGAATGCCGTTCCTTATCAGCTTCCTGCCTGTTGTCCCGTCTGTGGCGCACCCACCCAGAAAGATCCGGAGGGCGCATTTCTGCGTTGTACCGGTGCCCAGTGCCCGGCTCAGCTGAGCCGGAATATTGCTCATTTCGTCAGTCGGGATGCCATGGATATTGAGGGTCTCGGCGGCGCCATCGTGGATGCCCTCATCGAAAAGGGTTATGTACAAGCCCCGGCGGATATCTACTATCTGACCCTGGAGGAGCTGCGCTCTCTGTGGCAAAGCGGCACGAAGGCAGCCCAGAAGCTGCTGGATGCCATTGAAAACAGCAAACAGCAGGACTTGAGCCGCCTGATTTACGCCCTGGGCATCCGCCAGGTAGGCGCCAAGACCGGCAAAGTCCTGGCCGCCCGGTTTGGCCACCTGGACGCGTTGATGGCCGCTTCCCTGGAAGAACTGACAGAGGTGGATGACGTGGGTGCTGTAACGGCCCAAAGCATTTTTGATTGGTTCCGCCAGCCCCAGGCTCAGGACATGATCCGCCGTCTGCGGGAGGCCGGTGTCAATTTCGAGAGCAAACGGGCTGTCACCGACACCCGCTTTGCGGGCATGACTTTTGTTCTCACCGGCGCACTGACCAAGTTCACCCGGGACGAAGCGACGGAGAAGATCGAACTCTTTGGCGGCAAGGCTTCCGGCTCGGTGTCCAAAAAGACCACCTATGTGGTGGTGGGCGAAAATGCAGGCTCAAAAGAGCGGAAAGCCCGGGAATTGGGCATTCCCATTCTGTCGGAAGATGATTTCCTGGCCATGATCAACTAAACTAAACACCGGAAGGATCGATCCTTCCGGTGTAATTTTATTATAGGGAGAAATCCTTTTCGGCATACTGGCTGAAATCCATGGCTTTTGCCTTTTTCGGTACCCGCTTGGTGGCATCATAGCGGAAACGGAAACACTTGGAGGAGATGGGCCGCAGACCCTTCTTGGCGCAAAGGACGGTCTCATCGTCCAGCACTGCGCCGTGGGCGCAATAGGTGCAGCTTTTTTCTATTTTCTTCCGAAACAGCATCGATGGTTCCTCCCGGGCGTTTTTATGGATTATACTACAACTTTTTCCGAATATCTACCCCTTATTTTTGTAAACAGCCAAATTATCGGAAAAATCACCACAAAATGGGCATTTCCACTGGCCAGCAGCAGGCTAAAGAGGGTCTGCAGCGCCTTACCGCCCATGTAGTATCGCAGATCCAAGCCATGGGTCACAGTAGCTGTCTGCATGGCAACGCATAGACCGCCAAAGGCCAGCAGACCGCTGGCGATCAGAAATCGAAGCCGTGGGTCGGCAATCAAGCGAAGGCTGCAGCAGCCGTTGGACAGCTCCAAAACTCCTTCCAGCAGCACCAGCGCCCACTGGGGCAGTAAAAAACCGATCCAATGCTCCAGAAAGGCGATCACCAACCGGAACAGGATGATCCATCCGCAGACCGTGGCCATGGTCTTGATCCCGGCGGAAAGGGCGGTTGACAATGTTATCCGTTTTTTCTCCGCCAGCCGTGCCAGGGATTTCGACTTTCCCGGCAGGACGATCCCCACCGCCAGGGCAGAAAGGATGTGAATGCCCCAAAGAAGCCAGGGGGCCATGGGATCATCAAATTGCTGCCCCACCATGCCGAATAGGAACGCCGGGCCTGCGTTGCTGCAAAAGCAGAGCATCCGGTTGGCATCCTGCCGCGTAAGACTGCCGTCTTTGTAGGCTTTTGCGATCTGCACCGCCCCGACGGGATAACCGCCCAGAAGCCCCACTGCCAAAATGGATTCTCCGCCTTCCGGCATCCTGCAAAGCCTGCCCAGGGGACGAAAGATCCGGCTGCCCAACAGCTCTGAAGTTAAGATGGAACTCAATATGAAAAAGGGAAATAGGGAGGGGATCACGGTAGTCAAACACAACCGGATCCCCTCTGCCGCTCCTTCAAGAGCGGTCCTGGAATCCAGGATCAGCAACAGCATCCCCAGAGAAGAAAGAATAACCGCAGCGTATTTTCTCATGACCACACACCACCTCACAAGAAAATATGCAACCGATGCTTCGTCCATTCATAGGATAAACAAAAGGAGGATGCGCATGAAAGGTAATTGGATGGACCGGCTGGATCTGCCGGATGAACACGCCCTGGCCCGGTCTTTGGTGGAGATCGCCGGCTGTGACCGGGTGCTGATCGAGCATCACTGCGGGGTCATTGGTTACGGATGTCATCAGATCTGCGTGAAGGTCAAATTCGGCACGGTGACGATCCTGGGCCGAAATCTGGAACTGAAGCGGATGAATGGGGAACAGCTCATCATCAGCGGCTGCATTGAAGGGGTACAACTGGACAGGAGGGCGGGGAAGTGAGAGAATGGGAACATTTGGTCAAGGTCTCCTTGACCACCGCAGATCTGACCCGGGCGTTGGAGGAGATCACCAGCCGGGGCGTGACGGTCTATCATGCCACAGAAGAGGAAGATGGGCTGACGTTGCACTTCTGCGTGCAACAAAATGGGTTAAAAACGGTCCGAAAAGTGGCCGAAAAGCGTGGATATGAACTCAAAATTGACCGTTTTGGAACGCTGTTTTTGATGGCAAAAAGCCTTCGAAAGCGACCGGTGCTGTTTTTTGGCGTTTTTTTGTTTTTCGCAATGACCCTCCTTTTACCCAGTCGGATCTGGTTCGTGCAAGTGGAGGGGAACGAGATGATCCCTACAAAACAGATTTTGGAGCAAAGCAACCAAATCGGGATCGGTTTTGGTACTAAACGATCAGAAATTCGTAGTGAAGCAGTAAAAAACGGCCTCCTCGAGACCATTCCGGAACTGCAGTGGGTGGGTATCAACACCAAAGGGTGTGTGGCCGTCATCACTGTCCGGGAGCGGAGCAAAGAGGAAGAATCCCGGGAGCAAAATTGCGTCTGCAGCTTGATTGCCCAGCGGGATGGGGTCATAACCCGATTCACCGTCACCGGCGGAACTTGTCGCATCCAGCCGGGACAAGCCGTAAAAAGGGGAGAAGTGTTGGTTTCCGGCTATACGGATGTTGGATTGTGCATCCGGGCAGAACATTCCCAGGGGGAGATCTTTGCAAAAACCATGCGGGATTTGGAAGTCAGAACCATTTCAGAATACCTTCAAGAGGGCGAAAAGACCCGTGTGGAGAAAAAATATGCCCTTCTCATCGGAAAAAATCGAATAAATTTGTATAAAGGTAGTGGAATTTCGGGTACAGGTTGTGATAAGATATATTCGGAATGCTATGTGACCTTGCCCGGGGGCTTTCGTTTACCCATCGCATTGGTGACAGAAACGGTCACATATTGTGATGCGGTGACGAATACGGTCGACCCGGATGCCGCCCAGCGGCTGAATACCTTTGCCGATGAATACCTGCCCGGGGAAATGACCGACGGTTTGATCCTCTCCCGAACCGAATCCATCGAAGAAGGGGAAGGGTACTTAGTACTGCGGGGTCAATATGCATGCGAGGAAATGATCGCAAAATCGCGAAGCGAGGAGATTATCAAGCCATATGGGAATGATCACTGAACGAACCGTCAACGCCGAACGGGTGGAAGACCTGATCAGCGTATTCGGCTCTTTTGATGAAAATATTAAATATATCGAGTCTGCCCTGGCGGTTACCATCGTCAACCGGGGCACGGAACTGAAAGTCACCGGCGATGCGGAAGCGGTGGACAAGGCTGTGCGGACATTGGAAGGATTGCTGCAGCTTGCATCCAAGGGGGAGACCATCGATGAGCAGCGGGTGCGCTATCTTATCACCTTGGTGCAGGAAGGCAATGACGAACTGGTGCAGAAAATGGCGAAAGATGTGGTCTGCATCACTGCCAAAGGCAAGCCCATCAAGGCCAAGACCATCGGCCAGCAGGAGTATATGAAGGCTATCCAAAGCAACACCATCACCATTGGCGTAGGCCCTGCCGGTACGGGCAAGACCTACCTGGCTGTGGCTGCGGCAGTTGCAGCCTTCCGGGAGCGGACGGTGAACCGGATCATTCTGACCCGGCCTGCTGTGGAAGCCGGCGAGCGGCTGGGTTTCCTGCCCGGCGATCTGCAGAACAAGGTTGACCCTTATCTGCGGCCGCTTTATGACGCCTTGTACGACATGCTGGGCCCCGAATCATTCCAGAAGTACCAGGAACGCGGTTCCATCGAAGTGGCACCCCTGGCTTATATGAGAGGCCGCACCCTGGATGACAGCTTCATCATTCTCGACGAAGCCCAGAATACCACCAAGGAACAGATGAAGATGTTCCTGACCCGGTTGGGCTTTGGCTCGAAAATCGTCATTACCGGCGATGTGACCCAGATCGACCTGCCGGATGACAAGACTTCCGGCCTGAAGGACGCGGTGCGGGTGCTGGAAGGCGTAAAAGACATTGCCATTTGCCGGCTGTCCGCGGCGGATGTGGTGCGCCATGCCCTGGTGCAGCGGATCATCCATGCCTATGAAAAGGATGCCGAAAAGAAAGAACTGAAGAAACCTGTACCCCAGCAGGGTCAATACAGGAGGAAAAAGTAATGCATAAGATCCATATCAATTATGATATTTTTACCATCAAGCAGCCCCTGGTGAATATGGTGATCCAGCAGTGCATCCAGGCGACACTGAATGCCGAAGGGGTGGATGTGCCCTGCGAGATCAATGTGCTGATCACCAATGACAAGGGCATCCATGCCATCAACAAGGCCAGCCGGGATATTGACCGGCCCACGGATGTGCTGTCTTTTCCCATGTTTGAACTGACGCCCGGCCGGCTGCCGGAGGATTGGGAACCTTATTTGGATCTGGAAACGGGTCTGTGCCCCCTGGGAGATATGTGCATTTCCCTGGAACGGGCCAACGCCCAGGCCAAGGAATACGGCCACAGCAGCCGCAGAGAGGTGGGGTATCTGACCATCCATTCCATGCTTCACCTGCTGGGCTATGACCACCTGGACGAAGGGGAAATGAAGCGGCAGATGCGCCAAAGGGAAGAGGCTATTGCTGCCACCATCCCAGGAATGCGTCGTGGTTAAGATGGTGAAGGCCGGGCCGGCGGATGCCCGACTGCTGGCCTGTACCAGGAAGATCGTTTGGGATGAGACCTATCGGGGCATCTATCCGGATCGGATGATCGATGAATACGATCTGGAGAATTACACCAACCGGGATCGAGCTTGGATGGAAGAACCTGGGCAGCGCTATTTCCTCTTTATGGACGGGGCGCGCTGCGTGGGATATTTCTCTTACGGACCGAGCCACTATGACACCTATAAGGATTTTGCACTGTATCTGAACAATCTGTACATCCGCAAAGAATACAAGGGGCTCGGCCTTGGCAGACGGGCCTTTGAAGAGATCCGCGCATACTGCAAAAACAATGGATTCGTGAAATTCTGCTGCGGCTGTAATGCCCACAATAGCCCTGCTATGGCCTTTTACCGCCACATGGGTGGCATACAGACCGACGAGGCCGTTTTTCACGAGAACAAAGCGGACGACATTATCCATTTTGAATTTTACACAGGAGAAACGATATGAAAACTTTGACCGCCATGATCACCATTGCGGGACGGCCCAATGTGGGCAAGTCCACCCTGACCAATTACCTGGTTGGCGAAAAGATCGCCATCGTGTCCAATAAGCCCCAGACTACTCGTAACCGGATCTGCGGCATCGTGACCAAGGAAGATATCCAGTATGTATTTGTGGACACCCCCGGCTATCACCGGGCTCGGACCAAGCTGGGTGACTACATGGTCAATACCGTCCGGGAGTCCATCGCCGATGTGGATGCCACCATCCTGGTCATCGAGCCTGTGGCGAATATCGGTGCCCAGGAAGAAGCGCTGATCGAGAAGCTGAAGGCCAGCCGATGCCCGGTGATCCTGGCCATCAACAAGATCGACACCGTGGAAAAAGAGGCACTGCTGGAAGTCATTGCCGTCTATGCCCAGGCCATGGAATTTGCGGCCATTATCCCCATCTGTGCCAAAAACGGCGACGGCATCGAGGCGCTTCTTGCGGAGTGCCGGAAGTTTGCGGTGGAAAGCCCCTTTATGTTTGATGCGGATCAGACCACGGATCAGCCGGAACGCCAGGTGATGGCGGAGATCATCCGGGAGAAGATCCTGTGGAATCTGGACCGGGAGATCCCCCACGGCACGGCGGTGGAGATCACCAAATTCTCCGAACGGGACAATGGGATCATCGATATCGATGCCACCATTTACTGCGAAAAGGCCAGCCACAAGGGTATCATCATCGGCAAGGGCGGCGCCATGCTGAAGAAGATCTCTTCTCAGGCCCGTTCGGATTGCGAAAAGTTCATGGGCACGAAAGTATATCTGACCACTTGGGTCAAAGTGAAGGAAAACTGGCGGGATTCCGATTTCCTGGTACGGAACTTCGGTTACAGTGAATAAGGTCTAAATTTTCCCTGCACTAAATCCACGGCTTCTGCAAAAGATAGTAGCGGAGGGATGGATATGAACGCAAGGGATTACTGGATGCTCTTCCTGGAGACCGGCGCGCCGGAAGCGTATCTTTCATACAGCAGGATGCTGAAATTGGAGGAACAGAATGTATCTGACGACCCACGGCCTGGTCCTGCGGGTCACGGACTACAATGACCGTGACGCGCTGCTGACTTTGCTGACACCTGAATACGGCAAGCTGACGGTGAAGGCCCGTGGATTGCGGCGAAAAAATTCGCCCCTTACAGCACCCTGCCAGTTGCTTGCTTACGGAGAATTTACCCTTTTTGAATACCGGGGGCAGTATACCATCAATGAGGCCCATTCGGTGGAACTGTTTTCGTCCCTCCGGCGGGATCTGACCAAACTCAGCCTGGGAACCTATTTTGCCCAGGCAGCAGAGGTTATTTCGCAGGAGGATCTGCCCAATCCGGAGGTGCTGAGTCTGACGCTGAACTGTCTGCACGGACTGGCAAAGCTTCAGCTGCCGGAAAACAAGGTGAAGGCGGTATTTGAACTGCGGATCGCCTGCCTGGCGGGCTATCAGCCGGATCTTTATGGCTGTCACAACTGCGGCAGCCAGAGCCCGGAACTGTTTGATATTTCCGAGGGCGTACTGGAATGCGGCAACTGCCGCGCCGGCGGCGGTGGCATCCGGATGCCGGTGGATGCCGGAACGCTGGAAGCCATGCGGTTCATCTGCCTGTGCGAGCCGAAGCGGATCTTTTCTTTTTCGCTGCCCGATGCCGGCATGGACAAGCTGGCTGCGCTGACGGAAGCCTATCTGTGCGCCCAGCTTGAGCGGGGATTCTCAACATTGGATTTTTATAAATCGTTACTTATTTGACGGGGTGGGTGTGCCCACCATAGGAGATCATCATGTCTGAATTATACGAAAAGTCCCTTTTGAAGCTGGAACTGGACCAGGTTCTGGCTCTGCTGGCAGAGTCTGCCGGCAGCAATTTGGGCAAAGAAAGCTGCCTGCGGCTGCGGCCCACATCGGATCTGGAAGATGTGCAGGCCATGCTGGAGGAGACGACGGCTGCATCGGATCTTTGCACCCGGAAGGGAAATCCTTCTTTTGCCGGCGTGAAGGATGTATCCGCATCTTTGGAGCGGGCAGAGCGGGGCGGCACGCTGCAGCCGGTGGAATTGCTGGCCATCGCTGGGGTTCTGCGCTGCACCAGAAATATCAAGAGCTATGTCGCCGAAGATGAAAAGGCTACGGTACTGGATCCGCTGTTTGGGGCGTTATCGCCCAATAAATATCTGGAGGACCGGATCTCCGGGGCCATTCTCTCGGAAGAGGAGATCGCCGACAATGCGTCGCCGGAACTCGCCAATATCCGCCGGCATATGCGCATCCAGGCTGCAAAAGTCAAGGATGGCCTGCAGAAGATCATTTCTTCCCCGGCTTACAGCAAGTTCCTCCGGGATCCCATCATCACCATCCGGGACGGACGGTATGTGGTGCCGGTGAAGAGCGAACACAAGGGCGATGTGCCGGGACTGGTTCATGATGTGTCCGCCACGGGTTCGACCTATTTTGTGGAGCCGATGTCGGCAGTGAATGCCAACAACGCACTAAGGGAACTGGAACTGAAAGAGAAGAAAGAAATCGAGCGGATCCTGGCGGAGCTTTCAGCCGAGGCGGCGGCGCACCGGGAGGATATTACGGAAAATGTCCGGTATCTCGTGCGGCTGGATGTGATCTTCGCAAAGGCGAAGCTGGCCTATCGGATGCGGGCCTGGGCGCCGGAAATGAATGACAAAGGATTGGTGGAGCTGCGCAATGCACGGCATCCGCTGATCGATGCCAAGACGGTGGTGCCTATTTCGCTCCATTTGGGCCGGGATTTCGATTCCATGATCATCACTGGCCCCAACACCGGCGGCAAGACCGTGACACTGAAGACCATCGGCCTGCTGACGCTGATGGCGGAGTGCGGTCTGCATGTGCCGGCAGGGGATGGCAGCAAGCTGTCCACCTTTGATGCCATTCTGGCAGATATCGGTGACGAGCAGTCCATTGCCCAGAGCTTGTCCACCTTCTCCAGCCATATGCGGACCATTGTGGACATTGTGGAAGAATGTGACGACCGGACGCTGGTACTGTTTGACGAGCTGGGTGCCGGCACCGATCCTGCCGAAGGCGCGGCGCTGGCGGTGGCCCTTATCGAATTCTGCCGTAAAATGGGCAGCAGAGTTGTTGCAACGACCCACTATGCGGAACTGAAGCTTTACGCCATGCGGACAGCGGGGGTCATCAATGCCTCCTGCGAGTTCAATGTGGAGACGCTGCAGCCCACATATAAGCTGCTGATCGGCATTCCGGGCAAATCCAATGCGTTTGCCATTTCCCGGCGGCTGGGTCTGCCGGAGCATATTCTCAAAGAAGCGGACGATCTGGTTGGCCAGTCCGACAAGGACTTTGAAGATGTTCTGGCACAGCTGGAACAGCAGCGGCAGCAGATGGAAGCAGCCCGGGCAGAGGCGGAGCGGCTGAAGCGGGAGACGGAGAAGATCAAGCAGCAATCCGAAGAATACGCGGCGCAGCTCCAGCGGGAAAAGGACAAGGCCATGGAGGCTGCCCGTAAAGAGGCCCAGCGGATCATTGATGAGGCCCGGACGGCGGCCAATCTGGCGATGGAAGAGCTGAAAGCCCTGCGCAAACAGCTGGAAAATGCCAATGTGGAAGGCTACAATCAGCGCCAGGCGGAGGTGCGCCGGAGTCTTAATGAGGCGGAGGCTGCGCTGAAAGCAGACCGCAAGGCGCCGGATCGGCCCAAGCCCCGGCGGGAGATCCTGGTTGGCGATACGGTGGAACTGCTGAAGCTGGGCACCAAGGCATCGGTGGTCGCGATCAACAAGGACGGCACGTACACCCTCCAGGCCGGTATCCTCAAGATGACGGCCAAGGCGGATGAGATCTATCTGCTTGAAAATGACAATCCCTATAAGGACAAGCCTGCACGGCCCAAGCATTCCGGCAGAGAAATGAAGCTGGAGGCCCATGCCACGGAGGTGGATCTGCGGGGTATGGATACCGTGGAAGCCATCTGCGCCCTGAGTTTGTTCCTGGACAGCGCCATGCGCTCCAAGGTCAGTTCTGTGCGGATCATCCACGGCAAAGGCACCGGCGCACTGCGTGCGGCTGTGCATCAGGAATTGAAGCGGAACAAATTCATCAAATCCTATCGCCTGGGTGTGTATGGCGAAGGTGAAGATGGCGTTACCATCGCGGAATTCAAATAATTTGGACGATCATCGTGTTAAATATTAGTTGACAATTCTGCGGTATTTGGTTATGATTAAATGACAGTACCGACCGTTTCCCTCAGGTGCTGATGAGAAGGAGTAGTTATCATGTACAATAAGGAAGTTTTGGTTCGCTGCGAATCCGGCCTGCACAACCGCCAGGCTACATATTTCGTGCAGAAGGCAAATGAATTCGAGTCCAGCATCTGGATCGAATCCGGCAGCCGCAAGATGAACGCCAAGAGCTTGCTGGGCATCATGTCCCTGGGGATCGTGACCGGATCTGTGGTGACGCTGACAGCCGTTGGCTCTGACGCCGAAGCTGCTGTGCTGGCGCTGGAAGTTCTGCTGCAGCGGGACGTATATTGATCAAATGCGTATAACCGCCCCAATGCCCGACCGCGTTGGGGCGGCTTTTTTAGAAGGTGTAGAGCGGTATGACGTTTGAGGAACTGAAAGACAAAGCTCTGTCTTTGCCCTTTGAACCCGGCGTGTACATCATGCGGGACAAGACCAACACGGTCATTTATGTGGGCAAGGCAAAAAAATTGAAGAACCGGGTCAGCCAGTATTTCCAGGATACCGCATCCCATACACCAAAGACCCGGATGATGGTGTCGAAGATCCATCATTTTGACACCATCGTGGCTGCATCGGAATTTGAAGCGCTGGTTTTAGAGTGCAGCCTGATCAAGCGGTATATGCCCAAGTACAACATCCTGCTCAAAGATGACAAGGGATATCCCTATCTGCGGCTGGATCTGAAGGAAGAATATCCCCGAATCACCATGGTCAGTAAACTCAGCGACGATGGGGCTGCCTATTATGGTCCTTACGGCAGCCGGGGTGTGACCAACAGCCTGCTGGAGGCCATTAACCGGACCTTAAAACTGCCGGATTGCGCCCGGCAATTTCCCCGGGATGTGGGGAAGGGCAGACCTTGCCTCAATTATCATATGAACAACTGCGCCGGATGGTGCCAGACCGGCAAGACGGCGGAAGAATACCGGGCAGTCATGAACCAGGCCAAGCAGCTGCTGCAGGGCAATTTCAAGACCGTTGCCGATGAGATCCGCAAGGAAATGCTTGATGCGGCGGATAATCTGGAATTTGAACTGGCGGCCGCCCTGCGGGACAGGCTCCAGGCGGTGGAGGCCCTCAGCCAAAAGCAGCTGGTCACCGCCGGAAGTCTGGCGGACACCGATGTGATCGGCTACGGCGAAACGGAGACCAAGGCTTGCTTTGCTGTGCTGCATTTCTCCGGCGGCAATTTGCTGGATAAGGATTACGAAGTTTTTACACTTCCCGATGACCGGGTCGCGGCGGTATCGAGCCTGCTGAAGCAGTATTATCTGAGCCGGGGATTTGCGCCCAAGGTGGTGCTGCTGCCCTTTGTTACCGAGGACGCGGAGCTGTTTGGGGAGCTGCTGGAACAGAATTACGGCCGGAAAACCAAGCTGAAGATCCCCCAGCGGGGCGAGAATCTGCGGCTCGTGGAGCTGGCGAACAAGAATGCCTTTGAAGAGGCGGAGCGGGTCACCGGCAAGGAAGAGAAAATTTCCGGCACCTTGTTGCTTCTGGGAAAGATGCTGGCGATGGATCCCCCGGCACGGATCGAATCCTACGATATTTCCAACATTGCAGGCACGGACATCGTGGCCAGCATGGTGGTATTCAAAGACGGAAAACCTGCCAAGAGCCAGTATAAGAAATTCAAGCTGGAAGGTCTTGCGGACCAGGATGATTACGGCTCTATGCGGCAGATCCTGCTGCGGCGGTTCAGCCATTACAAGGCAGGGGACAAGGGATTTGAAGAAACACCGGATCTGCTGCTGATCGACGGCGGCGTGAATCATGCCCGTGTGGCCGTGGAAGCGTTGGAACAGCTGGGACTGATGTTTCCGGTATTCGGCATGGTCAAGGATGATCGTCACCGCACCCGGGCTCTGGTGACGCCCCAGGGGCAGGAGATCCGCATCGACAATCAGCAGGCCATCTTTGCCTTCATTGGCTCGATCCAGGAGGAGACCCACCGTTTCGCCATCACCTACCACCGCAAGCTTCGGAGCAAGCGGCTGCGGTATTCGGAACTGGATGAGATCCCCGGTATCGGGCCGAAGCGGAAGCAGGATCTATTAAAGCAATTCAAATCGTTGACGGCCATCCGGGAAGCGACGGTGGCTGATCTGGAGCGGTTGCTGCCGAAGGATGCGGCAGCGGCGGTTTTTGCTCATTTTCATCCAAGTGAGGAGGAATGATCTTGCGCGTGATCACGGGAAAAGCCCGGGGCGTGAATCTAAAGACCCCGGAAGGTCTGCAGACCCGACCTACCACGGATCGGGTAAAGGAAGCGCTGTTCTCCATCATCCAGTTTGATGTGCCTATGGCACGGGTGCTGGATCTTTTCGGCGGTACTGGCCAGCTGGGCATCGAGGCCTTGAGCCGTGGGGCGAAGAGCGCCGTATTTGTGGATTCCGGTGACAAGGCCTGCGCCTTGATCCGGGAGAATCTGAAGCGGTGCAAGATGGAAAATGAAGCCACGGTGATCCGGGCGGACTATCTGGAATATCTGAAAAGATGCCGCCAGAAGTTTGATATCATATTTTTAGACCCGCCTTATGCAGAAGTTTTTCTGGAAAATGCATTAAAAAGCATAACGGAAATTGACATTTTGGAATCTGGTGGTATAATAGTTGCGGAACGCCCTGTGGGTAAGGAGCTTCCCTGGGATTTTCCGGGGTTTACCCGCTCCAGGGATTACAAGTACGGCAAGACCTTGATCACTTTGTACCGTAAGGATTGATGCCATGAAGATCGCCATTTATCCGGGCAGTTTTGACCCGGTTACTTCGGGACATTTGAATATCATCCGCCGGGCGGCAAAGATCTTTGACCGGCTCATCGTCTGCGTGATGGTCAATTCCGGAAAGACCCCCATGTTTTCCCGGGACGAGCGGGTGGAACTGATCAAAAGGGTCACGGGAGATCTGCCCAATGTGGAGGTGGACAGTTCTGAAGATCTGCTGGCGGAATATGCCCGGCAGAAGGGGAGCTGTGTCATCGTCAAGGGTTTGCGGGCCGGTTCGGACTTTGAAAACGAATTCCAGATGGCCATGATCAACCGGAAGCTGAATCCGGGTCTTGACACCATGTTCCTGACGGCGGAACATGAGTATATGTATATGAGCTCCAGCATGGTCAAGGAGCTAGGCCGTTACGATGCTGACTTAAGTGAATTCTTGCCGGAGGAAATTATTCCGGACTTTAAAAATAGAATTGGCGCACGCCAAGGAGGAAATAGACAATGAACGAACAGCACATTGAAGAAATCATCACCGCGTTATATGATATGATCCAGGACGCCCGCGCGCTGCCCCTGGGCGCTGATAAGTGCATTCTGGAACGGGACAAGGTCCTGGACATGCTGGACGAGATCATCGCCGCGCTGCCCGCTGAACTGAAGCAGAGCCGCACCATCGTGGAGTCCCGCAACGAGCTGATCGGCCAGGCCCGCCGGGAAGCTGAAATGATCATCAAGGATGCTCAGGCTAAGGCTGATGAGTTGGTGAGCCGCGAGGCCATCTACATCGAGGCCAAGCGTCAGTGCCAGGAGATGTATAACAACACCCAGAACCGGATCGCCGAGCTGAAGAAGGCAAGCAACGCTTACATGGACGACGCTCTGCGCCGCACAGAGGAAGCCATCGCTCTGTCCCTGTCCCAGGTTCAGGACACCCGGGCAAAGTTCCGTGCCCTGACCGAGACCAAGCCCGCTGAGGACACCGGCGCTGCTGAATAATCAACATGTACACATAAAGCAGCCCAATTGAATCGTTGGGCTGCTTTTTTTAGAATTTGAATGGAGGATTTCCGATGAATTATTTGGAACGTTATCAGTCCTGGCTGGACGCAGGTCTTCCTGCTGATGTTCAGGCGGAGCTGGCTTCCATCGCCGGCAACGAGGAAGAACTGAAGGGCCGCTTTGGCGGAGATCTGCAGTTTGGTACCGCCGGCATGCGTGGCATCATGGGCGCCGGCAGCAACCGGCTGAACCGCTACACCGTCCGCCGCGCCGCCCAGGGCATGGCTGCCTGGCTTTCCGGCACCGATCTGCCCCAGATCGCGGCCATTGGCTATGATTCCCGTCATAATTCCCAGCTGTTTGCGGAAGTTTGCGCCGTGGCTTTTGCCGAAAAGGGCATCAAGACCTGGCTGTATGACCGTCTTGCGCCTACACCAATGCTGAGCTATGCTGTTCGGCAGCTGGGCTGCGGCTGCGGTATCGTCATTTCCGCCAGCCACAATGCCGGGGCTTACAACGGCGTGAAGTGCTATGGCCCCGACGGCTGTCAGATGACCGATGAGCCTGCGGCCATCGTCACCGCGGAGATCTCCCGTATTGCATATTTCATCCCCGAGAGCAAGAGCTTTGACCAGTTTATGGAGGAAGGTCTGATCAGCTACATCGGCCAGGATCTGTGGGAAAGCTACTATGAGACCGTGCTGAATGAGGCTGTGGATCCCGATATGCTGCGCGCATCCGGTCTGAACATCGTGTATACGCCGCTGTGCGGCACCGGCATGGAGCCTGTCCATGCGGTTCTGGGCAAGCTGGGCGTGAACATCACCACTGTGGCCTGCCAGGCAAAGCCTGACGGCGATTTCAAGACCTGCGAATATCCCAACCCCGAGACTGACGCCGCCCTGAATGAAAGCTACAAGGTGGCTGCCAATGTGCCCTGCGATGTGATCCTGGGTACGGACCCCGATGCTGACCGGGTGGCCATCGCTGTGCCCGACGGCAAGGGTGGCTACGTGAAGCTGTCCGGCAACGAACTGGGCTGCCTGCTGTTGGATTATGTGCTGAAGGCCCGGACTGCCAAGGGCGATATCCCCGAAGGCGCCATCACTGTCCGTTCAATCGTTTCTTCTCCGCTGGCTGATCGGATCGCCGAGCATTACGGTGTGACCATGAAGGCGGTGCTCACCGGCTTCAAGTACATCGGTGGTGAGATCCTGGAACTGGAGAACAAGGGCGAAGAGCACAAGTTCATCTTCGGTTTTGAAGAGAGCTGCGGCTATCTGAAGGGTACATATGCCCGGGATAAGGATGCCATCGTGGCCACCATGCTGGTCTGCGAACTGGCTGCCAGCCTGAAGAACCAGGGTAAGAATATCCTGGATGCGCTGGAGGATGTGTACCGCACCTACGGCTACTATCTGGCCTATGTGCAGAGCATCGAACTGACCGGCGCCGATGCCATGGAGAAGGCTGCCAAGATGATGGCGGATCTCCGGGCAGAAGTTCCTGCCACCATCGGTGGCGCCGCTGTGACCGGCGTCAACGACTACAAGACCAGCGTCGCCAAGGATCTGGCTACCGGCAATGAGACCGTCATTAAGCTGCCCAAGTCCAATGTGCTGGAACTGCTGCTGGGTGACAAGGGCAGCGTGATCGCCCGTCCTTCCGGCACAGAGCCGAAGGTCAAGTTCTACTACACCGCTGTTGGCGAAACCAAGGAAGATGCCAAGGCACTGCTGGATGCCTGTGTGGCGCAGATGTCCAAGTAATTCCACATCCACAAGAACCGGGACGAATGTCCCGGTTCTTTTTGCGTTCCGGGCGGCATAGTGTTGGAACGAAAGGGGAGATGGACATGGTTCGGAATCGAAACAGTAGGGCATTGGGGTTGGTTCCGGGGATCGGGATCGGCGTTGGGGTGAGCGCTGCGGTCAGCGTGATCGGGTCAATGATCCTGGCCTGGCTGGTGTCATCGGAGAATGTAGGGGAAGAGGGGATCGGATGGGGTTGCATGGTGATCCCGCCGGTGTCCGTGGTACTGGGATGCCTGATGGCCTGGCGGTGTGTCAAGCAACGGAGGCTCCTGGTGACGGGTCTTACGATGCTGGGGTATATGCTGGTATTACTGCTGGCAGGCAGCATTCTCGGCGGTGTGAGCGGCGGCGTAGGTTCGACGGCGTTGTTGATCGCCCTTGGTGGAGGGATCTCGGTCATTCCGGCTTTCCTTTCGGGGAAGGGTGGAGCGAAAAGGGTGAAAATACCCCGCTATCGTTAAGTTGTACAAAAAATGAAGGGCAGGTAAATTTAATTTACCTATTCCGAAAAGCGCAGTCGGCAGGTTGCACAAACAACATTTAGTGATGGGGTTGGACTTGCGCACCCTATATGTTGCATTATTGTCGGTTTTGGTACAAAACGGTGAGGGGAGCGGTTGCGGCAGTTTACATAATGATGTTGACATAAAAATCGGCATAATTTACAAAAAGTGTGAAAATAGACAAAATTGCTTGCATTTGGGCCGGGTTTGGAGTATAGTATTCATGCATTGTGAATATTTTGGCAACGATGTCCTGATTTCCACCTTGTGCCTGATGCGCCGCTGCTGTGGCCTTTGAATCGAGGTGGTTTATTTGACTTTTTTTCTTCCTTGAACCGCGGCCGCCGGATGATCTTTCTTTGCTGTGCTGTTGGGTTGTTTGCAGGGATCGTTGTTGCAGATCTGATGGACAGTTCTTCGATTTCTTTGGTGCGCCGGTTGATGGATGATCCGGTGTCGACCGTTTGGTCCGGTCTGCAAATGTTGTTCCTTTTTCTGATCACCGCTATGGCGGTAAAATTAGACGCATTTCCCATTCTCTTATCTGCCGGTTTTCTGACCAGTATGCGTTACGGTGCCCATGCCTGGGCGATCATCCGCGCTTACGGTACTGCGGCGTGGCTTGTCCAGCCGCTGGTCCAGTTTTCCGGGAATTTCCTTATGGCCGGGTACTGGTTCTTCCTGTTCCGATATGGAACGGGCCGGACGAAGGGCAGAAGCGTTTGGGGCTTTGCGGTTGGTTTTGCTGTTTTGGTGATAATTATGGATCATCTCCTGGTGCGGCCTTTGTGGGGTTCGTTGATTGGGTCATGATCGGGAAAGGTACGCGTTTTCATGCTGGATCTTGTGCAGGCTTATGAGAATTACCTGACGAAGGTAAAACAGGCCTCCGGAAATACAGTCGCATCCTACATGCGGGACATTCGGCAGTTTGCGGAATGGATGAAGCTTGTGCGGAATGCGGATATTCTGGAAGCTACACAACTGCATATTGCCGACTATATGGCACACCTGGAAAACGAGGGCCGCTCTGCTGCCACGGTTTCCCGGAATCTGGCCAGCTTGAAGAATTTCTACAGCTATGTAGTGTCCTCCGGCTTTATGGAGCAGACGCCGGTGGTGGAGATCCATGTGGAGCGGGGCGAGAAGAAGCTGCCCCAGATCCTGACCGGCCGGGAGATCGAACTGCTGCTGGCACAGCCGGCCTGCGTGGATGCCAAAGGCTACCGGGACAAGGCTATGCTGGAAGTGATGTATGCCACCGGCATCCGGGTCACGGAGCTGATCGATCTGAATATTGAGGATGTGAATTTGGCGGCCGGACTGATCCGCTGCTCCAATTCCAAGAAGAGCCGGATGATCCCCCTGTATCCCGCAGCATTGCGGGCACTGAGCGATTATGTACTCAATGTCCGGGACGGCATGCTGGCAACCCCCGATGAAAAGGCGCTGTTTGTCAATGTGTCCGGCGTGCGGATGAGCCGCCAGGGCTTCTGGAAGATCCTGAAGCATTACCAGTCCACGGCCCATATCGAGAAGGAGATCACACCCCACACCCTGCGGCACAGCTTTGCCGTCCATCTGCTGGAGAACGGCGCAGATCTGGGTTCTGTTCAGGAACTGATGGGTCACAGTGATATTTCCTCCACCCAGATGTACACCCATATGGTGAATCAGAAGCTGAAATCCGTATATGAAAAATGCCATCCCAAGGCGTAAAAAGCTCTGCCGTTGCGGCAGAGCTTTTTTGTTTTATCCCAGGAGTTTTTTCAGTTTTTGACGATTTTCGCTGGACATGGGGGTCAGAGGCAGGCGGCAAGGGCCGCAATCATAGCCCAGAAGCTTCAGCCCTTCTTTTACGGGGATGGGGTTGGATTCGCTGAAAAGGGTATCGATCAGCGGCGATAGGGTGCTTTGCAGGGCAGTTGCCGTATCCAGATCGCCGTCCAGCGCCGCATCGGTCAGCATCTTGGTCTCTGCCGGCAGGATATTGGAAAGGACCGAAATAACGCCCACCGCACCCAGGGAAACAGCCGGAGTAATGTGGGGATCATTTCCGGTCCAGATGGGCAGATCCCGGCCGCATGCGGCGTGGATCTTAGTGATCTTGGTGATGTCACTGGCGGCTTCTTTTACGCCGGCGATATTCTCTATTGCGGAAAGGGCCTTGTAGACCGATACGGGGATATCACAGCCGGTCCGTGCGGGTACATTGTAGAGAATGATGGGCAATCGGACGGCCTGGGAAACAGCTATGTAATGGTCCAAAAGGCCCGTGGGGGTGGGGCGGTTATAGTATGGCGTTACCACCAGCAAGCCATCCACGCCCCGCTTTTGCGCTTCCCGGCTGAGATACAAGGTGTGCTCCGTGGAATTGGTGCCTGTGCCGGCGATGATCTTCATGGCGTCGCCTACATATTCTTTACTGCGGCGATAGAGTTCCAGTTTTTCGTCGTCGGTCAAGGTCGGCGCTTCCCCGGTAGTACCGCAGATGACACAGGCCCCGATGCCGGCGTCCAGTTGCCGCCGCAGCAGCATTTCCAGCATGGGATAATTGACCTTGCCGTCCAAAAACGGGGTAACCAGGGCGGTGCAGACCCCTGTGAAGAGTGGTTTTTTCATTTGGCATCCCTCCCGGCTATTCTATGCTGCCGGGTGCTGATTTGACAGTTGAAAAATGATGGGAAATCGTCTATAATATAATATCAAAAGTTCCAGGGAGGTAGTTTGATGATCAATGGTACATATTGCGGTAATGATTGCGCCAAGTGCGTCCATAAGGAAGCGCTGAACTGCCCCGGTTGCATGGCCGGTCCCGGCAGAAAGTTCCAGACCAGCTGCAAACTGGCCAAGTGCTGCGCCGATAAAGGTCATCAGACCTGCACTACCTGCAGCCATGTTACATCCTGCGGTACATACCGCCACCGCTTCGATATGGCATCGGACCGGATCCGGGAGCGGGAACGGGCTGCCGCTTTCTTGGAACAGCAGACCCAAAAGGCGGCGAAGATGGAAAAGTGGCTCTGGATCCTGTTTTGGATGTTCATTCCGGCGGCTGTCGGCTCTTTGATGACGGAAGATTTTGTGGTCAATGCAGTGCCGGGTCTTTTGCTTCCCGGTGTCATTATTACCATGATCTCCAATCTGGCTTATGCCGCAGTGCTGTTTAAATTGAAGGATGCAAATGACCGGTATTTGACCGCTGCCGGATGGATGGCTGCCAGCGCCCTGCTTTCCGGTCTCATGGGCATCAAAGACGCCGGCTGGACGGAGTTTGATCCCGGTATGCTGCTGACGTTCCCGGCTGCTATTGCCGGTTTGGTAGGGATCTACCAGGAATGCAAGGCCCACTCCGAGGCCATGCTGGGGATCGATGAGGATCTTTCCGTTCAGTGGGAAAACTACTGGAAGTGGCGCATCGGTCTGGTGGCCGCCACCTTTGGAAGCGTCATTATAGTCCTGATTTCCAAGCTCCTGGCGGTGCTGCTGTTGCTGGCGGTTGCCATCGGAACCATCGTATTGAGTATCCTGCGGCTTGTATATCTGTACCGCTCTGCTGCGGCTTGCAGATACCATCTTTATCACTATAACGCGAAAAAGGAAAACACTGTATGAAAACCCATGATTTTTGGTATGATCTGCCGGAAGAGCTGATCGCCCAGACCCCGCTACAGCAGCGGGATGCGTCCCGGCTGTGCGTGCTGGACCGGGTGACTGGACAGGTCAGCCATCGGCATTTTTATAACATTCTGGACTATCTGCGGCCCGGGGATTGCCTGGTGATGAATGATTCCCCGGTGCTTCCGGCGCGGCTGCTGGGTCACCGGCCCACCGGCGGCGCAGTGGAAGTACTGCTGCTGCGGGATCTGGGCAACAAGCGCTGGGAGTGTCTGTGTAAACCCGGCCGGAAGATGCAAGTTGGCAACGAAGTTGTATTCGGCGACGGCGAACTGACCGCCACCGTGGTGGAGGTCCAGGAGACCGGCAACCGTGTGGTAGAATTCCACTATGACGGTATCTTCCTGGAAGTGCTGGAACGGCTGGGCAAGATGCCCCTGCCGCCCTATATCAAGGCGGAGCTCCAGGACCAGGAGCGGTATCAGACGGTATACAGCCGGGAAGTAGGCTCTGCCGCTGCCCCCACCGCCGGCCTGCACTGGACCCCGGAACTGCTGGAAAAGGCACGGGAAATGGGCGTGAAGACCGCTTTTGTGACGCTGCATGTGGGCCTTGGCACATTCCGGCCCGTGAAAGCTGAAGATATTCTGGAGCATCATATGCACGCGGAGCTTTGCATGATCTCGGAAGAAACGGCGGCGGTTCTGAATGAAACAAAGGCGGCCGGCGGCCGGATCATCTGCGTGGGCACTACCTCCTGCCGGACCCTGGAAAGTCTTGTGAAGGATGACGGCAGCTTTGAAGCAGGAACTAAGTGGACGGAGATCTTCATTTATCCCGGCTATACCTTCAAGGCCATGGATGGCTTGATCACCAATTACCATCTGCCGGAGAGTACTCTGGTGATGCTGGTTTCCGCATTCGCCGGCCGTGAAAATGTGTTGAATGCCTATGAAGAGGCCGTGAAGGAGCGGTATCGCTTCTTTAGCTTTGGCGATGCCATGTGTATTTTGTAAGGTGATGTTATGTTTGAAAAACTGAAGGGGAATATCCTTTTTGAAATGCTGATGAGGCGGAAGGATATTAACAATGCATATAAGATGGTGGGGCCGGAGGACTCCTGGTATGACACCATTTCCACGGTCCATAGATCCCTGGGGGAGATCCAGAAGCTGCCCCACGAAAACTGGACCATCACCAGTCACGACGGTCTGAAACTGCAGGGCATCTATTATCCCTGCGATGGCAGTAACAAGACCATGATCTGGGTCCACGGCTACACCAGCCACGCCGAGCGTGAGTCTGCGTTTCCGTCGCTGTTTTACCGCAGCATGGGCTTTAATGTACTGATCCCTTATCTGCGGGCCCATGGCCCCAGTGAGGGCAAGTATATTGCCTTCGGCGGCCTGGAATACCGGGATATGATGGGTTGGATCGATCTGGTGAATGAACATCATCCGGAGGGAAAGATCGTTCTTCATGGTCTCAGCATGGGCGGCGGCATCGTGCTGGATCTGGCGACCCAGGAACTGAAGAATGTGAAGTGCCTGGTGGCTGATGCGCCCAGCGTCACGGTGGAAGGGATCTTCCGGAATGTGGCCCGGGATGTGTTCAAGAAGGGCCATGAAAAGGTGGCTGCCTTTGCACTCCACCGGTATCACCGGGAATTTGACTGCTACGCGGCGGATTTTGACCGGGTGGAGAATATCAAAAACGGCAGGTATCCGCTGCTGCTGTCCGCCGGAAGCAACGAGGGAATGGATGAAACGCTGGAGCAGATCCGAGCCAACAATCCCCAGCCTACGAAGGTGCTGATCCTGCCGGGCTGCAACCACGGTAACGGCATGTATAAGCAGACGGAACTGTATCAAAACGCGATTCGGGAACTTATCGAGGGGAGCATTTCGGATGAATGCAGTCATTGATGTCACCGATATTCTCATTGAAACAGAGCGGTTGATTTTGCGTCCCTGGCAGGAGAAGGATCTTCAGGATCTTTATGAATATGCCAGTGTTCCGGGGGTTGGAGAAATGGCCGGATGGAACCATCACCGATCGGAGGAGGAATCCCGCCGGATCCTGCAATCATTTATCACCGGGAAGAAAACCCTGGCACTGGAACTGAAGGAGAACGGTAAAGTCATCGGTTCATTGGGCATTGAGAGGATCGGCAATGACCCACATCCCGTAGAGAAGCTGGGCCGGGAAATCGGCTATGTTTTGAGTAAGAATTACTGGGGAAGGGGACTGATGCCGGAGGCTGTGATGGCGGTTTGTTCCTATTGTTTTTCCGTCCTTGGCTATGACTATCTGACCTGCGGGCATTTTATCCGGAACGGACAATCCCGCCGAGTAGTTGAAAAATGCGGTTTCCGATTCTATGGCGGATCGGAGTATCACACCCATTATGATACGGTAGAAATCTGTCGGGACTATATACTCTACAATCCCAACAAGTGAGGTAATCTATGTTTGAACTGAAAAAGACAGAAGGGAAGGCCCGGCGGGGCGAATTTACTTGCGCCCACGGCACGGTCCAGACCCCTGTGTTCATGAATGTGGGCACCCAGGGTGCCATCAAGGGCGCGCTGAGCGCAGAAGATCTGAAGAATATCGGTTGCCAGGTGGAACTTTCCAACACCTACCACCTGCATCTGCGGCCGACCGACAAGGTGGTTCGGCAGATGGGCGGCCTCCACAAGTTTATGACCTGGGACGGCCCGATCCTTACCGATTCCGGCGGATTCCAGGTGTTCAGTCTGTCCGGCTTGCGGAAGATCAAGGAGGAAGGCGTGTATTTTTCCTCCCACATCGACGGTCGGAAGATCTTCATGGGCCCGGAAGAGAGTATGCAGATCCAGTCCAATCTGGGCAGTGATATCTGCATGGCCTTTGACGAATGCATTGAAAATCCCGCGCCGAGAAAGTATGTGTTGGACTCCGTTGCCCGGACGACCCGGTGGCTGGAGCGGTGCAAAGCCGAAAATGCCCGGCTGAACAGCCTGCCGGATACGGTCAATCCCAACCAGATGCTCTGGGGCATCAACCAGGGCGGCACTTATGCCGACATCCGCATGGACCACATGAAGCGGATCGCGGACATGGATCTGCCTGGCTATGCCATCGGCGGCCTGGCCGTGGGTGAAACGGCGGAAGAGATGTATGACATCATTGAAGCGGTAGAACCCTACATGCCCAAGGAAAAGACCCGCTATCTCATGGGTGTGGGCACGCCCACCAACATCATCGAGGCAGTGGCCCGGGGCGTGGACTTCTTTGACTGCGTCATGCCCGCCCGGAATGCCCGTCATGCAAGGCTATTTACCTGGGAAGGGGCGATCAATCTGAAAAACGCCAAGTATCAGCTGGACGAACAGCCTATTGATCCCCAGTGTGACTGCCCGGTCTGCCGCCGGTACAGCCGCGCCTATATCCGGCACCTCTTTGTTGCGGAAGAGATGCTGGCCATGCGGCTGAGCGTGATGCACAACCTGTATTTCTACAACAAGCTGATGGAAAAGATCCGAAATGCCCTGGATGAGGGTCGATTTGAGGAATTCCGCAGGGAATATTCTGCAAAATTGGCCAGAAGGATCTAAATTATGCTTGCTTTTTGTCCGTGAAATGGTATAATAGCAAGGATTATTAAACCAAAGGAGTAATACCAATGCTGTATTTTCTGAATGACGCTGCCAACCAGGCTGAAGCTTCCGGTAGCCTGATGGGCATGCTGCTGCCCATGATCGCCATGATCGCCATTTTCTACTTCCTGATGATCCGCCCCGAGAACAAGCGGAAGAAGGAAGCGGAGCAGATGCGTTCTTCCATGAAGAATGGCGACAAGATCACCACCATCGGTGGCATCACCGGCGTTGTCGTGGATGTGAAGGAAGACAAGTTTGTCATCGAGACCGGCGCTGACCGTGTACGCATCGAGTTTGCGAAGTGGGCTCTGTCCACCAATGACTCCGCCGCTGAGCGCGCCCAGGCCGAGGCCAAGAAGGCCGCTGAAGCCAAGGCTAAGGCAAAGGCTGAGAAGAAGGCTGCCAAGGGCAAGTAATTTTTGCAGATACACCCCGGAATCCGGGGTGTTTTTCTGTTTATGGGCTTGTTTTTCCGATCTTTCCTGTGATATAATCATAAAAAATGTGAAGGGAAGTGCGTGATATGTCCATTGATCTTCTGCATGAAAAAGTGAGAAAGATGAAAAATCCTTCCATGATCGATTTTTCTGTGAAAGCAGAGTGCATTCCTGCACGGCTGCTGGAGGAGGAAGGAAGTTTCCTGGGGGCTTATGGCCGGTTCTGCCGGGAGCTGATGGCCGCTCTGAAGGGATTTGTGCCGGCAGTGCGGTATTCTTTTGGTGATTTTGCGCTGCTGGGCCCGGAGGGTCTGGAGCAGTTGCAGTCCCTTTTGAAGGAAGCATCCAATTTGGGATTCTACGTACTGCTGGATTGCCCCGAATGCTTGACTCCCTGGTCTGCGCAGCGGGCTGCGGATACCATCCTGGGTGGGGAAGACTATCCCTGCGACGGTGTGACTGTCAGCCCCTACATTGGTTCCGACGCGGTGCGGCCGTTCGTGCCTTACTGCAAGGACCAGGGGAAGGATGTGTTCGTGATCCTGCGTACCCCCAACAAATCTGCGGCGGAACTGCAGGATCTGATGACCGGCACCCGTTTGGTCCACCAATCGGCGGCGGATATCGTCAACCGCCTGGGGGAGAATATCCTTGCAAAGTGCAGCTATTCCCGGATGGGCGCGATGGTCAGTGCTACATCTCCGGCCTCTGTTAAGAATCTTCGGGCAGCCCATCCCGGTATGTACATGATCGTGGACGGCCTGGATTATCCCGGCGGCAATCATAAGAACTGCGCGGCAGCTTTCGACCGTTTTGGTTACGGCGCTGTGGCTTGCGCCGGTGCTTCTGTGACGGCAGCATGGCGGGAGGCGGATGAAGGCGCAGATTACATCCAATGCGCCCTGCAGGCTGCAGAGCGGATGAAGAAGAATCTAAATCGGTATGTGACCATTTTGTGAGGGAAGTATGCTGAAAATTTATGGGAATATGCTCTGCCCGGATTGCGTAGAATGTCGCGCGGATCTGGATCGGGCAGGGGTGGAATATGAATATCTGGACATTGGTAACGACCTGCGGAATTTGAAGGAATTTCTGCGGCTGCGGGAAGAGCCGGTGTTTGATGAGATCAAGAAAGCCGGTGCCATCGGCATTCCCTGCATCGTGCTGGAAGACGGTACCCTTACTTTTGACTGGAGCGGTCTTATGTAAGTCAGGCAAAGCCTGACTTTTAGCCACGGGGCGGCATATGCCGATCCGGAGCGGTTGCGGTGCTTTCCGTGCCGTCGGTCACGCCGGGCATGGTGCCGGGCGTGGTGCCGGTGGTAGGTGCGGGATTGGTAGGCCGGGGCGGCTGCGTGGGTCGGGTGGTAGGCGCCACCGTGGCAGGCGTCGTCGCGGGAACGGTGGTAGGTGTGCCGGTAGGTGTGGTGGCATCATTGCCGGGATTTCTGCGGCAACCGGTAAACATCGCGCAGATCAGCACCAGGCTCATAGCCAGAATGGCATATTTCTTCATGTTGAAAACCTCCTTTAAAAGTTGGGAAACCAAGGCTATTATGTGCTTTGAGCCGCGGTTTACTCTGGGAAATGTGCCCACAACGAAGAATCCTTGAAACAATAGCAAAAAATTGGGATTTTTCTGTTTTTTTCATTGCTTTTTTCTGTCGTATTCTGTATAATAGTTGCGATAATAATTCTTTAGGAGCGTTTGTTATGAAGAAATTGGTTGCTAACAAGAATGCCGAGTGCATGGCCTGCCTGCAGTGCGTCCAGGCTTGTTCCCAGGCATTTTACAAGGAATTTGATCCCGACCTGAGCTGCATCCAGATCGTAGCCGGTAAGAACGGCGGCGCAAAGGTCAATGCCTGCATCCAGTGCGGCAAGTGCATGAAGGTCTGTGAGCACGGTGCCATCACCCAAAATCCCAAGACCGGCGTGTACATGATCAACAAGAAGCTGTGTGTCAGCTGCGGCAAGTGTGTGGAAGCCTGCCCCATGAAGGTCATGGTCCTGAAGGAAGGCAATCCCGCCTCCAAGTGCATCGCCTGCGGCATCTGCGTGAAGGCTTGCCCCATGGAAGTGCTGGAGATCGTCGAAAAGTAAACAGCAGCATCGGGGCAGAGATCTTCTGTCCCGATGTGTTTTTAGGAGGTAGAATTATGGCAAACATACAAACCGACCTGACACCCAGAGAGCAACAGCAACAGAATTACAACAAGGCCCGAAGCAATCTGCTGCTGATGATCGTTCTGACGGCTGTCAACATTGTTCTCCTGATCGCCGGCAGCGACTCCATGCTGCTGTTCAGCGCGTCCATTCCGTATTTCGCTGTGGCTTTTCCCGTCATTTTGGAAATGCCGGAACTGATGATGGCAGGTGTGATCGTCGCTGTCATTTCGCTGCTGTTGTATCTGCTGTGCTGGATCTTCAGCAAGAAACGCAGCGGCTGGATGGTCGTTGCCCTGGTGCTTTTTATACTGGACACGGTGGCGATGGCGTTCTTTTACATTCTGGCGGAGGAAGTCGGCGGACTTCTGGATGTGATCTTCCATGTTTGGGTGCTGGTGTATCTGATCCAAGGCATCATCTCCGGCGCGAAGCTGAAGAAGCTCCCTCCGGAGGAAGAAACTGTGCCGGAAGAACCGGCAGAAGGGGAGACCGCTGCACCTCGTCAGTCCTCTCCGATTCGCCGTGCCGATGAAGAAGTAAAGCATCGGGTACTGCTGGAGGTGACCCAGGGTACTTACCGCATTTGCTACCGCCGGGTCAAGCGGGTCAATGAATTGGTGATCAATGGCTGGGTGTATGATGAGTATGAGGCGCTGATGGAAACCGGACATACCCTCACGGCTTATCTGGACGGCCACTGCATCCAGGCTGTCTTTGATGACCGCACATCCCAAAGCCGCATTTTCTTCGATGAAAATGAAGTGGCCCGCAAGATGCGACTGTACTAAAACGGAGATCCACGGAGCTTCCTCCGTGGATCTTTTTTGCCTTCATACAATAAAAAATTGAAAGGAATAATTGCATATTTGTTCGTTGTATGATATAGTAAGTTAGATATGATATACCCGGAGGCGTTTATGACTGAATTAACGGATCTGCAGCGGCGTATGGCTGCTGCGCCCTGCGAAATTCGATACGATGAACCCATGAGCCGCCACACTTCTTTCCGCATTGGCGGGGGGGCAGAGGTCATGGCTTTCCCCAAGACCAGAGATGAATTAGCCGGGATCCTCCGGCTGTGCGCTGAGGAGCGGGCCGCGGTTTCCATTTTGGGCGCGGGTACCAATGTTCTTGCGCCGGATGGGGGCATGCGGGGCGTTGTGATCTGCCTGAAAGATGCCCTTGGCGGCATGGAATTGCTGGAAAGTGATCTTCTGAAAGTGATGGCCGGTGTTACGATGACCAGGGCAGCGGTATTTGCGGCCAATCAGGGCCTTTCCGGCCTGGAATTTGCCCACGGCATCCCCGGCACGGTGGGCGGCGGCGTGTATATGAACGCCGGCGCTTACGGCGGCGAGATCTGCCAGGTCTGCAAGGAAGTGGAGCTGATGGACCGCAGCGGCAATATCCGCACCGTTTCCGGAGAAGAGATGGGTTTTTCCTACCGCCACAGCATCGTGGAGGAAACTGGGGAGATCGTGATCTCGGCGGTATTCCGGCTTCAGCCGGGAGACCCGGAACAGATCAAGGCGAAAATGAAGGAATTGCAAAATAAACGCAGCGCCTCTCAGCCGCTGGATCTGCCCTCGGCCGGTTCGGCTTTCAAGCGGCCCGTTGGCGGCTATGCCGCGGCCCTCATTGACCAGGCAGGGCTCAAAGGCTTTGCCGTTGGCGGCGCGGCCATTTCTACGAAGCACGCCGGTTTTGCTGTGAATACGGGCGGCGCTACGGCGGAAGATGTACGATCTTTGCTGCAGCAGGTGTCCGACAAGGTCTATGACCACAGCGGCATCCGTCTGGAGCCGGAGATCCGGATCTGGTAATCTGAAGAAGTGAGAAAAAGAGAATGAATCGATTGATTGCCGGCCTTTTGATTTTGGCCATGATGCTCAGCATGACGGGGTGCGTACAGAATGTGCCCCAGATCTCCATTCCGACCCTGAGCCCGGAACCTACAACGGATGGAACGATCCCCCACAAGGATCCGACCCAGGGAACTGATGCAACAGATCCGACGGCAACAGTGCCTGCACCCACGGTGGCTGCGCCTACTGACCCTGCACCCAGCGCGCCGAAGCCTACGGAACCGAAGCCCACAGAACCCAAACCTACGGAGCCGAAGCCCACAGAACCGAAGCCCACTGAACCCAAACCTACGGAGCCGAAACCGACAGAGCCGAAGCCTACTGAGCCCGCTCCGACAGAGCCGGAAATGCCGGACCTGCCGGAGGATCTGATCGTGAAGGTTTCCGACTATCTGCCGGAGATCCGGCAGGATCTGCGCTACGCGTCGGAGAATAATTTCACCGGCAAGGTGATCTATGACTTCGATGAGGCCTATCTGCGTTACGGCACGGTGAAAAAGCTGAAACTGGTGTATGAGGAACTGGCGCAGCAGGGGATCGGTCTTTTGATCTGGGACGGTTTCCGTCCCTTGTCCGCCCAGGCTATGCTTTGGCAGGTTTGCCCTGATGCGACCTATGTATCCAATCCCATCAGCGGCAACCGATCCCATTGCCGGGGCAGCGCCATTGATTTGACGCTGGTGGATCTTGCTACCGGCGAACTATTGGAGATGCCCTCGGATTTTGATGAATTTTCCCCCAAGGGTGACCATGACTACAGCGATTGCACGGAGCAGGCTGCTGCCAATGCAAAGCTGCTGCGGTCTGTTATGGAAAAACATGGTCTGAAGGCCTACAGCGGTGAATGGTGGCATTATTCCGATACAGACGAGTATCCGGTGGAAGAATACTTCGACCCCACCATGCCTACCCTGTGGCGCGCCACCTGCAACCAATCCATGAGCCTGCGTAAGAAACCGGACACTAAGGCCAGCTCCCTGGCCCGGATCTATCGCCATGAGGAAATGGAACTGCTTGGTTGGAGCGGTCACTTTGCCTATGTCCGTTTTGAGGGCAAAGAGGGCTATGTGCTCTCCAACTACATTGAGCCGGTGGACGATGATATTGCGGACAGACTGGAGATCCTGGAATACACCACCAAGTATACATACGACATGATGATGGAAGATGTAAAGGCCATGGCGGAGAAATTCTCCGATTTCGTGGTGCTGGATTCCATCGGCATGAGCGAATTGGGCCGGGATATGCCGGTGCTGCGGATCGGCAATGAGGACGCCGAGTATCATGTGCTGTTCCAGGCGGCCATCCACGGCAACGAACATGTTACTTCTTGGCTGCTGATGGCATTGGTGGATTACGGCCTCCACCACGGCATGGCCGGTTACGGCGATATTTGCTTCCACATCATCCCCATGATGAATCCCGACGGACTCACCACGGTGCTGACCCGGGAATTGAGCGAACTGCAGCTGCAGATCTACAAGCGGGACAAAGAACTGGGCTACATGAACTTTACCAAGACCGAGTATGCCATCGACTGGAAGGCCAATGCTTTGGGCGTGGACCTGAACCGGAATTTTGACGCCAAGTGGGATTCTGTCAATTATAAGAACGAACCGTCTTATATGCGCTACGGCGGAACAGAGCCTTTCTCGGCTGCGGAAGCCAAGGCCCTCCGGGATTATACGCTGAAGTATCCCTTTGACACTACCATCAGCTATCATTCCTGCGGCAGTGTGATCTTCTGGGAATTTGGCTCCAACAAGGAAGCCAACGCTCTGTCTAAGGAACTGGGCAAGGCCGTTTCCGAGGTCACCGGTTATGGTCTGGAAGGTGATGACGAACTTGATGCCGGCGGCTATAAGGATTGGTGCATTGAAAAACTGTCGATCCCGTCGCTGACCATCGAGATCGGTACC
This sequence comes from Faecousia sp., assembly GCA_045580365.1. Taxonomy (GTDB): domain Bacteria; phylum Bacillota; class Clostridia; order Oscillospirales; family Oscillospiraceae; genus Faecousia. The sequence goes on from JAZNNP010000005.1 coordinate 70,308, forward strand.
ACCAGACCGGTGAACCTGAACAGAGAGGTGTACAGCCTGTTCTATCGGCACTATAATGTACTTGCTGCTGTAGCCCTTTGGGTGCAGCGATAAACGATGAAAGGAGGGTCGGTATGGCGATTTCTTTTTCCGGTGCGGCAAAGGCAGAGATCTGCCGTACCGTCCCCAACAGAAACTGCTGCAGCCTGGCAGAGTGCTTTGGCATTTTGCTGTTTGCCAACAGTTTTACCAGAGAAAATATTAAGATCGTCACCGAAAGCCGGGAATTTGCTTACAATTTGCCCAGATTGTTTGAAAGAGCCTTCAACCTGGAATTTGACAGTTTTCCCAGCCTGGAAGCCCCGGGAAAGCTGACATTCCAGATCTATGATCCGGAGAAGATCGAACAGATCATGGATGCTTTCGGCTTTGACCGGGAGGATACGGTGGCACTCCATGTGAATTTCCCCGTGGTGGAAGAAGATTGCTGCAAGCAGGCTTTTCTGCGGGGTGCATTTCTGGCCGGCGGCAGTGTGACTGACCCCATCAAGGGCTATCACCTGGAAATGGCCACCACCCACAGCGCAGTTGCTCGGGAGAGTTATGTACTGATGGGGGAAGTGATGTCTTTTTACCCCAAAACTACCCACCGTACCGGGGCCAACATTCTGTATCTGAAGCAGAGCGAGCAAATCTCCGATTTCCTGACCTATCTTGGCGCGCCGGTGGCTGCCATGGGCATCATGGAGGCCCGGCTGGAAAAGGAACTGAACAACAAAGTCAACCGCCGATGCAACTGTGACGACGCCAACACCTCTAAAGTGGTGGAGGCTGCCCAGGAGCAGTTGGTGGCCATCCGCATTTTGCGGGAACGGGGCGTTGTGGAGAAATTGCCGGAGAAACTTCGCCAGGCACTGATCGCCCGGGAGGAACATCCGGAATCGTCACTGACGGAACTGGCGGCCATGATGGAACCGCCCATTACAAAGCCGGCGATGAATCATCGGCTGAAGAAGCTGATCGAACTGTCCAGGGAGGCTAATCCATGAGTTTTGTACATCTTCATGTTCATACGGAATACAGCCTGCTGGACGGCGCATGCCGCATCAGCGGTATGATGGATCGGGTCAAGGAACTGGGGCAGACGGCCATTGCCATCACAGACCACGGCGTGATGTATGGCTGTATCGACTTTTATAAGGCCGCCAAAGCGGCCGGTATCAAGCCCATCATCGGCTGCGAAGTGTATGTTGCCCGCCGCCGGATGGAAGACCGGGTCCATGGTATTGACAATGATCCTTACCACCTGGTGCTGCTGTGCGAGAACCGGAAAGGCTATGAGAATCTGTGCCTTCTGGTCAGCGAAGCCTTTACCAACGGATTTTACGGCAAGCCCCGCGTGGATCTGGAGCTGCTGGAAAAGTATCATGAGGGTCTGATCGCCACATCGGCCTGCCTGGCCGGCGCGGTACCGCAGTACCTGATGAATGAGGAATATGCTGCCGCGAAAGAATATGCTCTGCGGCTGAGCAAGATCTTCGGGCCGGAACGGTTCTATCTGGAACTGCAGGATCACGGTATCAAGGAACAGCAAATGGTGAATCAGGGCGTCATGCGCCTGGCCCGGGAGACGGGGCTGCCGCTGATCGTCAGCAACGATGCCCACTATCTGCGCAAAGAAGATGCCGAGATGCAGGATGTGCTGCTGTGCATTCAGACCGGCCGTACTGTGGACGAAGAAAACCGCATGAAATTTGAGACCGAGGAGTTCTATCTCAAGAGCGAAGAAGAACTGCGGTCGCTGTTCCCCAACTGCCCGGAGGCATTTGAAAATACGGTGAAGATCGCCGATATGTGCAATCTGGAATTTACATTCCACGAGTATCATCTGCCGTCTTTCCCCGTGCCGGAGGGCTATACCAACGAAGAATATTTCCGGGAAGTCTGCTACAAGGGCTTCCGGGAGCGTTATGCTGCGCCGCCGAAGGAATATGTGGACCGGATGGAGTACGAACTGGGTGTCATTACTCGGATGGGCTATGTAAACTACTACCTTATCGTTTGGGACTTCATCCGCTACGCCAAAGAGCAGGGGATCCCGGTGGGCCCCGGCCGTGGCTCGGGTGCCGCTTCCATCGTGGCCTATTGCATGCACATCACGGAAGTGGACCCCATGAAGTACAGCCTCATTTTTGAGCGGTTTCTGAACCCGGAGCGGGTCAGTATGCCCGACTTTGATACGGATTTCTGCCAGGAACGCCGGGGCGAGGTCATCGACTATGTGGTTCGCAAGTACGGTCATGACCGGGTGGCCCAGATCGCAACCTTCGGTACCATGGCGGCCCGTGGCGCCATCCGGGATGTGGGCCGGGCGCTGAATTTCTCCTATGCGGAGACCGATATCGTGGCGAAATTGGTGCCCACGACTTTGCACATCACATTGAGCGAAGCTCTGCAGGTCAGCCCCAAGCTGAAAGAAATGTATGATAACGATGAGCGGACCAGAAAGCTCATCGATACGGCCATGAAATTGGAGGGCATGCCCCGCAATACCTCCACCCACGCCGCCGGCGTGGTGATCACCGCGGAGCCGGTTTGCACTTATGTGCCCTTAAGCCGCAATGATGACACCATCGTGACCCAGTACACCATGACCACCATTGAAGAGTTAGGTTTGCTCAAAATGGACTTCCTGGGCCTGCGGAACCTGACGGTGATCAAGGATGCGGAAATGCAGATCCAGAGTATCGATCCGACTTTCTCTATGGCCAATATTCCCGACGATGACGCCGCTACCTTCCGGATGCTCACCGAGGGTAAGACCCAGGGCGTGTTCCAGCTGGAATCTGCCGGTATGACCGGCGTTTGCGTCAACATGAAGGCCGGATCTATCGAAGATATTACGGCTATTGTGGCATTGTACCGGCCCGGTCCTATGGACTCGATTCCCCGGTTCATCGCCAATAAGCTGGATCCCCGGAAGATCACCTACAAAACGCCCCTGCTGGAGCCTATTCTGAAGGTGACCTACGGATGTATCGTGTACCAGGAACAGGTGATCAACATTTTTCAGACCCTGGGCGGCTACACCATGGGACAGGCTGATAATATCCGCCGCGCCATCTCCAAAAAGAAGATGAAAGTCATCGAGGAAGCCCGGAAAGATTTCGTCTACGGTGATCCTGCCCAGGGCATCGTGGGCGCTATTGCCAACGGCGTTTCTGAAGCTGCGGCACAGAGTATTTACGATGAGATCGTCGAATTCGCGAACTATGCGTTTAACAAGGCCCACGCCGTTTGTTACGCGGTGGTTTCTTACCAGACGGCCTACCTCAAGTGCCATTATCCCCGGCAGTACATGGCGGCGCTGATGACTTCCGTGCTGGATTCCGCGGCCAAGATCTCCGGTTACATTGCCGAGTGCAAGGAACTGGGCATCCCGGTGCTGCCGCCGGATATCAACCATTCCGATGATCACTTCACCGTGGAGGGAGATGCCATCCGGTTCGGCCTGGGCGCGGTGAAAAATGTGGGCCGCGGTCTGATCCGCAGCATGGTGGCCAAGCGTAACGAAGGCGGCCCGTTCCGCTCGCTGGAAGATTTCCTCCAGCGGATGGGGGAGGGCGAGCTGAACAAGCGCGCCGTGGAAAACTTCATCAAATGCGGCGCGATGGATTGCTTTGGCTATCATAGAAGCGAATTGCTGGCGGTGTATGACTCCATGATGGACGCCGTTTCTTCCACCCGGAAGAAAAATCTGGACGGTCAGATGGGCCTTTTTGCCATGCTGGAAGAAGATGACAAGGCTGCAGCGATCCCCATTCCGAAACTCAATGAGCTGGCCCGGGCTGACCTGATGGCCATGGAGAAGGAAACCACCGGCATCTACATTTCCGGCCACCCCATGGATGATTACCGCGCCATGCTCAAGGGCACCCATGTGATCCCCATCGGCGCGCTGATGGACGAAGAAAGCACTTACCAGGACGATTCCATCGTATCTGTTGCCGGCATTGTCCAAGCGGTGAAGATGAAGACCACCCGCAACAACTCCATGATGGCCTATGTGACGGTGGAAGATGATACGGCGGCCATTGAAATGCTGGCCTTCTCCAATGTACTGAATCAGTTCGGTGGTTACCTGCGGGAAAACAGCCCTGTGGTGGTCACCGGCCGGCTGTCCATCCGGGATGAAAAAGAACCCCAGATCGTCATCAACCGGGCAAGACCCATCTCGGATTTTGAAGATCGGGAACCTGTGGAAGACACACAAGTACAAAATATCACTGATCAGCCTATTCCAGGTCGACTATATCTTTCTGTTTCTGAATCTAACGAGGTTCTTGTCAGAAAAGTACGTGCAATTATTCAGATGTTCCCGGGCAACTCGCAAATAGTATTAAAGTTCCAGGAGAATGGACGCAAAGAGTTTATTGATGGTTCTATTAAGTTTGCGATGCTTCAGGAACTGCGTAATCAATTGGGGGAAGGAAAGGTGTTTCTTTTCCTTAATCAAGCTGAGTTGAACTGTAATTCAGTAGCAAAGTATCATATAGATATTGTTTACAAGCTAAAAAACTTGCTTGGTGTCAACAATGTCGTTCTGAAATAACTTCCTTTTTTCCTTCTACTGTGCTATAATCAGATCATATTCGAAAGGAGCGATGACCCATGGCAAAGAAACGGAATTTCATAGTGTTATTTGCCCTGGTGGTGTTGCTTCTGTGCGGCTGCAGTGTCCGTACGGTCAGTGATCTTTACTGCCTGCCCATGCGTTCGGAGGAGTATAATAACCTCCAAAGCGTGATGAAGGACGCCATGTCGGGCCTGGAGTACAGCGCCCCCATCCGTGGCGATCACCGCCAGACGGTCCAGCGGGTGGATCTGAACGGCGATGGGGAAGAGGAGTACCTGGTGTTTACCAAGGGCAACGGCGACAAACCCCTGCAGATTCTGGTATTTGCCGGTGACGGTGAAAAGTACGGCCTTATGGATGTGATCGAATGCACCGGCTCTGCTTTTGACCGGGTAGAATACATCCACATGGATAACAAGGCCGGTTACGAATTGGTGGTGGGCTGCCAGGTCAGCGACCAGGTAGTCCGGTCTACGGCAGTGTATTCCATGGTGGGCGACCACATGGAGCAGCTGATGTCCACCAACTATTCCGAGCTGATGGTGATGGATCTGGACCGAAACGGACGGAAAGAACTGATGGTCCTTCGGCCCGGCAGCGATACCAACGGCGTGGTGGCTCTGTACAGCATGACCGGATCTTCCATGGAACGGTCCCAGGAAGTGACCATGTCGGAACCCGTTGAAAACATCAAGCGCATGATGCTCGGAAAGCTCCAGGATGGCCGCCCGGCGGTTTATGTAGCCAGCGCCGTTACGGACAACAGCGGCATTTTGACCGACGTGTTCACCCTGGTCAGCGGCCAGCTGACCAATGTGTCCCTTTCCAATGAATCGGGCACCAGCGTTCAGACCCTGCGTAATCACTACGTATATGCCGACGACATCGATAACGACGGCATTTTGGAGCTGCCCAGCCTCATCACCATGCATCCGACCCCCAATTCCGGCAGCAGCAAGGATCAATACATCATCCGCTGGTATTCTCTGAATGCCGACGGCACGGAAGTGACGAAGCTGCACACCTACCACAATTTTGTGGGTGGCTGGTATCTGGAACTGGACGGCCGGCTTGTGGAACGGCTGACCGTGAACCAAAAGGGCATCAGTTACGAATTTTCCATTTGGAATGAGGATTATACCGAAACGGTGCGGCTGATGACGGTTTTTGCCTTGACAGGCCAAAAGCGGGAAGAGCAGGCCGTTGCGGATAACCGCTTTGTGCTCCTGCGTGGAGAATCCACCATTTTTGCCGCGTCCTTGGATGTGGCTTCGGCGGAATACGCCATGACGAAAGAGACACTGATCGATCGGTTCCATCTGATCTTTGAGGATTGGATCACCGGTGAGATCTGATAGTGAGGTAAGAAAATGAAAAAAGTATTGATCATGGAAGATGAAGAGAATATCCGCAGTTTTGTGGTGATCAATCTGAAGCGGGCGGGCTATGAAGTTGTGGAAGCCGGCACCGGCCATGAGGCGCTGCAGAAACTGCAGCAGTACCCGGATATCGGCGTGGCCATTCTGGATATCATGCTGCCGGATATGGACGGCTTTGAGGTCTGCCGCCGGATCCGTGCGGGCAACAAGAAGATGGGCGTGATCATGCTCACTGCCCGCACCCAGGAGATGGACAAGGTGACCGGCTTGATGACCGGCGCTGATGACTATGTGACCAAGCCCTTTTCTCCTGCGGAGCTGACGGCCCGTATCGATGCCTTGTTTCGCCGTGTTGGCGGTGAGAGCTTTGTGCCTTCGGAGCTGATCAGCCAGGGCCCCTTTGTGCTGAACACCCGCAACCGCACCGTGGAAAAGAACGGCCAGAAGGTGCGGCTGACCCAGGTGGAGTATTCCATTTTGAAGCTGTTCATGCAAAATTCCAACCGCCCCTTGTCCCGTGAGGACATCCTTTCCGCCGTTTGGGGCAGAGAATACGAGGGCGAACTGAAGATCGTGGACGTGAATATCCGCCGTCTTCGGATCAAGATCGAAGACGATGCCACCAAGCCGACCTACATCACAACCGTTTGGGGCTACGGCTACAAGTGGAGTCTGTGATCCATTATTTGAAACTGTAAGGAGAAAGCCATGAAAAAAATGGGAGGACTGCGTAAGCGGTGGATCATGAATACCGTCGGCGTAGTCTGCGCCCTTGGCTTTGTCTGTGTGCTGGTGGTGACCATGGTATTCTCCGCTTACTACTATTCCAGTGTTGAAGCGGACCTGTATAACCGGGCGGATAATATCACCGATTTCTTCGCCGACTCCACCAGCCAGAATTACAATGAGTTCTACCAGGCCTGCATCAATTTCGCCAATACCTTTGACGAAAAAAATGTGCTGGAACTGCAGTTTATCAACCAAAATGGGGACATTGTGGCCACTTCCCATGGCGATTGGGCCATGGATCCGCCCACGACCCCGGAGATCCAGGAAGCGATCTCCACATTGAAGATCCAGCCCTATCGGGGCAAAGATCCGTCGACGGGGGAGCGGATCATCTCCGTTTCCAGCCCCATGGTCTATAAGAACGGTGAAGTGATCGGCGTATTGCGGTTCGTCACCTCCACCCGACTCATCGACCGGCAGATCCTGTCCGTGGCCACCTGGGCATTGCTGGCATTGGCTGCCATCGTGCTGATCGTGCTGTTTAGTAGTAACTACTACATCAAGTCCATCCTGGTGCCCGTTGCGGAGATCATCGAAAAAGCCCAGCGGATCGCAGGAGGAACCTACGGCATCCAGATCAGCGCCGTCTATGACGATGAGATCGGCGAACTGGCAGAAACCATCAATGACCTTTCCATGCAGCTCAATCAAAATGAGAAAATGCAGCGGGAATTCATCTCGTCCCTTTCTCACGAACTGCGTACGCCGCTGACCTCCATCACCGGCTGGAGTGAGACGCTGCTGGCCGATGAATCCCTGGATCCCGATACACGGCGGGGCATGACCATCATCTACAAAGAAGGCAAACGGCTGACCGAGATGGTGGTGGAACTTCTGGACTTTAACCGTATGCAGGACGGCCGCGCCACCTTGAACATCGAACTTTCCGATATCCGCGGAGAATTCGAGGACACGGTGTATATGTACAGCAGCCGGCTGACCCAGGAGGGCATCCACCTGCATTACTACGACAATGACGAAGACATTCCGGAGATCCCCTGCGACATCAAACGGTTGCGGCAGGTATTTCTGAATATTTTGGACAACGCGGCCAAGCATGGCGGCGAAGGTGGGAAGATCGATGCTTCCATCCATCTGGAAGATCCGGATGTAGTGATCCGGATCCGGGACTACGGCCCCGGCATCCCGGAAGACGAGATCCCCCTGGTTAAACGAAAATTCTATAAGGGCAGTTCCAAGGCCCGAGGAACCGGCATTGGTCTGGCGGTCTGTGATGAGATCGTGCAGCTCCATGGCGGCGAATTGACCCTGGAGAATGCCGAAGGCGGCGGTACATTGGTGACCGTGCGCCTGCCAATCTCCCAATAAGGAAGGAATATCCATGTCTAAAGAGAATCCCCAGTGCTGTGAAAAGTTTAAGACCATGATCGGCGGACAGGCTCTGATCGAGGGCATTATGATGCGTGGCCCGGAGAAAGATGCCATCGTTGTCCGCACCGCTGACGGTCTGAAAGTGGATGTAAAACCCCGGAAGATCCATAAAAAGGGCACTTTTGCCACCTGGCCCCTGATCCGCGGCTGTGTCAATTTCTTTGATTCCCAGGTCCAGGGCGTGAAAGCGCTGATGCAATCGGCGGACCTTTCCCCGGAAGAGACCCAGGAAGAACCCAGCAAGCTGGACCTGTGGCTGGAAAAGAAACTGGGCAACGAAAAATTCCAGCAGGCGGTCATCGGTTTCGGCGTATTTATGGGCCTTGCAATGTCCATTGTGCTGTTTTTCCTGCTGCCCATGATCATTGGCAGCTTCTTTGACGGTTTGGTGCATAACACCCTGGTGCTGAATCTAATCGAAGGCCTGGTGCGTATTACCATTTTTATGGGCTATATGCTGCTGGTTTCCCGGATGAACGAAATGAAGCGGGTGTTTGCCTATCACGGCGCGGAGCATAAGACCATCCGCTGCTACGAGGCCGGCCTGCCGCTGACTGTAGAGAATGTGCGCCAGCAGACCCGGCTTCATCCCCGCTGCGGCACCAGTTTCCTGCTGGTGGTGATGGTGGTGTCCATTTTGCTGTTCTCGGTGGCATCCACGCTTCTGCTGTCCGCTATCCCGGCTCTGGAAGTGATGCGGACGGAATCCCAGTTTTTGTACAAGCTGATCATGATCGTGTTCAAGTTGCTGCTGCTGCCGGTGGTGGTCTCCATTACCTATGAGATCAACCGCTGGGTGGGCCGCCATGACAATGCTTTCACCCGAATTTTGTCTGCACCCGGTATGTGGATGCAGAATTTCACCACCAACGAGCCCGATGACAGCATGATTGAGGTTGGCATCACCGCAGTGACGGCTGTTCTGCCGGAGCAGGAGGGCGCAGACCGTTGGTAAAGACCTATTCTCAGCTCTATTTGGACGCTCGGCGCCGCCTTCTGGAAACGGAAGGTCCCCAATTTGCCGCCCAGCTTGCCCGGCAGCTGGTGTGCCATGTGACCGGCAAGACCCGGGAGGAATTCCTCCGGGATCAGCAGCTTTATGCCTCCGAAGAGATCGGACAGGCTCTGGATGAAGCGGTGTCACGGATCGTGGCAGGGGAGCCTCTTGCCTACATTCTGGGGGAATGGGAGTTTTACGGCATGACCCTCTACGTCAACGAGCATGTGTTGATCCCCCGGGATGATACCTGCGCCGTTGCGGAATTGGCCATCAACAAAGCCCTGTTTCTGGAGCAGAATCCCCGGATCCTGGATCTCTGCACCGGTTCCGGCTGTATCGGTCTGGCCATTGCCAGCCGGGTCAAAGATGCCCGGGTGACCCTGGCAGACATCTCCAAGGATGCGCTGGCCGTTGCCAAGCGGAACATCACCAGAAATCATTTGTCGGGGAAGGTGGCCTGTTTCCAGGCCGATGCTCTGCAAAAAGCCCCTGGATTTCTGGGAAAATACGATCTGATCGTGTCCAATCCGCCTTATATTACCACGGCGGATATGGAAACGCTGGATAAAAGCGTGAAGGACCATGAACCCCATCTGGCCCTCCACGGCGGCGATGACGGCCTGGTTTTTTATCGCGCCATTTGCCAAAATTACCGGGATGCCTTGAACCCCGGCGGTTACCTCTGCTTTGAATTCGGTGACGGCCAGGGCGATGATGTGTGCGCCATCCTGGAACAAAACGGGTTTACCATTCTGGAACGTACCAGAGATTATAATGACAGAGAACGCGCAGTGCTGGCACAGCGCGGATGAAAGGAAGACGATTATGGCAACGAAGAAAACGGCTTATGAAGCACCTACTCCTGCCTCCGACAAGAAGAAGGCACTGCAAACGGCCCTGGCACAGATCGACAAGAGCTTTGGCAAGGGCACTGTGATGCGTTTGGGTGACAAGCCCGAAATGAATGTGGATGCGATCCCCACCGGTTCCCTGGCCCTGGATGCTGCTCTTGGAATCGGCGGCGTGCCCAAGGGCCGCATCATCGAGATCTACGGACCGGAATCTTCCGGTAAGACCACTCTGGCCCTGCACATCCTGGCCGAGGCCCAAAAGATGGGCGGCGAAGTGGCTTTCGTGGACGCAGAGCATGCCCTGGATCCCGTATATGCCGCCGCTTTGGGCGTGGATACCGATAACCTGCTGGTTTCCCAGCCCGACACCGGCGAGCAGGCCCTGGAGATCACCGACGCCCTGGTCCGCAGCGGCGCTGTGGATGCGGTCGTTGTGGACTCCGTGGCAGCATTGGTGCCCAAGCAGGAGATCGAAGGCGAGATGGGCGATACCTTTGTGGGTCTGCAAGCCCGCCTGATGAGCCAGGCTCTGCGGAAGCTGGCCGGCACCATCGCCAAGACCAACTGCGTGGTCATTTTTATCAACCAGCTTCGTATGAAGATCGGTGTGATGTACGGCAACCCCGAAACCACCACCGGCGGCAACGCCTTGAAGTTCTATGCCTCCGTCCGTTTGGATGTGCGCCGCGTAGAATCCTTGAAGGAAGGCGGCAATGTGGTGGGCAACAAGACCCGCGTGAAGGTGGTCAAGAACAAGGTCGCGCCTCCTTTCCGGGAAGCTTACTTCGACATTATGTATGGTCAGGGTATCTCCAAGTGGGGCGAACTGGTGGATCTGGCGGTGCAGATGGATATTATCCAGAAGTCCGGCAGTTGGTTCTCCATGGGGGATGAGCGGATCGGCCAGGGTGTCAATTCTGTCAAGGAATATCTGATGAATAATCCCGATATTGCCGCCGAAGTGGAGGCCAAGGTTCGGGAGAACCTGCTCCGCGCGACTGCCCCCAAGGCACCTGCCAAGGCTGCGGAGAAGCCCGTAGCCATCAGCGCCGACGACTTTGACGATGAGGATTGAGTCCCTGAAGACCACCCCTGACCGGGCTGGCCGTTATTGGGTCACCTTTTCCGACGGGACAAAGATGGCGCTGTACCGGCAAACCGTAGAGGAATTTGGTCTTTATACGGGGATGGAACTGGACGAAAACGAGTGGTCACGGCTGCAAACAGCGGCAGGGGAGATGTCTGCCAAAATGCGTGCTATCCGGATCGTGGCCGTTTCCAGCGTGTCCAAAAAGGATCTTCAGCATCGGCTGATCCACAAGGGTGAAGACCCGGAGCAGGCCCGGAAAGCCATCGAATGGATGGAAGAACTGGACCTTTTGGATGACCGCAAAACCGCTGAGCAGATCGTCCAGCGGTGCATCGCCAAGGGTTATGGCCTGGCCCGGGCAAAGCAGGCCTTGTTTGAAAAAAAGATCCCCAAGCATCTTTGGGATGAAGTCTTGGAGGATTATCCCGATCAGACCGAAGCCATTGCAAACTTTTTGCGGAGCAAGCTGGGGGACGATTGGGACGATAAAGAGCTGAAGCGGGCCATTGACGCCGCCATGCGCCGGGGTCACAGCTATCAGCAGATCCGCCGGGCGATGCAGCTTTTGCAGGCGGATGATGATTTTCCGGAGGAATGGTAAATGGCAAATATTGGTTTTATTTCCCTTGGTTGCGCCAAAAACCAGGTGGATTGCGAGCGGATGATGTACCGGGTCCAGGAAGCCGGCCACACCGTGTGCCCCGGCATTGTGGGCTGCGATGTGGTGGTCATCAATACCTGCGGCTTCATTGATTCGGCGAAATCCGAAGCCATTGACTTCATCTTGCAGACCGCCGCATTGAAAGCAGAGGGCCAGGTGGGCAAGATCCTGGTTACCGGCTGTCTTTCCCAGCGGTATCAAGATGAAATTATGGCAGAAATGCCGGAAGTGGACGGCGTGTTGGGCACCGGAAGCTATACCCAGATCGTACCGGCCATTGAGGCCCTGTTGGGCGATGAAACAGTGTCGGATTTCGGTTCCATTGACGCGCCGGAACAGGAAACCGGCCGGATCCTCACCACGCCGGAGCATTACGCCTACATCAAAATCGCCGAAGGCTGCGACAATCGCTGTGCTTACTGCATCATTCCCTATCTGCGGGGCAAGTTCCGCAGCAGACAGCTGGATGATGTGCTGTATGAAGCCCGGCTGCTGGCGGATTCCGGCGTGAAGGAGCTGATCGTGGTGGCCCAGGATACCAGCCGCTACGGCACGGATTTGCCCGGCCATCTGCGGCTGCTGCCGGAACTGCTGCGGCAGTTGTGCCACATTGATGGATTCAAGTGGATCCGGGTACACTATGTCTATCCCGATGAGATCGACGATGAATTGATCGAGGTCATGGCCACAGAGCCGAAGATTGTCAAGTATCTGGACATTCCCATCCAGCATTGCAACTCCAAGATCCTGAAGCTGATGAATCGCCGTGGCGATGGAGAATTCCTCCGGGCGTTGTTTGCCAAGCTTCGGGCCCGGATCCCCGGGCTTGTGCTGCGGACCTCTGTGATCACCGGTCTGCCCGGTGAGGGAGAGGAGGAGTTCGAGGAACTCTGCCACTTCCTGAAGGAGCAGCGACTGGAGCGTGTGGGCGCATTTGCGTTCTCTCCGGAGGAGGGAACTCCTGCGGCTGAAATGGAGCATGTGGATGCAGAAACGGCCCTGCACCGTGCCCAGATGATCGAAACCATCCAGTCTGCCATTATGGATGATTACGCAAATTCCATGATCGGCCGAACATTGGATGTGCTGGTGGATGGTTATGACGAGGAATTCCGGCAATATTACGGCAGAACCTTTGCCGATTCGCCGGATATTGACGGCAGAGTTTGGATCGCCTGCGATGAGGATCTTTCCGAGGGCGACTTTATCAAAGTAGAAATCGACGGATTGATCGACGGTGATCTGTCCGGCTTTGTAGTGGAGGAGTAATCATGACAACTGCAACGAAAATTACCTTAGTCCGTGTGGCCCTGATCCCGCTGTATATGGTCTTCATGTACTTAAGCGGCGGCTACAGCAATCTGTGGATGTGGCTGGGCCTGGCCGTGTTCATCATCGCCAGCATCACCGACTATATCGACGGCCAGATTGCCCGGAAGTGCAACCAGGTCTCCGATTTGGGCAAATTCCTGGACCCCCTGGCTGACAAACTGCTGACCATTGCGGCTATGGCTATGTTCTGCCAGTGGGATCGCTTCCCCGCCTGGGCGCTGATGATCGTCCTGACCCGGGAATTCGCCGTGTCCGGTCTGCGGATGGTGGCCGGACCCAAGGGCAAGGTCATTGCTGCCGGCAAGAGCGGCAAGTTCAAGACCGCCTCTTCCATGGTCGGCCTGTGCGTGCTGATGGCGTTCCCCACAAATCCCATTATCTGCACGGTGGTTGTGGCGCTGATCGTCATTACCACGGTCTATTCCGGCGTGGAGTACTTCATCCAGAACTGGAACTGCCTGGTGGATTGATATGATTGATCGGGAAGAAACACTGCGCCTTTTTGATAAATGGTGCAAAAAGCTGCGTATTGTGCCCGGTTGGGATGTGTTATTGGAATTTATTGATGACCCCAAATGGCACAAAACTGGCGACTTCAAAATTGATTGTGACGACAAGAAAGCCATCCTAATGCTCAATGCAGCGAATCCCAAGTCTGAGAATTTGGAAGAAGTGATCGTACATGAGTTGCTCCATTTAAAGATGTACCCCCTGGATCAAGTGACTGAATCTTTAATTGTTGCAAATTTCCAGGATGGAACGCCACAGCGGGATTTCGCTTATTTTCAGTTTTTCACAGCATTGGAACAGACTGTTGAAGAGCTAACCAAATGCTATTTACTGGAGTTTGGTGAGAATAAGGAACTCTCCTTCGGCCGTTGCAAGCTGCAAACCTCTATTAATGACCTATTCGATGGACTAAACAATCTCGAGTGATGAAGTATCGAATGATACATTACTAAGATTTAGCTGCGGGAGTGATACGATGAAGAAGAAGGTTTTTATAATTCTCTTGATCGCAGTTGTGGTTCTGATCGGGTTTTCCGTGCTGTCCTTTTATACGCGCTTGGACAATATCAGCCGTTCCCAGATCGAGAAAATCACCATCAGTACTTATCATCAAGAAAGACCACACGAATGGACGGAAGATGAAATTGCGCAGTTTATAAAGCTGTATAATGCGGCTCTATATGGAGGCCCTGCCGATGGCTCCGGCTGCACGCCGAATTATGAGGTGACCGTCTACTATAAGGATGGTTCCAGTATGCAGCTGAGTGAGTTTTGCGGCATCAAAGCAGACTTCGAGGTTACCATCCGAAGCACCGCCGGCGTTTGTTCCCCGACACACTATATCAAAAGCGCGGAACTGCGGGCCTTTCTCGATGGGCTGTACGAATCGACCCGAAATAAGTAAACACCATTAATTGGATGCCCGGCAGGTTGTGAACTGCCGGGTATCTTCTTTATACTTTTCCTTTGCATTCGATGGACGCTTGTGCTATAATGGCCTGGATCAACACAAAGCGAGGTATTTTATGAACACCAAAGAAGTAGGCGAGATCCGGCGGCATCTTCGTCGGGACCGCAGTAATATCACAAAGCTCTACGGCTGCTATGTCAATGACAACCGGGAGATCATTTCCCGTTTTACCTTAAGCACCGGCATGATGTCGGAAAATGAAGGGGAGAAGTATTTCGGACTTCTCAAGCGGACACTGTCCGGCTCCATCGGCCGCAATCTCATCGATATCAATTTCAGCACTGCCCAGGTAGCAGACTCTCCCGAACATCGGTTTCTGATGGATCTGCGGAAGTGTCAGTGCGCAGACGAGGCTCTGCGGGAACAGTTTTTGGAGAAGGTCATTGCTTCCGTTTCTCTGGACAGCAGCTACCTGGTCCTTCTGGGCTGCGACAGCTATGATGTACCCTTCAAGAGCAAGGACGGCGAGAACCAAAGCGACAATTCGGACGAAACCTACACCTTCCTGATCTGCGCGATCTGCCCGGTGAAACAGACCCAGCCGAAACTGCACTATGTTCCCGAGGAAAAACAGTTCCATGACGGCGGTATGCAGAACATCGTTTCTGCGCCGGAACTGGGTTTCCTGTTCCCGGCATTCGATAACCGGGCTACCAATATTTACAACGCCCTGTACTACACCCACAGTCCCAAGGAAAGCCACGAGGCCTTTGCCGATGCCATCTTCCATACCATTATCCCCAAACCTGCTGCCCAGCAGAAGCAGTCCTTCGAGGCCATTTTGGGTTCTGCGCTGGATGAAGAATGCAGCCTGGATGTGGTGCAGACTGTTCATGATCAGATCTGCCAGCGTATCGCCATGCACAAGGAGGCCAGAGTAGCGGATCCGCTGACGGTGAACCGGGATGAGGTGAAGCAGATCCTGACCTCCTGCGGCGTGTCTGAGCCTCATGTGGCTAAGTTCGGCATCGATATGGATGAAGCATTCGGTCACGAAGCCCAGCTCCATCCGAAAAACATCATCAATGACAAGCGTTTTGAGATCCGCACCCCGGATGTGACCATTCAGGTTGCGCCGGATCGGGCGGATCTGATCGAGACCCGGATCATCGGCGGCGTGAAGTATATTCTGATCCCTGCGGATGAAACGGTGGAAGTCAACGGCGTGAATATCCATATCCGGGACAAGGAATTGGCGGAAGTCTGATTTTGTCTTGCTATTTCCTGCCGGATGCAGTATAATGATCAAAATGATGGAGGTGATCCGAAGTGAAACGATATGCGCGCTACCAAATGGATTTTACAAGCAGATATGTCCGCTGGTCCGGCCTTTGCATGGCAGCGTCACTGTTTCTGCTGATCGTCTATTATCTGGGCATTGAGAATTTGGAAGATTACTCCCTGGGCGCGGAACTGGTAAAGCTTTGGATCCCTCTGATCCTGGGCGCCGCTTATCTGGTGCTGCTGCAGATGCTTCGCTGGAATGCGCCGGGACTATACGCCGTGCTGACGGCCCTGTTCTGCCTGATGATGTTCTTCGGCGTTTTTACATCCGACAGTGTTGCCCGGATCGTCCTGGGTGTTCTGGCCTATCCCATCTGCGGCTTTATGATGATCGCGGCTGTAGCCGGCTATTTGCCCGGTTTGCTTCCTGCTACCATCTGCTTCGGCGTATTGATCGCCGGACGGGTTCTGTTTGATATGGGCCAGGTTTCCGGCGCAGCCTGGGTGGACACGCTGTCTGCTTTCTGCCAGTTGCTGTCGCTGATGTTCCTGCCCATGGGCATGAAGCGGGTGCCCTTAAGAGAAACTGCAAAATAAGCGAAAACCGGAGGTCCATGACCTCCGGTTTTGTTCATTTATTCGCCCTGAACCAGGGAAAGGATGATATTGGCGGCTTCTTCGACGCCTACCTTTGCGGTGTTGATGCAGATGTCATAATTCTCTGCAGCGCCCCAGCTGCGGCCGGTATAGTGCTGATAATTCAGCTTCCGCCGCTTGTCTTTTTCTGCCAGACGGGCCTCGGGGCTCTTTTCCGACTCTCCGTAGAGCCGTACGATCCGGTCTGCCCGGAATTCCGCGTCTGCGTGGATGTAGGCATGGAAGGCATCGGGGCGATCCTTCAGAATGTAGTCCGCATTCCGGCCCACGATGACGCAAGGGCCTTTTTCTGCAAGCTGCAAAATGGCGTTGCACTGCACATGCCATAAAAAATCCGCCGTGGACATGCCGTTCATAATGCCCGGAACGCCCTGGGGGGCAAAGGCATAGGCAAAGAGACTGCCGCCGGGGGCATGCTCGCCGTGCTCTTCTACAAATTTCGGCGCAAAGCCGGATTCCAGAGCAACCTGTTCTACCAATTCCTTGTCATAGAAGGGAATACCCAGTTGCTCCGCCACCATACGGCCCACGGTACGGCCGCCGCTGCCGAACTGGCGACTGATGGTAATAATGTTCTTCTTCATAGAATTGCCTCCTTTTCCGGTTTGTCAATCAAAGTATACCATTTTGCACAAGAAAAGTCAATGAAGCATTCAAAAATTATGCACCATGCACCATTTGCGCAAACTCCGATCTTTCAAGATGAGGAATAAGGGCAGGGGAGGACCACAGAAAATCCACGCAGATCTTCTCGTATCGCCGGGGATCCATGATATAGCACAGACCATGACCGGCATCCGGGAATGTGTGCAGCTGCACATCACCTGCTGCGCAGGATGCGATATGTCTACTCATGTCGCATGGGACGAACCGATCATCTTCGCCGTGGATCAGCAGGATGGGCACTTTTGCGGAGCGCACTGCTTCCGATGCGGCGGCCTCGTTGATGTTCAGACCCGCAAAGATCCGGGCGCCCAGGGCAATGACGGGCTTTGACAGGTTCACAGGATATCCCCGGTCACCGGCGACCTTGCTGATGATGCCCATGGGGGTGTCGTAAGGGCAATCGGCCATAATACATACCACATTATCCGGCAGATCCAGTTCTGATGCCATCAGCACCGTGGCCGCGCCCATGGAAATACCGGACAGGATGATGGGCGTTTCCGGACCGTAATAACCACGCAGGAATTTGATCCAGTCCAAACAATCCTTTCGTTCCCGGATGCCGAAAGTGATGGCATTGCCGCCGCTTTCGCCATGGGCCCGCTGATCCGGCGCAAGGATATTGAACCCCAGCTTCTGGGACAGGGCAAATGCGCCGGCGCAGTCCCGCAATGCCATGCTCCTATAACCGTGAAAAGCCAGGAATACCGGCGCGCCGGGGTAAAATTCATAGAGCCGGCCGGAAAGGGTCGTGCCATCCTGGGCCTGGATCTGCACCTTCTTGCACTGGGCATCATCCATGATCAGGCTGATCTCCACCATCCGTTGACCGTATTGGGCGTATTGCTCGCCGTCGGGCACCTGGAACAGATCTTCCTTCCGGTTTTTGGGCGAATAGAACGCGGTGCGGTAACAATAGTATGCGAATATCAGGATGACCACAGCAAGCGCAGCCGCAAAAATCAAAAATCCCACAAGATCGCCACCTTTACACTGATATATTCAGTATATCCTTCTTCCCGGAGCCAAATGTAAATATTCTGAAAATAATGAAATCTTTCGGTAAACCTGTCCATCTTTTAGGCTGTTTTGCAATATTTTTTGTTGAAAATGGGCGTAGTTTCTGTTATAGTTAGAGAGTAAATTCATTACGAAAGGATATTGATCATCATGGTTAATCTTCGCGCTAAGCCTTATAACCTGTCCGATGCGGATATTGCGTGGGTGGAGCAGACCATCGCCTCCATGTCTGACGAGGAGAAGGTGGGCCAGCTGTTCTGGCAGCTGACTGCTTCTCAGGAGGAAGGCTACCTCCAAGAACTGATGGAAAAGTATCATCTGGGCGGCTGCCGTTATAACGGCATGCCCGGCAGTAAGGTCCTGGCTCAGAACCGCATCCTGCAGAAGTATGCAAAAGTCCCTGTGTTCATCGCCTGCAACCCCGAGCAGGGCGGCAACGGCGTCTGCCCCGACGGCACTTTCGTTTCCAGCCAGGTGAAGATCGGCGCCACCGGCAAGACCGAGTATGCCCAGGCTATGGGCCGCATCTCCGGCGTGCAGATCAAGGGCACCGGCTGTAACATGGCTTTCGCACCTGTGGTCGATATTACTTATAACTGGGAATGTGAAGAAGTCCTGGCCCGTGCATACGGCAATGACCCCAAGCTGGTCGCCGATATGGGTAAGGCCTTCATGGATGGCCTCCACGAGACCGACGGCGTTTACTGCTGTGCCAAGCATTTCCCCGGTAACGGCCAGGATTACCGCGATGCCCATGTTTCCAACAACGTCAACCACTTCGGCCATGACGATTGGATGGCTTCCTATGGCCATGTCTATAAGACTCTGATCGACAACGGTCTGGATGCCATTATGGGCGGCCACATTCTGATGCCCAACTTCATGGCAGAGATCGATCCCGAGATCAATGCTGACACCATTATGCCCGCAACGCTGTGCAAGGAGATCATGACCGATCTGCTGCGTGATGAGCTGGGCTTCAACGGCATGGTCGTCACCGATGCTTCCCACATGGTGGGCATGACCAACCGGATGAAGCGCGCGGACATGCTGCCCGCCGCCATCAACGCCGGCTGCGATATGTTCCTGTTCTTCAATGATCCCGAGGAAGACTTCGCCACCATGCTGTCTGCCTACAAGACCGGCATTATCTCTGAAGAGCGTATGGTGGAGGCGCTGACACGCATTCTGGGTCTGAAGGCTGCCAAGGGCATGCACAAGAAGTCCGTGGAAGAGCTGACCGCCACCGACGAAGAGATGGCCGCCGCTCTGTACAATCCCGAATTCAAGGCTGTTGCTCCCGCCATTTCCAAGGATGCGCTGACTCTGGTCAAGTATAAGGACGAGGGCGTTCTGCCCCTGGATCCCAACAAGACCAAGCGAATCATGATCGTCCAGGTCAAGGGCGCTGAGGGCCCCATGGCTGCGCTGGCTGCTATGGCTATGGGCCAGGGTGGCGCCAAAAAGACTCCTGCCGAAAAGCTGCGGGATCGCCTCATCGAAAAGGGCTTCGATGCCCATATCTATGTCAGCCCCCTGGATCAGATCCTGGCGGATGTGAAGGCCGGTAAGCCCTTCAACCTGAATATCTATTTCGCCGGCAAGCACGCCATCAGCGAGTTCGTGGAGAGCCAGGACCTGGTCATCACCCTGTTTAATGTGGCCAACGGCCATCCCGCTTTCGGCATGAGCAAGGGCGGCGGTGAGATCCCCTGGTATGTCCATGAGCTGCCCGTTGTGGGTATTTCCGTCAACAAACCCACCATGCTGGCTGATTGCCCCATGCTGCGCACCTATATCAACACTTACGACAGTAATGACGATACCATGGACGCCCTGGTTGACGCCCTGGTGACCGGCCCCGAGGCCTTCAAGGGTGTTGACCCCATTGATTCCTATTGCGGCATGTTTGATACCCACATGTAAGGGGAGTGCTTATGTCCATTTTCGACAATTTTGAGCGGAAACACGACTACCTGGTCTGCGTGGACTCCGACGGCTGCGTCATGGATACCATGAATTGCAAGCATTTCCATTGCTTTGGCCCCTGCATGGTTACCGAGTGGGGTCTGGAAGAGTGGATGGAGGAGATCCTGGATCGCTGGAATGTGATCAATCTGTTCCCCATGACCCGGGGCATCAACCGCTTCAAGGGCCTGGCTATGGCGCTGGGCGAGATCCATGCCCGGTATAAGCCCATCGTTGGCATTGAGGCGCTGCAGCATTGGGCAGACACTGCACCTGCTTTGAGTAATGATGCCGTCGCCAAGGCCATTGAGAGTGCCGAAGGGGATGCCAAGATCATTTTCCGGAAGGCGCTGGCCTGGTCCAAGGCTGTCAACGCCGCCATTGTGGAGCTGGATGAGAGCCTAAAAGTGCCCTATGAGGGCGCAAAGGAAGGCCTTGCCGCTGCCCATACTTTTGCGGATGTAGCCATGGTCTCCTCCGCAAACCGGGATGCGGTGGAAGAAGAGTGGGGCAAATTCGGCCTGCTGGAGCATACGGACATCGTCCTGGCCCAGGATGTGGGCTCCAAGGCTGCCTGCATCAAGGAAATGCTGAAGTTCGGCTACGATCCTTCCAAGGTGGTCATGATCGGCGATGCCCCCGGCGATTGCGATGCTGCCGAGAAGAACGGCGTGCATTACTATCCCATCCTGGTCAATCACGAGAAGGCAAGCTGGGAGGAAGCCGTTGCAGTTGCCTTCGGCAAGCTGCGCAGCGGCGATTATGCCGCTTACGGCGCGCAGAAAAAGCAGGATTTCCTGCAGAATCTGGGCGGTTAATCCAACAAATGGGGCAGCCGCGTTTTAGCGGCTGCCCTTCGTCCAAACGGGAGGTTTTACTATGAAACATTTCCAGATCCAGATCCCTGATCATCCGAAAGCCACGCTGGAAGGCTATATTCTGGATACCGATCTGATGCTGGGGCAGCATCACCAACGACCGGCGGTGCTGGTATGTCCCGGCGGCGGCTATGTTTACTGCAGCAGGGCAGAGGGAGAGCCGGTGGCCATGGCTTACGCAGCCAAGGGCATCCATGCCTTCGTGCTGCGCTATTCCTGCGGCCCGGATGCGGCTGATTTTGCGCCTTTGGCGGAGGCTTCCTGGGTCATCGGCTATATCCGCGCCCACGCCGAGGAATGGAATATTGATCCGGAGAAGATCGCGGTTTGTGGCTTCTCTGCCGGCGGTCACCTGGCCCTTTCCACCGGCCTGCTGGCGGAAAATAAGCCCAATGCCATGATCCTGGGCTATCCCGCCACCTCTGCGCCCAATATCCCCGGCGCGGACTTTATGCTGAAATTCCTGACCGGCAAAGCTGCCCCCACCAACGAGGATGCGGCCCGGTTCGATCTTGTTCCCCAGATCACCAAGGATGCGCCCCCAGCATTCATCATGGCTACTGCAGAGGATGTGCTTACCGGTATGTGTTCTCTGCCGGTTGCCCAGACCTACAGCAAACTGGGCTTGCAGTATGAGCTGCACATCTTTGGCCATGGCCCCCACGGCTACGCTCTGGCCAATGAAGCAACGGCGGACGGCTCCAACCGCTATCTGAATGAGTCCTTTGCTCAGTGGCATGATCTCAGCGTCCGGTGGCTTCACCGGGTCTTCGGCCCGCTGGAATTTGTGGATAAAAACAACAGCAAAATGGTGAAGTATTTGAAGGAATTAGGCCTGGAATTGCCCGGTTTTTAAGCTAAAAAGTTCCCCTCGACTCTTTCGAGCCGAGGGGATCATTATTACAGATGTTTCAGGATCTTCTGGATCATTTCGTTATATTCCGCATCAGTCAGATAGGTCTTGCCGGGATTCATGGCGAAAGGCACGCCCCACTCAAATTCGCCCTGATACTTGGGCACCAGGTGGAAGTGGAGATGGCAGCCGCCATCGCCGTAAGCGCCGTAGTTGACTTTGTCGGGATGGAATGCGGCATGGATAGCATTTGCCGCCCGGGCAACATCCGCAAAGAAGGCGTTCCGATCCTCTTCGGAAATGTCCACCAGTTCACTGACATGGTCCTTGTAGGCCACGATGACCCGGCCAAGGTGGCTCTGTTCCTTGAAAAGGATCAGCTGGCTGACAGACAAATCACAGATCTTGATGCCAAACTTGGCCAAAGGCTCGCCGCCGACGCAGTAACCGCAATTGGGATCTTTCATAATGAATTCCTCCTGGTTTTTGTTTTATCATAACATGGAGCAATGAAAAGGTCAAGTTTTAACCCTATTCTCGTCTTGAAAACATTTGTGCGATATGCTATACTGAAAAAAAGAAACAGCTGAAGGAGCAGATCCCATGGCCAAGACCAAAACTGTCTTTTTCTGTACCGCCTGCGGCAATGAGACCCCCAAATGGATGGGTCGCTGTCCCGGTTGCGGCGCGTTCAATACCATGCAGGAACATATCGAGAAGCCTGTTGCGCCGGGCAGGGCAAAGTCTGCCCCTGTGGGCATGAGTCGCAAACCCCAGCGGATCTCCGAACTGGATATGGAAGATGAGATCCGGTTCGATACCGGCATGGGGGAGCTGAACCGCGTTCTCGGCGGCGGAGCGGTGGCAGGAAGCCTGGTTTTGGTGGGCGGCGCTCCCGGTATCGGCAAATCCACGCTCCTGCTGCAGATCTGCCAGCAGCTTTGTAAGCACCGCCGGGTGCTCTATATTTCCGGCGAGGAAAGCGAACGGCAGTTGAAAATGCGGGCCCAGCGGCTGAAGGTGAATACAGACGACCTGCTGATCCTCTCTGAGACCCGTCTTTCCGACATTCTGGAGGCAGTAGGGGAGACGGAGCCCGATGTTCTGATCGTGGACTCCATCCAGACCATGTATAATGAGGAAAGCGACTCCACCCCCGGCAGCATCTCCCAGGTCAAGGATTGCACCATGAGTCTGATGCAGCTGAGCAAGCAGGAAGGCATCACCGTGTTCGTTGTGGGTCATATTAATAAGGACGGCAATATTGCCGGTCCGAAGGTCCTGGAACACATGGTGGACTGCGTACTGTATTTTGAGGGTGATCCCAATTCTTCTTATCGGCTGCTCCGGGCCGCCAAGAACCGCTTTGGCTCTACCAATGAGATCGGCGTGTTCGAAATGGCGGACCAAGGCCTGGTAGAAGTGCCCAATCCCAGCCAGATGCTGCTGGAGGGTCGGCCGGAAGGCGCCAGCGGTACTTGTGTGGCCTGCGTGATGGAAGGCACACGGCCCATCTTGGCGGAAGTCCAGGCCCTGGTGTCTAAAACCAGCTTCAATGTGCCCCGGCGAACGGCGGACGGCTTTGATTTCAACCGGGCGGCTCTGCTGCTGGCTGTTGCGGAAAAGCGGGCCGGTATGAAGCTGAATCTGTTTGACGCCTATATCAATGTCATCGGCGGCATGCGGCTGGACGAACCCGGCGCGGACCTGCCGGTGGTGCTGGCGGTGGCTTCGTCCTACCGGGATGCGGTGATCGATGATGATCTGGTGGCCATCGGTGAGGTTGGTCTCACAGGAGAGATCCGCAGCGTTTCCAATTTGAATCAACGGCTGGCAGAAGTTGCCCGTTTGGGATTTAAAAAGTGTATTATCCCGAAAAACGGATCCGAAAAATTAGAAATTCCTGCCGGATTGACGGTCTACCGTGTCCGCAATATCCGGGAGGCAATCGAAGTTTCCATGTAACCATCAAGAAAGGGAGGTTGTATATGAAAAGAATCCTTGCATTGACCCTTGCCATGATCCTGCTTCTATCCGGCTGCGCCGCTGCGCCCGGTGAAAGCGGCGGTGACATGTACGATGGCGCACTAATGAGTGGGGCGGCCAGCAGCGATTGGAAAGGGACGCCTGAAGGAAACGGCAACAGCTCCGTGGATGTTTTTCCCGGAACGCTGACGGCAGGAGAGTGGAAGGATGCCGAAAACCTGGATTTTTGGTACGAACTGCTCCGTGATAACGAATGGTACGAGCTGATGAATCAGCGCCATCTGTTCGTCAATCGTTTCATCCGCGTAACGGTCAAAGATGAAAGCGGCGCGCCTTGCTTCAATGTTCCGCTGCAGCTGCTGGACAGCGATCTGAAGGTTCTTTACGAAGCCCGGACTGATATCAACGGCGTGGCGCTGCTGCCTGCAGATTTGGATAAGGACGGTGTCGAACCTGCCTGGATCGGCGCGGCAGGGGAGTACTATCCCATTGAAAAGGATGAGGCCCACATCACCCTGGCTTCTTCCTCCGTAGCCGGACAGCTGGATCTGATGCTGATGGTGGATACCACCGGCTCTATGCGCGATGAACTGCAGTACCTGCAAAAGGAACTGGAAGATGTGATCAGCCGGGTGTCCGGCTCTGCGGAAAGCCTTTCCATTCGGGTCAGCGTGAATTTCTACCGGGATGAAGGCGATGAGTATGTGATCCGGAGTTTTGATTTCACGGAGGATATCTCGAAGGCCGTTAGCCAGTTGAATGTTCAAACCACTGCCGGCGGCGGGGATTACCCGGAAGCCGTGCATAAGGCTCTGGATGACATTGTCCACGGTCACCAGTGGCGCAATGATGCGGTGAAGCTGTGTTTCTTCGTATTGGATGCGCCGCCCCACAAGGATCAGGAGATCCAGGGCATCAATGCCGCCATGACGAAAACGGTCAGTGATGCCGCAATACAAGGTATCCGCATCATCCCCGTGGCTTCTTCCGGCGTGGACACCGAAACGGAATTCCTGCTGCGCAGCTGGGCACTGATGACCGGCGGCACCTACACATTCCTGACGAACCATTCCGGCATCGGCAATGACCATTTGGAACCTACCATCGGCGAATATAAGGTAGAGAAATTGAATGAATGTTTGATCCGCATCATCTGCGAATACTGCGGATTGGCTTACAAACAGCAATGAAAAGAAGCAGTTATTGCCAGTATCCGGCAATAACTGCTTTTCTTATTCTTCGTCTTCTTCGTTCTCTGAAAAATCCAGTTTGGAGAGGGGATTGGCTTGGGCAGCCAGTTTCAGTTCCGTACTTTCAATGTGGGTGTAGATCTGGGTCGTATTCAGATTCTCGTGGCCCAGTACTTCCTGGACGGTCTTTACATCCACGCCGCCGGAGAGCATCATGGTAGCCGCCGTGTGGCGCAATTTGTGGGCGGAGAACTGATTTGGATCAAGCCCAGCCTGCAAAAGGGCCTTTTTAACAAGGCGATGCACCGCCGTAACGCTGATCCGGTTGCCATCCCGGCTGCCGAACAGAGCCCGATTGTCGGACAAAACCTTCTTTTTCCGCTCGACCAGGTAGGCATCCAGGGCTTTTCGGCAGGATGTACCGAAATAAACGAACCGTTCCTTGTTGCCTTTACCGACGACCCGGATCCGATCTTCGTAAACATCAGTCAAATTCAGCCCGACCAGCTCGCTGCGCCGGATGCCGCAGTTGAGAAACAGCATCAGAATGGCATAGTCTCTCTTCTGATTTTGGCCACTCACAGCCTGCAAAAGTGCGGCAGATTGATCCAAAGTGAGGTATTTTGGCAAGCTTTTACGCAATTTTGGGTATTCCATATCCGCAACGGGATTCACATCCAACTGCTTAGTCCGAACAGTCAAATACTTGTAGAAGGACTTCAGTGCGGACAGTTTACGGGCCCGAGCAGCCGGAGCGATGCCATATTCGGGAATAGGGGAGTCCGGGTTGGGGACACGGTCGTTGGCCAAATAGGACAGAAACTCAAAGACATCCGAAGTGGTAATGGATGCAAGAAAGTCCAGATCCACATCCATGATGTCGATCTCATCCAATCTGGTGCGGATCGATCGACCCTGGCGCATTATTTTCATGAAGCGCAGGAACATTCTCAGATCCAGATAATATTCATTGATGGTTCTGGGGGATTGACCTTTGATCGTCTCGTGGTAGACCAAAAACTCCCGTAAAACCCGGGGACAATCGGAATATCGCTGCATGGAAAGACCTCCGTAATGGAGATTCCGGCAATGAATGACCGCACATGAAGAGGGTAAGGGGAACCTCTGCCAAACCTACCCTTATACTCACCGAACGCAACAAAATAAAAATTTTGTTGCCTTCGCAGTAGAGATTTCAGCGATTTAAGCCTTATCACGCCTTTAGGAAGGTTTACTGCCTCGTTTCACGGTCCAGACTATTGCCGGCCCTCAAATTCTTTGTTTTCTCTATATTACTATAATTCCGTCCAATTCGCAACTAGGATTTCTCAATGAACGCCTGCAGGATGTTACGCGCTTCTTCACACTTCATCAGATCTCCGTCCATGCTGCGCAGTCCGAACGCGCTGGCTCCCAACCACAGGATCTCCGGATCATGGGCGTGCTGTTGAAACGCCAATCGAAAACTCTCCGGCTTGGAATTGCTGATGACAATGAATCTCTTCTTTACAGACATATACCGTTCCAGCAGGTTCGTGTTTCCATGGAACCAGCAAACGCTCCGCTCGTTAAAACTGTACAGCATGGCCGGCGGATGACCGCAGTAATTCGGTACGATGAAATACACTTCATCGCTTCCGTTAATATCGTCCAGGATTTTGACCTCATCGTCATCAAAAAACGGACAACGCTTGTCTTTTGCAAAGCATTCGTAGGCACAATTACTGCAGGAATGGATCGTTTGTTCACTTAATCGGTATTTTGTTACCGAATGGTTGCGGTCTTCTGTTATAAATTCAGCAATTTGTTCGCAATTACCATGTTTTCTGGCACTAAAATCAAGAATTATGGTCCGTTTTGTCATAATTTCACCTTTTTTATAAAGCCCGGATCTGCGAGAGCAGACCCGGGCGGCGTTTTAGCAAGAGAGCAGATCCTGATAGTAAGCCTGTACTTCCTCGTATGTATCAAAGGTGCACACATACATGAGGTTTGCCATACAGGCAGACAAAGCGTCGGGGATCCGGCCGCTGAGTTTCATGCAGTGGCCGTACTTTTCCATGATGGCATTGTGGTCCATGGTATAGTGCTTATTGTCCCGGCGGCCCACAAAAACACAATACTGCCGCTTTTGATAAACCGGCTTGGAAGAGCAATTAAAGGCGATCATATCCGCCCAGATCTTATAGACGTCGGTATCATAGGCGTAGTTATACATATCAGGGGTGAATCCGCCTGCAGGACGCATATTGACTTCCAGACCGATGACCTCTCCCCTCTTGGCCAGGCCCTCCTGGTCCTCATCCATCACGAAGAACTCCAGATGTACGAAGCGGCTCTTCACACCAAAGGCCTTCACAGTCCGCAGACCGGCGTCACGGATCTTCTCGGGCAATTCGTTGACGATGTGGTACAGGGCTTCGCCGTTGGTGTTTACTACATCCATCAGAGAATGGGGTGTTACATTGCCGGACTCAAAGATGGCATTGCCGTCGGCATCGATGATGGCATCAAAGGTCTCAACATGGCCCTTGACGAACTCTTCCATAATGTAGATGTTGTCATCTTTGTGGTCGATAAAGAACCGCAGATCTTCATCACAGGAAAGACGGTAGGTATTGTTGGCGCCAACACCGTTGTCGGGCTTGACCACCACGGGGTAGCCCACTTTATGGGCAAATTCCAGAGCGTCGTCGTAGCCTTCCACCAGGTGATACCGGGCGGTGGGCAGACCGGCCTTGGCGTAGTAAGCCTTCATGCCGGACTTCAGCTTGATCCGGTCCATATCCTCATCCTTGAAACCGGTGGTGATATTGAACTCGGTCCGCAGCTTGGCGTCCCGCATCAGCCAGTATTCGTTATTGGACTCCAGCCAGTCGATCTTGCCATACTTGAAGGTAAAGAAGGCAACAGCCTTGAAAACCTCTTCATAATTTTCCAGATTGCTGACCTTGTAGTATTCGTGCAGGCTCTGCCGCAGCTCCGGCAGCAGCTCATCATAAGGGCAATCGCCGATACCAAGGACCCGCAGACCGTTTTTCTTCAGTTCAGCACAGAAATTCCAGTACGCAAGGGGAAAATTCGGAGAAATGAATACAAAATTCTTCATCGTTTTACCTCTTTTCAGTGCAGCAGTTGGGGTACATATTGCTCGACCATCTTAAACCACCAGGGCCAGTCGTGGGCCACATCATAACCCCAGTATTCAAAACGGGTGTGGATGCCCTTCTGGCAGCAGACCGTATCCAGCCAGCGGGTAGACTTCAGCAGCGGGCCTTCCCAGGCACCCTGGCCGCAGACCACCAGGCTCTTCTGGCTGTTGTACAGCGCCATATAGGGATGATCGGCAGGCAAGTTTGCCAGATAATAGCAGGGGCAGTTGTTGTAGACCAGATCATCGCAGTAATCGCCGAAGAAATCTTCGGGATCGTATACGCCGGAGATGGCAAATACGCTGTCAAACAGATCCGGACGGCGGTAGTACAGATTGGCGGCGTGCATGGCACCCATGGATGCGCCAAAAGTCAAAATTCCGCCGGCATGGCTGTGGAGATGATGGATATAGGGCACCAATTCCTCCGTGATATAGTGAAACCACCGCTCGTGATTTTCGATACGCCAGCGGTTGTCCGCGCCTATAGCAGCCCAGGCTTCGTCATCGACAGAGTCGCAGGAATAAACGGTGCACTCCCCTGCCTCGATAAATTTGGCCCAGTAATCGATCATCTTGAAATTCTCAAAATCGAAGAAACGGCCGCTCTGGCAAGGGATGAACAGCACCGGCTTGCCGCCGCCGCTGCCATAGACCTTGAATTCCATATCCCGATTCAAATGGCTGCTCCAATGCTTATAATAACGAATCTCCATTGTGATCCACTCCTTCGTTTCCCGCCGGATCAAAGACCCAAGCAATCCATGATAATGGGGATCTGCCGCTCCCAGCTGGCTTCGCTGTGATCGCCGCCGGGGACGATCCGCAGTGCCAGATTTACCCGTTTGGTCAGCAGCAGATGGCTTGTGGAGATCAAAGACTCCTGGTTGGCCGGGTGATTGAACATCTCCAGCTCGCCGTAATCCATATACACCGTGGTATCCCGGCGGATATGGGAACGGGCCACGATCTCCAATACCTTGCCGGGGGCGACCCAAATGCTGGGCGACAGGCAGGCGGCCCGCTGGAACACATGGTTGTAGGCGCAAACGGCATAAAGCGCCATCAGACCGCCCATGGAAGAACCGCAGATGATGGTATTTTTCCGATCCGGCAGGGTCCGGTAGTGTTCGTCAATATAGGGCTTCAGGGTATTGACCAGCCAGTTCATATACACGCTGCCCTTGCCTTTGATCTTGCCCATGACCGTATTGTGATAGTTCAGCGGAGAGTACTCCACGATGCGACTGTTCCCCTGGTGATTGCATTCCACAGCCACGATGATCAGCTGCTTTTTGGACTCTTCCATGTATTTGTTCATGCCCCAGGACTTGCCATAGGTGGCATCTTCGTCAAAGAACACATTGTGACCGTCAAACATGTACATGACGGGATAACGCTTGTCTTTTTCCTTCTCGTAAGAAGCCGGCAGATAGATATAGGCCCGTCGCTCCATATCGCCGCTGAGCTTCGGGATCTGCACATTCCATTTCTTAACCATTGGTATCATTCCTTTATAGGTATAATTACTGAAATTATATTGAAAATCCACAAAGATGTCAACCTGCATAATTACATTTTTACCAAAAAGCCGTCGAATGCAGCCAAAAATATCTTTACTTTTTCTCCACTTCAGCATACAATGGTACAAGAATGATTTGAAGTACGGAGGATCACAATATGAGCGTCAAGAGAATCGGTGTACTTACCAGCGGCGGCGATGCCCCCGGTATGAATGCGGCTGTCCGCGCTGTGGTGCGTACGGCCATGTTCCACGGCATCGAGTGCTACGGCATCCGCCGTGGCTATAACGGCCTGATCAACGGCGATATTATCAAGCTGGATGAAAAGAGCGTCAGCCGGATCATCAATCGCGGCGGCACGATCCTGTATACCGCCCGCAGCAAGGAGTTTACAACGGAAGAAGGCCAGCGCAAGGCCGTTTCCGTTTGCAAACTGCTGGGTCTGGACTCCATCATTGCCATCGGCGGTGACGGCACATTCCGTGGCGCCCGAGCACTGAGTTCCTATGGTATCAATGTCATCGGCATTCCTGCCACCATCGACAATGACATCTGCTGCACCAACTACTCCATCGGTTTCGATACCGCTGCCAATACTGCCATCGATTGCATCGACAAACTCCGGGATACCATGCAGTCCCACGAGCGCTGCTCCGTGGTGGAAGTGATGGGCCGCAACGCCGGCTATCTTGCCATGTATGTGGGCCTGGCCACCGGCGCAACCGCTGTTCTCGTGCCCGAAAAACCCATCGATATCGAGCATGATGTGGTGGAAAAGATCCGCAAGGCAAGACTCAAGGGGTTCACCCATTACATGATCGTTTTGGCAGAGGGCGCCGGTAAGGCCACGGAGCTGGCTGCCCAGATCAAGGAGCATACGGATCTGGATCCCCGGATCACCGTCCTGGGTCACATCCAGCGCGGCGGCAGCCCCACGGGCCGCGACCGTGTCAATGCCACCAAGATGGGCTACCTGGCAGTGGAACTGCTGCTGGCCGGCAAGACCAACCGCATCGTCTGCACCCATGGCGGTCAGTTCATTGATGTGGACTTCGAGGAAGGCCTGCGCCATCAGCGGACTATGCAGGACATGGAAATGAATGTCCTGACAGCCATGACCGGCATTTAATTCCATATAGCAGCCGGAGGATCGGGAGATCCTCCGGTTTTTGTTGCACATTATAGGCAGATGTGCTATATTTATGGCAAATACTACTCCGGGAGGCAGCTATGGTGAATGCATTTCATGACGAACTGAATACATACAATTTCCGGCTGCCGCTGCTGGTGTACGGCGATGCCATAACGGACTGGCAGCCGGAGGATCGATATTTGATCCGCATCGATTGCGACGAAGACCTCACATGGCCCGGTGTTGCCTGGCGGATCGTCAAAGGCTTGGAGATCCTGGATGGACAGCAATTCCCGGTAGATCTGTTGGACAGCTATTACATGGATGATTGGATCAAAGAGTGCGCCAAGGAAGGTTCGTGCGATCTGTTCTTCCTGGATGGGTTGGAGCAGCTGAGTTTTGGCAGGGCCTTCTCGGAATGGATCAGCGCGTTATTCCTGCACAAAAAGGTCTGCATTCTGATCAACGATCTGCACCGGCTGGATGATGAGGATACCCCCATTCTTTCCTGGCTGCCCCTGGAACTGCCCGAAAATTTGGGCCTTATTTGTACCACTAAAAGTACCGAAATGGTCCAAAATGGACGCATTTTGGGCTGGTTTCAGACCCAAAAAGGCAACCCCTCTTCCCTGCCGGTTCGACAGTTTCCTGCAGCATGGGACCAGTTCCGGCAAGTATTGGCTGAACCCGACAGTTTGCGTAAAAAGAATCAATTGACCCAATTGGCCCGGAAAGCTGTGTCGCACTCCGTCGAATCGAAGGATTATGACCGCCTTCTGGAACTGATGACGGACATGGATATACTGGATACTTTACTGCCCATGTACTGGCACGTCATCCGCCGCTCCTGGTTGGAACTTCTGCTCCACACGGAAATTGACCTGGTAGAGACCCATTTGGGGCTCCTGCGCCGCCTGAGGGCCGCAGGAAGGGGCCATTTAATACAGCAGATGGGTAAACTCTCCAAAGATCTTGGTTTCTCCCGGGGGCAGAACGAACTGTCTTTCTATACCCATAAACCCCTTCGGGTGGGTAGCTTCGAACGGGATCTGAGTCTGCTGCGACCGGTATTTAAAGAGATCTATGACCGCTTAGATCGGCTGAGAAGACGCAAGGATTATCAGCTTTTGCAGAGCGAAACAGCAAAGTATCTGTCGAACGATGACCTGCTGGACAGCGAAAAATGCATTGTTTTGTACTTTAGAGTATTCTCTGCTTCCATGTTGCCGCGATCTGCATTCCTGGCGGATGCCAATGCCTATTATGAAGCCGCGCTGAAATGCGGCAGCTGCCTGGATGTGTACCAGGCTACCAAGTTCCTGGCAGACAGCCTGCAGAAAAATGGCGATTATGGCGATGGGGTGGATCTTTACAGGATCTGTGTCGGAACGTCCTTGCGGATCGGCGCTCTTCGGACGTTGGTGATGTCCGAATGGTCTATGGCACAGTGCCTTTGCAAATTGCAGAAATATGACGAAGCGACCCAAATCTACAGTTTTCTCCGGGATACATTCCGCCGCATGGAGCATCAGCAGGAACAGTATCAAGCCTGGATGGATCTTTGCGATGTGACCATGGCCGCCGGCGATCCCAAGAGTGCCCTGGAAGAAGCACGAAAGATGGATCAAACCTTCCCGGAAAAGAAACCTGCATCCATGGACCGCATTCAAATCTCCCTGCAAGGCAGGATCGGCAGCTATTATGTGGCGCTGAAGGAATATGACCTTGCGGAAGCGCCGCTGAAACTGTGCCTGTACCGTGGGCGGCAGATCTCTGCCCGGCGCCATGCCCTCCAATGGCTGATCCGGCTATACGACGAGACCGGGCGGATCACAGCGGCGGTGGCAACCTACCGATCCCAGCTGACAAGACACTGGAACTGGCGAAATTATGATGAATTGGTGCATGTTCTGACGGAATGTCTGGAATTTTTGCGTATAAAGCGCCTGGTAGCCATGGCGGCGAAGCTGCAACGCCATTGGGAAGATCAATTGATCACCCTGCGGGATATGCGGTATATGGAGGATCTGCTGCATTGGAAATCCCGACAGCAGGAATGGATCAATGGGCGAATGAACGAATTGGTGCTGGTGCAGCAAGCAGGTAACAGCGCCCGTTTTGTGGAACTGGCAATAGAAATCGCCCCGTACTACTATGAAACGGAGCGCAGTAAGGCCGCTTCCCTGCTGCTCATGGCGGCCCAGTTACAGATCAAAGAGGGCCAGATCCCGGCGGCACAGAAAACCTTGGAAGAGGCCATGGTGTATCTTGTGGAACATGGCAGCTTTATGGACCGGGATCTGTGGCATGGGCTTTATAAGATGCCGCTGGAGCGGGATCTGAAACAGATCCTGCAGAACTGGCAGGAAGCGGGTCAGTATCTGTCTGAAGATGGCCGGTCCCCTGCCCTGACGCATCCCAATTTCGGCGACGTGCCGGAGATTCTGGAGCAGGTTATCCAGGCAGGATCGGTATACCCTTACGCTGCCATCGGATGCCTTACAGACCTTGCGCCCTTGGTTTTTGCGGTATTTACTGCAAAGCAGATCCATGAGAAGGTCCGGCTGCTGGACAAAGACAACGCTGAAAGGCTCTCCATGGCCCTCTGTGACCATATCCTGGATCGGATGGAATCGGACCTGCCCAGACTAATGAAAGCAGCAGAAACCACAGATGGGGCAGTACAGATTGAGTTCTTCCAAAAAGCGGCAAAGCTATTGACGCTGGAAGGTCACGAAGATGCCGGAAAACTTCACAGTGCCCTGGCCATCATTTACCGCAACCGAAAGGACCTGCCGTCGGCTTGTCTGAGCCATGAACAGGCCATCAAAGCTGCGGTTGCTGCCAAGGATGAACGTCAGAAGTGGTCGGAAATGCTGGAACTGGCGAATACGGCCCTTTATTTTGGCCGGGCGGAGGATGCCATATCCACCTTACGATCCGGTCTCGTTGAAGCGGTAAAGGCGGAAGACCAGCGGTTTACGGCATTTTTTGCCGGGAAACTGGCTCATGTACTGATCGAGCACGGCGGTTATGAGCAATGGAATGAGATCGACCGGCTCTTGGACTTGGAGGCGGACAATCTAAAAGCCTGCGGCATGTATCAGGAGCTGGGTCGAGCGTTACTTGCCCAGGCAGAATACTACAGCACCAAGAACAGCAAAAAGTTCATCTTTCTGTCCAAGCTGGAGCAGGCCTATAAGATCCTCCGCCGATTCGTCATGAATGCGGAAATGGAGCGGTTGGAGGCCTTGCGTCCCAAGGCACAGAAAGCCCTTCGGATCCATACCACCCGACTGATGGCTGGCTTGGTGGCGGAGGTTGGCGGTTACCGGATCGTTGATGGCAAGACGCTGGAAAATGGGGAATTCTACTATATGTGCAAGCGGGCAGATAATCCTGCGGCATCCAACGAGACCATGCACATGGTGGCCCTGCCGGCTCTGGATGGCGACATCGGCATCATTATGGAGTCGACCGCCGCCGGATGTCCCCAACGATATGGGCTTCTGCAGGAATATGCGGCTTATTGGAATGAGAAGGGACTCTATCCCCTGGAGATCGTAGATGACAGCGTGGTATTTCAGGCCATTTTATCCATTAAACGGACGCACCAGGAAGAAATGGCTCAAAAGATCCGTCATTTTTTGAACCTTTGGCGTATGGATCGACGGATCATTGATCTGCTGGTCAGTGGTCAGATCGATTTGCAGCAAGCGATCAAAAGGAAGGATGACGCCCTGGCATCCCAGACATGAAAACACCCCACAGACCCTTTTGGATCTGTGGGGTGTTCTTAAACATCTATTTGCATCTGGATACTGCGGATCAGAAATCCGCATTTTTGATAGAAGGCTACTGCGCCGTCGTTTTGAGGGTATACCCCCAGCCGGACTTCCCGGCAGCGGAAAGCTTTTGCCAGGGCACGGACATCGGTCAGCATGGCTCTGCCGATCCCCTGCCCTCTGAAATCTTCGTCTACGCAGATGGCTTCCAGCCGCATTTCCTTATGGGGCACGATTCCACTGCCGTCCCTGGCTGTGATGGACAGGAGCACATAGCCAACGACGACGCCTTCAAGCTTTGCAACATACAACATCCGATCATGGATCGCCTGGTCAAAGTCGGCTTTCGGCAGGGGCTCGTCGCTGTGGCGGTAAAGATTGGGGCACAGGCGGACATGGAGGTCATGGACCTGGATGGAAAGACGGTTCACAGCCGCCCAGTCGGCTTCCCTGGCCAGTTCCAGCATTAGGCCAGCACCGCCTTATGGAATACCTTCTTGCCTTTACGGATCTTTACGCCGGCTTTCAGCATTTCTTCGGTAACAGCAAACTGGGCGTTGGGCACCTTCTCGTCGTTGACCAGGACGCCGCCCTGCTCCACAAGTTGACGGGCCTGCTTATTGGAGGGGGCCAGGCCGCAGGCCACCATCAGATTCAGAATACCGATCTTGCCGTCAACAAGCTTGTCGGCAGTGATCTCGGTAGTGGGCATATTGGCATCGTCACCGCCGCCGACGAACAGAGCCTTGGCGGCAGCCTGGGCCTTATCAGCCTCTTCCTGGCCGTGGACCAGTTTGGTCAGCTCATAGGCCAGGATCTCCTTGGCCTCGTTCAGCTTGGCATCCTTCCAATCAGCCATGGCATCGATCTGCTCCAGGGGCAGGAAGGTCAGCATGCGGATGCACTTCATCACATCCTCATCGCCCACATTCCGCCAGTACTGGTAGAAATCGAAGGGAGAAGTCTTGTTGCGATCCAGCCAGACTGCGCCGGAAGCGGTCTTGCCCATCTTTTTGCCCTCGGAATTGAGAAGCAAAGTGATGGTCATGGCGTGGGCATCCTTCTGCAGCTTGCGGCGGATCAGCTCCGTGCCGCCCAGCATGTTGCTCCACTGGTCATTGCCGCCGAACTGCATATTGCAGCCGTAGTGGGTGTACAGGTAGTAGAAGTCGTAGGACTGCATGATCATGTAGTTGAACTCCAGGAAGCTCAAGCCCTTCTCCATGCGCTGCTTGTAGCACTCGGCGCGGAGCATATTGTTGACGGAGAAGCAGGCGCCCACTTCACGAAGGACTTCCACATAGTTCAGATCCAGCAGCCAATCGGCGTTATTGACCATCTGAGCCTTGCCTTCGCCGAATTCGATGAATCGCTCCATCTGCTTCTTGAAGCAATCGCAGTTGTGCTGGATGGTCTCCCGGGTCATCATGGAGCGCATATCGGTGCGGGCGGAGGGGTCGCCGATCATAGCCGTGCCGCCGCCGATGAGGGCGATGGGCTTATTGCCGGCCATCTGCAGTCGCTTCATCAGGCACAGCGCCATAAAATGGCCTACGTGGAGGGAATCAGCCGTTGGGTCAAAGCCGATGTAGAAGGTGGCTTTGCCGTTATCGATCATTTCGCGGATCTCATCTTCGTTGGTAACCTGGGCGATCAGACCACGGGCTACCAGTTCGTCATAAAGTTTCATATTCCATTTCCTTTCTTATTCCGCTGCGGGGTCGGTGACCAGGGTGGTCAGCGCGGCCCGCAGGATGTTTACATTGGTTTGCTCCAGGATCGTGTCCCGATGGGTATGGATGCGGCTGCAATAAAGTCCCAGGAATTTATTCCGGCGGAAGGCGGCAATGCCGACGCCCTGGGGGAAGTTCTTTTGATCAGAAGGATACATGGCAAAGCCTTTTTTATGCAATGACAGGGATTTGGGGCCGAACTGTCCGCAGATCTTTTCCAGAGCTGCCATGGCGGATTCGTTGGCTTTCAGCTTCTTGGTGGGGAACATCACCAGTTCGTCGCCGTCGCCCACGCAATCCAGGTTGAGGATGATCTGCCGGTCGGTCTGCTGCTTGTGATCCTTGCGATAGGACGAAGAGCCGATGAGGCCGGCTTCTTCCAGGTCAAAAAGGACATAGCAGACTTTGTGGCGGTGGGCCTCCGGCATGCTGCGGGCGATCTCCAGAAGGGTCACCACGCCGGAGGTGTTATCGTTGGCGTTATGCTTGTTGGCCGGGCCAAAGAGCATGAGGAAAAACAGGCCAAAATAGGATAGATATGCGATCCAGAAGGTCAGCTCGGAGTCCTTGGTGATCAGATAGACCAATGCAGCGATCACCGCGCAGACACCAAAGAATAAAGCCAGCACAAAAATCTGGTATACAAGGTAGGCTGCCAGATTGCAGGGTGTGATAAAATTGGGAAACGGCAGACGGGCGCAGGTGTCATAGTGGGCGGTGACCACATATTTTGCAGTGGCCGGGTTGCCGATGACGATGTTTCGGGCGCCCATACTCCCCTTCTGAACGGACACTTTATAGTTCAGTCCGTCACAATAGGCTCGGACGGCATTGATAAAGTCATGCTTCTGCTTTTTGGACTTGCGGACCGAAAATTGGTTCAATACATCCATGGGGGTGCTGATCATATTCTCTCTCCTCTCTATCAAAAAAGAAAGCCCCCTGTCCTTGCGGACAGAGGGCGTAATGTTACGCGGTACCACCTCTGGTTCGGCATAGCCTCACGACTGTGCCCTCGGGGCGTCTGATAACGCCCTTCGCTGTATCGGGCGAACCCGTCCCCTCCTACTGTTACTTCAGAAGGGCCACTCCGGGAGGTATTTCGGCGGTTTGTCCCACTGCCTTGCACCAACCGGCAGTTCTCTGGCGGATCAAGGATCGCTTACTTGTTCCCATCAATGTGTTAAAATTATCCTAGCAAAACTTGTGCAATTTGTCAAGAATCATTTTCCGTCCAGCAGGTTTTGAAAGACCTCGTAAAAGGCGGGTTCATCATACTCGGCCACCATATTGCCGTGAACGATCCATTGCTGCCAGGCTGGATCGCCGAAGATGACGGAAAAGAAGCCCATGGCCACCGGGTGATAGTATTCTTCTTTATAAGCCTTGGCGGCCTCCTCTGTTTCAAAGAAGGTAAAATAGATGTAATCTCCGTCCGGGTGGTTGGCCTGGAGGTATGCGATTTGTCCTTCCTCCAGGGGTTCGTCATATAATTCGGTCCAGACGCTGTAGCCAGCCTGGCTGTAAGCTTCCGCGATCTCTTCACGGGTAGGCTGTGGTTTTGCTGCGCTGCAGGAGGCCAGGATCAGCAACAACGGAATTACAATCCAGAAAAGGCGCTTCATGACAGCATCTCCTCTGCGCTCTTGAGGGTGGTCTCGGTGATATTGGTGCCGCCGATGATCCGGGCCAGTTCCATTTTCCGGCCTTCCCGGTCCAGTGGCGTGACGGTGGTATAAGTCCGGCCATCCCGTTCGGCCTTGGCGATGAGGAAATGGGTTTGGGCCAGGGCGGCAAGCTGGGGCAAGTGGGTAACGCAAAGGACCTGCTTATGGGCGGCCACAGAACGAAGTTTCTCAGCTACCTTTTGAGCGGCTCGGCCGGAAACGCCGGTGTCCACTTCGTCAAAGATGAGGGTATCGATCTGGTCCTTTTCTGCAAGCACATTCTTCATGGCCAGCATGATCCGGGCCAATTCGCCGCCGGAAGCCACCTTATTCAT
Source organism: Faecousia sp. (assembly GCA_045580365.1). GTDB lineage: Bacteria > Bacillota > Clostridia > Oscillospirales > Oscillospiraceae > Faecousia. The sequence goes on from JAZNNP010000005.1 coordinate 108,665, forward strand.
GGGTTTCAAGGCTTCGCCGGCGTTGGCAGACATATAGAAGGCCACGGCATCGGCGCCGTTGGGGGTCAATTCCAGCTCGGTGAAGTTGCAGGAGAACTGCACCTTGGGCATATCCAGCTGGGCAAGCTCCGTCAAAATCCGCTGTGCCAAAGTATCGGAAGCGGCGATGCGGTTATCCCGAAGGGCATATGCGGCATCCCAGGCGGCCTTTTCGGCCTTCATGAGCTTCCCCTTCAGCCGTTCCAGGTGGTCATCGGCAAATTCGATCTCGTCCAGTTCCTGCTTAGCCTGATACAAATAGGCCAGGATATCTTCACAGGTGGCGCCGTATTTGCGGCGGAGTTTGTGGATCACATCCAGGCGGGATTCGATCTCGTCCAGTTCCCGTTCGGAATAGCTCAAATCGTCCCGGGCATCCCGGACCAGTTCGGCAGCATCCTGGACCTGGTACATCAGATCGGCCACTTTTTCATGGAGGGATGCGATGTCATCGTCAAACTTGGCGATCCGGGCAAGGGCCCGCTCTGCGGCGGAGAGCATGGAGGCGGCGCCGTCGGCATCGTCGCTGCCGTAGAGATTTTCTACCGCTTCATTCATGCCGCCGGCGATCTTTTCTGCATTCTGCAGCAATTTCCGCCGGCTTTCCAGGGCTTCATCTTCCCCGGGCTGCAGGGCCGCTTTCTCGATCTCTGCGATCTGGTATTTCAGGGTCTCCATGCGGCGGAGTTTCTCCCCTTCGTCCATGGTCAGCTCGTCGATCTGCCGGCGCAGGTCGGCCACTTTCTGATAGCAGAGGGTATACGCCCCCCGGAAGGATTCATTTTCGGCGAATTCATCCAGGTATTTCAGATGATTCGATTCATCAAACAAGGAAGCGGAATCGTGCTGGCCGTGGATATTGATCAGCTGCAGACCCAGTTCCCGCAGCACCGCAACGGTCACGAGAGAGCCATTGACACGGCAGACATTCTTGCCATCCATATGGATGTCCCGCTGGATGATGACTTCGGAATCATAGGGCACGCCGTACTGCTCGAACCAGGGATACTGGGGAACATCGATGAACACGGCCCGGACAGATGCCTTACTGGAGCCGGTTCGGATCATATCCCTGTAGGCGCGCTCGCCCAAAATAGCGGAAATGGCATCGATAACAATGGATTTACCGGCACCTGTCTCGCCGGTTAGGACATTGAAGCCTCGATCGAAGGAAATGTCAGAGCGCTCAATGACCGCAATATTCTCGATATGCAGAAGACTCAGCATGATGCGCCCTCCTTTTCGTTAATTCAGCAGATTGCGGATCTCGCCAACAAAGGCGGATGCGGCATTGTCATCACGCATAACGATGAACACGGTGTCATCACCGGCGATGGTGCCCAGCACCACGCTCATGTTCATGGCGTCGATCGCAGAGGCCGCGGCAGAGGCAAGGCCCGGCAATGTATGGATGACGATCATGTTGCGGGAATAGTCAAACCGGGTGATGCACTCCCGGAAGATGGTGTTGAGTTTGCTGGAGAATGTGCCGCCCAGATCCTCTGTAACGGCGGTATAGCGGTACGTACCGAAGCTGGTCAGCTCCTTGACGATCCGCAGTTCTTTGATATCTCGGGAGATGGTTGCCTGGGTGCTGCGGAAACCGGCATTCTCCAACTCCTGCAGGAGCTGTTCCTGGGTCTCCACATTTTTATTGGCAATGATCTCCATGATCTTGGCCTGGCGTTGTGTTTTCATATTGCACCTCAATACGTATTACGGAATTTGGTATTGACCACGTCGAAAAAGCTCCGGTCTTTCAGCCGCACCAGCTTGGTCTCCAGCTGGGATTTCTTGACAGTGGCCACGTCGCCCATGTTCATGCGGACGGCTTTGCCGCCGTCTACGCTTAAATAGGCGTTGCGCTTTGCATTCTTGCTCAGCCCCACAGTGATGACCCGCTTATCGGAAGTCACGATGCAGCGGCTGACGATATCGTGGGCGCAGATGGGATTGATGAGGATGCTCCGGGCATCGGGCTCCACAATGGGCCCTCCTGCGGACAAACTGTAGGCGGTGGAGCCGGTGGGGGTGGCAACAATGATGCCGTCACCGCCGCATTCCAGAGCTTGGACGCCGTCACACTCCACGGTCAAATGGACGATGCGGGCGATGGCACCCTTGGTGACCACCACATCATTGAGGCAAATGTCATGGAAAATGATATCCCGCTCACGCTGAACGGTCACATCCAGCATCATGCGCTTGTCGATGGTGTAATCGCCGGTAGCAAGGCGGCGCAGCTGCTCCAGTTCGGTATTTTCAAGCTCCGCGATGAAGCCCATGGTGCCGATGTTAACGCCCAGCACCGGCAGGCCTGCACGGGTGGCGGTCTTGGCCATATGGAGAATGGTGCCGTCGCCGCCGAAGCAGATGATCATATCCGCGCTCCGCAGTTCCCGGTCCAGGCTGGAGAAACGAAGATCTCTGGGCAATTCGTAAGACTTATCGACCTCAAAAGGCAGGCAGATCCGGGTCTCGATGCCTACTTCATGGAGGATCTTCTGCGTCGTGCGGACAGTTTGGAAATTCTTATCCCGGTAGGGATTGGGTGTAAGGATCACTCTCTTCATGGGATCACCCCTTTAAAGTATCATGGGCGGCCCGGACCACTGCATCCGTATCCGGCGTGATACCGGGTACATCTGCCAGGGTCAAATGGCCGAGAAATTCGATATTGCCTTCCGGGCCTTTCACGGGCGAGAAAGTAAGACCCAGAATCGTAAAGCCCAGGCTATGGGCCAAGGCGACAAAGTTGTCCAGGACCATCTTGTGAATGGCCGGATCCCGGACCACGCCTTTTTTGCCGACATTTTCCTTACCGGCTTCAAATTGCGGTTTGATGAGGCACAGGACCTGGCCCTGGTTCGGCTTGAGCAAGGTTTTGATGGTGGGCAGGACGATCTCCAGGCCGATGAAACTGACATCGATCACGGAAAGATCCAAGGGTTCGCCCAGGTCTTCGGGGGTCACATAGCGGATATTGGTCCGCTCCATGACCACCACCCGCTCATCGGAGCGGATCTTCCAATCCAGCTGGCCGTAACCCACATCAATGGCAAAGACTTTCTTTGCGCCCTGCTGCAGCAGGCAATCGGTAAAACCGCCGGTAGAGGCGCCGGAGTCGCTGCAGACATAGCCATCCGGTTTCACGCCAAAGTCCCGCAGGGCCTTTTCCAGCTTCAGACCGCCCCGGCTGACATAGGGGCAAACAGATCCGCGGACTTCGATTTGGACCGTTTCCTCATAGGAAGTGCCGGGCTTGTCCGCCTTTTGGCCGTTTACATAGACCTGGCCGGCCATAATGATGGCCTGGGCTTTGCTGCGGGTGTCCGCATAGAGCTGCTCCACCAGCAGCACGTCCAAACGTTTTTTAATCTTCATGCCGGAACACCTCCTCCATCCGATCCACCAAAGATCGGCCGTCCAATGCGTAAAGTTTATACAAATGGTTCACAGCGCCGTGGGTCACATAGTCCTTGCCCAGATTGGCGGCCTTGCAGCGAACGCCGGGCAGCATGCCGGCGATCTCCGGCGCGATGGCGGCCTGGTCCATGATCTCTTCTGTGATCAGAAGATGATGGATGCCATCCAGAGCGGAACGAAGTTCCTCCTTGGAAATATCCGTTAAGCGAGTCAGGCGGATGACCCGGATCTGCAGTCCCTTTTCGGCCAGGTATTCGGCGGCTTCCAGGGCATTATTGATCATCGTGCCATAGGTTAAGATGGCGCCGTCATTACCGTGCCGGTGAATGGTCAGGCATTTATGGGGATCAAATGCGGAATCGGTATAGCGTCTGTCCCCTCCTCTGGGATAACGGACGGCCACAGGACCGTCAAATTCGTTGACAGCCCAACGGAGCATCTGCTCCAGTTCCCGGCAGCTGGCGGGCGCCAGGAGGGTCATGCCGGGGGCATGACGGAGGAACCCCACATCGAATACGCCGTGATGGGTCTCACCGTCTTCACCAACCAGGCCTGCACGGTCGACCGCCAGCACCACATGGAGACGGAGCATGGCGATATCCTGGAGGATCTGGTCATAAGACCGCTGGAGAAAGGTGGAATACAGGGCCACAACGGGCGTCACGCCCTGCTTTGCAAGGCCACCGGCCATGGAGATGGCGTGTTCTTCCGCAATACCCACATCAAACAGCCGCTTGGGATAGGTACTCTTGAATTCCAGCAAGCCTGTGCCGCCGGGCATGGCTGCGGTAATGGCGCAAAGGCGGTCATTCTCCCTTGCCAGGGATAACATGGTTTTACCAAAGGTATCGGAGAAAGAAACGGTGGCAGAGGGATTGGTTTTGCCGGTTTCGGGGTCGAATTTGCCCACGCCGTGGAATTGGGCAGGGTTTTCTTCCGCAAAGGCGTAGCCGTGGCCCTTGTGGGTCAGGACATGGATCAGGACCGGTTCTTTCATATCCTTACAGGCTGTGAGAAGAGCAATGAGTTCGTTCAGATCATGGCCATCTACCGGGCCAAAGTAATTGAAACCCATGTGCTCAAACACCGTACCGGGAAGAAAGACTCTTTTCAGCCAGTTCTTGATGCGGCTGGTGAAGGTATAGATGGCCTTACCACCGGGGAGTTTCGCAAGAAGGCGGCGGTAACGTGCTTTTGCGCCCAAGTACTTTGCACCGCTGCGAAGCTTTGAGAGGTGGCGGGCCATGCCGCCCACATTCCGGTCGATGGACATTTCGTTATCGTTGAGGATCACGATCATGGGCTCCCGGCTGTCGCCGGCATCGTTAAGGCCCTCGTAGACCATGCCGCCGGTGGCGGCGCCGTCGCCCACCAGAGCAATGACTTTATGGTCCTGGTTTTGCAGCGTCCGGGCCCGGGCCATGCCCAGGGCGATGGAGACGGCACTAGATGCATGGCCGGCGACAAAGGAATCGGTCACGCTCTCCCCCGGTTTCGGGAAACCGGCGATGCCGCCAAGTTGCCGTAAACGGGCAAAATCCGCCTGGCGTCCGGTCAGCAGCTTATGGACATAAGACTGATGACCTACATCAAATACCAGGCGGTCTTTGGCGGTGTCGAACACCGTTTCGATGGCGACCGTCAACTCCACAACACCCAGGTTGGAGGCCAAATGGCCGCCGGTTTGAGAAACCTGCTCTACCAGGAACTGCCGCAATTGGGCGCAGAGGCGCTGCCGCTCATCATCATTCAATTTTACAAGGTCTTCATGACCTTTGATTTTCTTTAAAATATCCACAGTTTCATATCCAATCATGCATCACTGGTGGGCGAAATGACCCACGATTTTTGTGTATGCATCATAGCATAAAAATTATGAATATACAAGTATAATTTGCATTTTTTGCATAAGAAGTGAAAATATTCATCTTCAAGGGTGCTTATTCAGAAACAGTTCCTCCACGATGTCGGAATGGGTCACGGGGATCTCGATGGTTCGGACTTCCTCTTTCGTAAAAAAGCGCAGTTCTTTGGATTCGGCGCTGATCCAAAGGTGGGGCTGCTCCGAAAGTTCCAGGCCATAGACCACGATGACCATCTGCCAGACGCTGCCGTCCCGGTAGGCGGCGATGCGGCCGGGCTCGCCGTAGACCTTCAGTTTCTGAAAGCGGTCCTTGGGAATCCGCAGGCCCAACTCTTCATATATTTCCCGGGCAATGGCATCCCGGCCCGTTTCGGTCTTTTTTACGCCGCCGCCGGGCAATCCCCAGGAATCGGAGTCGCGGCGCTTTTCAAGCAGGAGCTTGCCGTCCCAGGTGATGATGGCGTTGGAGCCCAGGTGGGTGGGCATGGTGGTTTTGGGGGCGTTGGGATCATTGCGGTAAAAGGTTACATAGCTCATAGAAGACCCTCCCTTTTCTTACATCATACACCAAAGGCGATCCGATTTCCACTTAAAATTCATCGGGGATGGGTTTTGTGATACCGGTGCGGCGGGCTTTATCCAAGCCGCCGGCCATATGCTCCCCGGGTTTGTCCGCGAATTTGCCCCGGCGGAGGATATCCTCCCCAAATTTATCCCGGAGGGCATCCACGGTTTCATCCAGCTTCAGTTTCCGCTCGTATTGGGCCGGGGACATACCGGAAAAGAGATCATACTGCTGATAAGGCTGGCTGCTCAGGCGGGTCATTTGGACACCAAGCTGCCGCAGGGGCGTAACGCCGTCCCAGGCTTCGTCAAAGACCTGGCAGGCAGCCTGAAAGATCTCGGAAGTGATATTGGTAGCGCCGGAGAGCATGGCTTGATGGGAAAAATGGATGAAGGCATCCGTCCGCAGGTGGATGCTGATACAGCTTCCGCATTTGCCATCCTTACGCATCCGGCTGGCCACGGTCTCACACAGGCTCAGAAGGACCTGGTGGGCCTGGGCGTGGGTCACCACATCCTGGGGCGTGGTGACGGAGTTGCCGTAGCCTTTGGCTTCTGCCGGCTCGGGGGTCACCGCCTCTGCATTGCGGCCGTTGGCGAAGTGCCAGATGGTCTCTCCGTGTTTGCCCAGCCGGCGTTTGAGCAGGTGGACATCGGCTTTGGCCAGGTCGCCGACGGTATAGATGCCCAAAAGTTTCAGCTTCCGCTCTGTGGCTGCGCCAACGAGAAACAGATCCCGGACGGGCAGCGGCCAGAATTTTGTTTCCATTTCCTCCGGGAACAGGGTATGGACTTTGTTGGGCTTTTCAAAATCGCCGGCCATTTTGGCCAGGAGTTTATTGGAGGAAATGCCGATATTGACGGTAAAGCCCAATTCTTCGTTGATCCGGCTGCGCATTTTCTCCGCCGCCAGCCGGGGCGTGCCCCAAAGCCGCTGGGTGCCGGTCATGTCCACCCAGGCTTCATCGATGGAATACTGCTGAACGCAGGGGCTGAACTCCTTCAGAATATTTACAAAATGCCGGCTGCACTCCACATATAAAGGGTAGTCCGGCTGGACGATCCGCAGATCCGGGCATTTTTCCAGGGCCTGGAACAGGGGCTCGCCGGTTTGGATGCCGTATTTTTTGGCAGGGCCGGATTTGGCCAGGATGATGCTATGCCGGGATTCTTTATCGCCGGCCACCACGGAGGGCACTTCCCGCAGATCCTCTTCTTCCCCCAGTACCTTGACCCGGTAGACCGCCGACCAGCTTAAAAATGCGGAATTGGCATCCACGTGAAAAATGATCCGCTCTGCCATCAGTAGATCCTCCTGTAAAAGCACCAGCTATGGGTGCGGATGGTGTATTTCAATTCAAAGAGCCATTCTTTTCCCCGCACCAATGCCCGGCACAGAAAGATCTGGGCTTCGATGCCCACGAACTGCACCGGCTTCATGCTGATGATCTCCAAAATGTCCACCCGCAAAAGCTGATGCTGCTCATCTTCCATCCGCAACCGCAGAGGGCGGATGTCCCCATCGGCGCTGCACACGGAGATCACATCCACCGGCTGATTACGCACCATGCAGGACACCCCCTTTAATCGTTTGTTTTATTATAGCACATTCGTTCGCAATAAGCAAGAGGAATTTACTGTTGCCTATGATGGAAAGATTTGCTATAATGGAGAGCAAAGAGGTGAGAAAATGAAGGGTTTTACAGCTGTTTTGCTGATATTTGTACTGCTGCTGTCCATGATGGGCTGCACGGAGGCGCCGGCATCCCCTACGGATGGGACTCCGACGATTCCCGTGACCCGGCCCACGGATGGGACAACGCCCCCTACGGAAACAGATCCGGCTGCTCCGACGATCCCTACGCAAGCAACGGATCCGACACCTGCAACAGAACCGAACACACCTACTCAGCCGACGGAGGGTCCGAAACCCACTGTGCCCACTGCCCCTTCGGAGCCGGCAGACGGACCGGAGCCGACTGAACCGGTGACGGATGATGAAGAAGCGCTGTTTGGTCTTCTGTTTGACATTGAAAACAAAATCGACCTGCAGCTGGATATGACCCCCGGAGAACTTGCCAAAATGCAGGCCGATTATGACCGGTATGACCGCAACGGCACCAAGTCCCCCATCTACCGCAAGGGTGATCTGCACATCACCATCACCACCCCCGACGGCGCACGCCATACCTACACCATTGAAGAAGTGGGCGTACGAATGAAGGGAAATACATCCCGGACGGATTTTTACGATCCGCAAAACGGCATCTACAACATTATCCATCTGAAGATCAGTTTCCAGGAAACCTTTGATGACCCGGCCTATTACGGTTCGGAAGCCAAGGTCTGGGACGCCCAAACCCGGAAAGAACGGAAAAACCGCACCTTTGCCACGTTGGAAAAGATGGATCTGCGGTGGAATCGATGTGACGACAGCACGTATCTGAAGGAATACTTCGCCTACGCCACCTATCGGCAGTATGGTGTCTTAGCGCCCCACACCAATTTGGCCACGCTGAATTGGGCAGGCAATCACATGGGCGTTTTCAGCATCAATGAGCCCATCGACAAGGTATTTCTGGAAAAGAATCTGCCCCAGGAGGCACTGGGGGGCGATCTTTACAAGATCGGCTGGGCCGGCAATCATAACGGCAACTTCACCAGCTTCCAATCGGTGGGTATCGAAAATGAGGATGAGGGCAAATTCTATGCCTACGACCTCAAGACGAACAAGAAGACCTCTGCCCACGAATCGCTGAAGAAGCTGATCCTGGAACTCAACGATGGCTCGGTCACAAAGGAGGATTTTGCAGGTCTTGTGGATCTGGAATCCTTCCTCCCCTACTGCGCCGTGTCTTATCTGCTGGGTAATCCGGACGATTTGCGGAACAATTACAACAACTGCTATCTGTATTTCCGTGCTGACAACGGGAAGGCCATCATCATTCCCTATGACTATGACCGCTGTTTGGGCGTCACCACCCACTGGAATCCCACGGGCCACGGCCTGACGGCGGATGATCCCTTTGGAACGACGGTACTGGCAACAAATGACGAACAGCGCAGCCCCCTGTTCCGCTATTCCGTGATCAAAGGCGGACACTATGTACGCGAATATGCCCAACTGCTGAAGGAGATCGCCAAGGGTCACTGGTTTACCTACGACAACTTCCGCCGGCTTTATAACATCGCAGAACGCCACTACGCCGAAGATGCAAGACTCGGCAAGGAATTCCATAATGCAGGCCATCTGTATCTGTCCTTTGATCTGGAGAAGACTTCCGACTTTTCTTCCCAGGGCAACATCTCCTTCCGGGAGTATCTGGATGCCAAGATCCGGAACATGACGAAATTCCTGGAGAAGACCGACGAAAATGCAGATGCAAAGCCCCCTGCAGCTCCCACGGGCTGGTATATCCGGGCGGATTACACAGATTGGAATATCTCGAATGATCACATTCTGACCCAACAGAACGGCTTGTGGGTCTATGAAGTGACGTTGCAGTGGACTTCCAAGCTGAAGATCTTCAATGACATTCTGGGACAGTGGTACGGAACGGAATGCATATCGGAAGATTGCGCGGTTGCGTATGAGACCGACCATCACAGCAATATTATCCTGCCCGGCGGCAGCTACCGGATCAGCATCGATCCGGAAACAAACATCATCACCATCGAGGAGCGATAAATCATGTTGCGATTCCCCTGCCTGGTTTTAGACCACGACGATACCGTCGTTCAAAGCGAAGCGACGGTGAATTACCCCTGTTTTTGTCGGTTTTTGGAACTGTACCGGCCGGGCATGACCATCACATTGGATGAATATATCGACGGATGCAGCCGCATGCCCTTCGTGCAGATGTGCAGGGAGCGGTTTTCCATGACGGAAGAAGAACTCCAGGAAGAGTATTTATACTGGAAAGAATACGCCAGGACTCATATCCCCGATGCCTTCCCCGGAATCGGTCAGCTTCTTGAACAGTACCGTGCGGCAGGCGGCAAGATCGTGGTGTCTTCTATGTCTGCGAACGAGAACATCCTGCGGGATTACCGGGCTCATTACGCTCTGGAGCCGGATCTGCTCTTTGGCTGGGATCTGCCCCAGGAGCATCGGAAGCCCAACACCTATGCCATTGAGGAAGTGTGCCGGCAGTATGGCATCATTCCGGAGCAGATCCTTATGGTGGACGATATGAAATTTGCTGTCAGCATGGCCCGCAATGCCGGCTGTCCCATTGCCTTTGCGGGCTGGGGACGAATAGGATTCGACGGGATCTGCAAGGAAATGGAGCATCTGTGTGACTATACGTTCTATGACCCGGCCGATTTGACGGCATTTCTCCTGGAGGAAGCATGAGCATGAGAAAAGGCAGAAATCTTTGGCTGGATCTGATGAAGCTGGTGCTGTGCTGGATGATCATTTCCATCCATTTTACCTGGGAGACCTATGACTATCACCCGGTATATCGGCTGGCTGTGCCCATGTTCTTTGCCATCAGCGGATATTTCAATTACCGGATCGATGCATCGAGCAGACAAAGCGGTGCCATGACATTTATCAAGCGAAGTCTGAAGTACATGGTCTTCGGCTTTGCCTTCTACATTGTTTTTGATTTTATCCTGTGCTATGTGGATGACAAGGGCGTTGGGTATTACTTCACTACCCTGTTTTATGAGGATTTCTGGTTTGACTTTGTATTTTTGAACCGGCCTATTACCTACAGCGGCGCACAGCTTTGGTTTTTGATCGCGCTGTTTATCGTGTCACTGGTTCACTATCTGCTGGTGCGATTCAAAAAGGAGCATTATTACTTCTGGATCGTTCCGGTCACATTGGCTGTTCAGATCTTCTTTGGTGGGTATATGCGGCTGTTTCAGTACACGGATATGCCCATCCGTTACACCAGGAATGCCTGGTTTATGGGACTGCCCTTCTTTGGTATGGGTTACCTGCTGGCACAGTTTGATCTGCACAAAAAACAGTGGTACAAATATATCTACCTATGCCTGGGTATGCTGTTTTTCCTGCTGCAGATTCGGGAACACGACCTGGTGGAGACGGAGGTCTACGCTTCTACCATACCGGCGACAGCCTTTTTGCTGCTGTTCTTCCTGGGACTCCCCTCTCCCAAAGCGGACTTTTACTACAACTGGGTCGGAAAAGATGCATCTTTCTGGATCTATATTCTGCATATGGCTGCGGGGATCGTGGTGGGTCGGATCTACGAATTTGAGGATCTGCTGCTGCGGAGCATCGTGATTTGGGTGATGTGCCTGGCGGTTTATGAAATCGGGTTCCTATTTATGAAGCTGCTGCGAAAAATCCGCAGCAAGGCCGTTATACTTACTTGACAGCTGTGTTATAATACTCTGGAAGCATTTGTATGGACAGGAGGTGCGCCATTGGATAAGATATCGATCAAAGTGATCGCCACCAACCGGGAGGCCCGGCATGAATATTTCATCGAAGAAGAATATGAAGCCGGCATCGAGCTGGTGGGAACGGAAGTCAAATCCGTCCGTGCGGGCAATCTGAATCTGAAAGATGCCTGGTGCGGCGTGAAAAATGGCGAGCTTCTGGTAAATCAGATGCACATCTCCCCTTATGATCACGGCAACCGGTTCAATGTGGACTCCCGCCGGCCCCGGAGATTGCTGATGCACCGCCGGGAGATCATGCGGCTTTACGGAAAAGTCAAGCAGGACGGTTATTCCCTGATTCCCCTGTCCGTGTACTTAAGAGGCAGCCGGGTGAAGGTGAAGATCGGCCTGTGCAAAGGTAAAAAACTATACGACAAACGAGAGGCTGCGGCTGTGGCGGACGCTAAGCGTCAGATCCAGCGGGCCATGAAAGAGAGGTACTGATTATGGCAAATCCTACTTTTAAGATCACCATGGAAAACGGCGGCGTCATCGAGGGCGAGCTGTATCCCGAAAAGGCACCCCAGAGCGTTTACAATTTCATTGATCTGGCCAATCACAACTATTATGACGGTCTGATCTTCCACCGGGTCATCGCTGGCTTTATGATCCAGGGCGGCTGCCCCGATGGCACCGGCATGGGTGGCCCCGGCTACTGCATCAAGGGCGAATTCATCTTCAACGGTGTGAAGAACGATCTGAAGCATAAGCGCGGCGTTCTGAGCATGGCCCGTTCCTCCTCCCCCAACTCCGCCGGTTCCCAGTTCTTCATCATGCACCAGGATGCCCGGCATCTGGACGGCCAGTATGCCGCATTCGGCAAGGTCACTTCCGGCATGGATGTGGTGGATGCCATCGCTGGCACCAAGACCGGCCCTCAGGACCGGCCTGTGAATGAGCAGAAGATCGCTTCCATTACCGTGGATACCCACGGCGAAGTGTACCCCGAACCCAAGAAACTGCCGGATCCTTACGGAAGATTCTAAATGAAAGGTGGGATGCCAGCCATCCCACCACCTCATACGGGGCCGTACTGGTTTCGACGGGGGTAGTGAGGCTGGAATAGCGGGCCGTGGCGCCTGACCACGATAAAACGGGTACTTTTTAAATTTAACTGACAACAATACTGTTGCTCTGGCTGCCTAATTAGGCGCCCATCCGCCCCGGAAGGTCCACGAGCCGGGCTCGGGTGTGATTTGAGTGGAGACCGTGCGTACGCAAAGCTTTGCGCGTACCATGCATTATGAAGCTACTAAGCCGTTTAGGGTGTTTGTTCCCGACTCGGTAAGGGAATGTAAATAACAAACTGCGCCCGGAGAAGTTCTTTCCAAGTTGCTTTCGGACAGGGGTTCGATTCCCCTCGGCTCCACCATAACAAAGGTCCACCCATTTGGGTGGACCTTTGTTATGGTATAGGTATTCAGACGATGGGAATTGAACCCATCTAAATGCAACAGTCCGGGGGACTGTTGCTCGCCGGGTAGGGTCCCGGCGACACAATTATTTTTGCCTTTGGCAAAAATGTAAATCGATTCCCCTCGGCTCCACCAGAAAAAGACCCATGCTTTGTATCAAAGCATGGGTCTTTTTCAACGATGAATCCCTTGCGTGATTTGTGAAATGCCTTTGTGCGTGAAATACGCCTGCGGCGCTTCTGTTGGTTTTTATATATATATTCGGATGATCGCAGAAAACTCAGTGAAGCAAATCTATTTACAAATCGAAATTCCTTTGGTATAATCAAGGCAATCATCATTAATTTTCATATAAAGGAGAAAATTATGGAAAAAGTAAGAATTCAAGACGACCTGTATACCTACGTTAACCAGGCGAAACTGGACGAACTGGTGATTCCCGATGATATGCCTGTTGCCGGCGGCTTCGCTGCCCTCAGCACCGATGTCGAGAAGCTGATGATCGGCGAGTTCAATGCCATGTGCAAGGCAAAGAATTATCCTAACGATCATCTGGCCCGGGCCTGCACACTGTACACCCTGGCCAAGGATGTCAGACGGAAGAAAAGACACGGCATCAAGCCGGCACTGAAGCACCTGGCCATCCTGAAGAAGCTGGGCAGCCTGCGCAGCTTCAATCTGCGGGCCAAGGAGTTGATCCTGAAGGACATCGCTATGCCCATCAGCATCGCCGTGGAGCCCAACATGAAGGACACCACCCATCACTGTGTGATGATCCAGGGCCCCAGCGTGATCCTGCCCGACGCCTCCTACTATCATGAAGGCCGGGAGCAGCAGAGAGATATGCTGCTGAACCTGTGGACCACCTCTACCAAGCAGGTGCTGGCTCTGGCCGGTCACAGCGAGGAAGAGATCGAACTGCTGATCCGGGATACCCTGGCATTCGACGCGCTGGTTGCCAAGTACGTTAAGACCAGCGAGGAATGGTCTGAGTATGTCAAGATGTACAATCCCATGAAGACCGGCAGAGTGGCCGGCATGGTGAAGCCTCTGAACCTGAAGCGGCTGCTGAAGGATCTGTTCGGTTATATCCCCGAGGAGATCATTGTGGCAGAGCCCAGATACTTCAAGAATTTCAAGGAAGTATTCAACGCGGATACCTTTGAGGCTTACAAGAACTGGGCCTATGTTGTGACCCTGATGGGCAGCTGCAGCCTGCTGTCCGAAGAACTGCGGGATCTGGGCGGCGCTTTCCGCAGAGCCCTGTCCGGCATCGCTGCCAACTCTTCTGCAGAAAAGTTTGCTTACCAGCTGGCATCCGGTATGTACAGCGAGCCTGTGGGCCTGTACTACGGCGAGAAGTACTTCGGCGAGGAAGCCAAGAAGGACATCACCGAGATCGTCCGGCAGATCGTTGCCACCTATCAGAAGCGCATCGCCACCAACGACATTCTGGAGCAGGCCACCAAGGATAAGGCCATTCTGAAGCTGAGCAAGATGGGCCTGAAACTGGCCTATCCCGACCGGGTGGAAGCGCTGTATGACAAGCTGGTGTTCGATGATCGGAAGTCCCTGTTTGACATCGTCACTTCTCTGAGAAGAATCCGTATGGAAGAGAACTTCGCCAAGCTGGGCCAGGAAGTGGATCGCACCCATTGGGCAATGCCCGGACACATGGTCAACGCCTGCTATGATCCCTTTGTCAACGACATCACCTTCCCTGCCGGCATTCTCCAGGCCCCCTTCTACTCCATCAACCAGACGAGATCCGAGAATTTGGGCGGCATCGGCGCCGTCATCGGCCATGAGATCTCCCATGCATTCGACTCCAACGGCGCCAAGTGCGACGAGCTGGGCAACCTGAACAACTGGTGGACCAAGGCTGACGAGCGGAAGTTCAACAAGAAGGTCGCCGCCATGGTCAAGCAGTTTGACGGTATTGAGCTGCCCTGGGGCACGGTCAACGGCAAGTTCACCGTCAGCGAAAACATCGCCGACAACGGCGGTATGGCAGTCACTCTGGACATTATGTCCAACTCCGAGGGCGTTTCCTTCGAGGAATATTTCTGCAACTGGGCACGGGTATGGTGCCAGAAGGCCAAGCCCGAGTACCAGGCTCTGCTGCTGCAGGTGGATGTCCACGGTCCCTGTTATCTCCGGGCCAATATGCCTCCGAGAAACTTCCCCGAATGGTATGCTGCTTTCAATGTCAAGAAGACCGACGGCATGTACCTGGCACCTTCCAAGAGAGTTATTATTTGGTAAATGAACCTTCGATCGCACCCGCGGGGCAACCTGCGGGTGCGTAATTTTCGCTGTGTTGACATTCTTTGAATTTTAGGGTATCATAAGCCACAGAATATAGATGATTGCGAGTTGAACGCTATGAAATTATCCCTTGTTGTCCCCTGCTATAATGAAGCGGAAAATGTTGCCGCTTTCCAGGATGCCGCCATCGGCGCATTTGCCGGCTGCGGATATGATTTTGAGATCGTATTCGTGGACGATGGCAGCCGGGACGCCACCTGGCACAATCTGAAAAAGCTCCACGAAGCCAAGAAGTGCCCCATCAAGATCATTTCCTTTTCCCGGAATTTCGGCAAAGAGGCCGCATTGTACGCAGGCTTGCAGCATGCCGACGGCGAATATATCTGCCTGATCGATGCGGATCTGCAGCAGCGGCCGGAGATCGCCCGGGACATGGTGCAGATCCTGGATGATGAGCCTCAGACCGACGTGGTGGCCGCCTACCAGGATCGCCGCGGCGAGGGTAAAGTACTTTCTTTGTTCAAGCAATCCTTCTACACGCTGATCAACAAGCTGTCAGATGTACAGCTCCGCTCGGATGCCAGCGACTTCCGTACCTTCCGCCGCAGTGTTCGGGACAGCATCCTGGAGATGACCGAAGTGCACCGTTTCAGCAAGGGCATCTTCGCCTGGGTGGGCTATAACAGCCACTTCATTCCCTACACCGCCTGTGAGCGTGTGGCGGGCACAACAAAGTGGAGCTTCACGAAGCTGCTGAACTACGCCATTGAAGGCATTATCGGTTTTTCCACGAAACCGTTGCGCCTGGCAACGTATCTTGGCATTCTGACCTCCGCCGCATCCATGGTTTACCTGCTGTTCGTGCTGCTGGAGAAATTCATTATTGGGATCCCTATTCCCGGCTATGCCACGATCATTGTATTGATCTTGCTGCTGGGCGGCATTCAGCTGCTGTGCATCGGCATTATCGGCGAATATGTGGGCAAGATCTTTGAACAGAGCAAGGATCGTCCCATTTATATTGCCAAGGAGATCCGCAAGTAATTCAAGGTTTCGCATTTTCCAGACAAAATTCCGCTCCATTCGGGCATACTAGGCCTGAAAGGAGGGATCGCCATGAAACTGACCGGATTTGCCATTTCCATGGGTGTTGGTCTGGCCGCAGGCGCAGTGACTGCCATGATGCTGCCGAAGAACTGCACTGTTCGTAAGGCCGCCCAGAAAGCTGCTTACGCTGTGGAGGATGCGGCTGCAAACGCCAAGCAGAAATTGGACGAAAAACTGGATATGTAAGAAATTGAGGGAGGCATTTGCCTCCCTCTTCTTTATTTCATATTGTCCAGAACTTTCTTATAGGGCGCGATCATGCCCTCATTCATGGCATTGCCCATTTTGGCTTTGACCTTGGGGTTGGAGATCAGGAAACCGACCAGATACATTTTCAGCATGGTGGGCCATTGCTTTTGGGGGAAGTCATACTGACCGTGCTGTTTATAGAATTTATGGTCTGCCTTCATCATGCCCTGCATTTGCCAGATCAGATCCCGGAAGATCTTCATGCCGCCAATGCCGTAGAAATTCTGGGGCGGGACATAGGAATGTTCCAGGGCGTATTGAAGATTTTGGGCCAAATCATCGATGGCGCGGTCAGGATCGAATTCATCCGTTGCAACGCCCGCCAGGAAATTGGTGCCTACCTGGGCGCGGCCCTCGATAATAGTCTGCAGATTGAATTCCCGGCTGTAATCTCCGCTGACCAGATAGCCGATGGGCATACCCATTGTGACGGTGCGGTGACCGTTACAGAACTGACGGTCGTCGTAGAGCTTAAAGGCGGCACCCATGGAGTGATCCCGGATGGTGAAGGCATAAACGATGGACTGGGCGGTTTGGATCTCGTTTCGCAGATATTCATCGAAGCCGTCCACATAGATACACTTGCCGCTGACGGCGCAATTGAAACAGCCTAAACAGCCGCCCCGGAAGGGATATTCCAGGAGATTGACCACCCGGGTCTTTCGGGGGAATACGGCACGGAAGCGGGCGATCATATTATGCAACTGAAGATCATCTGCAGCGCAGGTAGTAAGGATCACAACATCGCCGGGCTTCTCCCCTTCCCGGTCCGCCGGGACAGTAATGGGCTTGTGAGCAGGAACAGGAATAGGTGCGGGCTTGGGCTCGTAACGGTCCGATGCAACGCAGGCGCAGACATAATCGAAGAAGTTCCGGGCTTCCAGCTGCCCCTTTTCTTTCAGCAGGTCATCCATATCCGCAGATAGTCCGCGGATGAATTTCATCCCCAGATCCTGGCAATTATCCTGAACATAGCGGTGGGCGGTTACATCGTAGAAATGCTTGGAGGTGGTGATCTGAGTGGCGAATTTACCGGCGCAATCGATACCGGAGTCTTTGAGCAGTTCGATAAACTTATGAAGCTGGTACGGGGCGATAAAGGTATAGACCGGGTAGGAAAACAGCAGCATTTCAGCATTCTTTACTGCCTCAAATGCGGCGGTGGGATCTTTTACGATGGACTTGATCCGCTGACCCACATGAAGGACCTCGAATTCATGCTCCGGGTGGAGCTTTTCAAGATAGCGGACGGTTTGCAATGTAATACTGTACTCCCCTTTTGGGCTGCCGTTCAGAACCAGGATCTTCATAGAAATTCCTCCAGATCATTTTTTCTTTAGAATAACACAATTTGACGGATTTTGCAAGAAAACCCCGGAAGGCGAACCTTCCGGGGAAGAATTTATGCAGTTTGCAGCTGGATCTTACCGCCCACAACCGCAATATGAATGGTGGAAATGGGCTTTTCGAAGGAATCGATGATCTTCTCGCTGATGGGATCTTCCAGTTCCTTCTGGATGGTCCGGCGGAGATTCCGGGCGCCGTAAGCAAGAGAATAGGCCTTCTTTGTCAGATACTGGCCCAGTTCGTCATCCCAGGTCACGGTCAGGCCGCGATCAGCCAGGCTGTCCCGCAGTTCCCGGAGCATGATGTCCGCGATACCCAGGAAATGCTCCTCAGACAAATGACGGAAGGTGATGATCTCGTCTACGCGGTTGATGAACTCCGGCCGCAGGAATTCCCGCAGAGCCTTCATGGTCTTGTCGTTGACCATCTCATCGTCCGTTTTTCCGAAGCCCATGCCGCCTACACGGCCTTCAGAGCCGGCATTGGTGGTCATGACGATGACCGTATTCTCAAAATTAACCAGGCGGCCCTGGGCATCGGTGATGCGGCCGTCGTCCAAAACCTGCAGCAGCACATTCAGCACATCCGGGTGCGCCTTCTCGATCTCATCAAAAAGGACCACGGAATAAGGTCTGCGGCGGATCTTTTCCGTCAGCTGGCCGGCTTCTTCATAGCCGATATAACCGGGAGGAGAACCGATCAACTTGGAAACCGTGTGTTTTTCCATATATTCGGACATATCCAGACGAATCAAGCTGTCTACGCTGTCAAACAGATCGTCAGCCAGCCGCTTGACCAGTTCCGTCTTGCCAACGCCCGTAGGACCGGCAAAGATGAAAGAAACAGGCCGCTTCTTGGCGGAAATGCCCACTCTGTGGCGGCGGATGGCCCGTGCCACAGCATCCACGGCTTCATCCTGGCCCACGATATGCTGCAGCAGGCGATCCTTCAGACCGCTGATCTGTTGGTATTCCTGGGCTTTGATCTTAGTGGCAGGGATCTTGGTCCAAAGTTCAATGATCCGGGCCAGATTCTCCATGGTCACCGCAGGCGCAGGAATCTGCTCCAGTTCTTCGATTCGGGCAGCGATCTGCAGCAGGCGGCTGCGGATGTGCGCCAGGCGTTCATAATTCTGGTTCTCGGTGTCTTCGTTGAGCATCCGCAGTTCCAGTTCGTAATCATCCCGCTCTTTCTTCAGTTCTGCCAGCTCGGAGATCTCCTTGCACCGCAGATTCACATCGGAACAGGCTTCGTCCAGCAGGTCAATGGCCTTATCCGGCAGGAAACGGTCGGTGATATACCGCTCGGAGAGAATGACGCACTGACGGGCGATCTCCGGAGAGATCCGGACGCCGTGGAATTCTGCATAGGCTTTGGCGACACCCTGCATGATCAGCACCGCTTCTTCGATGGTGGGCTCAGCTACGGAAACCGGCTGAAAACGGCGCTCCAGAGCGGCGTCCTTTTCAATATATTTGCGGTATTCGGCGAAAGTAGTCGCGCCGATGACCTGGATCTCACCACGGGAGAGGGCGGGTTTGAGTATATTGGCGGCGTTCATGCTGCCTTCGGCATCGCCGGCGCCAACCAGGTTGTGCACCTCATCAATGACCAGGATGATATTGCCGCACTCCTTGATCTCACCGATGAGGCTCTTCATACGGCTCTCAAACTGGCCACGGAACTGGGTACCGGCCACCAGGGCCGTCAGATCCAGCAGAAATACTTCCTTATCCCGCAGTTTATAGGGCACATCGCCGGCGGCGATCCGCTGGGCCAAGCCCTCGGCAATGGCGGTTTTACCAACACCGGGCTCACCGATGAGGCAGGGATTGTTCTTCTGCCGGCGGTTCAGGATCTGGATCACCCGCTCCGTTTCCACATCCCGGCCAATGACCTTATCCAGCTTTCCTGCCCGGGCGCGGCCAGTCAGATCCATGCAGTAGCTATCCAGGAATTTGTGCTTTTTGGCCTTCTTCTTGGGATGCTCGCCGTCAGTTTCCTTCTCCTTCTTGGGTTCAGGACGGGGCTTTGCAGGCAGGTCGTTATTATTCTGAAGTCCGCCAAAAAGCTGGTTCAGCATGGGAAATGTGGCAGTTTGGCTGTCCATATCATCATCGTCATGGTCGCCGGCGTCGATCTGGCCGAACATATTGCTCATTTCGTCAGAAAGGGTGTCCAGATCTTCATCGGAAAAGCCCATCTGGGCAACCGCCTGGTCGATCTGAGGAATGCCCAGGCTCCGGGCACACTTGATGCAGTAGCCCTCATTCAAGGTCTGGCCGTTTTCGATCTTGGTGATAAACACCACGGCGATATTCTTTTTACACTTGGTGCAAAGTTTGGGTTGCATACTATCACTCCTTAAACAAGGAAAATCTCCTTTTCAGCGCATTTTAGCACAAAACACGCTGAAAAGGATGAATATTGTATAAATTATATGGCTTACCTACGAGACAGGAGGAAAAGAAGCACCATGATGCCAAGGTAGATGGCATAGATGGTGTAGGTAATGCCATTGGACCACGGAAACGAAAATTCCGGGTGATTCAGCGCATACGCGATGAAGGCTAATGCGATGCCCAGCATTATGCATGCGATCCGTTGGAATACCTTGCGATACACGATATTTCCTCCTCAAAATACAGGCCGGTGGGGCGTGCATTCGAACTTTTCGATGCCGTCATCGTACCACAAATGAGTCATGTAAAGTCCACCGGGGGGTACTGTAGGCCCTGCAGCGGTGCGGTTGCCGCTGTCGAGGATCTGGCCGATCTCTTCCGGGCGAATTTTCCCCTCCGCGGCATAGACCACGGTACCAGCCATGGCGCGGGCCATGTTATAAAGGAAACCGTTGGCGCAGACTTTCAGGGCGATCACATCCCCATCCCGCTCCACGTTATAATGATATACGGTTCGGACCGTGGATTTCACATCGGTGCCAACACTTCTGACCGCGGCAAAATCATGGGTGCCCACAAACTGTTCTGCGGCGGCCTGCATGATCCTTTCATCCAGGTGCTTGGGATAAAACCAGGCGCGATCCACATAAAACGGATCTTTCAGCCGGGAGTTATAGATCAGATAGGTGTACTCCTTCCGGGCGCAGGAACCGATGGCATTGAAGTTTTCGTGGACTTCAAAGGCTTTGGTGACCACGATATCCTGGGGCAGATGGGTATTCAGCGCATAAGGAAGCCGGTCACAGGGAATGGTGGAGTCCGTTCGGAAATTGGCTACATAGCACTTGGCGTGGACGCCGGCATCAGTACGACCGCATCCGGTGACATGGACACGGGTGCCGGTGATCATTTCAATGGCTTTTTCCATGGTCTCCTGGACGGTGGGCAAGTTCTTTTGAATCTGCCAGCCGTGGTAATGGGTGCCCAAATAAGTCAAAAACAGGCAAATATTTCTCATAAGCCAACGCTCCGCAGACCACAAACAGCCGCAAGCAGGACGATGCCCACCAGGAAGGCTGTATAGTCATATTTCGTATACCGCAGGAGTTTCATCTTGGTGCGGCCTTCGCCGCCCTGGTAGCAGCGGCATTCCATGGCGGTAGCCAGCTCGTCAGCACGGCGGAAAGCGCTGATAAACAGCGGAACAAGGATGGGGATCAAGGCTTTTACCCGATCCATCAGCTTGCCGGATTCAAAATCGGCGCCACGGGCCTTCTGCGCGGACATGATCTTATCCGTTTCCTCAATCAGCGTGGGGATGAACCGCAGCGCGATGCACATCATCATTGCCAGTTCATGAACCGGCACTTTCAGCACCTTCAGCGGGGAAAGCAGGGATTCCAGACCGTCGGTCAGGGCGATGGGCGAAGTGGTGTAGGTCAGCAGGAAGGTGCCGCAGATCAGCATCATGATCCGGGCGATCATCAAAATGGCCCGCTCCAGGCCTTCCATGGTGATGGTAACGCCCAAAAACGACACCAGGACATGCTCACCTTGGGTGAAGAACAGGTTTAGTAGGCCGGTGAAGATCAAAATAAAGGACAAGGTTTTCAGGCCCTTGAAAAAGCTTTTGGGGGGCACCTGGGATACCCAGATGGCTGTGACCAAAAAGGCCAGGATGAGGGCGTAGGAAACCCACCAGACAGCCAGGAACAGCGCAACGATATAGATAATGAGGAACAGCAGCTTTGTTCTGGGATCCAGCCGGTGAATCACGGAATTGCCGGGGAAAAACTGGCCCAAAGTGATATCTTTAAGCATGGCATTCCCTTCCCTTCAGCTGCACCAAGGCAGAAACAGCCTGTTCCATGGTGTACACCGGGGTTACGGGCAGACACAGTTGCTGCAATCTAAGGAACACTCTGGTCAGTTCCGGGATATCCAGGCCCATTTCCACCAATTCCTCCGCACGGGCAAAGACTTCCAGGGGTGTGCCATCCATTGCCACATGGGCATGATTCATGACGATGAGCCGATCAGTCAGACGGGCAACATCGTTCATAGAGTGGCTGACCATGATGATGGTGGCATTTTTTGCCTTGCGATAGTCTTCGATGTTACGCAAGATCTCTTCCCTGCCTGCAGGATCCAGGCCGGCAGTAGGCTCGTCCAAAATGAGGATCTCCGGCTCCATAGCGATGACGCCGGCAATGGCGACCCGGCGTTTCTGTCCACCGGACAGGTCGAAAGGAGAAACCTGGAGCTGCTCCCGGGTCAATCCTACCAGTTCGGCGGCCTCCAGCACACGGCGGTCGATCTCTTCTTTGCTTAGACCCATGTTTTTCGGGCCAAAGGCGATATCCCGATAGACCGTTTCCTCGAAAAGCTGGTATTCCGGATACTGAAACACCAGGCCCACGCGGAAGCGGGTCTGACGGGTGGTCTTCTTATCGGTATGGATATCCACGCCGTCCAGCAGGATCTTACCGCTGTCCGGCTTGAGAAGGCCATTCAGATGCTGCATAAGGGTGGATTTACCGGAGCCGGTATGGCCGATAATTCCGATAAATTCGCCCCGTTCGATAGAAAAAGACACGTCTTTCAGCGCCGTATGCTCAAAAGGCGTACCGGCGCTGTAAACATGGGTCAAATTCTGAACCTCTAAAAAAGGTGCCAACGTTCATTCCTCCCGTCAGGCCTTTAATTGCTCGTAAAGTGCCTGCGCGCATTCTTCCGCAGTGAGTCGATCCAGCGGAAGATCAAAACCTTGCTTATTCAGCTCCCGGCACAGTTCCACAGTGTCCGGAGCAGCCAATTTGATACTGTGCAGCAGCTCCACCTGGGAGAACACTTCCCGGGGCGTACCGTCAGCGGCGATCTTTCCGTCGCTCATGACCACGACCCGCTGTGCCTGGGCTGCTTCGTCCATATGGTGGGTGATCAGCACAATGGTGATCCCCTTCTCCCGGTTCAGCCGCAGGATGGTGTCCATCACTTCCTGACGGCCACGGGGATCCAGCATGGCAGTAGGCTCGTCCAGGACGATGCACTTGGGTTCCATGGCGATAATACCCGCAATGGCAATGCGCTGCTTTTGTCCGCCGGACAGAAGATGGGGCGCATGAAGGCGATACTCGTACATACCAACCTGTTTCAACGCCTGATCGACTCTGTGACGGATCTCCGGGCTGGCGATGCCCAGATTTTCCGGGCCAAATGCCACATCCTCCTCCACCACGTTGGCAACGATCTGGTTGTCGGGATTTTGGAAGACCATGCCGATACAGCGGCGCACCGCGACCAGTTTTTCTTCGTCAGCGGTGTCCATGTTATGGACGTAAACCTTGCCGCCGGAGGGCAGCAGGATGGAATTGAAATGTTTGGCAAGAGTGGATTTACCGCAGCCATTGCCACCCAGAACAGCCACAAAGCTCCCCGCTTCGATGGTCAGGGACAGATCCTCGAACACAGGTACTTCCGGCAGGTCATCGTTTCCGGGATAGGCAAAGCGCAGATTTTCGACTTTGATCGCAGTACTCATATTTTCTCCACAAATTACGGCGTCCAGCGGCCGGTAGAGCCGCAGGGCAGCATGATCCCGGTGCTCTTGACCGGCAGGCCCAGTTCGCCGACGGACGTTTTTCCGCCGTGTTCTGCGCCGAAGACCACATCGGAAGCATAGCCCACAGCAGAGGGCGCAAGTCCGGTGGTATAAGAATTGATAATGACGAACAGCGGATCGTCACTCAGCAGTTTGGCAGTTTCCTGGAGGAAGGGGTAGAAACTGGTCTCCATCTTCCAAATTTCACCGCTGGGTCCGCGGCCGTAGCTGGGCGGGTCCATAATGATGCCGTCATAACGGCGTCCCCGGCGGATCTCCCGCTGGATAAACTTGGCACAGTCGTCCACGATCCAATGGATGGGACGGTCCGCAAGGCCCGAGGCCTGGGCATTCTCCTTGGCCCAGGCTACCATGCCCTTGGAAGCATCCACGTGCCATACTTCTGCGCCGCCTGCAGCAGCAGCCAGGGTCGCGCCGCCGCTGTATGCGAACAGATTCAGAACCCGAACCGGCCGTTTTGCGGATGCGGCAGCGACCGTATCACGGATAAAATCCCAGTTTGCAGCCTGCTCCGGGAACACGCCGGTGTGCTTAAAATTCATGGGTTTGACATTGAACGTCAAGTAATCTTTATAGCGGATCTGCCACCGCTCAGGAAGATGATGATCCGTCCAATGTCCGCCGCCGGTATTACTGCGGACATAACGGGCATCATAGCGCTTCCATTCAGGAGCAATGTGGGGGGTATTCCAGATCACCTGGGGATCGGGCCGGACCAGGATATACTTACCCCAGCGTTCCAGCCGTTCTCCGTCGGAGGTATCCAGGACCTCATAATCTTTCCATTCATCGGAAATCCAAATCATGGTTTTCTCCCTTTCTCGACTTGGTTAAGACCAGAAACTGGGGTTGCTGGCCAGATATTGCTGCCAGGTGACAGCAGAGTGGGTCGTTCCGACCACATAGGGATAGCTCAGGCCGTAATTCTTATCGCCATTGATGCCGTAGAAATTGGCGGGATTGCCGGCATCGTCCACAAGGTAGATATAGTCATTGCTCTTATAGGAGCTGACCAGGCCGTGATCGCAGGCTTTGACGATCTCATCCACTTCCTTCTGGGTCAGCTTGACCAGATAGACCGTGGTAAAAGAGGTCTTGCCAACCTGGGCGAACTTGTAGCAGTACTGATTTGCAGGAGCATTACAGCCGGTGCAGAAATCCACAGCGATATGCTTGTCGCAATAGGCAGAAGGCATATCGGAAGCGTAGATGTTGGCTTTCATGACGCGGGTGCCACGGCAATCCCTAGAGCAGGCTTCTGTAGCAAGTTTGCCGGAGTCTTTGCAGATCTCCACTTGAACGAACTGGCTATCGTCGTAAAGCTTTGCTGCATCCAGATCCTTGTGAAGCGGTTCCAGAACCATGTTGAACAAACGGGCGGCAGGGTTACGCTTATTGCCCGTAAGCTTGATCACTTCCGGCGTATCATAGCCGCACCAAATCGCTGCGGTATAATAACCGGTGAAGCCACAGAACCAGCGGTCTTTATTGCTGGAAGTGGTACCAGTCTTGCCGCCGACATTCTGTCCATCGATCTGGGCAGCCGTACCGGTACCGCCTTCAACGGCATTGTACAGGCAATAATTGATATAATTGCAGGTCTTTTCGCTGAGGATCCGGTCGGTTTCCTGCTCATTATAGAAGACCAGGTCACCATTGGAATTGTAGACGTGGGTATAAGTCCGGGCTTCACGCCAGACACCGCCGTTTGTAAATGTTGAATAGGCGGCAGCCATATCACGAACGGACACGCCGATGGTCGGTGCGCCCATACCCAGAGGTGCCAGAGCAATATCGGTGAACACAGTACCCTGGGAGTTAACATAGGATTCCAGCAAACCGTTCAGCCGGAACTTATATTTTGCAAAATTGAAACTATACTCCAGGCCCATCGTCTGCAGGGTATTAAGGGATACTGCGTTGACGGATTCTTTAATAGCTTCCAGAATCGTGTAGCTGTAACGGTATTTCCGGTCATCATTTTTCGGGAAGGAGCGCTCCCCTTCCTCGCCGTTTTCGTCGACCTTACCATTACCGATATACATGACAGGCATATCCTTCATAATGGTGGCGGGCGTAATCATGCCAAGCTCAAAACCGGGCGCATAGATACTCAAAGGTTTCAAGGAAGAACCGGGCTGCAAGCGGTCAACGGTGGCGCGATTGTAAGCAAAGTGCGTACCCTTCTCGCCAACGCCGCCGGAAAGGGCAACGATATCACCGGTTTCCTTATCCACGATACAGATACCGGACTGCAGCTGCTGCATAGAGCTGGTGGTGGGGATCTTTTCAAGATCGGTATAGATCTCGTCCACAGCATTCTGAACCTTCAGATCCAGAGTAGAATAGATGTGGTAACCACCGCGGGCGATCAGACCTCTGTAAAGATCCAGAGTTTCCTTATTGGTTTCCAAACCGGCGGCAGTAGCCATATCGGTGGCCAGGTCGTTGATGACCGTGTCCACGAACCAGGAATAGACTTCCTGGCTGGCATCTTCGCCGATGGTGGTAGCGGTATCACACTGGGGGCAGTAATAGACAACGCCCTTCAGCACAAAGTTTTCATTGTGGGCATGGTAGCCGCATTCTTCGCAGTCAGAATACTGCTTCTCAAAGGGAATGCCTTCTTTAAATTCCAAGGTATCGCTCTGGATCAGCGCCAGCTGGTATTCCTCTTCAGTCAGATAGCCGTAATTGCGCATAGTCCACAAAACGTCATTACGACGGATCTTGTTCCATTCCTGGGCCTGGCGGACTTCGCCCTTATACTTGATTTCCTTGTCGCTCAGGGGATTAAAAATGGAGGGATTATTGGTAATGGAAATGATACAGGCGCACTCGGCAGGGTTCAGATCTTCCAATTCCTTGCCGAAGTACTTTTCCGCAGCGGCTTTGACGCCTTGACAGGAATTGCCCAGGTAGATATAGTTCAGATACCACTCCAAAACTACTTCCTTATCATAACGCTTTTCAAATTCCGTAGCCCGGAAGATCTCCAGGACCTTACGCTGGACCGTAACATCATCTGCGCTTGTGTCTTCCGTCAGCAGCAAATTCTTGATGAGCTGCTGCGTAATGGACGAACCACCGGCATCGCCGCTGCCGATGAACATACCGACACAGGCTTTGATGGTGGTAAACCAGTCTACGCCTTGGTGCTCAAAGAAGCGGTGATCTTCGATGGAAACGGCGGCATAGACCATTTCCTTGGGGATCTCCTTATACTCCGCCCATTCGCTTTCCGTGGTGGCGTGGAGCTTCTGGAGCACCTGGATATTGCCGGCTTCGTCGATATAGTACACACTGGACGGTTCACTCAGGTCAAAGCCTTCCAGCTGAACACCGGCCTGGGGCAGAATGTCACCCTGCAGATAGTCCGCCAAGACGCCCACAAATACGACGCCGCAGACGCCGGCGATCAAAATAACCGTCGCCAAGGCGGCCAGGGCGATCTTGATCACAGCATAAGCAGCGGTCCAGGCCCCATGGGCAAGTTCATAAAGATGTCCGGGCTTCCAATTCTGTCTGGATACCCTTCTCTTCTCGTTGTTATTATTGTTTTCCATGCCAATACCTCCAAAATCCTCGCAGTCAAAAGACCGGCACGGTAATACTTTTTCTCATTCCGGCATATATGCATAATACCAGTCATAGGATTATAGCATACTCCCGGCAAAAACGGAAGCCCTGATTTGTGAATAAATCTTCAATTTTCCACAATATATAGTTGTGTACATTGTATTATGGACGCTTGCATCCCTGCTCTTTCCGGGTTTCGTGAAATGTAATAACTTTCCATGGTGACGCTGTGCAAGATTGCCAATTGATTTTTTATCGGAAATGGGGTACAATAACCACACAAAGACGGAGGTGACTTCAATGGCGGATGAATACGGTTCCGACTTTATTACCATCGTGGACGATGACGGCAAGGAATTTGAACTGGAAGTACTGAACACCATAGAGTACAACGGCTGCAGCTATATTGCCGTGATCCCGGCAGAAGGATCGGATCCGGAACTGGATCCCCTGCAGGTGAGCATCCTGAAAGAAACGGACGAAGACGGCGAACGGATCTTAAGCATCATTGAAGATGAAGCAGAGCTCCAGGCTGTATACGATCTTCTGATGGATTCTCTGTACGAAGAGGAATAAGTATATTCTCCTGCTTGGTGCGTGATGTGTCCATTTGGACCCACATTTTACTTTCGGGACGCCGCATGTTCCGCTCGGTTTGCAGACCTCCCGCCTGCGCTTTGACGTACGGTGGATGTTGGGAGCAGTAATGATCCGGACAGGCGACCCACCTGCCATTCGTGCAGGTCATAAATCGATGCACACGGCCAAAGCGGGGTTTGGGCCACTCTTATTGCAAGAGTGGCTCTTTTTCTTGAAGAAATTTGTAAAAATTGATTGAATTTTTGAAATTTCCAAATAAAACACTTGCATCCTTCGGGAACATCCGCTATAATAGCCAAGTCTATGTGCACAATTCTGCACATCTCACCCTAGTAAAATGAGAGGAAATGATTACATGAGCGCTTCTGATAAGAAGAAACTCCGCAAGGAGCTCAATGCTGCTGCCGTTACCGAAAAGCAGCAGACCGAAATGAAAGCACAAAAGAAGGCAAAGACCTATTCCATTATCTTTGTCGTGTCCATGATCCTGGTGGTCGCCCTGGTCCTGGTTTCTGTTCTGCAGACTCCTGTTACCGTGCTGATGGGCAACAACACCGTTGCCGCTACTGTCAACGACCACAAGATCAGCGCCGCTGAGTTCAATTACTTCTACTATGATGTGATCAGCAACTTCTACGGCCAGTTCTCCAATATGGGCACTTACCAGGATATGTATGTTCAGCTGTACACCGGTCTGAACCCCACCAAGCCCCTGGATGAGCAGAAGTATGGCTCCGACGGCGAGACCTGGGCAGATTACTTCATCGAATCCGCTCTGAACAGCGCCAAGTGGACCTACGCCATCTATGACAAGGCTGTGGAAGCCGGCCACAAGCTGACTGAGGACGAGCAGAAGTCCCTGGACAACCTGGGCAAGAACATGGAAATGTTCGCAAAGCTGTACGGCTTCAGCAATGTGGATGGCTATCTGCGCTCCCAGTACGGCGCCAGCGCGACCCTGGACAGCTATCTGAAGTACTATGAGGTCTCCATGATCGCCTCCTCCTACGCTACCGCTCACCACGACTCTCTGAAGTACGATAACACTGCGATCCGCGACTTTGAGAAGGAAAAGATGGAAGAGTTTAACTCTTACACCTGGGCTTACTACTACTTCAATGCTTCCTCCTTCCTGGAAGGCGGCACCGAGACCAAGGACGAGAACGGCAAGACCACCGTTACCTACTCCGATGCCGAGAAGGCTGCCGCTGTTGAAAAGGCCAAGAAGCACGCCGAGGCAGTGATCGCCGGCAAGGCTACCACCTTCGACGAGTTCGAGGCGCTGGTCAATGTGGAGCTGGGCAACACCAAGGAAGACTCCAAGAAGGTCGAAGTCAACGAGTTTAACAACGTTCTTTACAGCAACCTGTCTGCCAACGAGGATATGATCGAGTGGCTGACCGACAGCAAGCGTGAGACCGGCGAGATGACCGTTATCGCCAACACCACCGAGAACGAGGACAAGACCGAAACCACCAACGGTTTCTATGTGCTGTACTTCAGCGGCACCGTCGACAACTCCAAGGTTTATGTTGGTACTGTCCGTCACCTGCTGGTCAAGTTCCAGGGCGGCACCAAGGACAAGGAGACCAACCAGATGGTCTACACCGATGCCGAGAAGAAGGCAGCCCGGGAAAAGGCTGAGAAGCTGCTGGCCGAGTTCAAGGCCGGTGAAAAGACCGACGAAAAGGCCTTTACTGAGTTCTTGACCAAGCACACCGAGGACGTTGACTCCAACAAGAAGCCCAACAATGACGGCTTGTACGAGAAGATCACGCCCGATTCCGGCTATGTGAAGGCATTCACCGATTGGGCTACCGCTGAGCACAAGGCCGGCGATATGGAGATCGTGGAGACCGAGTATGGCTGCCACATTATGTACTATGTGGAGGCCGACGAGCTGAACTACCGCGACACTCTGATCCACGCTGCTC
Source organism: Faecousia sp. (assembly GCA_045580365.1). Taxonomy (GTDB): domain Bacteria; phylum Bacillota; class Clostridia; order Oscillospirales; family Oscillospiraceae; genus Faecousia. Next base: position 138,502 of record JAZNNP010000005.1, read on the forward strand.
TGGTTTCCGAGAACTACGAGAAGTGGGAAGAGGAAATTCTGAAGGCTGCCGCAGTGGCCCTGCAGAAGACCAACATGGTTGAGACCGACCTGATCATCAGCCACTAATAGAAAAGCAGATCTCCCGAGCCAAACGGCTCGGGAGATTTTTTTCTAATATGGGCTGAAATTGGATAAACTATCCTTCAGGAGGCGGTAATAATGAAGAACTGGATCAAATGGATCATTGTTGGTGCCATCACAGGTGCAGTAAACGGAACATTCGGCGCAGGCGGTGGCATGCTCCTGGTCCCCTTGCTGACCATCTTTCATTTGATGGAGGATGAGGATGTGTTTTCGACTTCCGTATCCATTGTTCTGCCGATCTGCGTGGTGTCCCTTGTGATGTCAAAGTCGGATCATTTTCCGTTTTTTGAGGCACTCCCCTATTTGATCGGCGGATGCATCGGCGGCATTCTTGCCGGTCTGACCGGAAATAAAATACCGGTGAAGTGGCTTCACCGGATTTTAGGAATATTTGTCTTATGGGGAGGTTACCGATATTTATGCTAGATTCAATTCCCGTAGCAATCATTGTTGGGATCGTCACCGGGTATCTGGCCGGACTGGGCGTCGGTGGGGGCAGTTTGCTGATCCTGTGGCTGACGCTCCTGCTGAATATGCCCCAATCCAACGCGCGGATCATCAATCTGCTGTTCTTCCTGGTCTGCGCCGGAACAGTATCCTTCTTTCGGTTCAAGCAAGGGAAGCTCCACATCCGGGCGATCCTGCCGGCCATTATAGCCGGCTGCATTGCCGCAGGACTATTCTCCTGGTTCAGCAGAAGCTGGGATGTAGCGCTTTTAAAGAAAGCATTTGGCGTGCTGTTGATTTTTGCCGGGATACGGGAACTCCTTTACCGGCCGGAAAAATTCAAATAGCCTTCCAAAATCAGCGCGGCTGCCACGGCATCTACCGTATTCTTCCGCTTTTGTCCATGATAATTGTGTTGGGACAGAATGTTGTGAGCCTCCACCGTGGTGCGGCGTTCGTCCCACATAACCACCTTCAGCCCTGTGGCTTCTTCCAATTTGGCGGCAAATTCCCGGCACAAGGCGGCTCTGGGGCCCTCTGTGCCGTCCATATTTCGTGGCAGACCAACCACGATCTGACCCACATTATTCTCCTTTGCCAGCCGCACAATGTCCGCAATAGCCTTTTCCGTATTTCTGCTGGGCACTACGCAAGTACTGCCCACGATGGTGCAGAGCAGGTCGGAGATTGCAACGCCGGTACGGGCGTCACCGTAATCGATTCCCATGATCTTTTGCATAGCATGACCTCCTGTTTTTCCCTATTATAATATAGAAAACAGAAAGTTGCAATCTCCGATTTCAATTTATCCGTTTAACGCCCACACGCCAAAGGTCAGATAAGTCGCCAAAGTCAGCCAAACAAGGTATGGGATCTGTAACCATCCGGCCAGCTTGTCGATCTTCCAGAACCGGGTGATCATCAAAGCCACCGCTGCCCACAATGCCAGGATCCAAAAGGATGCGATCCCATAAGCTTGCGCGTTGAAGAAGATCAGCGTCCACAGGAAATTCAGGATCAGCTGCAGCCAGAACCAACGCAGCGCTTGTGTACGCTCGATAGAGTCCGGCTTTTCCCAGATCCGGGCAGCGCTGACACCCATGAGTCCGTAAAGAATGGTCCAAACGACGGGAAAGACCCAGCTGGGCGGCGTTAATGGCGGCTGCGCGGCGTACATTTGGAAAATATCCACGCCATCCATGGTCAAAAGAGCAGCCAAAAATCCTACTGCCTCCACCAAAAGTACCCACAAGATATACGGTTTCCACTTACTGAAATTCATACGCATCCCTCCAATTCATTGTATGGTCAGGCTGTTGCCGATATGCGTACCGAATTCAGTAAAAATCACGAAAATTTGTCAAAAAAGTTGTTGACTTCGCATAATAACTGTGGTAGAATGACTCTACCTGTGAAAAACGGGCTATATTTTTGTGCCCATTTTCAGCTCCGGAGCGGGATGTAGTTGCCCGCTTCCTAAATCCTTTACTAGCCGGAGTGATACAGGGAGGCAATTTTAAGGAGGTGCCGTTATGCGCGTTAAAGTCACTTTGAGATGCTCCGAGTGCAAGCAGAGAAACTACAACACCATGAAGAACAAGAAGAATGACCCCGACCGTCTCGAAATGAAGAAGTACTGCAGATTCTGCAGAAAGCACACGACTCACAACGAGACCAAGTAAGGAGGATCAGCACAATGGCAGAAATCAAAAAGGAAAACTGGTTCGTAAGAACCTGGGGTGCCGTTTGCAGATACTTCCGTGAGCTCCGCAGCGAGCTGAAGAAGGTCGTCTGGTCCACCCCCAAGCAGGTGCTGAAGAACGCCCTCGTGGTTGTCGGCTGTGTTCTGGTCGTCGGTGTGTTTGTTTGGCTGTTCGACTATGCCGCTCAGTTCCTGATCAACTCTTTCATCAAATTGTTCCACTAAGGGCAAGGTGATCAGTTATGTCTGATGCAGCAAAGTGGTTTGTCCTGCAAACCTACTCCGGTTACGAAAACACCGTAAAAGCCACCATCGAAAAGACTGTTGAAGCCCGCGGCTTGCACAACGAGATCCTGGCCGTTTCCATTCCCATGGAGACCGTTACGGAGATCACCGAGTCCGGCGTCAGCAAAACTTACGACCGCAAGGTCTTCCCCGGCTATGTGCTGGTGAAGATGGTGTACAGCGACGATACCTGGCATGTGATCCGCAATATCCGCGGTGTTGCCGGTTTTGTCGGTTCTTCCAGCAACGACCCCACCCCTTTGTCCGAAGATGAAGTTTACGCCATGGGCGTTGAGAAGAAGGAGATCGTGGTCAACTACGCAGTTGGCGACACCGTCCGGATCCTCGACGGTCCCCTGTCCTCCTTCACCGGCAGAGTGGATTCCATTGAGGTCGAAAACAACGCGGTCAGCGTGATCGTATCCATGTTTGGCCGTGAGACCGCCGTCGAGTTCGAACTCGATCAGGTTGAGGTCATTTCCCAGTAAACGCATCGAACCGGTCATCCGGTTGGAACGTGGGAGGGGTTCAAACCCCGCAATAATGCGAAAGTAACGCATACTACCACATTTTATTCAGGAGGTGCTTATAATGGCACAGAAAGTCACTGGTATTATCAAGCTTCAAATCAACGCCGCTAAGGCTACCGCTTCTCCCCCTGTCGGCCCCGCTCTGGGTCAGCACGGTGTGAATATCACCGCTTTTATCAAGGAGTTCCACGCCCGCACGAAGGATCAGGAAGGCTACAAGATCCCTGTTGTCATCACTGTCTATGCGGCCCGCAGCTTCACCTTCATCACTAAGACTCCCCCCACTCCCCTGCTGGTTCTGAAGGCCGCAGGCCTGCAGAGTGGTTCCGGCGTCCCCAACAAGCAGAAGGTGGGCTCCATCACCGCCGCTCAGGTCACCGAGATCGCCAAGACCAAGATGCCCGACCTGAACGTTCACACTCTGGAAGCTGCCGAGAGCCAGGTTCGTGGCACTTGCCGCTCCATGGGTATCACTGTTGTCGATTGATTAAAAGCGAATCCGGGCGTACATTCCCGGAAATGTGGGAGGATTATTCCGCATCACCACTTTAAGGAGGATAATTACATTGTTTAGAGGTAAAAAATATCAGCAGAGCGCTAAGCTGATCGATCGCTCTGTTCAGTATGATCCCAACGAAGCCCTGGACCTGGTTGTGAAGGGTGCTTCCGCTAAGTTCGACGAGACCGTCGAGCTGCACATCAAGCTGGGCGTTGACTCCCGTCACGCTGACCAGCAGGTTCGTGGCGCTGTCGTCCTGCCCAACGGCACCGGCAAGACCCGCCGCGTTCTGGTGTTCGCCAAGGACGCCAAGATCGACGAAGCCAAGGAAGCCGGCGCTGACTATGTCGGCGGCATGGACCTGGTTGAGAAGATCACCAAGGAGAACTGGTTCGAGTTCGACGTTGTTGTCGCTTCCCCTGACATGATGGGTATCGTTGGCCGTCTGGGTAAGGTTCTGGGCCCCAAGGGTCTGATGCCCTCCCCCAAGGCCGGCAC
>JAZNNP010000006.1:0-38029 GCA_045580365.1 Faecousia sp.
CATACCAGAGAGTATGTGCCCCTGCTGATTCTGGGCAAGAGTGTTAGCCCCAGGAATCTGGGTACCCGGAAGTCCTTTGCCGACATCGCCGCCACCGTCACGGAACTGCTGGGTGTGCAGTACGAAACCGAAGGCGAAAGCTTCGCAAAGGAAATTGTGTAATACAAATATTATTTGCGTTTGTCCCTTTTATTCAGTTTCCAATCAACATGGTCCTCACTTGGCTCTCCCTCCGGGAGAGGCAAGTGAGCTGCCGCACCATGACTTTTTTCTTGCTGAGTAAAGTAGATAAGCACAATATTTATTTACCACCGCAATCACGAATCGGGCGAGCCCAATGGTGCTACGACTATTACCCGAGTTACAGCCCCGAATTGTCAGCGGCCACTGGCCGCAAAGGAGGAACTCCCATGACCCCAGAAAAACTTGTTGAACTGGCCAAGGAGGCCATGACCCACGCTTATGTACCTTATTCCGGCTATAAGGTAGGTGCCGCCCTGCTTTGTGCCGACGGCACGGTGTACCAGGGCTGCAATATTGAAAACGCCTCCTTCACCCCCACCATCTGCGCCGAGCGCACTGCCATTTTTAAGGCGGTATACGACGGCCACCGGGATTTGAAAGCCATCGCCGTCTGCGGCGGCAAGGATGGCGTGATCTCCGGGCTGTTTCCCCCCTGCGGCGTTTGCCGGCAGGTGATGCGGGAATTCTGCCGGGATGATTTTACGGTGTTTCTGGTGACCCCGGAGGGATATGAAGTGCGGACCTTGGCGCAATTACTGCCGGACAGCTTCAGCAACAGCAACATGGATTAAACCAGGGCGGATGGCCGGAAGGTCATCCGCCTTTCCTTTTACAGGGAGGCAAGGGGGGCGGAAGATTTAGGGGATTGCTTTCAGGGCCGTTTTGTGGTACACTTTACTCAGTTTACAGAAAAGGTGATGTCTTTGTTAGAAAAATATTTGATTGCGGCGTTGGTTTCCATGGTGCCGCTGATAGAGTTGCGGGGCGGCATGCCCATCGCCCTGGGTATGGGTCTTCCCTACTGGGAATCCCTGGCCGTTTGCACCGTGGCCAATATGATCCCCGTGCCCATTATTTATTTCTTTGCCCGGAAAACATTGCTCTGGGGCAAGGATAAGAAATACATCGGTAAAATTTTCACATTTTTCCTGGAAAAGGGCCAGCGGGCAGGACAGAAACTCACCGCCACCACCGGCCGGGGCGGCCTGTTTATTGCGCTGATGCTGTTTGTGGGCATCCCCCTGCCGGGCACCGGCGCATGGACCGGCACGCTGGCCGCCAGTTTTCTGAATATGGGCATCCGCTCCACGGCGCTGTCCGTCAGTTTGGGCGTGCTGATGGCCGGCATGATCATGGGCATCGCCAGCACCGGCGTGTTCAGCATTTTGGGATTTTAAGGAGGAAAAGCATATGTGTCTGTTTTGCAAGATCGCCGCGGGAGAGATCCCCTCTACCAAGGTTTACGAGGACGAGACCATCCTGGCATTCCGGGATATTGCCCCCATGGCACCCACCCACATTCTGGTGATTCCCAAGGAACACATCCCCTCTGTGGACGGCATCACTGCCGAGAACAGCGGCGTGGTGGCCCACATTTTTGAGACCATTCCCCGCATCGCCGCGGAAGAGGGTCTGACGGAAGGCTACCGGGTGGTGAGCAACTGCGGCGCCCACGCCGGCCAGACCGTCCACCATCTCCATTTTCACATCCTGGGCGGCCGGGAACTGACTGCGCAAATGGCTTGACTTTTGCCGCGCAAGCGGTATAATAAACACAGATCGCAAAACGAATACGTCTTCGGGGAGCCGGATGCATCCGGCTGAGATTGGACTCGGTAGTTCTGACCCGTGAACCTGATACGGCTAGTACCGTCGGAGGGAAAGATGCATATATGGGATACCGAACGTATCGCATTGCACCCAGACGGATGTGATGCGATACTTTTTTATTATCGGAGGTATTCCAAATGCAAACAAAAACCAAGCGATTGACAGAAAGCGCCATGCTTCTGGCTGTGGCCATCGTTCTGGAACTGGTGTCGAAGATGCTGATTCCGGAACAGACCTTCGGCGGCCAGATCACCATTGTCAGCATGCTCCCGGTGGTGCTGATCTCCTACCGCCACGGCATGAAGTGGGGCTTCGTAGCCGCTTCCGCCTATGCCCTCATTGAAATGGCCCTGGGCGCAAAAACGGTGGGTGCGGCCTTTATGCCCGGCTTCTTCGGCGACGGTACCATGATCGGAAGCGCTATCGTGATGTGCCTGCTGGACTATCTGGTGGCCTATATGGCCATGGGATTGGGCGGCATTTTCCGCAACCGGATCAGCAACAAAGGCGTTGCCCTGATGTGCGGCAGTTTGGTGGCCCTGGGGGCCCGGTTCGCGGCCCACATTTTGTCCGGTTATCTGCTGTTTTCCGGCTGGGCGGAGTGGTACTTCACCCAGGAGGGTTTCCCTGCCTGGGGCGCAGAACTGGTGGCATCCGTCGGCCCTGTGGCGCTGGGATGGATCTACTCCGCAGTATACAATGGAATGTACATGGTGCCGGAAATGATTTTTACGGCCATGGCGGCGGTTTTGATCGCCCGCGTGCCCAAGATCGTGGAGAAGGTGTAAGATTGGCGGGTGCACATTGCGCGCCCCTGCATTCACAACATTATAGTTTTAAGGCGCGTTGCAGTTTATTGCAACGCGCCTTTTTTCAGCGATACATTTGCAGGCCGGGGGCAGAGTCCGCCAGGCGGCTGATGTTATACAGCAGCTTGGCCACCTGGGCCCGGGTCAGGGTGGTGTCCTCGGGGATGGCGACGCCGTTCTCCGCCAGGGCCGCCACGGCCATGGACACGGGATCTTCCGTTTCCACCGCGCCGGCGCTGACGGACAGATCCAGGGCATTTTGCAGCATGACGGCCGCCGTTTCCCCGGTGATGGGCTCGGCTGCGCCGAAGGTGGTGCTGTCCAGATCCGCAGTCAGCCCGCTGCGCAGGGCCGCCGCTACATAAGGCTGCAGCCAGGCAGGGATCTCGTCGGCATAGGCGCCGGTGGTCAGATCCTCATCCACAGGGATGCCCAGGACTTTGATGGCCATGGCCAGAAATTCGCCCCGGCTCACCGGGCGGTCCGGGCCGAAGACCAGCCGGCCGTGGATCTGTTCGCCGGTGAAGATGCCGTTGTGGCGGAGCCACTCTGCCTCAAAAGAACCGGTGTCGGAATACTGCTGGTTGTCGGCAGGCTTCAGCACCTTCACCGTGACCGTGGCCTCCCGGGACACATTGCCGGCAGGGTCGGTGGCGGTATAGGTGAAAGAGTCCGTTCCGGAGCGGTTTTTCTTGGGGGTGTAGGTGAAGGTGCCGTCCTCGCTGATGGTCAGCGTGCCCCGGCGGGGCTGCCGGGTGACGGTATAGGTCAGGGTTTGGCCCTCGGGATCGTGGACATTCAAAGCGGCGGAATTTTCCAGATTCTTATAAGTTTCCAGAGCCTGGTCCACCGCCACAGGGGCTTGGTTCACCTTGCCCATGACGCGGATGGTCATGGTAGTGCCGGTCTCCACCCGGTCATCATAGATGGGCAGGTAGGTGACCACCGCTTCCCGGTCCACTTCGGTATTCATAGGCACAAAGGTCATTTCGGACAGTTGGGCCGCCGTCAGAATATCGCCGGAACGCAGCACCCGGGTGCCCAGCATCACAGTGCCCACCTCAGGATCGGGCAGACCGGTGATGCAGATGCCCTCCAAAGCTTCCTCCTTGTGGGAAAAGTCCTTATCGGTGAAGCAATAGGTGGAATCGCAGTCCACTTCCGCCGCGGCGGCTGCGCCCAGAGAACCCACAGCGCAGGCAGCCACCAGAAGCAGGCAAAGCATTTGTTTTCGGAACATTGATCAATACCTCCAATTTCAGTTTCCGGAGGTATTGTTTGCCAAAGATGGGTGGTTTATTCATGGATTTGGGGAGCTGCGTACATAGAATACGGCGTGGGAATAACCCCACGCCGCTGCATTATTTTATGGATTTTCTTAATTCTGTTTCCACTGTGCAAAATAGCCCTGGACATCTTCCTCCGTCACCAGTTGATAACGTCCATCCTGTTTGGGGAAAGACACTGCTCCCAGCACCTTCGGATAATAAAGCGTCACTACGGGTCCCGGCACAGCCGGCACCTCCACCGCATAGATCAGCAGTGTCGCACAGCCTACGATATGGCCGTCAGCATAGACTGTAATGTCTGAATAGGACTCTTGAAGATCCGGAAAGTTCACACTGTAATGCCAGTCTATCGTTTGATTGTTTTCTAAAGTGAACTGTTGCCCCAAATATGCTCTGCCGGTTGTAGGATATCCGCCGTCGCTCAAGCGCCGGGTAAATTCGCCCTCGTCTACCGAGAAACGAAAAACGACTGCGGTATCCGCAAGGGCCTTATCGTTCAAAGAAAAGGTCAGCGGCAGGGCTCTGAATGCATTGGACACCCGGTGACCATATTCCTCCGGCAGGCTTTGCCCGGGTGTGAGCTTTGTACAATCTGCAAACTCTTCAAACGACCATACAGTTTGGTCATAAGCGTAAATCTCCAACTGCCCGGGCGCGGTGACGATCGGATCGCAAAAAATCTCCGCGTCCTTCGGGTCGGTGGCCCCATAGCGCTGGATGTAATAGTAATACCCCAATTCCCCGGCACCCAGATATGCTGCCGCCAAAAGTACCGGGATCAGCAACAGCAGCAGCCACTTTTTGTGAAACTTCCTCCGCGGTCTTTTCGGAGAAACATACTGCACATTTTCAAATTCACCGTTTGCCATTGAAAACCCTCCCTTCTTTGCAACCATTATATGGTATAAAAAGCCAAATTGCAATCTCTATAAAGAAAAAAGTCCGCGCAGCGCACACTGTCAGGCGTAAAACCTGCAGTTGTCCGGGAATTCAAGTTTGCAGGTTATCCCCCGGGTGGAAGGAACGAAAATGCCCCCGCCGGGTGGCGGGGGCGATGGGGAAAAATCAGTTGATGGGTTCAAAATCGGCGGCGCCGTGCTTGCACAGGGGGCAGACGATGTCATCGGGCAGTTCCTCGCCCTCATAGACCCAGCCGCAGATCTTGCAGACGTAGCCCTTCTTGCCCGCGGTATCGGGCTGGGGCTTCACATGGCTGTGGTAATAGGCGTAGGACATGGTCTCCTTATCGGACATGACCCGGGCCTCGGTGACGGTGCAGATGAACATGCCGTGGGTGCCCAGGTCCACATAGTCTTCCACCTGCAGACTCATGAAGGAATTGATATACATGGGCAGGAACCGCAGGCCGTTATCGCTGCGCAGTTCGGGCACATCCTGGAACTTATCGGCGGTGCGGCCGCTGCGGAAGCCGTAATTCTCAAAAATAGAGAAGGGGGCGGAGATGTCCAGGCAATTCACATTCATGATGCCGGTCTGTCGGATGATGTGGTGGGAGTAATTCTCCTTATTGATGGTGACCGCCACCCGGTTGGGGGTGCTGGTGACCTGGGTCACGGTGTTGACGATGAGGCCGTTATCCCGCTGGCCATCATTGGAAGTGACCACATACAGGCCGTAGCCGATGTTGAACAGGGCGGTCAGATCGTTCTTGTCCGCGGTGGCATCCTGCCGGGCCAGGTACTCCTGGCACAGTTCCCCGGCCAGGGCGTCGATCTGGGCGCGGCTGTCATCGCTGAGGGCGGAGTGGATCTTCACGGTGGTATCGGCGAAGGTGATATTCTTGGAGTTTTCAAACATCCCCCGCATGACCTTGGCGGCCAGGGGCGCCCAGGAGCCGTTTTCCATGAGGCCGATGGTGCGGTTCTGGAAGTTCCGCTCCGTCAGATGGTGGATGTATTCCTTCATGAAGGGGAAGATGTCTGCATTATAAGTAGTGGTGGCCAGCACCAGCTTGCCGTAACGGAAGGCATCTTCCACCGCCTCGGCCATATCGGTACGGGCCAGGTCGTGGACTACCACCTTGGGGCAGCCGTTCTCCCGGAGCTTCTGCTCCAGCAGTTCCACAGCGGCCTTGGTGTTGCCGTAGACGGAGGTATAGGCGATGACCACGCCCTCGCTCTCCACCCGGTAGGAAGACCAGATGTCATACAGATTCAGATAGTGACCCAGATTTTCCGTCAGCACCGGGCCATGGAGGGGGCAGATGATGGCAATATCCAAGGTGGCGGCCTTCTTCAGCAGAGCCTGGACCTGGGGGCCGTACTTGCCCACGATGCCGATGTAGTAGCGGCGGGCTTCGCAATCCCAGGGTTCGTCCACATCCAATGCGCCGAACTTGCCGAAGCCGTCGGCAGAGAACAGCACCTTGTCATAAGAATCATAAGTAACGATGACTTCGGGCCAGTGGACCATGGGGGCAGTGACAAAATGGAGCTGATGCTTGCCCAGGCTCAGGCTGTCGCCCTCGCCCACCACGATGCGGCGGTCGGCATAGTCGGTGCCGAAGAAATTCTTCATCATGACAAAAGCCTTGGCAGAAGACACCACCACGGTATCGGGGTAGAAATTCAGGAATTTATCGATGTTGGCGGAGTGGTCCGGCTCCATGTGCTGCACCACCAGGTAATCCGGCTTCCGGCCCTTCAGAACCTTCTGCAGATTGTCCAGCCATTCGTGGGTGAAGTTCTGATCCACAGTATCCATGACGGCGATCTTGTCGTCCAGGATCACATAAGAATTGTAGGCCATGCCGTTGGGCACTACATACTGACCCTCGAACAGGTCTACCCGGTGGTCATTGACACCGATATATTGAATATCCTTGGTAATCGTCATTGCATTTTGCTCCTTCTTCGTTTTGGTAACTGCATTATACACATTTTTCCTCCGTTTGTACAGTGACTTTATCACGGAAATTCGGGTAAAATATGGATAAGATAAAGGCACAATAGAAATCAAGGAGGTACACCCCATGAGACTGAAGAATAAAGTTGCGATCATTACCGGCGGCAGCCGGGGAATTGGCCTGGCCACTGCCGAAGCCTTCCTGCGGGAAGGTGCTGCCGTGATCATTACCGCCAGCAGCCAGGCAAACGCCGAGAAAGCTGCAGCCAAGCTGCGCCAGCAGTTCCCGAACGCCACCGTAGACGGCATCAGCCCGGAGCTGACCAGCCTGGAATCTGTAAAAGAAGCCTTTGCCCAGGTGGAAGCCCGGTTCGGCCCGGTGGATATTCTGGTGAACAATGCCGGCCTGTCCGAGCGGACGCCGCTGCTGGAATACACGGAAGAAACCTATGACCGGGTGATGGATCTGAATGTAAAGGGCGTATTCACCACCAGCCGGGTGGCGGCGGAAAGCATGGCCGCCCGGGGCGGCGGTGTGATCCTGAACACCTCGTCCATGGTCAGCATTTACGGCCAGACGGCAGGATTCTCCTACCCCGCTTCCAAATTCGCAGTGAACGGTCTGACCTTGTCCCTGGCCCGGGAACTGGGCCCCAAGGGCATCCGGGTCAACGCTGTGGCGCCGGGCATCACGGAAACGGATATGATGAAGGCAGTGCCCAAGGAGATGATCGACCCCCTGATCAGCCAGATCCCCCTGCGGCGGCTGGGTCAGCCGGAGGACATCGCCAATGCATTCGTATTTCTGGCATCGGAGGAAGCGAGCTATATCACCGGTGTGGTATTGCGCGTGGACGGCATGGCAAGGAGCTGATCTTATGAACAACTACGATCTGATCGTTATCGGCGGCGGCCCGGGGGGCTATCTTGCCGCGGAACGGGCAGCCCACGCAGGGCTGAAAACCCTGGTGTTTGAAAAACGGGCTCTGGGCGGCGTGTGTCTGAACGAAGGCTGCATCCCCACCAAGACCCTGCTCCATTCGGCAAAACTGTATGAACACGCCCTTCACAGTGCTCCCTACGGCGTGGATTGCGCCGGCGTGAAGCTGGATCAAGGCCGGGTCATCGCCCGGAAAAACAAGGTGGTTCGGTCGTTGGTGGCCGGCGTAGGCGCCAAAATGAAGGCCGCCGGGGCAGAAGTGGTGGCGGCAGAAGCCGTCATCACCGGCCAAACGGGGGACGGCTTCACGGTAGAGGCCGGCGGTAACACTTACACCGGCAAAAATCTGATCATCGCCACCGGATCTTCCGCGGCCATTCCGCCTATCCCCGGGGTGAAGGAGCATCTGGGCGGCTTCGTGCTGACCAGCCGGGAGATCCTGGATCTGACGGAAGTGCCCAAGCGGCTCACCGTCATCGGCGGCGGTGTGATCGGTTTGGAAATGGCGGCCTACTACGCCACCGCCGGGGCAGAAGTCACCGTGATCGAAATGCTGCCCCACATCGCCGGCGGAACCGACGGTGAGATCGCCAAGCTGCTGCAAAAAGAGCTGGAGAAAAAGGGCATCCGCTTCCTGCTGCGCCACAAGTGCCTGGCTATTACGCCGGGGATCGTGCAGGCGGAAGATGCCGCCGGCAAGGCGGTGCAGATCCCTGCCGACAAGGTGCTGCTGTCCATCGGCAGAAAGCCCAACTGCCAGGGCATCGGCCTGGAGGGGATCGGCGTGCGCTTTGACGCCAAGGGCATCCCCACCGATCCCCAGGGCCGCACCAATGTGCCCCATGTTTACGCCGTGGGCGATGTGAACGGCCATCATATGCTGGCCCACACCGCTTACCGGGAAGCGGAAGTGGCCGTACATCACATTCTGGGCAAGGCCGATGCCATGCGCTACCACGCCAATCCGGCCGTGATCTACACCATGCCGGAAGTGGCATCGGTGGGCCGCACGGAGGAAGAATGCCGGGAAAAGGGCATCGCTTATGATGTACAGAAGCTGTCCATGCGGTATTCCGGCCGATTCGTGGCGGAAAATGAGGGTGGCGACGGGCTGTGCAAGATCATCGTGGACAAAAAACGGCGGACCATTCTGGGCGTCCATCTCATCGGCGGGCCTGCCGGCGAGATGATCTGGGGCGCGGCGGAAATGATCGAAGCCCAGTTCCGGGTGACGGACGGCCGGCAGATCATTTTCCCCCATCCCACCGTCAGTGAAGTGATCCGGGAGACTTTGTGGGCCTTTCCGGAGTGAGGTATACAAAAGCCGACAGGTTTCGCACCTGTCGGCTTTTAATAGAGCAAAGGCGTGCATTCAAAGGCTTCCTTGTGTAAAGGGAGCCTTTCGCCGGTCCTTGGGATTTAGGAGAGATTTTGCAGTTTTTTGGGGTCGGTGATCTCGATGGCGCCGCGGGTGAGTTTCACCATGCCCTCCCCTTGGAAATAGCGGAGCATCCGGGTGACCACTTCCCGGGCAGTGCCCAGATGGTTGGCGATCCGTTCGTGGGTGATCTTCAACTCGGGATTTCCCTCGATAGCCATTTCCTCCAGCAGGAAAGCCGCCAAGCGCTTATCGAAGCTTTTCCACATGATCTGCTCCATGAGCCACATCAGCTCCGTAAAATTGCCGCTGATGAGGCTGTTGGCATAGGTGGCCACCGCCAGAGATTCATCGATGAGGTTTTTGAACAGGCAGGCGGGGATGCTCCAAAATTCGGTATCCTTCTCCGCCTCGATCATGGCGTTCATCTGCAGATCCGGCATGACACAGGAGGCGCTGAGAAGGCTCACATCGTATTCAAACAGCCGGCCGATGGTGATCTCCCGGCCGTCTTCGGACAGAATATAGGCCCGCAGCTGGCCACTGCGCACCATCACCAGACCCAGACATTCGGCGCTGCTGTCGTGGATATGGGCGCCTTTTTTCACGGTGCGAAATTCGATGACCTCCGCCACCTGGCGCTGCTGGACGGTATTCAATTTGTCCCAAAAGGGAATGTACGCGGTAAATTCCATAGCACAGCCTCCTTCATGGGTCCATTATACTATATTTTTGCGAAAAAGTATACGGAATTTTCAAAATCTTCTCCTGAAGGTGACAACATCACAGAAAAGATCCGCGCGGATGGGTATACTAAAGAAAAAAAGGAAAGGAACTGACAATTATGGCAGCGATCAACTTGACTTATGACCGTTTTAAGGAACTGGCCCGGGAGGATGTGCCCGTTGTGGTGGACTTCTGGGCACCCTGGTGCAGCTACTGCCGCCGGATCGGCCCGGCTTACGAAAAGCTGGCGGAGGAATTTGCCGGCCGGGTCATCCTGGCCAAGGTGAACATCGACGACGAGCCCCAATTCGCCCAGGACGAGCGGATCGAAGTGATCCCCACCCTGGTGCTGTACCGGGGCGGAGAGGCGTTGGGCTCTGTGGTGGCCCCGGCATCCAAGGGTGCCATTGAGGCATTCATTCTGGAAACGCTGGAAAAGTGAGGAATGGCTATGGCTGTGTATGACATGATCATCATCGGCGGCGGGCCCGGCGGATACACCGCCGCTCTCTACGCCGCCCGGGCAGGGCTGAAGGCTCTGGTTTTGGAAAAACTGTCCGCCGGGGGCCAGATGGCCATGACCCACCAGATCGACAACTATCCCGGATTTCCCGATGGCGTAGACGGCTTTGAGCTGGGGCAGCTGATGCAGCAGCAGGCGGAGCGGTTCGGCGCGGAAACGGAGCTGGCGGAAGTGACCGCCCTGGAATTGGCGGGGGCGGAAAAGGTGGTACACAGCGATGCCGGTACATTTTACGGAAAAACGGTGGTGATCGCCACCGGCGCTGATCCCAGACCCCTGGGCATCCTCGGCGAACGAGCCCTGGAAGGCCGAGGCATCCACTACTGCGCCGCCTGCGACGGTATGCTCTACCGGGGCAAGACGGTGGTGGTGGTAGGCGGCGGCAATTCCGCCGTGGCGGATGCCCTGCTCCTGAGCCGGGTGGCCAAGAAGGTGATCATCGTCCACCGGCGGGATCAACTTCGGGCCTCCAAAGTTTACCACAGCACCCTGGAAGGGGCGGAAAATGTGGAATTCGCCTGGAACAGCCAGGTGGTGGCGGTATTGCAGGAGGGAAAAGTCACCGGCGTAACGGTGCGGGATGTCCACACCGGTGCAGAGCGAACCATCCCCTGCGACGGTCTGTTCGTCAGCATCGGCCGGGCACCGGCCACGGCTCTGGTGGCCGGGCAGGTGGAACTGGATGAAGGCGGCTACATCATCGCCGGCGAGTCCACCGAGACCAGCATCCCCGGCGTTTTTGCCATCGGTGATGTGCGGACCAAGACGGTGCGGCAGGTGGTGACCGCTGTGGCGGATGGCGCTGTGGCTGTTCACGCCGCGGAAAGCTATTTGGCTACACTGCAATAAAGCAAGGCACAGCCCCCTTTTTCGAGGAGGCTGTGCTTACAGTCATTCAGCGCGGCAGTGCCTGAGCCATCTCCTGCCGGCAAATTCTTCACATTTCACGCCGCTTCGCGGCTACACCACATCAGTCACAAATCGGTTCCGAAGGGTCGATTTGCGACAGCTTCTCCTCAAGGAGAAGCCTTTTATCCAAAAAACTGATATTTCCAAAAATCTTTACAGCCCCCTCTTCCGAGGGGGCTGTCATTTTGCGCAAAATCGCACTTTTTAGCCGATCTGGTTTTCGCCCACGGTGGTATCGCCATGGATCTCATCGTAGAAATAGGCATCGAGGATGTTCTTGCCGATCTCGGCAACGGTAGAACCGTGGCCGCCCTTTTCCACATACACCACCACGGCGATCTCCGGCTCGTCAAAGGGAGCGTAGCAGACGAATGCGCCGTGGTCGGATGCATCGGAAGCGCCGCTGTGCTGGGCCGTGCCGGTCTTGGCCGCCACGGGAATGGGGTACTTGGAAAAGAATTTCCGGGCTGTGCCCGTCTGGGCCACCATCCGCATACCGGTGGTATAGGCCTCGTAGGCTTCATCAGAGATAGTCATCTGGGACAGGATCTCCGGGGCATTTTCCAACAGCATACCGCTGTAATCCGAGGTGAGGACCCGGCTCAGGAATGTGGCCTTGTAGCGGGTGCCGCGGTTTGCCAGGGTAGCCGTGTAGGCACACATCTGGATGGGGGTGAAGCTGTTGTCAGACTGGCCGATGGCGGCCATGATCTGGTCGGCGGCGTACCACCGGGCGGCATCGCCGGTATACTTTTCCGCTCTGGTGGTGGGATTGGCCCGCCAGCCCCGCTTTTCCGCCAGCTCCACGCCGGTCAGTTCGCCCAGGCCCAACTGGGAAGCGGTCAGATCGATGGTATCGATGCTCATATGGTCGCCCAGCCAGTAGAAATAGTAGTTGCAGGATTTTTCCAGGGCGATCATGGCATCCACTTCGCCATGGCCGTAGCCATGCTCCGAGTACTGCAGGCAATCC
Source organism: Faecousia sp. (assembly GCA_045580365.1). GTDB lineage: Bacteria > Bacillota > Clostridia > Oscillospirales > Oscillospiraceae > Faecousia. Next base: position 12,267 of record JAZNNP010000006.1, read on the forward strand.
GGGGAGAAACCTGCGTAGCGGTCGTAAGAACCCTGGTCATAGATGGGTTTGTCCTTATCAATGATGCCGGCATCGATGGCGGAAATGACCATGGACATCTTGTAAGTCGATCCCGGGGGATAGCAGGCCTGCAGGGCCCGGTTATACAGGGGGTCAAAGGGCATTTCCAGCAGGGAATTGTAATCTTCCCGGAAAGTGGACAAGTCAAAGGTGGGATAGCTGGCGCAGGCCAGGATCTCGCCGGTTTTGACATTCATGACCACCACCGCGCCGCCTTCGGCATCGGAGCCGTCCTCCCCTTCCTCCGCCCGGAGGCCGGTGATCAGATCCCGCAGGGAGTCTTCCGCCGCGGCCTGGATATTCAGATCCACGGAAAGTTCCACATTTTTGCCGGCGATGGGCTCGACGATAAACTTGGAGGAGATCACCGTGCCGTCCACCGCCACCACATCCTCCCGGACGCCGTCCACGCCGTGGAGGTAGCTTTCAAAGGCTTCTTCCAGGCCGCTCTGGCCCACCAGAGCATCCATGCTGTAGAGCTTCCGCTGAGAAACGGTGCCATCGGCGGCGATGTGTTCATAGGTCAGGTCCTTATATTTGGCCCACTGGTCTTTATCCATAGCGCCTACATAGCCCAGGATATGGGCGGCGTAGACCGTATTATACACCCGCTCCACAGAGGCTTCCGGCTTCAGACCCGGAACGCTCAGCTCCAAAATGGCGGAAAGCTCCTCGGTAGTGGCATCCCGCAGGAAGGTGTAGTTGGGCAGCTTGGTGACGCCCTGGCGCAGGTCCAGCTCATAGCGCAGGCCGATGACCGCCCGGGCATCGGCTTCAGACCAATCCTCGGGGATGCGGTAATATTTACGCAGTTCCTTCATGAGCATGGGGGCGGAAATATCGGAGTCCAGCTCCGGCTTTTCCTCCAGATAGGACTGGAAATAGCCCTGCCAGGCAGAGGAAAGATCCTTCAGCGTGTAAGTGAAGGGGGCATCGGCGCTGACGGGCAGGTTGTCGATATAATCGATGTCCATCTCCCGGCACAGCACCACCAGATCCCGCAAAATGGCATTGCGGTTGGCGGCACTGCAGATGACGAAATGGTTGAACACCAAATCGTAACTGGCCCGGTTGGTCACCAGCACATTGCCGTTGCGGTCCAAAATCTCGCCCCGGGCGGCTTTGACCGTGGTGCGGGTGATGAAGGTTTTGGTATTGTCCACCGTGCCACCGGTGTCGATGATCTGCAGATCGTATAATTTCAGGGCAAACAGGCCCAGCACCAGGGCAAAAATGCCCAGCAGGATACTGGCCCGCACCCGGGTCATTCGTTCCATGTAGTTCCTCCGTTATTGCAGATGGCTTTGACCACCGGGTAGAAAAGGGGCATCACCGCCACGCTTAAACCGGCGCACACCAGAAATCCCGGTGCCCGGTTCAGATCCGTATAGCCTAAAAACACGCCGATGGCAAACAGCGCCCCCTCATACAGCACCATGGCCGCGCCGGCGCAAAGCCAGGTAGAGCCGAAGCCCTGGTGCAGATAACAATGGCGCACGATGCCGAAAAAGACACCCAGCAGGGTCAGCACCGCGATGATATAAGCGCCGGGGGCAGAGCCGGAACACCAATAAAACACCGATCCGGTCAGCAAAAAGATACTGCCGATCTCCGGGTCCTGGGCCACGCAGGCCAAAAGCAGCAGCGCCGGAACCAGATCCAGCCGGCCGCCGAAAATATGGACCTGGCTGAAGATCACATCCTGCACCACCGACACCAGCACCAAAAACAAAGTCACCAACAGCCATTTCAGAAAACTGCGGCGCTGTTTTTTGGTCAGATGCAACTGGCTGAGCAAACTGGCCTCGGTCTTATCCGGTTTGAATTCATGTTTACGCTTGAATAACATGGGATCACTCCGTGGTAAATTCTGTAATGATGAACACCTGCTCCAGTTCGTTGATATCCGCGGCAGGGCGGACAACGGCATACTTGGCAACGCCGGCATGGTCATAGCCCACGCCGCTGATATAACCCAGGATCAAATTCCGGGGGTAGACCGTGGAGCCGGCGGTGATGACCTGGTCATCATTGCGGGGCACGGCTTCCGTAGAAAGATACTGCATCAGCATGGAGCCTTCCTGATTCTCGGCATAGCCGCCCTGGACGATGCCGCTGAAGCCGCCCACACTGGCGGAAATGGACAGCGAAGAATCCAGCACCGTTTTCACCACCGCATAGTTGGGGCCCACTTCCGTCACCAGGCCCACCACTTCTTCATTGGAGGTGATGACGCACATTCCCACTTCGATGCCGGCGGCAGAGCCCCGGTTGATGGTGAAGGTACTGCTCCACTCCACACTGCTGCGGCTGATGATATAGGCATCCACCAGAGAGAAATGCTCGTCCAGCGCTTCCATGTCCAGCAGATTCCGCAGTTCCTCATTTTCCCGGGCCAGAGCCGCGGCCAGGCGGGAATCGTCCTTCATCTGGGCGATCTGCTGGCGCAATTCCTCATTTTCCGCCTCCAGAGCCTCGTAGCGGAACATATAGTTATAGTATTTTTCCGCCTGGGCGGTGAGAGTGCTTGCGCCGGTGCGCAGGGGCGTCAGCACGCCCTGGACCAGCATCTCCATGGGGGTCAGGCCCAGCAGATTGCCGATAATGGCCAGCACCGCCGCCAGGATCACGGCTGTAATGAGGACCACACGGATCCGAGTGGTGAAAAAGTGCTTCATAAGGGGTCTCCTTCTAGGGTAAAAATCAATAATTCAGCAGTTGGGGGGCAATTTCACGAAGAAGCTGCCACAGCCGGCACACCGGCAGGCCCATAACATTGTAATAATCGCCCACCATTTTTTCCGCAAACAGCGCCGCGCCGCCCTGGATGCCATAGGCGCCGGCCTTATCCATCGGCTCGCCGGAGGCAACATAGGCCTCGATCTCCCGGTCTGACAGTTCCCGGAAATGGATGTCCGTCACTTCGGTGATGGTGGCGCTCTTTTCGCCCCGGAGGACGGTGACGCCGGTCATGACCTGGTGATCCCGGCCGGAAAGGAGCCGGAGCATGGCCTTGGCCTCGGCTTCATCATGGGGTTTGCCCAGGACTTTCCCCTGGCAGACCACGATGGTATCGGCGGCGATGACCACATCGCCCGCGTTCCGGGACACGGCCAGGGCCTTTTCCCGGCTGACCCGGGCCACCTCCTCAAAAGGCGGACGGGCGGGGTCCATGGTCTCATCGATATCCGCCACCCGGACCACAAAAGGCACGCGGAACAATCCCAGCAGTTCCTGCCGCCGGGGAGATTGGGATGCCAAAATCAGTTGCATAAGGATTTCCTCGCAGATGGTTATTGGGGATTTCTCACTCCAATCCCCGCAGGTACAAGCCCCTGGTGCAGGAGCCGGGATCGAAGGGGCCGGGATCCGACACACTGGCCAGGACCCGATCCACTTCCCGGGGATTTTCCGTAGTGAAATACAGCCGCACGGCCCACAGGCCCAATTTGGCCAGGTCGTTCTGCCGGTCCAGCCAGTTCAGCTTTTTGCCGTTGAGCACCACGGTGCGGCACTTGTTGCCGTCCCGGATCAGATGGAAATCCGCGCCGGTGCGGTCGGTGAGTTTGGCGGCGGACTGGGTGCAGGTGCAACTGCCGGTGCGGCCCCGGATGACACAGTTTTCCGTGACCATCAGCGGCAGGCGGCCATAGGCGAAGATCTCGCAATCCACCGCCTTGCTCACATCCCGGATCTGGGGCAGGGTCATTTCAAAACTCAAGGTGGCGGAGGCCATGCCCAGCTCCCGCATCAGATTCACCGAGCCGGAATTATACAAATTCAAGCCGAAATCGCCGCGGATGGTCATGCCCATATCCCGGGCTACCAGCACCTGGCCCACATTGCCCACCAGTACTTCCCGGACGCCCATATCCCGGACGGTCCGCAGGTCGGCTTTCAGCTGATCCAGTTCATGATCCTGGACGATCCGGGGCAACACCGCCGCCACATGGACTTTCCGGGCCAATTCGTGACAGAAAATGGGGTCCTGGGCCAGGATATGCAGGGGCACATACAGCACCTCCGGCCGCATTTTCAGCAGACGGGTGGTGATCTGTTCTTTTTCGGTCACCTGGACGGTGATGCCGGGAGCGCCCCGGCGGCCGGGCACATGGCTCCACTTATCGGGCCTATACAGGGGCGGCGCCGTCCGGCGGGCCCGCAGGGCCGTCAGTTGGGCCAGGGCATCCCGGCGCATGCCGTTGATATCGGCGGCGGAGAGGGTCATGCCCTCCTGGACATAGGCGGAAACTTCGCCGCAAATGAAGGGTGTGCCGCCGCATTTTTCCAATCGGGCGGCCAGGTCTTCCTTGGTCAGGGGCTGGCGGCGGGCCACCTGGGCCGCAGGGCCCAAAATGGTGACGGTCCGGCCCTCCGGGTCGGTGGCGGTGAGGCTTGTCCGTTCCGCGGAAACGATGGCATCGAAATGGACGGGCACCCGGCCGTTTTCCGCCCCCTCGTAGGTCTGGCGGATGGCCTGGAGCCACTTCTGATCGTCGTATTTATCCTCCCGGATGCCGAACATATCCGGCCCGGTGCGGCCGGTGAAATACCCGTCGGTAAAGCCTTGGCGGTTGAATGCGGCGGTGAGGGTCTGGAGCATTTCCCGGGTGACCACCTTGTGATCCAGGGCGGCCCGGTAGACGGCGGTGACCGCCGCCACATACTCCGGCCGCTTCATGCGGCCTTCCAGCTTCAAGGAGGCAACGCCCATATTCTCCAATTCCTTCAGATAGTGGATCAGGCAGTTGTCCTTCAGGCTCAAGGGGTGCTTATTTTCCCAGCGGCCGTAGCCATAGCTCTGGCGGCAGGGCTGGGCACAGCGGCCCCGGTTGCCGGAGCGGCCGCCGATGGCGGCAGAGAGGTAACACTGGCCGGAATAGCCCATGCACAATGCGCCATGGCCGAAGACTTCGATCTCCACGGGGCTGTTCTGGCAGATGTAATGGATGTCCGCCCGGTCCAGCTCCCGGCTCAGCACCACTCTCTTCATGCCCAGGGCGGCGCAGAACAGCACGCCGGACAGGGAGTGGACCGTCATCTGGGTCGAACCGTGGATGGGGACGGATGGGGCGATCTGGCGGCACAGCTGGGCCACACCAAGATCCTGGACGATAAACGCATCCACGCCGGCGGAAGCGGCCTGGCGGATGAGGGTGATGACCTCCGGGATCTCCCGGTCGGACACCAGGGTATTGAGGGTCAGATGGACCTTCACACCGCGGACATGGCAGTACTTCACGGCTTCTGTCAGCATCTGGACAGTGAAATTTTTAGCGCCCTGGCGGGCATTGAAGATGCCGGCGCCCAGGTACACCGCGTCGGCGCCGTTGCGGACGGCGGCCTGCAGCGCTTCCATAGACCCAGCGGGAGCTAACAGTTCCAACATAGCATTCTTCTCCAGTATGGTATACTTACGGGCATTATATCACAACCGGGCGGTAAGTTCCAGTACAGGAACATAATTTTTCAAAAAATTCACGAATGGCAAAAAGAAGGGAGGGCCGAGGCCCTCCCTGCAGTCTGTCAAAGAACACTCAATTTCAGTTTATCGTTCATTCGGGTAGGGCGGCTTGCCCTCAAGCCGCTGAAATGATTTTGGACCTCGATGGTCCAAAATCATTCCTTTTGGGGGACGATGTGCAGAAAATTTGCCCATCGAGGACAAATTTTCTGACGGCGGGCTGAGGGCAGCCCGCCCTACTGTACTGCGTACATCGGCAAGATAAACCCCTATTTTCCACTATTTTGACAGTCTCAAGGGAGGGCTGAGGCCCTCCCTTAATGGTTTGTTTCTTCGTTTTCCGCGATGGGAGCATTGGCGATGACGCTCTGGATGCCGCCCAGGGCGGCGGCGTGGCCGGTATAGGCTTCCGAAACGGCAATGATCCGCCCATTCCGGGCCCGAAGCCGGAAGCGATAATCCTCCCGCTTGTCCCGGAACAGCTCAAATCTGGGATTATTGGGCGTTTTTTCTGCCGGCGCGGTCAGATCCAGGATCCGCCCGGACGCTCCGCAAGAGCGGACGCTTTCGATGCCCCGCAGGGCCGCCGCCCGGCTGGCATAGACTTCCGATGTGGCGATGACTTCGCCGTTTTCGGCGCAGAGGTCGAATTTCAGCCCCGTATCCACCTGCCGGATCACAAATTTGCTCATGGTCTTGCGATGCTCCTTTTATTCCATAGCTTCCCGGAATGCTTTCTGCCACTGCTCTGCGGTCATTTTTGCCGCATGGGCCACCAGGTAAATGCCCAGTTCTTTCGCCCGCAGTCGGAACGCCTCCAGACCCACATCCTTCTTGCCGATGTCGGTGGCGATCAGCATTTTTCGGGCATAAGGGCCGCCGAACCGCTGGGTCACCGTGGACAATTTGTACAGTTCATCTTCCTTCACATCGCCGTTCTTGCAAGAGACAAACAGGGGTACGCCGTTGCGGACGGCGATCATGTCCACCTCGTTTTCCACTTCCGGTGTCCAGTCATTTTCTTCGTTGTGGGGTATGCCGTCCCAGTCGATAAAAGCGCCGGGAAGCAGATCGTGGAAAAAGGGTTGGCCCTCTTCTGTCATCTCCCGGGCGTGCATCAGGGTCAGCGCCTCCAGCAGATTGCCCTCTTTATATGTACAGTGCCGCATCAGCGGATCTGCATAGGTGTATTGCAGGCAATTCTCGCCGCTTTCATCCTGCACTACCCCCAATTCATCCAGTTTTGCCACCACGGCGCGCATTTTTGGCAGTTTTTCTTCAAAATTGCGAACGCTTTCGGCAATGGCCGGCAGATATAAAAACACCTGGGTTCTGGAATCTGCGCGGCTTTCAAAATTGACCAGCAGGGAAATGGCTTCGTTCCATCTCTTCCGATCCTGACAAATATAGTTCCACAGCTTTTGCAGATCCGCCGGCTTGTGGTGGGGCTGGGGCACAAAGCCGTGGGAGGCCACGATGCCGCCGTGGAGGGCGATCATTTCGTTCACCGTAAACTGCACCTGTTGGCCGGGGATCACCCAGCCGTCCCCGTCGCAATCCTTCCAGCGGCCCAGCTTCGGATCATATTTCTGGACCGAAACCTGGCGGCGCTGCCACTTGTCCAGCCCGTTCAGGGCAGCACCGATGGCCATGATCACCGGCTCGTCGCCGCCGGTCAGATCGATGACGCAATGCTCTTCCTTCAGCAGCAGTTTCCGCAGGGACGGAATCAAGCTGCCCATCTCCCCGGTGTCTGCTTCCCACAGTTCCACGGTGGTAGCCATGCCCCGCTGCTGCAGCAGCGCTTCATAGCGGTGGACCGTCTTTTTCATTTCCTTCTTGTCGCCCAGGAAAATCAGCTTCTCCGGCTCCAGATTGAGGCAGGCGGAAATATTATCCACCGGCATATCGGAAAAACATTCGATCAAGGTCATGACCATCAACTCCTTTTAGTCATCATACCATAGATCCGACAAAATGCAAAGCTTTTCCCGAAAAACGGTTGCGGATCGCCGCCTAAAACTGCTATAATGAAGAAAAATCACCGGGAGGCGTTTACTGTGAAACTATTCGACTACGAGCAGAAGCATCTGGAATATTTGCGGCAGCGGCTGGCGGACTGCACCGTTCTGCTGCAGACCAACGGCGCATTTCCCCTGGACGCCCCGGGGCGGATCGCTGCCTATGGCAGCGGCGTGCGCCACACCGTCAAGGGCGGCACCGGTTCCGGCGAAGTGAATTCCCGGTATTTCATCAATGTGGAGCAGGGACTTACGGCTGCCGGCTTTACCATTACCACCGGCCCCTGGCTGGACGCTTACGACGCTGTCCGGGTATCGGCGGAGCGGCAATTTGCCAAGGATCTCAATGCCCAGGCCCGGGCCAACCATGAATTGGTATTTGTGACCGCCATGGGCGCCGTGATGCCGGAGCCGGAATATGACCTGCCCCTGGACGGTGACGGCGATGCCGCCATCTATGTGCTGTCCCGGATCTCCGGCGAGGGCAACGACCGGAAGGTGGAAGGGGATGTGAAACTGACCGCCACCGAGATCCGGGATATTCTGGCGCTGAACGAACGATTCCACAAATTTATGCTGGTGATCAACACCGGAGGCCCGGTGGACCTGAGCCCCGTGGCCCAGGTGGGCAATATTCTGGTGCTGTCCCAACTGGGCGTGGAGACCGGCAGTGCCCTGGCGGACATCCTGCTGGGCAAGCAGAATCCCTCCGGCAAGCTGACCACCACCTGGACCGCCTGGGAAGATTACCCCACCATCGGCCAATTCGGCGAGCGGGCGGAAGTCCACTACACCGAGGGCATTTATGTGGGCTATCGGTATTTTGACACTGTGGGCAAGAAGGCCCGGTATCCCTTCGGCCACGGCTTGAGCTACACCGCCTTCCACATTGCGCCGGGGAAGGCAACGATTGAAAAGGACACCGTGACCCTCACCGCCACCGTCACCAACACCGGCGGGCATGCCGGCCGGGAAGTGGCACAGCTCTATGTTTCCGCCCCCGGCGGTAAGCTGGACAAGCCCTGGCAGGAGCTGGCAGCCTTCGCCAAGACCGGTCTGATTGCTCCCGGCGAACAGGAGCAGGTGACGATGACCTTCCGGCTGGGGGATCTGGCCAGTTTCGATGATCAGCGGCAGGCCTATATCCTGGAGCAGGGCAACTACATCCTGCGGTTGGGCAATTCCAGCGCCAACACCGCCGTGGCGGCCCTCATCGCTCTGGATGGCGAAGCCATCATCCGGAAGGTCCGTTCCTGCTGCGGCGCGCCGGATCACCAGGATTGGACTCCTGCGCGGCGGCCGGCCGACGCCATTTCCGCCGACACCCCGGTGCTGTGCATCCGGGCAGCGGAGCTGGAGACCCTGGTGGTGGATTATGACAAGGAAGAGCCCATCGATCCGGCTGTTGAAAAGCTTTCTGATGAAGAGCTGATTATGCTGAATGTGGGCGCAGGCGTTTCCAACGGCGGCATCGCCGGCATCGTCGGCAACTCCGCCACCCAGGTCTGCGGCGCGGCCGGTGAATCCAGTACCGCCGGCGGTTTCCCCGCCCTGGTGATGGCTGACGGCCCGGCCGGTCTGCGGCTGAGCCCCCGGTTCTATCGGGACAAAAAGGGTCTCCACGCCGTTGATCAGTTGGGTTTGCCGGAAAGCGTGGTGATCCTGATGCCCAAGGCCCTGCAATGGCTGGCCGGACGGCTGGGCGGCAGCACAAAGCTGCCCAAAAATGCCGTGGAAGAATATCAGTACTGCACCGCCATCCCCATCGGCACCGCCCTGGCCCAAAGCTGGGATCTGGACTTTGCCCGGGGCTGCGGTGATATCGTGGGCGACGAAATGGAGCGGTTCGGCGTGCATCTGTGGCTGGCGCCGGCGCTGAATATCCACAGAAATATCCGCTGCGGCCGGAATTTTGAATATTTCTCCGAAGATCCCCTGATCAGCGGCCGGTTCGCTGCCGCCCTGACCCAGGGCGTCCAGGCCCATGCCGGCTGCGGCGTGACCATCAAGCACTACGCCGCCAACAACCAGGAAACCAACCGCTATTCCAGCAACTCCCAGGTGAGTCAGCGGGCCCTGCGGGAGATCTATCTGCGCGGCTTCGAGATCTGCGTCCGGGAATCCCGGCCCAAGACCGTGATGACCTCCTACAATCTGCTCAACGGCCGGCACACCTCCGAGCGGCGGGATCTGATCCAGGATATTCTGCGCCGGGAGTGGGGCTTTGAGGGCGTGGTGATGACGGACTGGATCATCGCCGCCATGCCCGGCGACAAGGCATCGCCCCATCCCAAGCCCGATGCCGGAAAGATCGCTGCCGCCGGCAGCGAACTGGTGATGCCGGGCGACCGGGGCAACCTGCGGGATCTGCGCCGGGCGCTGAAAAACGGCACCCTGAGCCGCCGCCAGCTGCAGATCAATGCCAGCCGCCTGCTGCGCCTGGCCCGGGAACTGACGGAAGCGGAATAAGAAACGCAGCCCACAAGTTCGGAGAACACCGAAAAATATCAACAAAAACCGGGAGTTCACCTGGCAAATGATTTGAATATTGCCGAAAACGGCGGTGCGATTTTGAAAATCGACCGCCGTTTTTTAATGGTCGTTTGACCCTCTGTGCAAATTTATTGACCACAATTCTGCCCCTATTTGAAAATTTTCCGTCTTTTTTGTAAAGAATCAGAAAAATATTCCATTTTGCCTGTAAAAACCGAAAAATTGGGGAATGTAATATAGGAAAAGTCCGATTTTTGTACACAGCGTCAATTGACCACCGGGCTGTTTTATGGTATTGTATAGACACAATCCATTCAGGGAAAGGAGGAAATACAATGGCTGTTATTTTTTGGATGGTCCTGTTTGTGATTTGCCTGGTGGTGGAAGCCGCCTGCCCGATCCATCTGGTTTCCATTTGGTTTGCCATCGGCTCTTTGCTGTCTGCTCTGGTTGCCCATTTCGGCGGTCAGCCCTGGCTGCAGACCACCGTATTTCTGGCCGTTTCTGCCGGCCTGCTGCTGGCGCTGTGGCCCATTACCAAGAAGTTTCTGAACCCCGGCCGGGCCAAAACCAATGTGGATGCCATCATCGGCCAGGAGTGCTATGTCACCATGGACATCAACAATCTGGAATCCCACGGCCAGGTGAAGCTGAACGGTATGGAATGGACCGCCCGTTCCACTTCCGGCGAGAAGATTCCTGCCGGTACCCTGGTGAAAGTGGATAAGGTCGAAGGCGTGAAGGTCTTCGTCACCACTGTAAAAGTTCCTGTTTAATCTAAAAAATCAAAATACGGAGGTAACATTATGGGTCCCATTATCGCCGCGATCGTTGTGATCGCCATCATCCTCGTGCTGTCCAACATTTATGTTGTGCAGCAGTCCCGTGCTTACGTCATCGAGCGTCTGGGCGCTTTCCAGGCTGTTCAGGGCGTTGGCCTGCACATCAAGGTCCCCTTCCTGGACCGCATCGCCCGTCGGGTCTCCCTGAAGGAGCAGGTCTTGGACTATCCGCCCCAGCCCGTGATCACCAAGGATAATGTCACCATGCAGATCGACACCGTGGTGTATTTCCAGATCACCGACCCCAAGCTGTATGCTTACGGTGTGGAGCAGCCCATGGCCGCTATGGAAACCCTGACCGCCACCACTCTGCGTAACATCATCGGCGATCTGGAGCTGGACCAGACCCTGACTTCCCGTGATGTGGTCAACACCAAGATGCGTGCCATCCTGGATGAAGCCACCGACCCCTGGGGCATCAAGGTCAACCGGGTGGAGCTGAAGAACATCCTGCCTCCCGCCGACATCCAGAGCTCCATGGAGAAGCAGATGAAGGCTGAGCGTGACCGCCGTCAGGCCATCCTGCAGGCCGAGGGTCAGAAGAAGTCCGCCATCCTCATCGCCGAAGGCGAGCGCGAAGCCGCCATTCTGAAGGCTGATGCCGAGAAGCAGGCCGCTATTTTGAAGGCTGAAGCCGATCGCCAGTCCGCCATTCTGAAGGCCGAAGGCGAAGCCGAAGCCATCCGCCAGGTGCAGCAGGCACTGGCCGACTCCATGGCCCTGCTGAACGAGCACGCCCCCAACGACCAGGTCCTCAAGCTGAAGTCCATCGAGGCCATGCAGGTAGTGGCCAATGGCCAGGCTACCAAGATCATCATTCCCAGCGAGATGCAGGGTCTGGTGGGTCTTGCCAACGGCATCGTCGAAGGCACCAAGCAGTAAGATCCATTGGGGAGGGCATTGTCCCTCCCCATCTTCGTTAAGGAGGATATGCGATGACGGCAAATACATATACCCCCGCAAAATGGTTCCGGCTGTTGTTTGTGACAGCCACCATTTCCCTGCTGCTGAGCCTGCTGAACAGTCTTATTGACGGCGGCCACTGGCTGCCGATCCTCCAATGGGCCCTGGCAGCAGCCAATATTTATTTTCTGTTTCAATTGATCCCCGCCCACGCCCAATATGGCCCGGCAGCCTTGCTGCGGACGGTATCCCTGGTGATTCAGATTTTGGCAAGCGCCCTGGTTTCTGTGCATCTGCTTTCCCTGAGGCAGAACTGGGATCTGGTAGATTACAATGCTCTGGGCCGGCTGCCGCAGCTTCTGAATATCGCCACTTCCGTCATCAGTATTTTCGCCACATTCTTCCTGTATTTCACCCATAGCCAATTCTTTGCGGAAAAAGATCCGGCTGTGGCGAAGCTATGGAAAATCATGATGGGGCTGTACCTGCTGGCGCTGATCATCGGCACCGGCGGCACCAGTCTGATCACCTGGATCATTGTAGAGAATCAAGGTTCCAATCTGCTTTTGAACACCCTTCACACCCTCTGCGCCGCTACCGGGCGGATCGTATCCGTTCTGCAGGTCCTGCTGCTGCTGAAATCGGCCAGGGTTCTGGAAAAAGCGGAATAACAAGCAAAAAATACCGCCTGCGGATTTCTCCGCAGGCGGTCGCTTTATGTCGTTTTTAGAAAATCAGGAAATACAGCAGCACCAAGGCGCCCAGGACGATGCGGTAGACACCGAAAGCGGCGAAGGAGCGGCGGCGGACATAGGCCATCAGACCCCGGATCACCGCCAAACTGACCACAAACGACACGATACTGCCCACGATGAGCACCATCAGCTCGGTATCTGTCGGAACTGCGCCTTCCAGGAGGAACTTCAGCAATTTCAGCGCGCTGGCGCCCAACATTGTGGGAATGGCCATGAAAAAGCTGAATTCCGCCGCGGCGGCCCGGCTGACGCCCAGGAAAATGCCGCCCAGGATGGTGGCGCCGGAACGGGATGTACCGGGGATCAGGCTCAGGCACTGGAACGCGCCCATCAAAAGGGCGGTCTTATAATCCAGTTCCGTGACGGAATTGACGGAAAAACGGCGGTTTTGATTCCGCTTTTCCACCAAAATGAAGGCCACGCCGTAGACGATGAGCATCACCGCCACCACGAAATAATTGTAAAGATGGGCATCCATCCAATCGTCCAGCAGAACGCCCACTACGGCGGAGGGAACCACGGCGATGACCACTTTCGACCACAACAGCCAGGTTTCTTTCTTTTCCGAGGGTGCTTTTTTGGTAAAAATCGGGTCCAATTTGGTCCAAAACAGCACGATAACGGCCAAAATGGCGCCCAATTGGATCACCACCTGGAACATCTCATAGAAGGCATCGGACACATCCAGCTGCACAAACTCATCCAGCAGGATCAGATGGCCGGTAGAAGATACGGGCAGCCACTCGGTGATGCCCTCCACGATGCCGAAGAGAACGGCTTTCAAAAATTCAAACATAGCGTTGCTCCTTTGATCAATTACAAATGAAGTAAGAAATTATTTGCCAACATCATACCCCATTTATGGCGGAAAAGCAAGGCAAAAAAGGGCTGTTCCCATTTTGGGGCTGAAGTCTTAAAAAAAAGTTCATGCAAATTCGGAAAAACTGGCTATAATGGAAGAAAAGGAAAGAAACAGGAGGTTTTGATCATGGCTGTATCCGTACTGATCGTGGAGGACGATGTAAACATTGCCGGGTTGCTGCTGATGTATCTGGAAAAGGAAGGCTATGCCGTGACGGTGGCCCATGACGGCGGCCAGGGATTGGAGAAATTCCGGGCCATCCAGCCGGATCTGGTGCTGCTGGATCTGATGATGCCGGTGATGGACGGCTGGGCCGTATGCCGGGCCATCCGTGCCGAAAGCCAGACCCCCATCATCATGCTCACCGCCAAAGGCGAGACCGACGACAAAGTGCAGGGGCTGAAGAGCGGTGCCGACGATTACATCACCAAGCCCTTTGAAATGAAAGAAGTGCTGGCCCGGATCGAGGCGGTTCTGCGCCGCAGCGGCGCTGCCGGCGGCGACAGCAAGGCCCGGCGGCTGGTATTTGACAAGCTGGTCATCGACATGGATGCTTTTGAGCTGACGGTGGACGGCCGGAAGGTGGACACGCCCCCCAAGGAAATGGAATTGCTGTTCTTCCTGGCTTCCTCCCCCAACCGGGTGTACACCCGGAATCAGCTGCTGGACGAAGTTTGGGGTTTTGACTATTTCGGCGACAGCCGGACGGTGGATGTCCACGTAAAGCGGCTGCGGGAAAAGCTGGAAGGCATTTCCGAACAGTGGAATCTGCGAACCGTTTGGGGCGTTGGTTACAAATTTGAGGTGGTTCAGCAATGAAAACCACCTTCAGCCGCACCCTGGCTGCCATTGCGCTGCTGCTGCTGGCGGCGATGCTGCTGATCGGCGTGGCCTTTCGGCTGCTGGCTAAAAATTTCCTGCAGGAACAGGCCATGGTTCAACTGCGATCCGATGCAGAAGTGGTGTCGGAACTGGCCCAGGCGGCCTATGACGGGAATCGACTGAACAATCACGATTTTATCGTGTCCCTCAGCGTGGCCCGGCTGGTTTCCGGCAACGATACGGTGATCTTTGACCACCGGGGCGTGCTGGCCATCTGCGCCGAGAATCCCTTTGGCTGCAAGCACCAGGGAATGTCCCTGGGCGCAAAATATATGGAACTGCTGCGGCAGCAGGACGGCATGGAGGATACCTGCGTACTGACAGGGCTGTACCCGGAAGTGCGGTATGTGGTGGCGACGCCCATCCACGCCCCGGGCAGCGGCCGGTTCATCGGCGCAGTGGTGGCATCCCGGCCCATCGCCGAGACCATGGCGGTTTTGAACCGGATCACGGAGATCTTTCTGTTCGTGGCCGTGTTGGTGGCACTGGTCAGCGCAGTGGTGGTGACCCTGTTCGCCCGGTCCAGCAGCGCGCCGCTGAAGGAACTGGCCAACGCGGCCCGGGCCTTCGGCCACGGGGAGCTGTCCGCCCGGGTGCAGGTGGATCAACGCTCGCCGCTGGAGGTGCAGGAACTGGCTCTGGCATTCAACAACATGGCATCCTCTCTGCAAAAGAGCGAATATCAGCGGCGGGAATTTGTGGCCAATGTGTCCCACGAGCTGAAGACCCCCATGACCACCATCGCCGGCTATGTGGACGGCATTCTGGACGGCACGATCCCGGCAGAAAAGCAAAGCACCTATCTGCAGGTGGTATCCGACGAGACCAAGCGGCTCAACCGGCTGGTGCGGAGCATGCTGGATGTTTCCCGGTTGCAGGATCAGGGCGGTGTTCCGGAGGAGCAGAAGCTCCACTTTGACCTATGCGAATGCGCCGGCCAGGTGCTGATCACCTTTGAGCGGAAAATTTGTGAAAAAGAGTTGGATGTGCAGGTGGAATTCCCGCCCCATCCGGTGTTTACCATCGCCCATCGGGATTACATCACCCAGGTGATCTACAACCTGGTGGACAACGCCGTGAAATTCTGCCCCACCGGCGGAATGCTGGGGCTGACGATCCTGGAGGGCGGCGGCAAGGTCTATATTTCCGTCACCAACGACGGCCCCACCATCCCCCCGGAAGAACTGCCGCTGGTATTTGACCGATTCCACAAAATCGACAAATCCCGGGCCAAGAACCGGGACAGCTGGGGATTGGGCCTTTATATCGTCAAGACCATCGTATGCGCCCATGGGGAGGATATTTCCGTGGCCAGCCGGGATGGGAAAACCACCTTTACCTTTACCATGCCCCTGGTCAATTGAGCGTTTTTCAGGAAACGAAGGCGTATCTTTTCCACAGCATATGTGCGGGTTAGCCCTTCAAAACGGGGGCCAAGAAGGGTTCACACAATAATGTTTGGAGTTTTTATGAGCAAACAGGACGGACAACACAATATGGAATCCTGGGATCCGGATTTTTACGAGACCGGCTCCACCCGGCCGCCAAAAAGCTACGGCGGTGTGGTGGCGGTGCTGCTGGTGGCGGTGATCGTGCTGGGTGGCCTTTGCAGCGCCCTGGGCATCATCAACATGAAGCTGCTGCAGCAACTGGCTGATCTGCAGGAACCGCAGGAAACGGTGACCATTTTTGATGACATGAACAATTCCCCCACCGGCGGCACCACGACGGTGCAGGATGTTTACGAATGCCGGGGCATCCCCTGCCTGGACTTGGAAGGGCAGACGGTGTCGGATTTTGACCAGCGGTTTTATAACATGCCCCCGGGCGTGCTGGTTCTGGATGTGACCGAAGGCGGCAGCGCCCACCGGGCCGGCATGGCCACCGGCGATGTGGTCACCGCCGTGGATGGCCTGGCCATCACCGGCAGCGAGGATCTGACCCGGGCCCTGGAGGGCCATAATTCGGGGCAGACCGTAACGCTGCGGGTCTATCGGTCCAAGACCAAGGAAACGCTGGAGCTGACGCTGGAATTATCGGAGGAATGAGGATGGAACCCTTTCGTTACACATACAATGTAGAAGACAATGAAGTGGATTGCTTTGGCGATCTAATGCCGTCCATGATCCTGTTCTACGCCCAGGACATTGCCGGGCGGCACTGCGTGGATCTGCAGGTAGACTACGACACCATGGCGCAGCGGCGGCTGTTTTGGGCGGTGATCCGCCACCGGGTGCAAGTGACCCGGCTGCCCCGCCGGGGTGAGACCATCACGGTAGAGACCTGGCCCATGCCCACCACCCGGGTGGCTTATCCCCGGGCCACGGTGGCGGTGGACGGGAAGGGGCAGGAGCTGTTCCGGGTCATCAGTCTTTGGGTGATCATGGATCTGGACACCCGGGCCATGATCCTGCCGGGAAAATCCGGGGTGGAGGTGGAAGGATTGCTGCGGGGCAGTGAGCTGGCGGCGCCGGGTTCTTTAGTGCCCAAGACGCTGGAAAACCGCCAGACCCGGACGGTACGCTACGCCGACCTGGATCGGAACGGGCATATGAACAACTGCCGGTATCTGCAGTGGGCAATGGATCTGCTGCCCAGCGCTTTCCACGGCAGCCACCGGATCAAGGAACTGACCATCTGCTACCTTTCCGAGGCCCGGGAGGGCGAAACGCTGGCCCTTTCCTGGCAGCAGGCAGAGGACGGCAGCATCCGCATCGAAGGGGCCCGGGACGATGATCCGTCCGCCGGCCACAGCCGTGTGTTCGCTGTTCAGATGCAGTACTAAATTGCGTTATGTTAACCTTTTTCGGTTGTTGAAAATTGCACATCTTTTGTGAACAAAAACGGCCAACCCCTGCAAAAGCCCGGCTTTTGCAGGGGTTTTTTCGTCCCAGCCTGTGGAAAAACCTGTGGAAAGTGTGAAAAACTTTTTGGGGGTGTGGGTTTCCATAACCATTTTTTCGTATCGTTATGTCAACTTTCGTACCCTTACGACAGGGTTCTGACCTCCCCCGAACCCGTTCTGCAAAAACCGGGTTGCAACGCCCTTCCTCTTTTGATATAGTGGAATGTAAGGAGGGGTTCATCGTCTCTGGGAGGAGGGCACTCCCGCTCTACGATGCAAGCGGAAGTGTGGGATGGTGTTGGCGGGCGACCGCAAGGGTCGCCCCTACGTGGGCTGGGGGAAGGATGGGCGGGCGACCGCAAGGGTCGCCCCTACGTGGGAACAAATTTCAACATTTTTCAAATAAATGGTGACAAAAATTTTTCCTTGTGTTATAGTGAAAGCAGAAAAAGAGGGGGTATGGCCATGAATATTTTGGAAGAACGGATCATCCGGGACGGAATCATCAAAACCGATGAAGTGCTTAAGGTGGACAGTTTTCTGAACCATCAGATGGATGTACAGCTATTGGACGCCATGGGCGAAGAATTTCACCGCCGTTTTGGCGATCTGCCCATTACCAAGGTACTGACCATTGAATCTTCCGGCATTGCTATTGCCTATCCCGTGGCGCGGGCCTACGGCGTGCCCCTGCTGACGGCGAAAAAGACCGAATCCGTGAATCTGGACGGGGAACTGTACATCGCGGAAGTGGAGTCTTACGACCGGCGCAAGACCACCCGGATCATCATTTCCAAAAAGTATCTGACCCCCCAGGATCGGGTGCTGATCATTGACGATTTTCTGGCCAACGGCTGCACGCTGCAGGGTCTGATCTCCATTGTAGAGGAAGCGGAAGCCACAGTGGAAGGCTGCGGCATCGCCGTGGAAAAGGGTTTCCAGGAGGGCGGCGAGCGGATCCGCAACCTGGGTTACCGGCTGGAGTCTTTGGCCATCATTGATGCCATGGATGCTGACGGCGGAACGGTCACATTCCGCAGCCAAGAATAACAAAAGACCGGTGAGCGGATCGCTCACCGGTTATTTTTATTCATAATCCTTGCGGCGGAAGCCCTTGCTGTCAAAAACCGCCACCACGGTGATATTCACCGCCAGGCAGGACAGCACTGTAAGGCCCAGCTCCCAGCCCAGGCATTTGACCGCGCACCAGACCATATCCATGACCTCCATCCGGCGGAAGCCATTGCAAATGACCGCCATGACGATGGTCAGGATCAAACCCAGGGGCATCCAGATGCAACCCACCAGGTGATGAGTGAACTGCCAGGCATCCAAGCTGGCCATGCTCCACCAGAACCGGTAGCCCAGGGAATAATTGGCTTCCTTGGGGGGTGCCACCAGATACAGCAGGCCAAAACCCAACAACAGCAGGGGACCGATCATAACGCACAGGCGCATAATGGTCTCCACCCAGCCTAGCAGGGAATCCAGCTTGGGCAGAAAGGCGGCCAGGTCGAAGCCTTCAAATATGGATTTCAGGGACTCCAGATCCATAGTGATCTCCTCTTAGTTTTCGGACAGTTTTTTGATCTCCGCCAGGAAGCTGTTCACATCCTGGAAGCGGCGATAGACGGAGGCAAAGCGGATATAGGCCACTTCGTCCAGGGGTTTGATGCGGGCCATGACCATCTCGCCGATCTTGTCGGTGGTGATCTCCCGTTCCAGAGAGTTCTGGATGGCCTGCTCGATCTCGGTAGTGATCTGCTCCAGCTGGGACAGGGCCACTTTCCGCTTGTCGAAGGCCCGGACCATGGAGTTGAGGATCTTATTCCGATCGAAACTCTGGCGGCTGCCATCCCGCTTGATGACGATGATGGGCAGGCTCTCTACGATCTCATAGGTGGTGAACCGGCGCTGGCAAGCCAGACATTCCCGGCGGCGGCGGATGGAATCGCCTTCTTCAGAACGGCGGGAATCCACCACTTTGCTCTCCACATCGCCACAGAAGGGACATTTCATAAGCTGATCCTCCGTTTACATATTATTATTTGATTATAACAGAATCATTCTGCGGTGTAAAGTCTTTTTTTCCTTGCCAACGGCCATGGTTTGGGGTACAATAGGGGCAAATACGAAGATCCCTCCAAAGGAGAAGCCCACCGATGTTAAACACCTATTTATATATTTTTTGGATCTTTTTCTATCTGATCTGCGCCGCCCTGGGGGTGCTGGGATTGCCGGGCTGGGTAGGCATCAGCGCCTGCTGTCTGTTCTTCCTGCCGCCGTCGGTATTGCTGTACCGGCTGGGCAGGGCAGGGGACCGCAAAGGCGTTGCCCGGATCCGGAATATCGCCCTGATCTGGCTGGCATTTACGGTGCTGATGATCATTTTGAACATCGCCTCCGTATCCATGTCCGCCGCCGCGGGCGATGCGCTGTATTACGCCATGGCGGTGCTTTGCGCGCCTATGGTTTGCGGAAAATACTGGCTTCTGAGTCTGTTCCTCTTTGCCTGTCTGCTGGCCGCCGGTAATAAGCAACTAAAAGGAATGAAGTAAGCGGAGAGTCGCAAAAGGACTTGCCGGTCGGTTTCGCTTACCCCGGGAGAAGGCATTTCTCCCCCCCCTTTGCGGACGCAAAGGCACCCCCCTCATAAATGCGGGGGCAAAAATCGCGGTGGGCGACTGCCCGGGTCGTACAACAAAAGAGTGCTGCCGCCTGTGGAATACCCACAGGCGGCAGTTGCTTTTTAGTTGTTGTCCTGGCGCTGTTCGATGATGCAATCGATGGCCAGCACCACGGCCAGGGCCACGATCTCATCGGCCTCCGGGGCAATATCCAGCTCGTAGCTGTCGCCCCAGGTCATCCATTCCTTGGTGATGGTGACCACCGGGCGGCCGTCTTTGGTCACTTCGTAGTCATGCTCCCAGAAATGGCCCTGGACATCCCAGCCCAGGCCGTCCACGCTGTACCGGGGTGTGAACCAGGAGAATTCCTGCCGGATGGTAGCCACCTGCCGCTCTCCCACGAAAACATGGAATTTGGGCATCCAGGTGAACACTTCCTGCTTGATAAAGGCCACTTCCTCGCCGTGGGGGTTGCAGACATGGAGCTTTTTGCCCCAGGAAAACACCTCGCCCTGGACGAAATACCGCTCCCGGCCCTCGGCGTCCCAAACCGTGAATTTGTCGCCCCAGGAGAATACTTTTTCCTTGATATAAAGTTTCATGCGCTCTTCCTTCCTTTTGCCGTTTATCTCCTCTTCACGAAGAACGCGAAGATGCCTATGACGATCAGGATGATGCCGCCCGCATAGAGAACGAGGGAGATGATCCCCATTGCCCTGTGCCCGCTGGGTTGATGTATATAAGCGGGGCGGATCAGTTCCATCAAGTACTCACCTGGTGAAACAGGAAAGGCATATTTGCTTGTGTCGTAGTTCCCGGTGTAGCCGGAGGAGTGGTTATTTTCGTAATAGGTAACACCATTGGGCAGGAGGATGGTGACGGTGGGATTCGCCGTGCCGGCATTTTCTACGGTGTAGGCATAGCTCCCGGCGCCACTACTGATGGTTTTGGCATCGTAATCGATGACCCAGTTGCCACCTCTGGGGTCCACGGTGTACATTTTGACGCGGCCGGTGGGTGCCTCATAGGCAGTACAGCCGCAAAGCAGGCTCAGGGCCAATATCAGAAGAAGTAAGGGAATCAGTCGTTTTTTCATGGGCTGTTTCCTTTCAAGATACGGTGGTTATTGGGAATGGGGCGGGCGCAAGCCCCCGCCCTACGATGCAAGCGGAAGCGTGTGGTGGGTTTGACGGGCGACCGCAAGGGTCGCCCCTACGCGGGAATGTCATTCTGAGCAAGCCGAAGGCGCGTCGAAGAATCCGCCCTTTACGGTATAATAAGGGAGCGGATCCCTCGGCTTCGCTCGGGATGACACGGTGGTTTGGAGATGGGTTGCGGATTTGGGGACACCCTCTCCGGCGAGAATCTGTTACTTCGTGCCGGTGAGGATCTGGGCCAGTTCGGAATCGCCGTCCAGGATGACGGTCTTTTCATTGCCGGTGAGGCTGGCCTTCAGAGCATCCAGGGCCAGGATGAACTCATAGAAATCCTTCTTCTCCTGGGTGTCGTAAGCCGCGGCCAGCATCCGCATATACTCGGCCTCGCCTTCGGCTTCCAGCTTGGCGGCGGCGGCCTGGGCATCGGAAATGAGGATGTTCACGGTCTTATCCACTTCGTTACGGATCAGCGTGGCTTCCTTGTTGCCCTCGGCGGTGTACTTTTCGGCCATCTGATTCCGCTCGGAGATCATCCGGGCGTAAACCGCGTTCAGGTTGCTGTCCGGCAGGTCAAACTGCTTGATCTTCACATCCTCCACATGGATGCCGTAGGAAGCGGCCTGGCCGTCCACGGTGACAGCGATGGATTCATAAATCTCATTACGCTCCGCGCCGTCGTTCATGTTGATGATGTCCGCCTGGGCCAGGGTGCCCATGGCAGTCTTGAGGGCGTTATAGGTGATGGCGTCCAGGCGATCCTCTGCCTTAGCAGTGGTGCCCAGGGCGCGGTAGAACTGCTGGGGATCGGAAATGCTCCACAGAATATAGCAGTCCACGGTCATATTCTGCTTATCGGAGGTCAGCACTTCGCTGGGAGGAATGTCATAGAGCTGGGTGGCCTTGGTGAAATACTCCACCGTGTCCACAAAGGGGACTTTGAAATGGAGGCC
Source organism: Faecousia sp. (assembly GCA_045580365.1). Lineage (GTDB taxonomy): Bacteria > Bacillota > Clostridia > Oscillospirales > Oscillospiraceae > Faecousia. The sequence goes on from JAZNNP010000006.1 coordinate 34,128, forward strand.
GGCGGTATCCTGGGTGTTGATGATCTCAGAGAAACGGAACACACAGGCATACTGGTTTTCCTGCAGGGTATACACGGAATTGGCGGCGACGACCACCAGGATCAGCACAATAATGCCGATAATAATACCTTTTTTCATTACTTGTTACCTCCCATCAACTGATCCAGAGGAAGAAGCATATCCACATCTTCGCCGTTGCCGGTGTTGATGAACAGCTTCACGCCGGGCAGGATCTCGGAAATGGCTTCATAATACATTCTGCTGTGGGTGATCTCGGGATTCTTGGCGTACTCGGCGTACATGGCCTCGAACCGGGCCACGGCCTCCACGGCCTCATTGATCCGCTTCTGCTTCAAAAACTGGGCGTTCTGCAGCAGCTTATCGGCCTGGGCTTCCGCAGCGGGAAGCTGGGCATTTTCGTATGCCTTGGCATCGTTGACCACGGCTTCAGCGTGCTGCTTGGCGGTCTCCACCGCCTTGAAGGCCTCGATGACCTTCTGGGTGGGGGGTTCGGAATCCTGGATCCGCACATCCACCAGGGTCAGGCCGATGTTGTACTCCGCCAGGATCTGGGCCACCAGCTCCTTCACCTGCATCTGGATATTTTCCTTGCCGTCGGTAAGGACGGAGTCTACCGTGGAAGAGCCCACCACATTACGGACCTGGCTCTGGATCAGATTCCGCAAAATAGCCTCGGGATCGTTGGAGGAGAACAGATAGGCCACCGGATCGGTGATCTTGTACTCCACGAAGAAGTCCACATTGACGATGTTATAGTCGCCGGTGATCATGGTGGATTCGCTGGATTTGGACACGGCCACGCCGTTGGGATCGCTGGAGTAACCCAGCTCGATCTTCTGGTACACATTCACGTCTACCTTGTGGACTTTCTGGATGCCCAAAGGAAGCTTGAAGTGCAGACCGGGATCCACCGTATCCGTCACCGCGCCGAAGGTGGTGACGACAGCCTGCTGCTTATCGTCGACGGTGTACCAACAACTGCCGGCCACCGACAAAATCGCCACCAACGCCACCAAAATGACGACGATGCGGCCCAACTTCTTCTTGTCCACCGGCTTTTTCCCGGTGGCGTCATAATAATCTGCCATAATTTTTTCTCCTTTTATGATATTTGCCGTGAAAATTTACTTATATAGTTTCTGAGGCTGGAGCGAAACCAGCATATTCTCCGCCTGGCCCCGCAGTTGGGCAGCCACCCAGGCCGTCAGCATCACCCGCAGAACGCCAATGAGCTTTTCCCGGGCACCGGGGATAGGCTCGGCGTAGTCCGCTGTCACCTCTTGCAGCGCATCGTCCCAGCTCTGGGTGCCGCCAATATGACGGGCCCGGGCCGCCAGCTGCACAAAGCGGAAATACAGCCAGGCATCGTCCACCAGGTCGTCGGTCTCATCGTTGAGCTGGCCGTTGATGCAGGACAGCAGACTGCAGATCTGCTCCATCTGCAGCGCCGGCCGCAGCATATTGATATTGAGGATCCGGCACACCTGGTTCATGGAATACCGCTTGTGGTCCGGGCCGGTGAGAAATCCCCGCTTTACCCAATTCTGGATGGCGTAGGGCTCCAGCCCTGTCAAGGTAGCCACCTGGCTCAGCACCAGGCCGCCGGTGGCGAACATACTGGTAAATTGCTGTTCGATGAACGCCGCTTCCGCCCGTTTGGCGGTGAGCGTTGTTCCCGGGATGATCCAATCCATCTGCTTTAGCCTCCTTCTTTCGTGGTGATATGATATTATCACATGGTCACATGATTGTCAATAGGGATTTTATGATTATTTTGTAAATTTTGCCGCGGCGAAATAATTCATTTTTCCTCTTTACTGTTCCTAAAAATTGTAGTACAATAGAACAAAGTATGGACTTTCGGAGGTGAGGGCCTTGAATTGCATGAAATGCGGCGTGGAATTGAAGAATTCCGGCGTATTTTGCCCGGATTGTCTGGCGGATATGGAAAAATACCCGGTCAATCCCAATGTGGTAGTCAAGATCCCCTACCGCAGCACCGTCGTCCCCACCAAAAAGAAGCGGCGGCATAAAGCAGTAAAGCCGGAAGATCAGATCCGGCAACTGCGAAAGACCTGCCGCTGGCTCATCGTTTTGCTGATCGTTGCACTGCTGGCCTTCGGTTCTTGCGCGGCGCTGCTGCTGCACCTGTCCAATGGAAATGCGGAAGGCATCTTTGATTTTGACATCGGCCAGAATTACGGCACCGAAGAGACCCAGGATGCCACCGACGGCACATAAATACAGAAAATGTTTCACGTGAAACATAGAGAAGGAGAACGCCTATGGGTAAGATCATTGCCGTCGTAAACCAAAAGGGCGGCGTCGGTAAAACCACCACTGCCGTGAATTTGACCGCGGCGCTGACGGATCTGGGGCTGAAGGTGCTGCTGTGCGACTTTGATCCCCAGGCAAACGCCACTTCCGGCCTGGGCGTGGACAAGCGGAAGATCAAAAAAAATGTTTACGATGTGATCATCAACGGCGTCAGCGCCGCCGATGCCATTATCCCCACAAAATTTGGCCACATTTTGCCCAGTTCCGCCGATCTGGCCGGCGCCGGTGTGGAGCTGATCTCTATGGAAGATCCCAATAAGCAGCTGGCCAAGGCGCTGGAGCGTGTCCGGGACGATTACGATCTGATCTTCGTGGACTGCCCGCCGTCCCTGGAAATGCTGACACTGAACAGCTTGGCAGCGGCAGACGGCATTTTGGTGCCGGTGCAGTGCGAATATTACGCGCTGGAGGGGCTTTCCGATCTGATGGCGACCCTGCGGGGCGTGAAGCGGCGGATCAATCCCGATCTGGAGATTTTCGGCGTGCTGCTGACCATGTTTGACGGCCGCACCAATTTCTCCACCCAGGTGGCCCAGGAAGTGCGGCGTCATTTCCCCGGCAAGGTTTATTCCACGGTGATCCCCCGGAATATCCGGCTGGCGGAAGCCCCCAGCCACGGTCTGCCCGTCACGGCGTATGACCGCAGCAGCCGGGGCGCGGTGGCCTACAAGGCCGTTGCAGAGGAAATCAAAGCGAAGCTTTGATAATTCATAATTACAAGTTACAAATGGATCATGAAAACCTGCGCCGAATTTGTAATTTGTAATTCATAAGTTGTAATTATGAGGTGATCAGATGGCATCAAACAAGGGCCTCGGAAGAGGCTTGGGTGCGCTGCTGGGCGATCTGGAAGATCGCGGGGCCGAAAACACCCCCTACAAGCTGCTGCCCATTTATAAAGTAGAGCCCAATCCCGAGCAACCCCGCCGGGATTTCGATGAAGAAGAACTCCAGGCGCTGGCAGACTCCATCGCAGAGCATGGCATTATCCAGCCGCTGACCGTCCGGGAATTGCCCAGCGGTTATTATCAGATCATCGCCGGTGAACGGCGTTGGCGGGCCGCCCGGATCGCCAATCTGACGGAAGTGCCGGCGGTGGTCATCGAAGCGGATGACAAAAAAGTTTTGGAACTGGCGCTGATCGAGAATCTGCAGCGGCAGGATCTGAATCCGGTGGAAGAAGCTCTGGGCTACCAGACGCTGATGGCTGAGCATGGCATGACCCAGGAAGAAGCTGCCGCCCGGGTGGGAAAATCCCGCCCCGCTGTGACCAATGCCCTGCGGCTGCTGCAGCTGCCGGAGGCCGTTTTGGATCACATCCGCAACGGAAAGCTGACCGCCGGCCACGCCCGGGCCGTTCTGGTGCTGAAATCCGAGAAAAAGCAGCTGGAAGCCGCTCAAAAAATCGCCGCCCTGGGACTGTCCGTCCGTCAGGCGGAGCTGCTCTGCAAAAACATGAACAAAGAACCCATCCCGGAAAAACCGGTGACCTTAGAAGTCAACTACGTGGCAGAATGTGAAAAAAATCTGTCCAAGGCTCTGGG
>JAZNNP010000007.1:0-37175 GCA_045580365.1 Faecousia sp.
CATAGAAAAAGCCCCTTAAGGGGCGGCCCGAGAAAGGAATGCGGTCGGCAAACCGTTCGGGGCCCCTTTAGGGGCAATCGTCTGTAAAATGCCCTTCTAGGGCTTAATCAAGCCTCCGGCTTAGCCGGAGGTTTTGACTTATGTCCAAAAGAGGCGGACAGTCCATGATGCCATCACGAACCCTACAAGATCCGCCAGCAGGGCAGCCGGGAGGGTGTAACGGGTTTTCTTTATACCGGCTGCCCCAAAGTAGACAGAGATGGTATAAAATGTGGTCTCGGTGGAGCCCAGCATGACGGCCACGGTGCGGCCGATGAGGGAATCCGGGCCGTACTGGGCCATGAGTTCTGCGCCGATGGCCAGGGCGGCGCTGCCGCTCAAGGGTCGGATGAGAACCAAGATCGCGGTTTCCGCAGGGATGCCCAGCAGGCGGAACAATGGTGCGCAGAATCTGCTGAGAAGATCGATGGCGCCGGACGCCCGGAGCATATGTACCGCCGTGAGGAGCATCACAAGGGGCGGAATGATGGTGTACAGCAGCTTTAATCCCTCGGCTGCGCCGGTTAGGAGAAGGTCGTAGGCGTTTTCCTTCCGCCGTAAGGTCAGCACTGCGCCGAATAGCAGCAGCAAAGGTACGATGTAATCAATCATTTGGCAAGAACCTCCCCAACAGATATGCGGCCAACAGTCCCAAGGACGCGGAGCAGATGCTGGTGATCCAAACGGCGGGCAGGATATCAAAGGGGCTTGCTGCGCCCAGGCCGGAGCGGATGGCTGCCACATTACCGGGGATCAGCTGGATGGAGGCGGTGTTCAGCACGATGAGGCGGCACATTTCGTCCGTGGCGACCCCGGGGGTGCGGATCATTCGTTTGGTGGCGCGGATGCCCATAGGCGTGGCGGCATTGCCCAGGCCCAGAATGTTGGCGCAGATATTGGCGCTTAAGTCCCCGGCCAGGAGGGGATCTGTCCGGGTGGAGGGGAATACCCGGTGAAGTAATGGGCGAAGGACTTGGGAAAGGACGGCGGTGATGCCGCTCTTTTCCAGAAGGGAGCCAACGCCTGTCCATAGGCAGACCGCTCCGGCCATGGCAAAGACCACCTCCATGCCGGCCTGGGCACCTCGGATCACTGCGGCAGATAGGGCCGTGCCTTGCCCTGTGATGGCCGCGCAGAGAATGGAAAGGGCCACCATACCTGTCCAGATCCAGCTCATTACCATTTCCATCCCTCCATTCTATTGCACCTTATGCAATAGAAAAGGATAAATGTATAGTCAAATTATACAAAAAACGACAAAAACTGGATTTGTGTTTGACATCCCGTGAGGAAGAACATATAATGATCATATACATCATCACTCGAAAATGCGTGGACCATCAGATTAGGAAAGGGGTATATACACATGAAGGCAACGGGAATCGTCCGCAAGGTCGATGAGCTGGGACGCATTGTACTTCCCATTGAACTGCGCAGAACACTGAATATTGCGGAGCGGGATGAGGTGGAGATCTTTATGGAAAACAACCGGGTCATTCTGCAGAAGTATGAGCCTGCCTGCGTTTTCTGCGGGTCTGATCATGATCTGGCTGTTCACAAGGGAAAGAATGTGTGCGTAGAGTGTCGTCGCACCATGGGCCGGTTATAATGAAACAAAAAATCCGCGGCAGTTCAGTGATGAACTGCCGCGTTTATGTTATTCATCTAACGCCAGAGCGGCATCGTATACCACATTCTTCGGCAAACCCAGGTCTTTTACAGTCTGCTTGATGGCGTCTTTTCTGCTCATGCCGCCGGCCATGAGGGCGGCTACATGGGCTCCGGCATCCTCCGGGGAGGCCTCTTCTTTTGCCGGGGGCATGGCGCCGGCTACAACCAGAACGAATTCGCCCTTGGGGGGAGTTTCCGTGTAGCGGATGATGGCCTGGGAGAGGGTGGTGCGAACCACTTCTTCATGAAGCTTGGTCAGTTCCCGGCAAAGACTGATGGGGCGGTCCGGGCCGAATGCGGCGGCCATATCCTCCAGGGTGTTGACCAGCTTGTGGGGCGCTTCGTAGAAGATCATAGTCCGCTCCTCAGCTGCCAGGGACTCCAGATGTTCCCGGCGGCTTTTTTTGGAAGTGGACAGAAAGCCTTCAAAACAGAAACGGCCGGTGGCCTGGCCGGAAATGCTTAACGCGGTGATGACAGCGCAGGGGCCGGGGATGGCGCAGACCACAATGCCGGCTTCGGCGCACTGTTTCACCAATTCTTCACCTGGATCGGAGATGGCCGGGCTTCCGGCATCAGACACCAGCGCACAGGTCTCGCCGGCCAGGATCCGCTCCAGGATCACATTGCCTTTGAAAGCCTTGTTATGCTCGTAGTAGCTGACAAGGCTTTTTTTGATGCCCAGGTGGTTCAGCAGCTTCAAGGTCACCCGGGTATCCTCGGCAGCGATGAAGTCGGCTCCCTCCAGTGTCTGGCGGCAGCGCAGGGAAATGTCTCCCAAATTACCGATGGGCGTGGGGACAAGGTATAACATTCCGGCCATAAGAACCTCCGTAGATCAGTTGAGATGATAGAGTGCGCGGTAGTAATCGGTGGGCGTACCGTCGCTATGGTGCAGGGATGCTTCCTCCAGGGTCAGCCCCGGCTTTCCGCCTTTGCGGAAGGCAAGCAGGATCAAGGCGATAGGGCCGTCGGACCGGTGCCGTATCAGGCGAAGCCTCTTGGCTTCCAAGCCGCTTTCAGCGCCGCAGGCAATAAGCTGAGCCAGTTTTTCCGGTTTGTGGACCAGGAAAAAGTCGCCACCGAATTTTAAAGAACGGGCAGCCGCCCGGAACAGATCCTCCACCGGGCAGTGATCATCCCGCCGGGCAGTGGGCGTTTCACGACTGGCAGGGCCGCCGGTATAGTAGGGAGGATTGGAAATGCAAACATCATAATTTTCCGAAGGAACCCGGCGCAGATCAGCGCATATACTGGATAGACGGTGCTGCAGGCTGTTGCGCGCAATATTCTCCAGGGCGGCATCGTGGGCACTTGGATCCAGTTCTATGCCGGTGACCCGGCATTGGGGATCCCGGGCGCACAGCAGCAGCCCCAAAGTGCCGCAGCCGGAGCCGAGATCCAGCACCCGGGCATTTTTAGGCACCCGAATAAAGTCGGCAAGGGCGATGGAATCCGTACTTAAAGGGAAACAGCCGCTGGGAATCTGCATCGTATAGCCGTTGGGTAAATACTCCATGGAAAACTCCTTTAGAAAAAATCAGCCTGCGCGGCCGAGCGGCTGCGCAGACTGACTGCGGATTTGGAAGAATCAGCCTTCCTCGATGGCCTCGACGGGGCACTGATCGGCGCAGGCGCCGCAGCTGACGCAGACATCGGGGTCGATGACGTACTGCTCGTCACCCTCAGAGATAGCCTCAACGGGGCACTGATCGGCGCAGGAGCCGCACTTCACACAAGCACTGGTAATTTTGTAAGCCATGATTATTCCCTCCAATTTGTATTCGCGCATTGATACGGTATGTAACAACGCAAGATTATTCTAACATGTATTTTAAAAAATGCAATTCCTTTTTTTCCTGCCTTCGTATATTTTTTCTGGAAAATGTCAAAAATTCGGTGATGAAGGAGGGGTGGGGATGCGTTATTCTGCGCAGGCGCAGCAATTGATCCGGTCCGCGGCGGCCCGGGCCCGGGCATTGGGCCACAGTTATGTGGGCAGCGGGCATCTGCTGCTGGCCATGGTGGATGGCAGCGATTGGCCGGGACAGATCCTGGCATCGGCCGGGTGCAACCGGGCCATGGCTGATGGCGCGGTGATGCTGCTGTACGGCTATGGCACGGCAGACCTGCCTCTGCGGCAGGGTCTTACGAATACAGTGCGGCGGGTGCTGCGGACGGCCGCCCGGGAGGCAAAACGAAATCACAGCAGCCAGATCGAACCGCTGCATCTGCTGCTGGCCCTTCTGCGGTCGGAACGGACCGGGGCAAGAAGAATGCTGGCACTGGCGAAGGTCGATCTGGATGCGGTATTTACCTGCACGGTGGATCATTTGCGGTGGGAACAGCAAAGTCCACCGAAACCAAAAAAGGAGGCGGTCACTACGAAATTATTGGAGCAGTTCAGTGAAGATCTTTTGGAAAAAGCGGCCCGGATGGAGCCGGTCATTGGCCGGGACCGGGAGATCGATATGGTCATCGGCATTTTGAGCCGCAAGAATAAGAACAATCCGGCCCTGGTGGGGGAACCGGGGGTGGGGAAGACCGCCATTGCGGAAGGTTTAGCTCAGCGGATGGCTGCCGGGAATGTGCCGCCCCAACTGCGTGAAAAACGGCTCATCAGCCTGAATATGGCAAATCTGGTGGCCGGAACAAAATACCGGGGTGAATTTGAAGAGCGATTGCGGGATGTTTTGACGGAGATCCGCCGCAGCGGTGATGTGATCCTTTTCGTGGATGAGATGCACACCATTGTCGGTGCAGGCGCGGCGGAGGGCGCCATCGATGCGGCGAATATCTTTAAGCCGGCATTGGGCCGTGGAGAATTGCAGATGCTGGGCGCTACGACCTTGACGGAATACCGGAAGTATATTGAAAAAGACCCGGCTTTGGAGCGGCGTTTCCGGCCGGTGATGGTGGAAGAACCGGATGACAGGGCTACAGAGGCCATTTTGCGGGGGTTGAAGCCGGGGCTGGAGCGGCATCACCATCTGCGGATCAGCGAGGAAGCGCTGGCGGAAGCCATCCGGCTGTCGGTGCGGTATTTACCGGATCTGTATCTGCCGGACAAGGCCATTGATCTGCTGGACGAGGGGGCGGCCCACGCCCGGTTGGAGGAATTGCAGCAGAGCAGGAATCTGATGCGGCAGGATCTGGAAGAGGAACTGTGCGAAGCGGTGCGGGAGAGCCGGTTTGAAAAGGCGGCGGAGCTGAGGGATAAGATGCAGCGGATGGTGGCCCGTTCCGGAGAGAAGCGACCTCGGTGCGTTACCGGGGAAGATGTAGCCTGGGCAGTATCGGCCCGTACGGGGATCCCTGTGGGGCGTTTGACGGCCCGGGAACGGGAGCGTTTGCTGTCGCTGGAACAAGTGCTGACGGAGAAAGTAGCCGGGCAGAAGGAAGCGGTGGAGGCGGTGGCGGAAGCCATCCGCAGAGGGTTTTCCGGGATTCGGGATGAGAAACGGCCGGTGGCCTGCATGCTGTTTACCGGACCCACCGGCGTAGGAAAAACAGAGCTGTGCCGTGTGCTGGCGGAAGAACTATTCGGCAGCAAGGATGCCTTGATCCGGCTGGATATGACGGAATATATGGAGCAGCAGTCTGTATCCCGGCTGATCGGTGCGCCTCCTGGCTATGTGGGTTATGAAGAAGGCGGTAAACTGACGGAAGCGGTACGCCGAAGACCTTACTGCCTGGTGCTGATGGACGAACTGGAAAAAGCCCACCGGGATGTGGCTGGGATCTTGCTGCAGATCATGGAAGAAGGGTGCCTTACCGATTCCACCGGGCGGCGGGTCAGCTTTAAAAACGCCGTGGTGATCATCACCTCCAATATCGGCGGGGAACTGCGGTCGGACGGATTTGGTTTTTGTCCCACAGGGAAAGAGGGGCAGACCCAGCAGGCATTGCGGCAGGTTTTTACGCCGGAATTCTTGGGGCGGCTGGATCGGGTGGTTTGCTTCCGGGATCTGAGCAGGGATGCCATGGAAGCGGTAGCGGAAAAATATCTGAAGGAACTGCAAACTCGACTGGGCCGCACAGGTGTGCAGTTGATGTTGCCGGACACTCTGACCGGGCATTTGGTGGCCCAGTGCCGGGAAAAGGATGGTGCCCGGCAACTGCGGCGATTGGTGCAGCAGCAGGTCGAAGGCCCCTTGGCGGAGTTTCTGCTGCGGCGGCCGAAGAAGGCACAGAAGGTCACAGGCATCCTGAAAAACGGCGAAATGGAGTTCTCTGCCTGAGGGCTGGGGGATGAACAAAATGACCCAATTTTAGAACAAGTGTTCTAAAATTGGGTTTTCGCCGGTTTTTGGCAAAATTTTCTGACTTTTTTGCAAAAAAAGTATTGCTTTTTTTAAAAAGGTGTTTTATACTGTCAGTAATGGAGCAAAATGGTTGAAAAGTGGAGCAAAATGGAGGAGGTGACACCGGATGATCGGCAAATTCGCTGCGAAATTGGATGACAAGAACCGTCTTTTCGTCCCTGCGAAGCTCCGTGGGGAGCTGGGTGCTGACTTTTTCGTGACCCTCGGTGTCAACTGCGGCCATCGTTGCCTCACGGTCTATACCGAAGGGGATTGGCAGACGCTGGTGAACAACTACAATCAGATCCCCATTTCCCAGCGGGGCGCGGCCACCAGTTTGATCTTCATGAACGCCACCGAGTGTGAGCCCGACAAGCAGTTCCGCTTCACCCTGACCCAGAATCTGCTGGACTATGCAGGGATCAGCCGGGATGTGATGATCGTCGGTCGGGCAGGCCAGGCAGAGATCTGGGACGCCGCGGAATTCGCGGCATTTGAAGCCGAGAATCTGACCCCCGAAAAGCTGCTGGCATCGTTGGAGGCCATCGGACTATGAGTGATTTCTTCCACATTTCCGTGCTGCTGCAGGAATGCATCGATAGCTTGGATATCAAGCCCGATGGCATTTATGTAGACGGCACCTTGGGTGGCGCGGGCCACTCCAGCCAGATCGCTGCGCGGCTGACCACCGGCCGGCTCATCGGCATTGACCGGGACCCCATCGCCTTGAAGGCGGCAGGGGAGCGGCTGGCAAAATTCGGTGACCGGGTGACCCTGGTCCACTCCAATTTCTGCAATATCGCCCAAGTGCTGGATGATTTGGGTATTGAAGCTGTGGATGGCATTTTGCTGGATCTGGGCGTTTCGTCCCCACAGCTGGATGACGGCAGCAGAGGTTTTTCCTATATGATGGACGCGCCGTTGGATATGCGGATGAATAACGGCGACGCATTGACTGCCGAGCAGATCGTCAATACCTGGTCCTATGAAGAACTGCGGCGGATCTTATACGATTACGGCGAGGAGCGCTACGCGCCCCAGATCGCCAACCATATCTGTAAGAGAAGAGAAGTTGCCCCCATCAAGACCACTCTGGAACTGGTGGATGTGATCCGCTCGGCCATGCCGGCAGCGGCGCTGCGGGAAAAGCAGCACCCGGCAAAGCGATCCTTCCAGGCGATCCGCATTGCGGTGAACGATGAACTGGGAGCGGTCCGACAGGTCATGGATGCTGCCATTCCCCGGCTGAATCCCGGCGGACGGCTGGCCATCATTACGTTCCACTCTCTGGAAGACCGGATCGTGAAAAACGGCATGGGCGATGCGGCCAAGGGCTGTACCTGCCCGCCCAATTTCCCGGTCTGTGTGTGTGGAAAGAAACCCCAGGTGAAACTCATCACCCGAAAGCCCATCACGGCTTCCGATGAAGAACTGGAAGTCAATCCCCGTTCCCGCAGCGCGAAGCTTCGGGTCTGTGAGAAATTATAAAATACAAAGGAGTAACGAGTATGGCGCGGAAGAATGAAGTGCAATATGTGAACTTTTATACAGTCGGTTCTGCGGCATACAAGGTAGAGCCGGCTGTGGAGCAAAACACCAAGAAGGCCCAGCTGCCCAAGCCCCGCAAGGCAAAACGGATCCGCATTTATCTGGATCCCATGGCGGTGTTGGGAACGGTGGTGGCCATGGTGATGCTGCTGATGATGATCAACGGCATGGTCAAGCTCCATGATGTCCGGCAGCAGGAGGCCCGTATGGAGGCCTATGTCCAGCAGCTGCAGCAGGAAAATGCCAAGCTGGAAGAGCAGTATCACGCCGGTTATGACCCGGATGAGATCTATGAGATCGCAACTGCCATGGGCATGATCCCGGCAGAGAACGCCCAGCACGTCAGCGTGCAGGTGACGCTGCAGGAGCCGGAAGGGGCGGCCAGCGGTTGGGAGAATTTCTGCAAATTCTTAGCCGGTTTGTTCGCATAATAAGGGCCCCGGTCAATAGGATAGTGTTAGTAAGACCAGTGGGCGGTAAGGATTTCCTTGCTGCCCATTGTCCGCTATTCGAAAGGCCGGTGACCTATGGCAAAAAAGACTCGAAAAGTTGAACCCGGGCGGATCCGGGCGGATTCCGGGCAGCATCGCAGGATCCTGGCGGTAATGGCAATGCTTGCTGTGGCTGCCTTTATCCCGGTGGCCGCAAGGCTGTATGTTCTGATGGTCAGCCAGTATGAGCATTACGCGCAGCTGGCGCTGAAAAATCAGACCAGGACCACCAATGTGACCGCCAACCGGGGAACGATTTACGACCGGAATATGAACATTTTGGCATCTTCCGTCAGTGTGGAAAATGTGTATCTGAATCCCCACGAACTGAAGCAATCCGGGGCGGATATTCCATCAATGGCGGCAGAATTGGCGAAGATCCTGGACCTGGATGCCGCATGGATCGAAGAAAAGGGGAAAAACCTTTCCTACCGCTATCAGCTGATCGCGGCCAATATCCCGGAGGAAACGGCGGCCCAGGTCCGAGCCTATATCAACCAGGCAGGGATCGCGGGTATCCATCTGGAGCCCAGCTCCCAGCGGATGTACCCCTTTGGGACATTGGCCGCCCAGGTTATTGGATTCACCAACGCCTCTAATACGGGCTCCGAAGGGGTGGAGGCGGCTTACAACAGTTATTTGGAAGGCACTGCCGGGAAGGTCATCACCACCAAGGGCAATAACGAAATGGATATGCCCTATTCCTACGAACGGTATATCGCTTCCCGTCCCGGCGATTCGGTGATTCTGACCCTGGACACCACCGTCCAGGCCTGCCTGGAGCGGCGGATGGAGGAAGCCATCGATAGATATGATGTGCAAAACGGCGCATTCGGCATGGTTATGGAGGTCAAAACCGGGAAGATCCTGGCCATGGCCACTTTGAGCAGCTATGACCCCAATAACTATCAGCAGATCTATGACACGGACACAGCGGAGCAGGTGGAACAGCTCCGGCTGAAATATTTGCAATATGCGCCCGGAAGCCCGGAATACGAAGCCGGAAAAACCCAGTATCAGCAGGCGCTGACCGCTGCGCGGCTGAAACAGTGGCGAAACCGGTGCATTTCAGACGGGTACGAGCCCGGTTCTACCTTTAAGGTCTTGACCATGGCGGCAGCACTGGACAGCGGATCCATTGATCTGAATACCCACTTCCACTGCGGCGGTTCTGCCCGGATCCCGGGGCGGGCCCAACTGCTCCACTGCTGGCGTTCCAAAGGACACGGCTCCGAGCAGACACCTCAGGCGTTGCAGAATTCCTGCAATATCGCCTTTGCCAATATCGCTCTGAAAATGGGCGGCGAGACCTTCTATGACTACATCCAGCGGTTCGGGATCATGGAAAAGACGGGCATTGACCTGTATGGGGAAAGCAAAGGGATCTTTTTCAGCAAGGAACTGATCACCGACACGGAAAAGTGGGGCACGGCATCCTTGACCTCCGGCTCTTTCGGTCAGACCTTTAAGCTGACGCCCTTGCAATTGGTCCGTGCCATCTCGGCGGTGGTCAACGGCGGCTATCTCATGGAGCCCTACATCGTCTCCGAGGTGCTGGATGCGGACGGAAAGACCGTGCTGAAACAAGATCCCACAGTGATCCGGCAGGTGATTTCCGAAGAAACCTCCAGGACCATGTGTAAGCTCCTCCTTTCCGTTGTGGAGGAAGGAACGGCAAAAAATGCCTCTGTTGCCGGCTTTTCCATAGGCGGAAAGACGGGAACCAGCGAAAAAATCGACGTTTTGGACGAGAATGGCCAGCCTACTCTGGATAAAATCGTATCATTTGTGGGGGTTGCGCCCATGGACGATCCGGAGTATATTGTATTGGTAGCGCTGGACACACCGGCCCGTTCCACAGGGCTGTATATTTCCGGCGGACAGATGGCTGCGCCAACGGTGGGTGCGGTACTTTCGGATATTTTGCCCTATTTGGGCGTGGACCGGGTGGAAGATCCGGAGGATGCTGCCGGCAGGCTCTTCGTGATGGAGGATTTCACGGGACTCACAGCCGCCGAAGCGGAGAAGAAACTGAAAGAGCAATATCTGACCGCCCGGCTCATCGGTGACGGCGAAACGGTAACGGGACAGATCCCGGCGGCCGGTTCCGGCATCGCCGGGGGCAGCCAGGTGTTGCTGTATATGGGCGAACCGGTGACGGAAGAAACGGTGGAAGTGCCGGACTTTACAGGCATGAATCGTCAGCAGGCCCATGACGCGGCGGCAGAGCGGGGGTTATACATCCTGGTTGCGGGCAACACGGACCTGCTGCCGGAAGTCAAGGTGACAGCCCAGGAGATCCCGGCCGGAACAAAGGTTAAACAGGGAACAACGATCCGATTGGAATTTACAAATACAAAAGCTGCTGATTGAAAAGGAGCGAAAACTATGAAACTGAAAGAACTGCTGAACGGTATCCCTATTCTTGAATGCACCGCCGATCTGGAGCGGGAGATCCCTGAAGTATATTATGATTCCCGGAAGGTAACGCCCGGCAGCTTGTTTATCGCCGTGGCCGGCTTTGCCACCGATGGCAACCGGTTCGTGCCTATGGCTATGGAAAAAGGCGCGGCGGCCATCGTGACCGCCAAGAAGCCGGAAGGGGAGATCCCCTATGTGCTGGTGGAGTCCGACCGGCTGGCCCTTGCCATGATCGGTGCAAATTATTATGGCCATCCTGCCGAATCCATGACCATGATCGGCCTTACCGGCACCAACGGCAAGACCTCTTCCACGCTGCTGATCAAACAGGTGTTGGAAAAGGTGCTGGGCGCGAAGGTGGGTCTCATCGGCACCATGGAAAATCAGATCGGTGACGAGATCATTCCCACGGACCGCACCACCCCGGAATCCTTTGAACTGCAGGCTCTGTTTGCACGGATGCGGGATGCCGGCTGCAGCCATGTGGTGATGGAAGTATCGTCCCACGCCATTGCCCTGGACCGGGTAGCGGGGATCCACTATCAGATCGGCGCCTTTACCAATCTGACGGAGGATCATCTGGATTTCCACAAGACCATGGAAGCATACTGCGACACAAAGGCGGAATTGTTCCGCCGGTGTGACAAGGCGGTGCTGAATCGGGATGATGCCTGGTTTGAGCGGATGGCCGCCGGCGCTACGGCACAGATGATGACCACCTCCGCCCACCAAAATGCGGATCTGTGTGCGAAAAATGCGGTTTTGGAAGCCGATGGCGTATCTTTTGATGCGGTTTATGGGAACGAAACGGTCCATGTCAAACTGCCTATTCCCGGGAAGTTTACGGTTTACAATGCGCTGACGGTGCTGGGCGTTTGCCTGCAGCTGGGCATTTCTTTGACAGATGCCGGCAATGCCCTGGCCACGGCCACCGGCGTTCGTGGCCGTGTGGAAGTTGTACCCACCCCGGGGAAACCCTTTACGGTGCTGGTAGACTATGCCCACACCCCCGATGGATTGGAAAATGTGTTGTCTTCCGTGCGGGACTTTTGCAAAGGCCGGTTGATCGCCGTATTTGGCTGCGGCGGTGACCGGGACCCCATTAAGCGGCCCATTATGGGTCGTATCGGTGTGCAGATCGCGGATATCGCCGTGATCACCTCCGATAATCCCCGGACGGAAGATCCTATGGCCATCATCGCCGACATCCTTAAGGGTGTGGATGAGACCATGGGAACCTATGTAGTTATCGAAAATAGAAGAAAAGCCATCGCTTATGCTATGGACATTGCGGAAAAAGATGATATTATAGTATTGGCAGGCAAGGGCCATGAGACCTACCAGGAGATCAATCATGTGAAGCATCACCTGGATGAGCGGGAAGTCGTAGCGGAGCATCTTGCCCAAATGCAATGATCCTGGACCTTACGGAGGAAGAGATATGACAAGAATCATCATCACGGTGGCAGCCGGCGCCGTACTGAGCGGCCTGCTGGGCTTTTTGCTGCTGCCGGTTTTGCGGGCAATGAAGGCCGGACAGTCCATCCGGGAAGTGGGCCCCACCTGGCATAATTATAAAGCCGGCACGCCCATGATGGGTGGCTTGATGTTTATTGCGGCGCTGATCATCTGCCTGCTGGTGGCCATTCCCACCATGGAAGACTATTCGGTGTTCTTCGTGCTGGGTATGTCGTTGTGCTTTGGCGGCGTGGGTTTTGTGGATGATTTCTGTAAGATGAAGAAAAAGCAGAACGAGGGTCTGACCTCCCTGCAGAAGCTGCTGCTGCAGCTGGCGGTATCTGCTCTGTTTCTGTATCTGATGTACAAGCAGGGGGCTATGAGCGCCAGTTTGTACATCCCCTTTGTGGACATCAGTTTCTCCATCCATCCGCTGCTGTACATCTTCTTTGCCATGTTCGTGATGGTGGGCTGTGACAACGCCGTAAATCTGACTGATGGCGTGGACGGCCTCAGCAGTTCCGTGACGCTGCCGGTGATGGTATTCTTTGCCGCTGCGGCAATTTCCAGGGGCAAGTGGGATCTGGCGCTGATGCCGGCTTGCCTGGTGGGTGGCCTGATCGCGTATCTGTTCTACAACTGGCATCCGGCCAAGGTGTTTATGGGCGATACGGGCAGTTTGTTCCTGGGCGGTGTGATCTGCGGATTGGCGTTTGCCCTGGATATGCCGCTGATCCTCATTTTGGTGGGTTTTGTGTATATTATGGAGACACTGTCCGTGATCCTGCAGGTGGGCTATTTCAAGATGACCCATGGCAAGCGGCTTTTCAAAATGTCTCCGATCCATCATCACTTTGAGATGTGCGGCTGGAAAGAAGAGAAGATCGTTTTGGTCTTTGCGGCGGTGTCCGCAGTGATGTGCGTGATCGCCTGGTTTGGTATCTGAAAACTGAAAGGAGCGCTTTATGGCTGCAGATCGCCGTCTGTATGCCAAGGAGGACCGCCGGAGTCGATCCGGCGCAAGTGTGGATGTTCCTTTTTTGATTCTGCTTCTATTGCTCCTGGCAGTGGGGCTGGTGATGTTGTATTCTGCCAGCTCCGCCCAGAGTATGTATGACACGGGTTACACCGTGTCCACCCGCTATTTGCAGAAGCAGGCCCTGTGCGCTGCCATCGGTCTTGTGGCCATGTGGCTGTTCAGCCGGCTTCCTGCGGCGGTGTGGATGAAATGGGCCTGGCCGCTGTACGGCATCAGCATTGCCTTGCTGCTGTTGGTGCTGGTGGCAGGGGAGTCTGTAAACGGCGCACGGCGATGGATCAACATTGCCGGTATCCAGTTTCAGCCTTCGGAGATCGCAAAATTTACGCTGATCGTGTTATTCGCCCGGCTGACCCGGGGCTTTGGCCCGGATGCCCGGAAATTCCGCTACGGTGTACTGGGTTTTGGCGCGGCGCTGTTGGGGATTTTGGTGCCCCTGGCGCTGGAAAAACACCTTTCTGCCATTATGCTCATGGGAATGGTGGCTGTTGTCATGATGTATGTGGCCGGCACCCATCCCAAATGGATTCTGGCCGGCGCCGGCGCAGCGGTGCTGTTTGTGTTGGTATACATCAGCTTGATGGGGTATGCCGGTGACCGGGTCTCGGCCTGGCTTCACCCGGAGCAGGATCCCAGCGATACAGGCTATCAGATTCTTCAATCCCTTTATGCCATTGGTTCCGGTGGACTGTTTGGCCTTGGATTTGGAAAGAGCCGGCAGAAGTATCTGTACCTGCCGTTTCAATATAATGACTATATTTTTGCGGTGATCTGCGAAGAATTGGGCCTTGTGGGGGCGCTGCTGATCATTGTGCTGTTCGCGGCGCTGATCTTCCGGGGCTATTGGATCGCTCTGCGGGCCCGGGATCGGTTTTCGACGGTGTTTGCGGCCGGACTTGTGACGCTCATCGCTGTCCAGACGATCCTGAATCTTTGCGTTGTGACCAATTTGCTACCATCAACCGGCATTGCCTTGCCATTCTTCTCCTACGGCGGAACGGCACTGGCGGTGAATTTGGGGGAGATGGGGATCGTGTTGAGTATCTCCCGGCAGCGCGATCAAACAAAATTACAGGAGGTTTCCTTATGAATGTGATCTTTACCTGCGGCGGTACCGGCGGCCATATCAACCCGGCCATCGCGGTGGCCAATGTCCTGCGGGAGCGGCATCCCGACGCCAAGATCCTCTTTATTGGCGCCAAGGGCCATATGGAAGAACAGTTGGTGCCCAAAGCGGGTTTTGACCTAAAATGTTTGAATGTTGCCGGTCTGAAGCGGGGCAAGAGCCTGTCTGCCATGGCTAAAAACGTGGCAACGGTCCTCAATACCGCCAAAGCGGTGGGCCAGTGCAAGAAGATCATTCGGGAATTTGACGCCGATGCCATCGTGGGTACCGGCGGCTACGCCTGTTTCCCGGCGCTGATGGCCGGAACCATGATGGGCGTTCCTACCTGCGTCCATGAATCCAATGCCATGCCGGGTCTGACCACCCGCTTGCTTGCAGACCGGGTAGACCGGATGCTGATCTGTTTCCCGGAAAGCGCCAAGCGGTATAAGGATCCCAGCAAGCCCGAAACGGTGGGCATGCCCATCCAGCGGGCCTTCATCGGCGGCGATAAAGCAGCCGCCCGACGGGAACTGGGTATCGCAGAAGACGAACACTTGGTGGTTTCTGCCTTTGGCAGCCTGGGTGCCAGAAAAATGAATGAAGTGATGGCTCAGGTCTTTGCATTGGAGAAAGAGGACGGCTTCCCCTTTAAGCACATCCACGCCACCGGAAAGTATGGCTGGGAATGGATGCCGGAGAAGGTCAAAGAAGCCGGCGTGGACCTGGAAACCGCGGACACTATCGATATGCGTGAGTATATCTACAATATGCCCACGCTGATGGCGGCGGCAGATGTGTTTATCAGCCGGGCCGGCGCATCCAGTTGTAATGAGATCGCGGCTTGCGGCACGCCGGCGGTACTGATCCCGTCTCCCAATGTGACGGATGACCATCAGACCAAGAATGCCCGGGTGCTTTCTGACCGGGGCGGCGCGGTGCTGCTGCCGGAAATGGAATGCACAGCGGAAATGCTCTATGCGCAGGTGCAGGGTCTGCTGGTGGATGCTGACCGGCGGGCGGCAATGAGCGCAGCGCTGCAGAAAGATGTGATCCTGGACTGTGCGGACCGGATCTGTGATATTTTGGATGAATTGGCGGAAGGATACCGACATGGAACAAAAAAATAACCGAAAAAGGCGTGTGCCCGGCGCTTCGGCAAAACGGCCGCCCCAAAAAGCGCCCCATGTCCGGCCGCGAAAGCACGCCCCTGTGACAGAAGAGCAGGTTCATAAAGCGCCGGAGGTGGTGTACCTGCCGCCGAAACCCTTCAACCGGAACCGATTCTTTTTGCATCTGGCCAGCGTCATTGCTGTGGTGCTGGCGCTGATGGTGGGTCTGAGCATTTTCTTTAAGGTTGAAAAGATCCAGGTGGCCGGCTGCAGCCAGTATACTGCCTGGCAGATCCAGCAGGCCTCCGGCATCCGGGAAGGGGACCAACTGCTGACCTTCAGCCGTGGACGAGCTGCCGGCAGGATCCGCAGCCAGCTTCCCTATGTCAAACAGGTTCGCATCGGTGTGACCCTGCCGGACACGGTCCATATTGAGATCGTGGAGACCCGGGTCACCTATGCCCTGCAGGATACGGCCGGTAAATGGTGGCGCATGGATTCCGACGGCAAGATCGTGGATGAAGCCGGAGACAGCGCCGATGTGCTGGATGTGACGGTTTCCGGAATCCAACTGGAAAACCCGGTGGTAGGGGAGCAGGCGAAGGCTTATCAGCCGCCCCAGTCTGCCACCGATCCTTCCGGCGCGCCGCTGCCTGTCACGGTGACGGCTGAACAGAAGCTGAATGCGGCAAAGACGATCGCATCTTACCTGGAGGCCAACGGCATCATCGGCGATGTGGTGTCTGTGGACATGGAGAATATTTTTGAGATCTCCATGTGGTATAAAGAACAGTACCACATTCTCCTGGGCGATACCCAGCAGGTGAGTCTGAAGATCGGCTGTCTGAAGGCGTTCCTGGAAGACTACAACACGAACCGCCCCTATGAGGCCGGAACGCTGGATCTTTCCGATCCGGAGCGGATCGAATACCAGTCTTTTACGGAATAAGCAAAAATTTTTAAGAAAAGTTTGTCGAAAAATGAGAAAAATCCAAAATTACTTATTGACCAAATGGATTTTTCGGGGTAGAATAGAACAGTAAAAATGTAAATTCAAGCGGTATGGGTTCTCCTGCCGCGCAAGCATACATAGGAGGAACGAAATATGTCTGATTTCCAGGAGCGCGTTGTTAAGATCAAGGTCATCGGTGTCGGCGGCGCGGGCAACAATGTTATTAACCGTATGATCGATGCCGGTGTGGAGGGCGTTGATTTCATCGTCGTCAATACCGATAAGCAGGACCTGAACAAGTCCCGCTGCAAGAATAAGGTCCAGATCGGTGAGAAGCTCACCGGTGGTATGGGCGCCGGCTCCAAGCCCGAGATCGGCAAGAAGTCCGCGGAAGAGTCCCGGGCTGCCATTGCCAAGATCCTGGAAGGCACCGACATGGTCTTTATCACCGCCGGTATGGGCGGCGGCACCGGCACCGGCGCTGCACCCATCGTGGCTGACCTGGCCCACGAGGCCGGCATCCTCACCGTTGGTGTGGTTACCAAGCCCTTCAAGTTTGAGGGTGCAAACCGTATGCGTCAGGCCGAGGCCGGCATTGCCGAGCTCCACGACAAGGTGGACTCCCTGATCGTGATCCCCAACGATCGTCTGAAGTATGTCACCGATCAGAAGATCACCTTTGCCAACGCTTTCGGCATCGCTGACGATGTGCTGAAGATGGCCGTTACCTCCATCTCTGAGCTGGTCGGCTATTCCGATCGCGTGATCATCAACCTGGACTTCGCGGACGTTTCCGCCGTCATGAAGGACGCCGGCCGTGCACACATGGGCGTCGGCACCGCTTCCGGCCGTGAGAAGGCTGAGCAGGCCGCTCTTGCTGCCATCAACAGCCCCCTGCTGGAGACCTCCATCAATGGCGCTACCGGTGTTCTGGTCAATGTAACCGGTTCCTCCGAGCTGACTCTGGACGATGTGGAGACCGCTGCCGGTATCGTTCAGGAGAACGCCAACCCCGAAGCCAACATTATCTTCGGCGCTACTTCTTCCGACGAGTTCGAGGATGAGATGCGTGTCACCGTTATCGCTACCGGTTTCTCCCAGAAGCAGGGCAATGCTCCTGCCAAGGCTGAGAACGGCGCTCCTGCCGCCAATTCTGCTGTCAATGCAGACAATGGCAGCGACATCGACGAGATCTTCAACATCTTCAAGCACTAATTGATGAATAGAACATCCCGGGCAGCGCCCGGGATGTTTTTTCCGCACAGCAGGGAGGCTCTATGAACGCGTATAAGGATTTGGCATCCAGCTATGACCGTTTGACCAATGATGTGGATTACGAAGCCACGGTGGAATTTTATATGCAGATTCTGCAGCGGGAGGGACTCAACCCCCGGACGGCGGTGGATCTGGCTTGCGGCACCGGGTCTGTCAGTGTGATCTTGGCGGAAAAGGGCCTGCAGGTCATCGGCGTTGATCTTTCTGAGGACATGCTGACCGTTGCGGCCGAGAAGGCCATGGCATTGGACCATCCGCCCATGTTCGTCTGCCAGCCCCTGCAGCAGCTGCGGCTGCCCAAGGGCGTGGATCTGGCGGTGTGCGCGCTGGACAGCCTGGATTATATCACCGACCCTTCCGATTGCGCAGAGGCTATTCGCCGGGTGTACAAAGCGCTGAATCCCGGCGGCATCTTCATTTTCGATGTAAATACGCCGGAAAAACTCCGGGCCATGGATGGTCAGGTGTTTTTGGATGAAGATGACGATGTGTACTGTGTTTGGCGGGGCGAATTTGACGAAGAAACCAACATCTGCTCCTACGGCATGGATCTTTTTCAGCGGCAGGGGGATGTTTGGCACCGTTCCTTTGAGGAACATCGGGAATATGCCTATTCCCGGGAGCAGCTCACCGGATATCTGCAAGATGCCGGATTTACCCACATCCGGGTCTACGGCGACCTGCGGTTTGAACAGCCGGCAGAAGGAGAGCAGCGGATCTATTTCAAAGCCAGAAAGGGTAAGATGAAATGAAGGATTATTTAGTCAGAGGCATGAGCATGGATGGTTTCGTTAAGGTTGTTGCCATCCGCTCTACAAATATGGTCAGCCGGGCGGCCCAGATCCACGGCACGACCCCCAACGCAACAGCGGCCCTGGGCCGGGCCCTTACGGCCGGTTCCATGATGGGCAATATGCAAAAGGTGGAAAACGGTTCTATGACCCTCCAGATCCGGGGCGGCGGCCCCATCGGCACCATTACCGTGGTGTCTGACCCTGTGGGCAATGTCCGCGGCGTGGTCACAGAGCCCCGGGTACCTTTGGTTGAAAAGTACCCCGGCAAGCTGGATGTGGGCGCAACGGTGGGCGTGGATGGCACCATCACCGTTATCCGGGATCTGCAGATGAAAGAGCCCTATATCGGCTCCACGGAGCTGGTTTCCGGCGAGATCGGCGATGATGTGACCGCCTATTTCGCCCAATCCGAGCAGACCCCCACGGCCTGCGCCCTGGGTGTTTTGGTGGATCGGGATCAGTCTGTGATGGTAGCCGGCGGTTACCTGGTGCAGTTGCTGCCCGGTGCGCCGGATGAAGTGATCGATGCGCTGGAAGCAGGCATCCAGCGAGCCGGCGCGGTGACGAAAATGCTGTCCGACGGTCTGACCCCGGAGGATATTTTGGGTCAGGTCATGGGCAGCCTGGGCGTTGTATTCCTGGAGACCACGGAAGTGGAATACAAGTGCTACTGCTCCCGGGAGCGGGTTACCAAGGCGCTGATCAGCCTGGGCAAGGCGGAGCTGGAAGAGATCGCCGCCGACGGCAAGGACTTCACCGTGGATTGCCAATTCTGCGATACAGTGTATGCCTTTACGCCTGATGAGATTCGGAAGATTCTGAAAAAACTGTAAAATGATGACCCCTCAGATCGTTTGATCCGAGGGGTCAAGCCTATTATTGGAGTCTGCTGCAGTAATCAAAGAATATATCAGATTTACCGAGTTTGCCTAAGTATAGAATAGTGCTAATACTTCTTTTTGGTGCGGCGTTTCCGATACAAAGGAACACATCATTATTGTCCAGTAGGAGAAAATAGTATAGACGATCATCTCTGTCGACTGTTTTCCAGGCTTCCACGGTATGTTGGCGGATATATTCGGCATCCACATTATGGGCTGTCCATTTGGCCTTGGACCCAAGAATTTCATCCAGATTAGATGGATCCAGATTAAATGGATACAGTTTACCGAGTTTCATATAATTCGTGTCGGATGAACCAATAGATTTGTATGCTACACCCTTTTCATCTATACAATAGGACGGGGTGCCTAGGTAAGAAGCATACATACTGGAATAGATATGGAAATTGATCCGATAGGATGTATCAAACAGGACGCTGTTGCGGAAAAAGCTGCTGTATATCCCTATGATAGACAAAACAAGTAAAATAACAATGATCGGTATAAGAATGATGAGAAGCTTCTTGTTGCGCATATCCAATACACCTCCTTTGCAATCATTATAACAATGTAATTACTTTACTGTCAATAGATATAGGTCTGCAACAAAAACAATCATTGACAAAACCTGCATCCTGTACTAAAATATATCGGACAGGTAAAGACTACACTTATATGGAGGAATTCATTTATGTACGAAAAGCTGGTCAATTACGCTGCCAAGCAGCTGGAGCTGGATGCTTCCGAAATTACTCCTGATTCCACCTTCGAGTCCCTGGGCATCGATTCCCTGGATATCGTGGAAATGATCATGGATCTGGAGAGCGAGCTGGGCGTGGAGCTGGATCTGGAGGATCAGAAGATCTCTACCTTCGGCGAACTGGCGCAGTTCATCGATTCCAAGCTGAACTGATTTCTGCGAACATTTAATTTCATACCCTTGTTATCAGCATTCTGGCTCATAACAAGGTCGCACTAGTCGGGGAGATAGCGGTGCCCTGTAACCTGCAATCCGCTACAGCAGGGATGAACTCCCACACCCGGGTCTGTCTGAGTACCGCCTGGACGGTGTAAGTGGTGTTGAAGGAACGGTCTTGCGCAACGTTCTCCCGTGAACCATGTCAGGTGGGGAACCAAGCAGCATTAAGCGGATCGGAGCGTGTGCCGCGAGGTTGCCGTTCTCGAGCCGGCTGCGCCGAAACCGGGTATTCAACAGGTTCAAATGTGGGTGTGCGATCTTGTTATGAGCCGGAAATATTTCATAGTGATTTTTCGCCGGGAACCGGAGGTGACCCTATGTACCAGGCCTTATATCGTAAATATCGGCCCCAGACCTTTGATGATGTTGTTGGGCAGGGGGCTGTGACCCAGACCTTAAAGACCCAGCTGCAGACCGGGAAAATGAGCCATGCGTATCTCTTCACCGGCTCCCGGGGCACAGGCAAGACCTCCTGCGCCAAGATCCTGGCCAAAGCGGTCAACTGCGAGAATCCCCAGGACGGCAATCCCTGCAACTGCTGCAGCGCTTGCCGCACCATCGATTCCGGCGCCTGCATGGACGTGCTGGAAATCGACGCCGCCTCCAATAACGGCGTGGACAATGTCCGGGACCTGCGGGATGATGCGGTATATACACCTTCCCAGGTGAAAAAGCGCGTGTACATCATCGACGAGGTGCATATGCTGTCTATCTCGGCCTTCAATGCCCTGCTGAAGATTATTGAAGAGCCGCCGGAGCATCTGCTCTTTATCCTGGCCACTACCGAATTGCACAAAGTGCCGGCCACCATCCTGTCCCGTTGTCAGCGGTTTTCGTTCCGCCGCATCAGCCAGGAGGATATTGCCGCCCGGCTGCAGTATGTGGCATACCAGGAGAATATCGATCTGGACGACTCTGCCGCACGGGTCCTGGCCCGAATGGCCGACGGCGGTATGCGTGATGGACTGAGCCTGCTGGATCAGTGCGCCACGGCTACGGCAGGGGAATTGACCGCAGACCGGGTCTATCAGTGCCTGGGCATCGCCGGCGAGCAGAAATGCGCCGAAATGATGGGTTACATTGCGGCAAAGGACACCCGCAAGGCTTTGGAACTTTTTAACCGGCTCTACGCCGATGGCAAGGATCTGAGCGCTCTGCTGGATGAAATGGCCTGCCTGACCCGGGATCTGCTCATCCTGAAGACCGCCCCGGACGCAGGAATTTCCATGCTCTCCGGCGTGGCAACGGATCGGGAAGCCAAGGCCCTTGTAAATGCCTTCAGCAGCGGAGAGTTGATCCGCATGATGGAACTGCTGGAGCAGACCATGTCCGGCTTTACCCGCAGTTCCAGCCGCCGGCTGGATGCGGAGCTTTGCATCATCAGCCTTTGCCAGCCGGAATTGCAGCTGGATGCCCAGAGCATCAACGCCCGTCTGGCCCGTGTGGAAGAGCAACTGAAAAATGGCGTGGTTTCCGCGCCGCAAGTCGCTCCGGTGACCCCTGAGGAACCCCAGGAGGAGCTTCCGCCTTTCCCGGGGGACGAGGATGCCCCACCGGCAGAAACGGTTTCTGCGCCCCATACAGAGCTCAAGCCTGCACCCGTTGAAGAAGCCCCCGTGGGTTTCTGGGTGGATCTGGTATCGGCCCTGCGGACAGAGCTGCGGCCGCCGGTTTCCGGATTCTTCACCACTTCGGCCAATGCCCTGGTAAAGGGCAGCTTGTCCGGCAATCGGGTGGTGCTGGTGTGCAACAACCGCTTTACCCTTGAGATGATCAACAAACCGGAGCTGCTGACCCTGGTGGCCCGGAAGGCTTCGGCCATATTGGGCAGAAATGTCACCGCCATCGCGGTGGATCAGACTGCGAAACCGGATTCCGATGAACCCATGGAGCAGCTGATGAATTTCGGCAGAACCCACAGCGATATCGTAACGATTAAAGAATAAGGAGAATTTACCATGGCTAAGAATAATTTCCGGGGCATGCCCGGCGGTATGAACCAGGCTGCAATGATGCGGCAGGCCCAGAAGATGCAGCAGGATATGATCCGCATGCAGGAAGAGATGGAGAAGAAAACCTATTCTGCCACTTCCGGCGGCGGCATGGTCACCGCTACCGTCAATGGTAAGCATGAGGTTCTGAATGTGGAGATCAATCCCGAAGCGGTGGATCCCGACGATGTGGAGATGCTCCAGGATATGATCATCGCCGCTGTCAATGAAGCCATGCGTGCGGCAGATGCTGATGCGGCTGCCAATATGTCCCGGCTCACCGGCGGCATGAACCTGGGCGGTCTGTTCTGAGGAGTGCGGTATGAATTATTTTCCCGCTGCTCTGCAGGAATTGGCGGATCAATTTGCCCGGCTGCCCGGTATCGGCGGGAAGACCGCCCAGCGCCTGGCCTTTTATGTGTTGGGTCTTCCCCAGGAAGATGCCCAGGCCTTTGCGGATGCCATTTTGAATGCGAAGCGCACTGTCCACACCTGCCCGGTGTGTCAGAATCTGACGGATCGGGAGTTGTGCCCCATTTGTGACGATGATCTGCGGGATCGCAGTGTCATCTGCGTGGTGGCAGAGCCGAAAGATGTGATCGCTATGGAGCGAAGCCGTGAGTTTAACGGTACTTACCATGTCCTTCACGGTGTGATCAGCCCCTTGAACCATGTGACCCAGGATGACATCCGGATCAAAGAGCTGCTCCAGCGGATCGCTGCCGGCGGCGTCCGGGAGGTCATTATGGCCACCAATCCGGATACCGAGGGTGAGGCCACAGCCATGTACATTTCCCGGCTTCTGCGGCCCATGGAGGTCAAGGTGACCCGCCTGGCTTATGGCGTGCCCGTGGGCAGCCAGTTGGAATACGCCGACGAGGTGACCCTCTCCAGAGCATTGGAAGGCAGACAAGAGATTTGAATAACAAAACAGCAGTACGGTTCCGTACTGCTGTTTTTTACAAATGAAAGGTTTCCTTGATGATCCGGGCGGCTTCGGCAGGGGAGATGTTGGCGTTTTCCAGACGCAGATAGTTCTGAAACTGCAATTCCCCAGGCAAACTTTCGCAGCGATGCTGCTCGTCATCCCGGATAAGCCGGGCATTGGAGGCTTCCACATCCCGTTTGGATGCCTTATTTTTCAGCCGATTCTCCGTGCCGTTCCGCTCCAGGCGCACTTCCTGGGGTGCAATGAGCTCTACATGGTAAATATCCGCTTCCGGCAGGCCAAAGAGTTCCTTCACTCGGGCGATATAGTCCCAATCCGATTGCATATCAAAGGCCCACATATAGGTGAAGATCAAGCCATAAGCATCGGATTTGGCAAATTCCTCGAAGATCACTTCCCGGATGCGGTGGATAGCCGGGCCGTAAAAACTGCCGAAAACCTCCAGAACCGGCTCGATGGCGATGTGATTGTGGAACAGCCGGAAGGGGGTGATCTTGCAAAGTTCCTGGCCCACGGTCATTTTTCCGACGGCACTGTTGCCGATCAAGATCAGTAGTTTCATAGTTTCTGATAGGTCTTGTCCAGGAACCGCTGGGGATTCACCAGGGCCCGCTTGTGGGTAGCTTCGCCGATCTTGCCGGCTTCGTCGAAGGCCTCAATGTTGAAGCTGATGATTTTCCCTTCCACGGCAGTGACGGTGGCTTCCGCCCGGACTTCCAGGCCCACGGGCGTGGCGCTCAGATGCTTCAGATTCAGTTCAATGCCCACGGTGGTTTCCTCCTCCGTGAGGCCCTTGGCAATGGCCTCGCAGGCGGCGCCTTCCATCAAAGCGGCCATACAGGGGGTGGCGTAGACCAGCAGAGCGCCGGAGCCAACCTCAGCGGCGGTGTCCTCCCGTTCTACCAGGCTCATGACTTCGCCTTTCATTCCGATTTCAATGATCATGGGATCATCACTCCTTTCTTTCTGCCAATATAACCCGAATTTTCCCTGGTGTCAACAAATTTTCAGTTGCTATTTTCCGGCAAAGGTTTATAATAGGAGTATCAAATATTGCGAGGTGTTTACCATGAAAGTCAACGACAAGCTGAACATGACCATGCTGATGGATTTCTATGAAATGACCATGGCAAACGGTTACTTCAAAAAGGGTTACAAGGATCGTATCACTTATTTTGATCTGTTTTACCGCCGGTGTCCCGATGGCGGCGGATTTGCCATCGCAGCCGGTCTGGAGCAGATCGTGGAGTACATCCAGGAACTCCACTTCAGCGAAGAGGACATTGCTTATCTGCGCAGCCGGGGCATCTTCACGGAAGATTTCCTGGAATATCTGAAGGATTTCCGCTTCACCGGCGATATCTGGGCTGTGCCGGAGGGTACGCCCGTGTTTCCCAAGGAGCCCATCATCACGGTGCGGGCCCCTGCGATCGAGGCCCAGCTTATTGAAACCTATTTACTCCTGTGTGTCAATCACCAGAGCCTGATCGCCACCAAGGCCAACCGGATCGTCCGGGCGGCAGAAGGACGGACGGTGCTGGAATTCGGCTCTCGCCGTGCCCAGGGCCCCGACGCGGCCATGCTGGGCGCCCGCGCGGCTTATATCGGCGGTTGCCACGGCACCGCTTGCGTCATTGCGGACCAGATTTTCGGCGTAAAAGCCGGCGGTACCATGGCCCATGCCTGGGTGCAGATGTTCGACACCGAGTTTGAAGCCTTCAAGGCTTACTGCGAGATGTATCCCGACAATCCCACCTTGCTGGTGGATACCTATGACACGCTGAAATCCGGTGTGCCCAATGCCATCCGCGCCTTTAATGAGGTCCTCAAGCCCCTGGGCTTGACTAAGTGCGGCATTCGCCTGGACTCCGGTGACATGGCCTATCTGACTCAAAAGGCCCGTAAAATGCTGGATGAGGCCGGCTGGACCGATTGTAAGATCTCCGTGTCCAACTCCCTGGACGAGCATATCATCCGGGATGTTCTGCGTCAGGGCGCCCAGATCGATCTGTTCGGTGTGGGCGAGCGGCTGATCACCGCCCGAAGCGAACCGGTATTCGGCGGCGTCTACAAGCTGGTGGCTGTGGAAGACAAGGAAGGGGAGGTCAAACCCAAGATCAAGATCTCCGAAAATGTGGGCAAGATCACCACGCCCCATTACAAGAAACTCTACCGTTTCTTCGGCAACGATACCGGCAAAGCCATCGCGGACTACATGTGCGTGTATGACGAGACCGTGGATGATACCCAGGACATGGAGATCTTTGATCCCGATGCCACCTGGAAGACCAAGACGGTCTACAATTTCACCGCCAAGGAACTGCAGGTGCCTGTTTTCAAGAACGGCGAGCTGGTATACGAACTGCCCACCCTGGAGCAGATCCGCACTTACTGCATGGAGCAGGTGGACACCCTGTGGGATGAAGTGAAGCGTTTTGACAATCCCCATACCTACTATGTGGACCTGAGCCAGAAGCTTTGGGACATTAAGTACAGCCTGCTGAAGCATAATGGCAAATAAGCGAAGTGCGGCGGCCGACATGGCTCTGGGCGGCATCTTTGCGGCCCTGGCCATTGTGGTGATGTGCATGGGCGGATTGATCCCCGTGGCGACCTTTATCTGCCCCATGGTCTGCATGCTGCTGTTGGTCTTGGTTTTGGCCCGGTGTGGTCATAGAGTGGCCTGGGCCTGGTATGGGGCGGTGGCCATTTTGAGCCTGCTGATGGGCCCGGATAAGGAAGCGGCTTCCGTGTTTGTGTTTATCGGTTATTATCCCATTTTGAAGCCGAAAATGGACACTTTGCCCCTCAAATGGTTGTGGAAACTGCTGTTCTTTAACGTCGTGATCCTTACCATGTACTGGCTGCTGCTCCATGTATTCGGCATGGCGGAGCTGATAGAGGAATTTGCGGAAATGGGTACGGTGCTGACTGTGGTCACCCTGCTCATGGGCAATGTGACCTTCATCATGCTGGATCGGCTGCTGGATCCCAGGCTGTTTAAAAGAAAACGCCATGGATAAAAAGTGGTATGTGTATATGCTCCGTTGCGGTGACGGCACCCTCTACACCGGCATCGCCGCCGATGTGCAGGCCCGCTTGGCCCAGCACCGGGCTGGGAAGGGCGCGAAATACACCCGCGGCCGGACACCCCTGGAATTGGTCTTTACCGAGGAATGTGCAGATAAATCCACGGCCCTGAAACGGGAACTGCAGATCAAGAAACTGTCAAGACCTGAAAAAATGCAGTTGGTCCTGAAGCAAAGGTAATAAGATAACGCGGCACCCGGGTGGGTGCCGCGTTTTGCGATGTTTTTAGAACCATTTAACCTTCAAAACGAAGTTTTTGGCGTCCTTGAATCCGGCCTTTTCGTAATACCGCCGGTGCATTTCATCATTGACGGCCTGCAGTTCGATGCAGGCGGCGCCGGCAGAGCGCACCCGGGACTCCAGCTCGGACAGAAGTCGGGTGCCCAAGCCCCGGTTTTGCAGGTGGGGATCGATGACGATCTCCTCCAGGGTATAGCCCAGGATGTCATCGTACTGTTTGAAATACCCCATGACAAAACCGCAAACCCGGTCAGTGTCGGTCATGATGAGGCTGAAAGAATCCTCCATGGTCAACACCTGACGAATGCGGCGGGTTGCGGTATCTTCCGTCCAACAGCCGCCTTCAACACGGTTGTATTGATCCAGGTACAAGGGAATGACACGGGGAATGTCCGCCACGGTCATGTTGTGGATCTTCATGTTGTTACACCAACTGTTCGCAGTAAATGCAGCGCAGACCGTCGTCGGTAGGCTTGGCAATGTGCCGCAGTTCCTGCTCCGTCTGGCTGATGCACTTGGCGTTCCGGCAGGGGCGGTCGTAGACCATGCCCTCCACTTCCACCGGCTTCTTGACGGGGTTTGCCTTGGCTTCCTCCAGCAGTTTCAGGATCAGCGCCATGCGCATATATTTGCCATTCAGCGTCTGGCGGAAGTAAGCAGCCCGGGGATCGTCATCCACCTTCACGCTGATTTCGTTGACGCGGGGCAGGGGATGCAGAACGGCCATATCCGCCTTGGCGGCGGTCATTTTTTCCGCCGTCAGCACATAGCTGTCCTTCAGCCGCTCATATTCAGCCGGATCGTCAAAACGCTCCCGCTGGATCCGGGTCATGTACAGAATATCCAGGCCCGGGATCGCATCTTCCAGGGAGGCAGTTTCCCCGTAAGGAATGCCTTCCTTTTCCAGCACATTCACCCGCACATATTCCGGCAGCTTCAGTTCCTCCGGGGAAATCAGGACAAAGCGGATGCCTTCATAGCGGCTTATGGCCTCAATGAGGGAGTGGACCGTGCGGCCGTACTTCAGGTCACCGCACAGACCGATGGTCAGATGATCCAGCCGGCCCATTTCCCGGGAAATGGTCAGCAGGTCCGCCAGGGTCTGGGTGGGATGCTGATGGCTGCCGTCGCCGGCGTTGATCACCGGGATGGTGGCCCCCAGAGAGGCTACGAAGGGCGCACCCTCTTTGGGATGCCGCATGGCGATGATGTCGGCGTAATTGCTGACGGTCTTGGCCGTGTCGGACACGCTTTCGCCCTTGGCAGCGGAAGAAGAACCGGCTTCGGAAAATCCCAGCACGCTGCCGCCCAGTTCCAGCATGGCTGCTTCAAAACTGAGTCGGGTCCGGGTGGAGGGCTCAAAGAAGAGGGTTGCCAGCTTCTTGTGGGCACAGCGGTCCCAATAGTTCTCGGGATGTGCGGCGATATCCTTGGCAGTGGCAATGAGCTGATCCAGTTCCTCCACAGACAGATCAAGAATGGAAATCAAGCTTCTCATATCACTTTGCTCCGTTCACGGCAAGATAATTCTTGATCCGGGTCACATTCTCTTCATTGGCAGGATCTTCTTCCAGATACTCGATGATGTCATATACATCCACAACAGAGTACACGGGGAAGCCGAACTGCTCCTCGATCTCCTGCATGGCGCCCTTTTCGCCCTGGCCCTTTTCCTTCCGGTCAACCATGATGAAGGTGGCCACCACTTTCGTGCCTTCCAGATGTTTCAGGATCTCCATGCTCTCCCGGATGGCGGTACCGGCGGTGATCACGTCCTCAATAATGACGATTTCTTCACCGGCCTGGGGCACATAGCCCACGAACACGCCGCCTTCGCCATGGTCTTTTACTTCCTTGCGGTTGAAGAAGAAGGGCAGGTTCAGGCCGTTCTTGCTCAGGGCCACAGCGGCAGAAATGGACAGAGAAATACCCTTGTATGCAGGACCGTACAGGACAGTAGCCTTCTTGCCCAGCTTGTCCATGTAGGCCTTTGCATAGAATTCGCCCATTTTGGTGATCTGGTCGCCGGTCTTGATCATGCCGGCGTTGACGAAATAGGGGATCTTCCGGCCGGACTTTGCGGTGAAATCGCCGAATTTCAACACACCTGCGTCCTGCAGGAACTCAATAAATTCTCTCTTATATGCTTCCATGATGATCTCCTTATATGAATTCAGATGGGAAATTAATCCACAAATTCAGCCACGCAGCGCTCGTAAGCGGCCACGGGATCGGCAGCTGCGGTGATGGGACGGCCCACCACGATGTAGTCGGAGCCGATCTCCTTGGCGGCGGCAGGGGTCATGACTCGCTTCTGGTCACCCACATCGCCGTCAGCGAAGCGAACGCCGGGGGTAATGGTCAGGAAGTTCTTGCCGCAGCGGTCGTGGACCTTGCCGGCTTCCAGGGGGGAGCAGACGATGCCGTCCAGGCCGGATTCGGCGGCACACTGGGCGTAATGCATGACCACTTCGTCGATGGGCGCATGGATCATCAGGTCATTTTCCATGGACTCCTGATCCGTGGAGGTCAACTGGGTCACCGCGATCAGTAGGGGACGGGTGCCATCCGCACGGGTCAAACCCTCCAGAGCGGCCTTCATCATGTTCTTGGTGCCGGCGGCGTGAAGATTGGTGATGTCCACATCCAGGTTGCTCAGAACAGCCATAGCCTTCTTCACAGTGTTGGGGATGTCGTGGAGCTTCAGATCCAGGAAGATCTTGTGGCCACGGGCCTTGATCTCCTTGACGATGGCAGGACCTTCTGCATAGTACAGCTCCATGCCAATCTTTACAAAGGGCTTTCTGCCGGTGAACTGATCCAGGAAGTTCAGAGTTGCTTCGCGGCTGGCGAAGTCACATGCTACAATGACGTCTTTTCCCATTAGTGGGCACCTCCAATAATATCTTTCAAGTTTTCAATTTTGTATTTCTGCATCACATGGGGCAGATCCTCGATGATCCGCTTGCAGGCGAAAGGATCCACCAGATTGGCTGCGCCTACCTGCACGGCAGTAGCGCCGGCCAGCATCAGTTCGATCACATCCTCCGCCTTGCTGACGCCGCCCATACCCACGATGGGGATCTGCACGGCTTCATAGACCTGGTAAACCATCCGCACAGCCAGGGGCAGCAGGGCAGGACCGCTCATACCGCCGGTCTTGTTGGCGATGATGGGTTTCTTGCGGCTTAAGTCAATCCGCATACCCAGCACCGTGTTGATGAGGCTCACGGCATCAGCGCCGCCTTCCTCCACAGCCCGGGCAATGGCGGTGATATCCGTCACATTGGGGCTCAGCTTCACGATCACAGGTTTGGTGGTGACCGCCTTCACGGCCTGGGTCACTTCCTTTGCCATGGCAGGGTCTGTGCCAAAGCTCATGCCGCCGCCATGGACATTGGGGCAGGAGATATTTACTTCCAGCCAGCCTACCTGATCTTCTTTATCCAGCAGGCGGCAGGTGTTGACATATTCTTCAATGGAGAAACCGGAGATATTGGCCATCACCGGTTTATGGAAGAAGGCCTTCATTTCCGGCAGTTCATGCTCGATGACATGATGAACACCGGGATTCTGCAGACCCACCGCGTTGAGCATACCGCCGTCAAACTCCGCAATGCGGGGTGTGGGGTTGCCGAACCGGGGTTCCCAAGTTGTGCCCTTGAAGGAGAATGTACCCAGGCAGTTGATGTCATACAGCTGGGCAAATTCCTTGCCGAAACCGAAGGTGCCGGAGGCGGGGATCACAGGATTGTCCATTTCAATGCCGCAAAGATTCACATTCATCGTCATCCGAAAACCACCTCCCGGAAAAATACGGGGCCGTCCTTGCAGACCCGCTTGTAGCCGTCCCTGGTCTGAATGGTGCAGCCCGTGCAGGCACCGAAACCGCAGCCCATCCGTTCTTCAAAGGAATACTGGCCGGAGGTCACCATGACCTGCTCCATAGCCCGGAACATGGGCATCGGGCCGCAGGAGTAGAAGTAGGTGTACGAAAGGTCCTTGATCACATCGGTGACGAATCCCTTCGTTCCCACACTGCCGTCGGCGGTGGCAATATAGACATCTGCACCCAGAGCCCGGAATTCCTCCGCCAGGAAGATCTCCCGGTCGGTGTTGAAACCCAGGACTACCTGGGGATGTTTGCCTTCCGCCAGGAGTTTCTTGCAGAGATTGAACATGGGCGGCACACCAACGCCGCCGCCCACAAGCAGGGGACGATCGCCGGAAAGGGAGGTGTCATAGCCGTTGCCCAGGCCCGTCAGCACATCCAGTTTCGTGCCAACCGGCAGGGTGGACATGATCTGCGTGCCGCCGCCAACAACTTTGTAGATCAGCGTCAGAGTGGTATCGTCATAATCGCAGACGGAAATGGGTCTGCGCAGATACTTTTCCGGAAGCCGCAGGTCTACGAATTGACCACAGTTCGTAATGGCGGAGGTGTCGCCCTCCAGTACCATCTTATATACTGCATCCGTCAGTGCATCGTTGCCGACGATGATAAAATCGCTTTGTTTCATAGTTCCTCCTTATATTTTTTGGGGGAATTTGCAGCAGGGGAGGGCCTTGACCCTCCCTTGCAGTGGAAATTATGCGTCGATGGTGGAAATGGTAAGTGTGGTCTCTTCCAGCACATCCAGCAGGGCCCGGATGGTATCCAGAGCTGTGAACAGCGTTACATTATGCTCCGTCGCCACCTGGCGGATCTGGATGCCGTCATTTTCGCTGTCGCCGGGGTCCCGGGTGTTGATGACATAGGCAATATGACCCTGGCGCAGAGAGTTGGGGATCTCTTCGCTGCCGTCGCTGATCTTTCCGAGGGCGTGGGTGCGGATGCCGTGGGCCTTCAGGAACCGGGCTGTGCCGTGGGTGGCCTCGATGTTGAAGCCCAGCTGATAGAACCTGCGGATCAGAGGAAGAGCTTCCTCCTTGTCCTTGTCGGCGATGGTGGCCAGCACTGTACCGTAGTTCTGCAGCCGCATACCGGAAGCCTGCAGGGCCTTATACAGGGCGCGGGTCATGGTACGGTCGTAGCCGATGGCTTCGCCGGTGGATTTCATTTCGGGGCTCAGATAAGCGTCCAGACCCCGGAGCTTGTTAAAGGAGAACACCGGTGCTTTTACATAGAACCGGCTCTTTTCTTCGGGATAAATGTCGAAGATGCCCTGTTCTTTCAGGCTCTTGCCCAGGATCACTTCCGTAGCGATGTCCGCCAGGGAATAGCCGGTGGCCTTGCTGAGGAAGGGAACGGTACGGGAAGAACGGGGATTGACTTCGATGATATACACGTTATCATCCTTATCCACGATGAACTGGATGTTGAACAGGCCCACGATGCCGATGCCCAGACCCAGCTTCTTTGCGTATTGCAGGATGATCCCCTTGACCTTATTGCTGATGGAGAAGGGCGGATAGACGCTGATGGAGTCGCCGGAGTGGACGCCGGTCCGTTCCACCAGTTCCATAATGCCGGGGACGAACACATTGATGCCGTCGCAGATGGCGTCGATTTCCACCTCGCGGCCCTCGATATACTTGTCCACCAGAACGGGCTTGTCCTCGTCGATCTCAACGGCGGTCTTCAGGTAGTGCCGCAGCTGCTGTTCGTTGGCAACGATCTGCATGGCCCGGCCGCCCAGAACAAAGCTGGGACGCACCAGTACGGGGTAACCGATCTCTGCGGCGGCGGAGATACCGTCCTCGATCTTGGTTACAGCCCGGCCCTTGGCCCGGGGAATATCCAGCTCGTTGAGCAGGTTTTCAAAAGCATTGCGGTCTTCCGCTCTGTCTATGGCGGCGCAATCGGTGCCGATGATCTTCACGCCCCGGTCCGTCAGAGGCTGCGCCAGGTTGATGGCGGTCTGGCCGCCCAGGGAGGCAATGACACCGATGGGCTGTTCGAAATCGATGATGTTCATTACATCTTCCGGCGTCAGCGGCTCGAAATACAGCTTGTCCGCAGTGGTGTAGTCCGTGGAGACCGTCTCGGGATTGTTGTTGATGATGATGGCCTCGTAGCCGGCCTTCTTGATGGTCATCACGGCGTGGACGGTGGAATAGTCAAATTCTACGCCCTGGCCGATACGGATGGGGCCGGCGCCCAGCACCACGATCTTCTTCTTGTCCGTGAGCCGGGAAGCGTTTTCGCCGGTGTAGCTGGAGTAGAAATAGGGAATATAGGCCCCGGTGTGGCAGGTATCCACCATCTTAAAGACGGGAATGATGCCGTTTTCCTTTCGCAGGTCGCACACATCCTGCTCCTTGACACCCCACAGCTTGGCGATGAACTTGTCGCCGAAGCCCATGACCTTGGCTTCTGCCAAGGTAGCGGCATCCCGGTTGGCAGAGAGCTTCCGCTCCATCGCCACGATGTTTTGCACTGCTTCCAGGAAGTAAGGGGTGATCTGGGTGATGCTGTGGATCGTCTCCACAGTCACATCCCGGCGCATCAGCTCCGCAATGGCGAAGATGTTGTCATCCCGGAACTGGTGGATATACTCCAGCAATTCCTCGGTGGGAATGCCGTCAAATTTCGGCAGATGGAAATGGCAGCATCCGATCTCCAGGCAGCGGGCGCCCTTCAGCAGAGCCTCTTCCAGATTGGAACCGATGCCCATGATCTCGCCGGTGGCCTTCATCTGTGTGCCCAATGTATTGGCAGCGGAAGTGAATTTATCGAAGGGGAACCGGGGCAGCTTGGCGATGACATAATCCAGTCGGGGCTCGAATGCCGCGGTGGTATTGGCAATGGGGATCTCGTCCAGGGTCATGCCTACAGCGATCTTTGCGGTGACCCGGGCGATGGGATAGCCGGAAGCCTTGGAAGCCAGGGCAGAGGAGCGGGACACACGGGGATTGACTTCAATGAGGTAATATTCGCTGGAATGGGGATTCAGCGCAAACTGCACGTTGCAGCCGCCCTCGATCTTCAGTTCCTTGATCAGCTTGATGGCGGAGTCGTTGAGCATCTTCTGATCCGCGGGACTCAGGGTCATGATGGGCGCGACCACCAGGCTGTCGCCGGTATGAACACCGACAGGATCGATATTTTCCATACCGCAGATGGTGATGGCGTGGTCTTCGCCGTCACGCATGACCTCAAATTCGATCTCCTTGTAGCCTTTGACGGACTTCTCAACCAGCACCTGGTGAACAGGGGAGAGCTTGAAGGCGTTCAGACCCACTTCAACCAGTTCTTCCTCGTTGTAAGCAAAGCCGCCGCCGGTGCCGCCCAGGGTGAATGCGGGCCGCAGCACCACGGGATAGCCGGTCCGCTTGGCAGCCACTTTGGCTTCATCGATGGAGTAGGTGATCTCGGAGGGGATCACCGGCTCGCCGATGCTTTGGCACAGTTCCTTGAACAGCTCCCGGTCTTCAGCCCGCTCGATAGAGGCGCTGGAAGTGCCCAGCAGCTGCACCCGGCATTCCTTCAGAATACCTTTCTTTTCCAACTGCATGGCCAGGTTCAGGCCGGTCTGACCGCCGATGCCGGGCACGATGGCGTCGGGACGCTCGTGACGGATGATCTTGGCCACATATTCCAGAGTCAGGGGCTCCATATATACCTTGTCGGCGATTGTGGTGTCGGTCATGATGGTGGCCGGATTGGAGTTAACCAATACCACCTCGTAACCTTCCTCCTTCAGCGCCAGGCAAGCCTGGGTGCCGGCATAGTCAAACTCGGCAGCCTGACCGATGACGATGGGGCCGGAGCCGATGATCATGATCTTCTTTAAGTCGGTACGTTTTGCCATAATTTCGTCCTCCCTGTATTTATAATGTCAAAATCACTTACGCACTTTGTCCATCCACACCAGCTTGCCGCCACACACGGTAGCCAGGCACTTGCCCCAGACTCTCCATCCTTCGAAGGGGGTGGCATGGCCCATGGATTGGAACTGTTCTTCCGGCTCGATGGTGTAGGTCTGCCGCAGATCCCAAACAGAGAAGTCGCAGCCAAGCTGGATGCCGAACCGCTTCCGGGGGTTTGTCACCATCAGCTCCAGCAACCGCTCCATGGTGATGATATTTTCCTTCACCAGATAGGTGTACATCAGGGGAAAAGCGGTCTCGATGCCTACGATGCCAAAAGAACTGCCGTCGAGACCCTTGCTCTTTTCTTCCTTGGAGTGGGGAGCGTGGTCGGTGGCGATCATGTCGATCGTGCCGTCCTGCAAGCCTTCAATGAGGGCCTCTCGGTCTTCCGGGGAACGAAGAGGCGGATTCATCTTGAACTTGCCGTCTTCCTGCAGGTAGCTGTCGTCCATCAGCAGGTAGTGGGGTGCGGTCTCGCAGGTCACATTCAGCCCCTGCTTCTTCGCCTGGCGGATCAGTTCCACGCTCTCCTTGGTGGAGATGTGGCACACATGATAGGCGCAGCCGGTCTCTTTCACCAGTTCCAGATCCCGCTTGATGGGGCCCCATTCGCTTTCGGAGCAGATACCCCGGTGGGCATTGTCCCGGGCGTAGTCGCCGTCATGGATATAGCCGCCGTTGAGGAGGGAATTGTCCTCGCAGTGGGCGACGATCAGCTTCTTCAGCTGCTTGGCCTTCAGCATGGCTTCCTTCATCAGTTCCCGGGTCTGGATCCCCTTGCCGTCATCGGAAAATCCGATGACCAGAGGGGCCATGGCCTTCATGTCCGCCAGCTGCTCGCCCTTCTGGCCCACCGTGATGGCACCATAGGGATAGATGTTGATCATGCCGTCGTTGCGGATAATGTCCAGCTGCTGGCGCAGGTGGAGCTTGCTGTCGGGCACGGGATCCAGGTTGGGCATGGTGCAAACTGCTGTAAAACCGCCCCGGGCTGCTGCCAGAGAACCGGTCAGAATGGTCTCTTTATAAGAAAAACCCGGCTCACGGAAGTGCACATGCACATCACAAAAGCCGGGTAAAACAGCATATTCGGAAGAATTGAAAGCACACAGGTCAACAGAGGTCAGACGGTCGATGACAGAGGCACGAACATTGGGAGAAAATACGCCCATTGCAGGATGCTCATTACGATTCTGCATAGTCATAGAAACAGTCTCCTTTCGTGTATTCATATCTGTTAAATTGTATCATGAAGCGCCTTGATTGTCAATCGAAAATCCTGCACAAAAGATGGCTCTTTGATCATGGGATCTCTGTTGACAATTCTGCTGTCCATCATTATAATTGATTTATGAACCTTTGGAAAGGGAGGCACAGTATGAAGCGGATCTTCATAATTTTGATGGCGTTTATCCTCCTCTTGTCAGCCTGCCAAGGCAAGGACGATTCACTGTCCGATAGGCAGATCAAAGAGATCGAAAAAGCATTGGGCGCAGAGGAGATCGGCGAATACTACGGCACTTACAATGGTTACATTGTGCTGATGGATGCCGGTATGCTCGCAGTGATCAGCAACCGGGAGATCGGCGGAAGATTGTTCCGCTGGGGCAGTGGGTCTTTGATCCTTCGCGCATATAAGGACGGCCAGGTCTATGATCTGGAGGATGTGTACCAATCCGGCGGCATCGATGATGGGGACTTGGACAAAATTCTGGAAAAGCACAAAGCGCATTTTGCACTGCACCACAACTGGGATCACGACGAAGATCAATAAATAGTTACTCCCACAGACGGAAAGGTCTGTGGGAGTTTTTATGTAGATTTACAGTTCCTCGCTGACAGCCAGCAGCAGGATGCCGACGATCACAACGGCGATAAAGGCATAGGTCTTCCATGTAAGCTTTTCTTTCAGGATGATGCGGGAAAGCAGCAGCGACACAACACAGACAGAAGAGAGAATGGGAGCCGCAACAGCGTCCACACCGCCAAGTGCGTAAACATAAGTAAACTGACCGGCAGTCTCAAATACTGCTGCAAAGATCTTGTCCTTGTGCTGGGGG
Organism: Faecousia sp.; assembly: GCA_045580365.1. GTDB lineage: Bacteria > Bacillota > Clostridia > Oscillospirales > Oscillospiraceae > Faecousia. The sequence goes on from JAZNNP010000007.1 coordinate 36,215, forward strand.
ACAGGACCAAATTTGACCTTCTTGGCCTTCATGAAAATAAACAGGCACAGAGCGAAGAAAGCGAAGGTCAGCTCATAGCTGGTGTTTGCAACTGCTTCGATGGTTTCTTCGGTAACATCCACCAGAGGTGTTGTGGAAATGTCTTCGACGAGGAAAAATGCATCATCCAGAAAAGTACCGAAAGCGTCAAGCAGTGCGTACAGGAAAGGCATGCAGAAGGAGATAACAGCCAGAGCCTTGCCGTAGGTTTTCTTTCTGGTCGTCTCACCTTTGTTTTCCAGATAGCTGACACCGACAACGCCAACGGTAATGACTCCAACGGCGATCCAAGTTAAAGCGGAGAATTCATCGCCCATAAAGATAGCAAACAGAAGAACGCAAATAACGCCGGCAGTGTTCTCAATGGGATCGGAGATGGACTCTTCCAAAAAGCGCATTCCAAAATAAGAAGAGGCCATGGAGATGATGTAAAATAGAGAGGCAGGCAGATAGACCAGCAGGTTAAGGGGATTGTAGCCAATATCCTGCGTCAGCAGGGTAAAGAGGGCGTGGGCACCCATGACCACACCGACCCAGACGCAGATTTTCAGGTGGGAATATTTTTCGTTGGGCAAAGCGCCTTTTTTGTAGAACAGCTCTGCAGTGCCCCATAAAAGAGCGGTTGCAATGGAAAAGAATAACCAAGACATATGAATCAAACCTTTCTTTCTATTAGAATACCTTTCATATATTCGGAATCGTTATGAAATTCCAGAATTTTTTGTTTTTCTTCCGGCGTGCAGCCAATCAGTAATTTGATCTCGGAATCTCGTTTCAGAAGATCGACAGTGCAGATGATAGCGGTTGCCTGATTGCTGTCTGAAGAACCCAACCATACGTCGATGCCGTCGCCATCCATGGAGGCAGTATTTGATAAATAACCGTAATCCACGGGATAGATGCAGTGGGGATATTTGGGATG
>JAZNNP010000008.1:0-8197 GCA_045580365.1 Faecousia sp.
ACCGTGCGCCTACGCTGCACCGTCTGGGTATCCAGGCCTTCGAGCCTGTGCTGGTGGAAGGCCGCGCGCTGAAGCTGCACCCCCTGTGCTGTACCGCATTTAACGCCGACTTTGACGGCGACCAGATGGCGATCCACGTGCCTCTGTCCGCAGAGGCCCAGGCGGAAGCCCGTATTCTGATGCTCTCCTCCAACAACCTGCTGCGTCCCCAGGACGGCAAGCCCGTCACCGTGCCCACGCAGGATATGATCCTGGGCGCCTACTATCTGACCTATACCCGTCTGGGCAAGGCCGAGAAGGGCGCTGAGGAAGTGGTCATCGAGTGCCCCGGCGACAGCGCCTGGGAAGCTGGCCAGTTGGTGGATGGCGACGAGTTCCTGGCTGTCAACGCCCAGCTCAAGAGCGAGGGCAAGCAGCCTGCCACCTTCCGTCCCAAGCATTCTTACTCCAGCGTGGAGGAAGCAGAAGCCGCTTACGCCGCCGGCGAAATCGGCCTGCATGCGCCCATTCTGGTCCGTTACAGCCGCGAGGTCAACGGCGTCGTCGAGAGCCGCATCATCACCGCTACCGTCGGCCGTCTGATCTACAACGAGCCCATTCCTCAGGATCTGGGCTTTGTGGACCGCAAGGATCCTGCCCATGCCTTCGACCTGGAAGTGGATTTCCTGGTTGGCAAGAAGCAGCTGGGTAAGATCATCGATAAGTGCATCCGCCGTCACGGCTTCACCGTGGCTACCGAGATGCTGGACCGCATCAAGGCTCTGGGTTACAAGTACTCCACCAAGGGCGCTATCTCCGTGTCCATCGCGGACATGGTGGTGCCTGCCATCAAGTATGAGCTGGTGAAGGAAGCCGAGGGCAAGGTGGTGGAGATCGAAAACTACTACCGCCAGGGCTATATCACCAACGAAGAGCGTTATCGCCTGGTGGTTCAGCAGTGGGAAAAGACCACCAAGGATGTCACCGACGCCCTGTCCGGTAACCTGGATCCCTTCAACCCCATCTATATGATGGCGGACTCCGGCGCCCGTGGTTCTATGGCGCAGATCCGTCAGCTGGCCGGTATGCGTGGCCTGATGGCCGATACCGCCGGCCGCACCATCGAGATCCCCGTTAAGGCAAACTTCCGTGAAGGTCTGTCCGTCCTGGAGTACTTCATCTCCAGTAGAGGCGCCCGTAAGGGCATGACCGATACCGCTCTGCGTACCGCAGACTCCGGCTACCTGACCCGTCGTATGGTGGACGTTTCTCAGGACGTCATTATCCGCGAGCATAACTGCGGCACCACCAACGGTATCTGGGTCGGCGCTGTGTACGATAAGAACGGCGACGTTGTGGACTCCTTCGGCAACCGCATCCGCGGCCGTTACCCGGTCAACGATGTGCTGCATCCCGTCACCGGCGAGCTGCTGCACTCCAAGGACGTCATGATGATGCCCGAGGATGCCCAGAAGTTCGAAGATGCCGGCATCGAGAAGATCTATATCCGCACCATTCTGGGCTGCCGCGCCCGTGTGGGCGTCTGCGCCAAGTGCTACGGCATGAACCTGGCCACCTCCAAGGAAGTGGATCTGGGCGAAGCCGTCGGCATCATCGCTGCCCAGTCCATCGGCGAACCCGGTACCCAGCTGACCATGCGTACCTTCCACTCCGGCGGCGTTGCAGGTGACGATATCACCCAGGGTCTGCCCAGAGTTGAAGAACTGTTTGAGTCCCGCAAGCCCAAGAAGATGGCGCAGATCTCCGAGATCACCGGTGTTGTCTCTATCGACGACACCCACCGCACCGCTCTGCGTGCCGTTACCGTCACCGCGGCCGATGGCGAGGTAAAGGTCTACAATGTACCTTACTCCGTGGGTCTGAAGGTCCAGCACGGTAAGACTGTCAACAAGGGCGAGCCCATCACCGATGGCGCGCTGTATCCCCAGGATGTCCTGCGGATCTCCGGCGTGGAAGCGGTCCAGGATTACCTGGTCCAGTCTGTCCAGGCGGTGTACCGTCAGCAGGGCGTTGAGATCAACGATAAGCACATCGAGGTCATCATCCGTCAGATGATGCGCAAGGTTCGCGTGGAAGAGCCCGGCGATACCGCTCTGCTCACCGGCAGCGTGGTGGACACCTTCGAGCTGGAGGATGCCAATGCAGCCATCCAGGCCCGGATCGATGCCGGCGAGACCGAACTGCGTTTTGCCACCGCCAGCGCCATGCTGCTGGGCATCACCAAGGCCGCTCTGGCTACCGATTCCTTCCTGTCCGCCGCATCCTTCCAGGAGACCACCAAGGTCCTGACCGATGCCGCCATCAAGGGCAAGGTGGACAACCTGATCGGTCTGAAGGAGAACGTGCTGATCGGTAAGCTGATCCCCGCAGGCTCCGGCCTGATGGCCTACCGGGATTACAAGCCCGGCACGACCCCCGAGGCCCGTCTGCCCGAGGATACCCTGGCCAAGCTGATCAACTGATCCCCATAAAATCGTCCCGTCACCATTTCGGTGACGCTACTTTTTTGCGCCCGGGTTGCAACGATCCCCGAAAAAATGGTAGTATATAGGTGCAAGGCAAAAGCGCGCGTGCCCTGCGAAAGAAAGGAGGCGACAATATGGAAGACCATCGGATCATCGAACTTTTTTGGGATCGTTCCGAGGAGGCTATCCCGGCAGCGGCAGGGAAGTACGGCCCGCTGTGCCGGCAGATCGCACTGAACCTGCTGCGCAGTGAGTCCGACGCGGAAGAATGCGTCAATGACACCTGGCTGGCCCTGTGGAACGCCATTCCTCCGGAGAAACCTGCCCGGTTGTCCACTTTTGTTGCCAAAATCGCCCGGAATCTGGCCATGAAGCGTCTGACTTACCGCAATGCGGCCAAGCGGAGCTGCGTGACCGTTTCCTATGAGGAATTAAGCGAATGTATCCCTGCGGAGCGTACCGTTCATGAAGAATTGGAAGCCCGGGAACTTGCCGCGCTGTTGGATCGGTTTCTGGATACGCTGGAGCCGGATAGCCGGAATATCTTTTTGCGGCGGTATTGGTTTTTCGATTCCACCCGGCAGATCGCCCGGGGCTTCGGCGTCAGTGAAAGCGCCGTCCGCTCCCGCCTGTTTTACATCCGCAAGAAATTAAAAGACTATTTGTTGAAGGAGGCTGATATCCATGTTGGGTAAGGATTTGAGCAATGCCCTTAGTGGGATCGCTGACGATAAGATCGAGAGCGCCATGAATACCTATGCCCGGCGGAAAGTCCGGGTGCGGCAGGGGTGGCTCCGGGTCGCCGCTGTGGCCGCCACATTGGCCATTTTGCTCACCGCCGCCCTGTGGCCGGCTGAAACGGAGGAAGGCTTTATCACCGCCCCCGGCGTGATGAAGGTTTATGCCCATAATCTGACGGAAGAAGGGGTGCAGAAGAGTGCTGTAACCAATATGATCGAGGATGTGCGCTACGAACCCAATTTTTGGACTCCGGGAATGAGCCGCCTGTTCGGGCTTCCTTTTAGCTTAGAAATCCCGGATGGATATTTTGGGGATCAAGAGATTACCTTTGCTGTGTCCGCCAATCATGGTGCGTTCTGGAAGCATGAAGGACTTGAAGAAGGCTATGCAAAACTGGGTGACAGCTTCAAAATCCAGAATGACGAGAGAATTTTCTGGAAATGCTCGATGGAAGAGCTGACGGAAGTGATCAAAAACCAGGAAGAGATTTATGCGGACATCTGTGTGTATGCGGGTCAGACACTGGTGGGCTACGGCATTATTGAGATCTGCTACACAGCTCAAGGACTTCTGTTCCCACTCCGATGCGATACGGCCTGTTTTCCTCCGGTGAATGGAGAATTACAGGCTGTTCCTGCGGATTATGTGGGCCTGCAAATGGAAGATCTTCGTAATCAGAAGATTTTTGTAAGCTGGGAAGATAAGCAGAAAGAAATCAATGCTTACTGGGATGCCTTTTTTGATGGAAAAGGGTAAAGCCCATACAAACCCATCGTTATGTTCTTCATACCCCCCAGCCGGCACCTTTCGGGGTGCCGGCTTTTTCCGCGCCCATACCTTCCCCCGGGGGGAAGGCTTTGGGGCGAAAATCGGAAATTCTGCCACCTATCGATTGAAAACCCCACAATATTATGATATAAGAACTTAGTTATGCCAAGAAAGGGGAGGGGACTGCCGTGACTGAATTGCTGCTGCGTCTGTTCGTCAAAAACCACCGCCAAACCAAAGATCCCGCCGTCCGGGGTGCCATGGGCCGCCTGGCCGGCACCGTGGGCCTGGTGTGTAATATTTTGCTGTTTTTGGGCAAACTTGCTGTGGGCCTGGCCGTGGGTGCGGTGTCCATCGTGGCCGATGCTCTGAATAATCTGTCCGACGCTTCCTCGTCCTTGATCACCCTCCTGGGTTTCCGCCTGGCCCGCCGCCCGGCGGATCCGGACCATCCTTACGGCCACGCCCGGTACGAATACCTCTCCGGCCTGGCTGTGGCGGTGCTGATCATGTTTTTGGGTGTGGAGCTGGTCAAAAGCGCCGTCACCCGGATCATCACCCCCGTCCCTGCCCAAATTTCCGATGTCACCCTGGTCATCCTGGCCGTCGCGCTGCTGGTAAAACTGTGGATGTTCTTCTTCTACCGGAATGTGGGCCGCCGCATCGACTCTCTGACCTTGAAAGCCGCCGCTGCGGACAGCCGCAATGATGTGCTGGCCACCCTGGCGGTGCTGGCCGGCTGCGCCGCGGAGCGCCTCTGGAGCATCCATGTGGATGGCTGGGTGGGCCTGGCAGTGGCCCTGTTCATTGTCCTGTCCGGCATCGGCCTGGCCCGGGAGACCATCTCCCCGCTGCTGGGCATGCGCGCCGACCCGGAACTGGCGGAGCAGATCCGCAGCATCATCCTCTCCCACGACAAGATCCTGGGCATCCATGACCTGCTGCTCCACGATTACGGCCCGGGGCAGTGTTATGCTTCCGTCCATGTGGAGATGAGCGCCGAGGAAGACCCTCTTCTTTGCCACGATATTATCGACCATATCGAGTGCGATCTGCTGGAACAGCTGAATGTCCACCTGGTGATCCACTACGATCCCGTAGTCACCGCCGACCCGGAATGGGAGCGGCTGCGCTGCCTGGTGGAGGGGATCGCCGGCGCCATTGATCCCCGGCTTTCGGTCCATGATTTCCGCATGGTCCGGGGCGCGGAGCAGACCAAATTGGTCTTCGACCTGGCATTGCCTTATGCCATGGCCGATCAGTTCCCCCAAATCAAGCGCGCCATGGACGATGCCCTCCGCCGTGAGGGCGTCCGGTACCCGGCTCTGATCCGCTTTGAGTGCGCAGCGGAATAAAAATGGTAATTTTTCAATTATTTTTGTTGACTTTTTGAAATATTTGCGTATAATATCATCTTGTATGGATACTAAAGGATTTAGTAGAATACCCCAGTGCGGCAGTTTGCCCGATCTGACCGGTTTTCGCACCGTAGTCGGGGCAAAACAGCTGCGAAAAGCCCTGCAAAAGGGCATCGTACAGCGGGTATTTCTGGCTGAAAATGCCGATCCGGCCATCACCGATTCCCTGGCGGAATCTTGCGTGCAAGCCGGCGTCAGCGTCTGCTGGGTCCCCACCATGGCGGAACTCGGACGCGCCTGCGGCATTGAAGTCGGCGCGGCGGCCGCCGCCGTTATCGATTGATTCTATCGGAATTGTCCGTAGAATATAAGATCCACCGTTTTGGTGAGAACGAAAGAAAGGAGAACATCAATGCCTACTTTTAATCAGCTCGTCAAGTCCGGTCGTAAGCAGGTGACCTACAAGTCCACTGCCCCCGCTCTGCAGAGAGGTCTGAACACCCTGGAGAACAAGGCTACTACCGTACCTTCCCCCCAGAAGCGTGGCGTCTGCACCGCAGTTCGTACCACCACCCCCAAGAAGCCCAACTCTGCTCTGCGTAAGATCGCCCGTGTCCGCCTGACCAATGGTATGGAAGTTTCCGCTTACATTCCCGGTGTCGGCCACAACCTGCAGGAGCACTCCGTGGTTCTGATCCGCGGCGGTCGTGTTAAGGACCTGCCCGGCGTTCGTTACCACATCATCCGCGGCACTTTGGATACCCAGGGCGTCAACGGTCGTATGCAGTCCCGTTCCAAGTACGGCGCAAAGCGGCCCAAGGCTGGCAAGAAGAAGTAATCTTCAGCCCCTTAAATCCATTTGACTTTTTCCACGCCTTTACGCAAGGCAACGCCTTGCCAATAATGGTTTTATATAGATGAAAACCTCTTGTTGGCAGGCACCACGAAAGATTACACTTTCGAGTACCGATGAAATCATTAAATTATGAAGGAGGGAAGCAAAGTGCCCAGAAGAGGTAATGTTCCCAAGAGAGAGGTTCTGCCCGATCCTCAGTATAACTCCGTTCTGGTTACCAAGCTCGTGAACAGCATCATGCTCGATGGCAAGAAGGGTATTGCCCAGAAAGTCGTCTACGGTGCTTTCGAGATCGTTGAAACCAAGACCGGCAAGAATGGCCTGGAGGTCTTCCAGCAGGCCATGGAAAACATCATGCCCGCGGTGGAGCTGAAGGCTCGCCGTGTCGGTGGCGCTACCTACCAGGTGCCCATCGAAGTTCGTCCCGACCGTCGTCAGACCCTGGGTCTGCGTTGGATCACCACTTACAGCCGTAACCGCAGCGAGAACACCATGAAGGAGCGGCTGGCCGCTGAAATCATGGACGCTGCCAACAATACCGGCGCATCCGTGAAGAAGCGCGACGACGTCCACAAGATGGCCGAAGCCAACAAGGCATTCGCCCATTTCCGTTGGTAATGAAGGAGAGTCCCTAACATGGCAAGACAGTATTCTCTGGAAAATACCACAAATTTCGGCATCATGGCTCACATCGATGCCGGTAAAACCACTACAACCGAGCGTATTCTGTTCTACACCGGTAAGAATTACAAGATCGGTGAGACCCATGACGGTTCTGCCACCATGGACTGGATGGCTCAGGAGCAGGAGCGTGGTATCACCATCACTTCCGCTGCTACCACCTGTTTCTGGAAGGGCTGCCGTCTGAACATCATCGACACCCCGGGCCACGTGGACTTCACTGTGGAAGTTGAGCGTTCCCTGCGCGTGCTGGACGGTGCTGTCACCGTTCTGTGTGCAAAGGGCGGTGTCGAGCCCCAGACCGAGACCGTCTGGCGTCAGGCCGACGAGTACAAGGTCCCCCGTATGATCTATGTCAACAAGATGGACATTATGGGTGCCGACTTCTTCCGCGTTCTGACCATGATCGACGAGCGCCTGAAGTGCAACGCTGTGCCCATTCAGCTGCCCATCGGTTCCGAGGCATTCTTCAAGGGTAATATTGACCTGATCACCATGACTGCCAATATCTTCTATGACGACAAGGGCACCGATGTCCGCGTTGAGGAGATCCCCGAGGACATGGTCGACCTGGCCAACGAATACCGCGAGAAGCTGATGGATGCCATCTCCACCTTCGACGATGACATCGCTATGATGTATCTGGAAGGCGAGGAGATTCCCGTCGACATGATCAAGGCTGTCATTCGTAAGGCTACCATCGCCAACGATATGGTTCCCGTTGTCTGCGGCACCTCTTATAAGAATAAGGGCGTGCAGCAGGTTCTGGATGCCGTGGTCGATTATATGCCCAGCCCCCTGGATAAGAAGGGCATCAAGGGCATCAACCCCGCCACCGAGGAAGAGGACTTCCGTCCTGCCTCCGATGAGGCTCCTTTCTCCGCTCTGGCATTCAAGATCGCTACCGACCCCTATGTCGGCAAGCTGTGCTATTTCCGCGTCTACTCCGGCGTGCTGGAGAAGGGCACCACTGTCCTGAACTGCACCAAGGGTAAGACCGAGCGTATGGGCCGTATCCTGCAGATGCATGCCAACCACCGTGAGGATCTGGATATCGTTTACTCCGGCGACATCGCCGCTGTTGTCGGTATCAAGAACACCACCACCGGTGATACCCTGTGCGACGAGGATCATCCCATCATCCTGGAGTCCATGGTCTTCCCCGAGCCCGTTATCGAAGTCGCTATCGAGCCCAAGACCAAGGCCGGTCAGGAAAAGATGGGCATTGCCCTGGCCAAGCTGGCTGAAGAAGACCCCACCTTCCGCACCTACACCAACAAGGAAACCGGTCAGACCATCATCGCCGGCATGGGCGAGCTGCACCTGGA
>JAZNNP010000009.1:0-22927 GCA_045580365.1 Faecousia sp.
CCATGGCTGTCTCTCCCCTGGACTGCATGGGCTGCGGCGTCTGTGTCGGCGTCTGCCCCACCAAGGCCATCAGCATGGTTCCTCAGGAGCAGGAGCTGGGCGAGCAGGAAGTCTTCAACTACATGGTTTCCAAGGTTGCAGAGAAGAAGGACGTTCAGGACAACACCGTCAAGGGCTCTCAGTTCCGCAAGCCCCTGCTGGAGTTCTCCGGCTCCTGCGCAGGCTGTGCTGAGACCAGCTACGCCCGTCTGGTGACCCAGCTGTTCGGCGATCGGATGTACATCTCCAACGCCACCGGCTGTTCCTCCATCTGGGGCGGCCCCGCTGCTACCTCTCCCTACTGTGTCAACGAAGACGGCCACGGCCCCGCTTGGGCAAACTCCCTGTTCGAGGACAATGCCGAGCATGGCCTGGGTATGTACACCGCACAGGCTGTCATCCGTGAGTCCCTGGCGGGCAAGGTCCGCAAGGTCATGGAAGAGACCTGCAACGACGAGCGCAAGGCTGCCTGCCAGGCTTGGCTGGACACCTTCAACGACGGCGAGGCCAACAAGGCTGCCACCAAGGCTCTGATCGCCAACCTGGAAGCCAAGGTTTGCTGCGATACCGTTGCGGACATCCTGAGCAAGAAGGAATACCTGTCCAAGAAGCCCATCTGGATCTTCGGCGGTGACGGCTGGGCCTACGATATCGGCTTCGGCGGCGTGGACCATGTGCTGGCTTCCAACAAGGACGTCAACATCTTCGTGTTCGATACCGAGGTCTACTCCAACACCGGCGGTCAGGCTTCCAAGGCTTCCAACATCGGCCAGGTGGCTCAGTTCGCCGCTTCCGGTAAGGAGACCAAGAAGAAGTCCCTGGCTGAGATCGCCATGAGCTACGGCTACGTTTACGTTGCCCAGATCGCCATGGGTGCCAACCAGGCGCAGACCATCAAGGCCATCTGCGAGGCTGAGGCCTACAACGGTCCTTCCCTGATCATCGGCTACGCTCCCTGTGAGATGCACTCCATCAAGGGCGGCATGATGAACTGCCAGGCTGAGATGAAGAAGGCTGTGGATTGCGGCTACTGGAACCTGTTCCGCTTCGATCCCTCCAAGGAGACCGGCAAGTTCCAGCTGGACAGCAAGGATCCCAAGGATGGCTATCAGGACTTCCTGATGAACGAGGCCCGTTACTCCCGTCTGACCCGCGAGTTCCCCGAGCGCGCAGAAGTCCTGTTCGCACAGAACGAGGCTGCTGCCAAGGAGCGTTGGGAGCATCTGAAGAAGCTGGTCGAGATGTACAAGGACTAATTCCTCGTCTGACCCATAATATGACCGCCCAGGGTTTTCCCTGGGCGGTTTTCCTGTTCCAAATGCAGCAAAACGGCGTGCCAGGTAATGGCACGCCGTTTTTTTACACTTGTGTAAACTCGTAATTCTCGTATTTCAGCCGGTCGCCGGTGTCGATGCCAAAAGGCAACAGCGCCAGGGCCACTTCCGACTCAATGCCGGTATCATCATACTTCACCAGAGCATAATCGCCCCGGATGTCCATGACCGTGCAATACAACGCAAATCCTCCTTCAAAAGATACCACAACAGACTCCTGCACGGCTTCCGGCTCCGCTTCCACAGCAACAGGTTCCTCTGCTGCCGGCAACTGCGCATTTTCTGTCCTACGGTCCTTCCAATAAACAAATAATCCTGCGGTGATCAAAATGATGCCCAATATGCCAAAACCCATCCAGGACCAAATTGCGTCATAAAAAAGTTGGACATAAGAGATCGGTCTGGAGAGAAGGGTACTGTTCAGAATATCGCTGAATACATACCCTGTATACTCTGAATATTGCACGTAGATGTCAAAGAACTCCAGCGCTGCAATATTGCACAGGATGATGCCCACACTGACCAGCACGCAGCCGCAGGGATCCACTTTTACGCGGACATTCCGCTGCCGAACCAGCAGTGTCATTCCTACGGCAACCAGGATCATTCCCAATACCGTCAGCACGATATAGTTATCTTCCCAGAGCGCAACAGCCCTATCCATTCGGTCTATTACAATGGGAACATGGGTAAATAGACGCGCCGCCTTTTCCCAAGGGGTCAACAAAGAAAAGAGTATGGTCACGATGCCCGCCAGCAGGGCATTCCAGGAAAGAACCTTTTTCACCCTTCCTGATCCTCCGCTTTATGCTCGTGGTGGGCGATCTTATCCTTCATTTTTTCCAGTTTCTTCATCAAGCGGCGTTCTTTGATCTTTTCCCGCTTTTCTTTGAATTTGGAGGTGATCTCCGGAGGATGATCCTGGAGTTTCTCATTGGGAATACCCCGCAGTTCCAGCCGCCGGGTAGTGATCTCACGGGCCAGGGTATACAGCACGGATGCCACAGGGATCATCAGCAGCATACCGCCGACGCCCATCAGATCGCCGCCGACTGCCACGGCAACCAGGACCCACATACCGGGCAGGCCGATGGAAGAACCCACCACCCGGGGGTAGATCATATTGCCCTCGATCTGCTGCAGCACCAGGAACATCACCACAAACCAAACTGCCAACATGGGATCCTGCACCAGGATGAAGAATGCGCCCAAGACGCAGCCCACAAATGCACCCACAATAGGTACAAGAGCGGTCACGGCAATGATCACGCTGACCAGGGGCATGAAGGGCATACCGAAAATGGTCATGGCAACGGCAAACATACAGCCCAGGATCAGTGCTTCCAGACACTGACCGGAAATAAAATTGGAGAAGGTGGCATTGGTCATCCGGAAAATGCGGATGGTCTCGTCAGCAGCCTTTTCCGGCAGGAAGGAATACAGGAGGCGTCTGCCCTGCCGGGCCAGGATCTCCTTCCGGCTCAAACAGTACAGTCCAAACACCAAGCTGAGGATGGCATTGAAAATGCCGTTGGACAAACCTACCACCGCCAGCAGAGCGGTATCCAAAACCTTGGTCAGGCCGCCGGTCAGGAGGGAGATGACTTTCTCGATCCACTCGCTCCAGTTGATGTTCTCAAACTCTGTATACTCCATCAGCAGATCCATCAATTCCGGATTCTCATTGAGAAAGGTGATGGCCCGCTGCTTGACTCGCTCAAAAAATTCAGGCAGCACCGCAATCAAAGATTCAACAGTTGCCATAATTTGCGGCACCAGCAAGTACACCACGCCGGCCAGCACCAGTGCCACCGCTAGTAAGGTAGTGGTAATGGACAAACCCCGGCGCAAGCCCGGTTTTTTGATGAATTTCAGCACCTTCTCAATGGCCCGCATGGGCACATTCAGAATAAATGCCAATGCCGCACCGATGATAAAGGGCGACAGCACCTTATAGATGCCACCAAAAATAGCGGTCACACGATCGGTTTCATACAGCAGCCAGTACAGCAAAATGCAGCCGACTACACCAAACGACAAATTCCGCAGAAACTTCTTGTCGATAGTCAAGGCACACCCCTCCTTTGTCATTTTATTATAACGCCTGAAGTCCGATTTTCCAATAGGCTTTTTCCGAATTTACGATTCTTTTACAAAATTTTTGCCGTCATTTTCCCAAACCGGCGCGCATAGCCTTTACGGAACACAGCATCGGAGGGGAGCGTATGACAGACACCATTGAAGAAAGAGCCTGTGCTTTGGCTGTGTACATGATCGAGACCGGCGCTACGGTCCGGGCAGCTGCCCAACACTTCGGCATCTCTAAATCCACCGTTCACAAGGATCTGTCCTGCCGTTTGAAACAATGCAACGGGCAGCTGTACGAACAAGCGCGGCAGGTATTGGAGCGGAACAAACAGGAGCGGCATATCCGGGGTGGCATGGCCACCCGGCGAAAATACAAGGGAGAAGCATAAAGAAAGGCGTGGAGCGATCCACGCCTTTTCCTTTTACAGATCGTCCGCGTCCTGCACCGGCTTCTCGTTGGGGTCTGCCGGGCGGCCGGTATAGCTGCCCAGTGGGTCTGTCTTGATGGGCGGCTCTTTTCGTTCCGATTTTTGATGCTCTTTCACGGAAATACTCCTTTCCAATTGCCTTTTTCGCGGCTTTGTGTTATCATATCCCAAAAGGAGGGATCTTATGTTTGACATCACCCTGATCACCATGGGCAAGCTGAAGGAGAAATTCTATCTTTCAGCCGCTGAAGAATATGCCAAACGGCTGAAAGGGTACTGTAATTTCACCCTTTTGGAACTGCCGGAGTACCGGCTGCCGGAAGATCCCTCCCCTGCCGAGATCGCCGCAGGGCTGGAAAAGGAAGCGGAGCAGATCCTGTCCAGGATCCCCAAGGGAGCCTGGTTTTGCGTCTTTACACCGGAGGGCAAAACCCTTTCCAGCGAAGATTTCGCCGGAAAACTAAAGGATGTGAAACTGGCCGGAAAATCCAGTGCCTGCTTTCTCATCGGCTCTTCCTTTGGCATGGCGCCCCGAGTCAAGGAGCGCGCCGACTTCAAGCTGTCCATGGGCCCCATGACCTTCCCCCATCATCTGGCCCGGATCATGGTGCTGGAGCAGCTTTACCGGGCCGAGGCCATCCAGGCCGGCAGTAAATATCACAAATAAGGAGGCGCAATATGAGCTTTCTTCCCATATGCAAGCAGGATATGCTGGACCGGGGCTGGAGTCAGTGTGACTTCGTCTATGTCATTGGCGATGCCTATGTAGACCATCCTTCCTTCGGTCACGCCATCATTTCCCGGGTCTTGGAAGCCCACGGCTACAGCGTGGGCATCATCTCCCAGCCCAACTGGAAAGATCCCAAGTCCATCAATATCTATGGCCGTCCCCGGCTGGGTTTCCTGGTTTCCGGCGGCAATATGGACTCCATGGTCAATCACTATTCCGTCACCAAGCACCGCCGCAAGAGCGATGCTTTCACTCCCGGCGGCGAAATGGGCAAACGACCCGATTATGCCACGGTGGTCTATTGTAATCTGATCCGCCAGACCTACAAGGATGTGCCCATCCTCATCGGTGGCATTGAAGCCTCCCTGCGGCGGCTGGGTCATTACGATTACTGGAGCGAGACCATGAAACGTTCCATCCTCCTGGATTCCCAGGCGGATATTCTCATGTACGGCATGGGCGAAAAGTCCATTGTAGAACTGGCGGATGCGCTGAACGCCGGCATGGAGGCCAAGGACATTACCTATATCGACGGCACGGTCTATAAGGTCGCGGAGCTGGACGAAAGTCTACCCACCATCGTGCTGCCTTCGTTCGATGTGCTGAAAGCGGATCGGCGGAAATACGCCGAGTCTTTCAAGATCCAGTACAGCAACTGCGATCCTTTCACCGCCAAGCGGCTGGCAGAACCTTACGGCAGCTTCTATGTGGTGCAGAATCCGCCTCAGAAGCCCTTGACTACCGAGGAAATGGACGCCATTTATGAACTGCCTTACGAGCGCACCTGGCATCCCAGTTACGCCAAGAAGGGCGGCGTGCCCGCCATTGAGGAAGTGAAATTCAGCCTGGTGAGCAACCGGGGCTGTTTCGGCGCCTGCTCTTTCTGCGCCCTGACCTTCCACCAGGGCCGCATCATCCAGACCCGCTCCCACGAATCCATCCTCCGGGAAGCGGAGCTGATGATCAAGGACAAGGATTTCAAGGGCTATATCCACGATGTGGGCGGCCCTACCGCCAATTTCCGCCATCCGGCCTGCGAAAAGCAGCTGACTAAGGGCGCTTGCGGCGGCAGGCAGTGTCTCTACCCCACCCCCTGCAACGATATGAAGGCCGCCCACTCCGATTATGTTACGCTGCTGCGGAAACTGCGGAAACTCCCCGGCGTGAAGAAGGTCTTTGTCCGCAGCGGTATCCGCTTTGACTATCTGCTGGCAGATAAAAAGGATACCTTCTTCAAGGAACTGGTACAGTTCCACATTTCCGGCCAGCTGAAAGTAGCGCCGGAACACGTTTCTGACGCGGTGCTGTGCCGTATGGGCAAGCCCCGGAACGCGGTGTACAACCAGTTTGTGGACAAGTATTTCGCCCTCAACAAGCAATACGGCATGAATCAGTATCTGGTCCCCTACCTCATGTCCAGTCATCCCGGCTCCACCTTGAAAGAAGCCATCGAACTGGCGGAGTATATCCGGGAAATGGGCTACAATCCGGAGCAGGTCCAGGACTTCTACCCCACCCCCTCCACCTTGTCCACGGTGATGTATTACACGGGCCTGGATCCCCGGACCATGGAAAAGGTCTATGTGCCCACCGATCCCCATGAAAAGGCCATGCAGCGGGCGCTGATCCAGTACCGCAATCCCAAGAATTACTACCTGGTGCGGGAAGCACTGATGAAGGCCAATCGGACGGATCTCATTGGTTCCGGGCCCAAGTGTCTGATCCGGGCCGTGCCCCCCAGAGCCGGCGGACATACCGCTCCGCCCCCAAAAGCGCCGCTGAAAGGCAGAAAGCCCGCCGCCCGGAAGCCGATCTCAAAGCCACCTAAAAGAAAATAACAGCCAATACCCCACCGGAATCCATCCGGTGGGGTTCTTATTTCCCCCGCTGTGCCATAAAATGTTCCATACATTGAAGCACGAGGTGGCGTTATGGAACATATTTACAACCAGATTACTGTACGGGGCAGCTTGGGGGATCTGCCCCGGTTTTCCCATGAAAATCACGGGAAACGCTTTTTCCGCTTTACATTGGAAGTCCCCCGCCTTTCCGGAACAGTTGACACATTGCCGGTGGTGGCTGAGGCATCCATCCTGGACACATTGGATCTCTCCGGCGGCACCATGATCACCGTCCGGGGACAGGTCCGCAGCCATAATGTCCGGGAAAATGGCAGTCGACGGCTATTGATCTTTATTTTTGCCGGGGACATGGTGGCCGAAGACGGCGATCCCATCAACGAAGTGCAGTTGGAAGGCCCTCTGTGCCGGGAGCCGGTATATCGGCGGACGCCCCTCGGCCGGGAGATCTGCGATGTGATGCTGGCAGTGCCCCGGGCCTTCAAACGGGCGGACTATCTGCCCTGCATCTTATGGGGACGCACCGCTCAGGAGATTTCCCAATGCCACATCCGGGACCGGATCTGCATCCTGGGCCGATTGCAAAGCCGCACCTATACCAAGCTGACGGAGGATGGCCCCATTGAGCGAACAGCCTACGAGATCTCCGCCCTTTCCGCCGAACGCCCGGACGATGTTTTATAACGGAAACGGTTGTTTACAGTGCCGAAGGTGCAAAGGCTTCTCCTTGAGGAGCGGCTTTGGGAACGTAAACAAAATTTATCGCATATCAGCGGCAGAGATTTCTGCCGCTTTTTTCTATTGGCAGGGCGAAAAAACTGTGGTATAATGGCGAAAAAGGAGGTGCGCCATGAAAGAAAAAGTCAACGACATCATCCACATTCTGAAGCAGCGCTATCCGGATCCTGCCTGCGCTCTGCATTACGAAAAAGTCTACGAACTGATGATCGCCGTACGGCTGTCTGCCCAATGCACCGACGCCCGGGTGAATCTGGTGACGCCGGCCCTGTTCGCTGCCTATCCCACCCTGGAAGCCATGGCCGCCGCCGACATTGCCGATGTGGAACAATATGTCCACTCCTGCGGTTTTTACAAGCACAAGGCCCGGGACATCGTCCTGGCCTGCCAAATGCTGCTGACACAGTATGGCGGCAAAGTCCCAGGCACCATGGAGGAGCTGCTGCGCCTGCCCGGCGTGGGCCGCAAGACCGCTAATCTGCTGCTGGGAGATCTGTACAAAGTGCCCGGCAGCGTGGTCTGCGACACCCACTGTATGCGCATCTGCGAGCGGCTGGGTCTGAGCAAAGGCCGGGAACCGGACAAGGTGGAAAAACAGCTGCGGGCCATCCTGCCGCCGGAGGAAAGCTCCGATTTCTGCCACCGTATCGTTCTGTTCGGCCGGGAAATCTGTACATCCCAGCGACCAAAGTGCATGGAATGCCCCTTGAGCATCCACTGCCGGGAAATCAACAAGCCGGAATAATCTTTACCCCCTTGTCCGCATACACTGGGACAAGGGGGGATCATTTTGTCCAAAGCCAAACCGATTTTCTATTCTGCACTACTGCTGACCGGTGTGAATCTGCTGCTGCGTTTTGTGGGTACATCTTTCCAGGTTTATCTATCCGCCCGGATCGGCGCCGAGGGCATCGGCCTGCTGCAGTTGGTGCTGAGCGTCGGCACCATGACTATGGTAGCCGGCATGGGCGGCATCCGAACCGCCACCATGTATCTGACCGCTGAAGAACTGGGCCGCAATCATCCCGGCCGGGTCAAATGGGTGCTTTCCGGCTGCTTGACCTACAGCATCGCCATCAGCGGCGCAGTTGCCCTGTTGGTGTACAGTTTTGCGCCATTTCTGGCCGGGAATTGGATCGGCGATCCCCAAACCCTGTCAGCGATCCGGCTGTTTGCCGTGTTTCTGCCGGTAAACTGTCTCACCGGGGTCATGGTGGGCTATTTCACCGGGGCCCAGCGGATCGGCATGCTGTCCGCCGTGGAGGTTGCCGAGCAGGCCGCATCCATGGTCTGCACCCTGGCGCTGCTTCATTTTTGGGCCGGACACAACGCAGCCAAATGCTGCCTGGCAGTGGTAATGGGCAGCGGCATTGCCAGCTGCCTGACCCTTGCCTGCCTGATGGCGCTGCGGCTGCGGGAGCGACACCAACCGGAGCCGCGGATCCCCATCGCCCGCCGTCTGGCATCCGTGGCACTGCCCCTGGCGGTCGCTGATGACCTGCGTACCGGCATCACAACAGTGGAGAACCTCATCGTCCCCCGCCGCCTGGCCCTTTACAGCGGCACAGACTCCCCACTGGCGGCTTTTGGCCGGGTCAGCGGCATGGTGTTCCCCATCCTCATGTTTCCCGCCTGCCTCCTCTACGGCCTGGCGGAACTGCTGATTCCGGAACTGGCCCGGTGTGCCGCTGCCGGAAGCCATCGCCGCATCCACTACCTGGTACGCCGGAGTCTGAAGACCGCCTTGCTCTACGGCGTGTTGTTGGGTGGGCTGCTGTTTTTGGTGGCAGAACCCCTTTCCATCCGGCTCTATGGCGACCCGGAAGTGGGCCGCCAGTTGCGGCTGTATACCCTGCTGATCCCCATGCTCTACTGCGATTCCATCACCGATGCCATGACCAAAGGCATGGGCCAGCAGAAGATCTGCGTCCGTTACAACATCCTCACATCCTTCCTGGATGTGGTGTTTCTGTACATTTTACTTCCTCAATACGGCATGAATGGCTATTTTTTCAGCTTTTTAGTAACCCATTTGCTGAATTTTATTCTCAGCCTGCGAAGACTGCTGAAGATCACCCGGGAGTCCATCCCCATCCACATCCCCATCCTTTCCCTTTGCGGCGCCGTGATGGCAGCCTGGGCTGCCGACCATCTGATCTGGGTGCCCGGAAAGATCATTGCGTACCTGCTGTTGCTGGGAAGCCTGCTGTATCTGTTTCGAGTGGTCAATCGGGCGGATCTTCGCTGGTTTCGCCAAATGGTCCGTCAACAAAAGACGCCGTGCTGATGTTTCAGCACGGCGCTTCGTTATTTGCGTTCTTTAATGTGATTCTGCAGATGCACGCTCAGCACCGCCAGAGAAGTAGCCATATTCTCTGCCTGGACCAGGATCTTGTCAGGAACATCCAGATGGACCGGCGCAAAATTCCAAATGGCCTTGATGCCGCTGCGGATCAGCTGATCGCAGACTTCCTGAGCCGCCTCCGCAGGGACGGTGATGATGCCCATAAGGACTTTGTTCTCCCTGCAGTAGCTCTCCAGCCGCTCCATGGGCAGGATCGGCTTGCCCTCGTCGGTCTGCTCAGCCATTGGCTCCCGGTCAAAGGCGGCAAGGATGTTCAAACCGTAATCCTCAAACCCCTTATAACCCATGAGGGCCAGGCCCAATTTACCAGCGCCGATCAGCACCGCGTCGGTGGTATTGTCGCAACCCAAAAACTGCTCCAGATCCTCGATAAGACTTTCCCGCAGATAGCCGATCTTGGGCCGGCCGCCATCGGAAACCATCGCCAGATCCTTGCGGACCTGCACTTCACCCATGCCCAGCGCATTGGCCAGGGCGGTGGCGGAAATATAGGGAGAAGATCCCTCCTCCGGAATGCTCTTCAAATATGCCAGATAACCGGGAAGCCGCTTTAAGACGGCCTTGGAAATTTCTTTTCGCTCCATAGTAAATCGATCCTCTTTTTTATCGATATATTTTCATATCGATTATAGCCCATTGGTTATCAAAAATCAAGCGCAATTGGTTTGCCGCAGCAATTCTTTTTTCAGCCGCTGCATGATCCGCTTTTCAAGCCTGGAGATGTAGGACTGGGAGATCCCCATTTTTTGAGCGATCTCCTTCTGGGTCAGTTCCTTCCGGCCGTAGAGCCCGTAGCGCAGCAGCACGATCTCCCGTTCCCGTTCCGGCAGCTCCCATAATGCTTTTCGCAGCAAGCACAGATCCACATCATCCTCCAGCGGCCGCAGGATCATATCCTCATCCGTACCCAAAATGTCGCTCAACAGCAGCTCGTTCCCGTCATAGTCCATGTTGATAGGCTCATCCAGGCTCACTTCCGCCTTCTGATTGGCGATTTTGCGGATATGCATCAGGATCTCATTTTCGATGCAGCGGGAGGCGTAGGTAGCCAATCGGATATTTTTCTCCCGCCGATAAGTATTGATGGCTTTGATCAGGCCAATAGTCCCGATGGAGATCAGATCCTCCAACTGTACGCCGGTGTTCTCAAACCGTCTTGCGATGTATACCACCAGCCGCAGGTTATGCTCGATAAGTTTCTGTTTTGCTGCCTCGCTTCCCTCCTCCAACGCCTGGAGGGCATCCGCCTCTTCCTGGCCTTTCAGCGGTGGGGGCAGCACATCGCTGCCACCGATATAGAACACGACCCCCTCCGATTTTAGTCCTATTCGCTCCAAAAAACGTATCCATTGCCCTTTCATGCCATCCCTCCTGCCAACGCTTCATAACCCTCCTGCCCCATTTCCTGGGGCGCAAACGCCACGATATGTCCACACTTTTTCCCATCCAGCCACACTTCATCCATGTGCATCCCCAGCAGCATTCCCGCCGGCTGTCCCACCGCCCGGTACGGGATCAAGCGCAAGCCGGGTCTGCTGGAATGCTCCATTGTTTCAACAGGGGCAGCCAGTTCTCCTGCGGATAATCCGGTCAACTCCCGCGCCGCCTGAGCTCCCACCACGATGACCTGACGGCCGGACACCGGGTCCCGCAGGGAATTACCCGTGTCGCACAATGCCGTCATGGTTTGCCGTTTCCCATCCAATACCAGTTCCAATCGACTGAACCGCCGCGCCCCGGCTTTTCCGCGGAAACCGCATACGCACAGGATCATCACCCCCGCAGCCGCAAAAAGAAGCGACAGCACGCTGCCGCTGCCGAGACCCAGGGCCATGCCCCCCAAGGCCATAGACAGCAGCACAAACAGGATCCCCCGCCGCAGCGCGCCTTTATTCCACCCAAAGGCGATGCCGGACATGAGGCCCAGGAATACCAACCGCCAAAAGGTATGACCCAAAAAGTAAAACCCCGGCACCAGGCAGATCCCACCATAGAGCCCACCCAAAGCCGATGCCAGGAGCGCCCGCTTGATGGCCGGCGGATGGCCGGCCAGGCCATTTGTGCCGATCAAAAGCAAAAGATCCACCACGAAATTCAGCCCCATCACCAGATCCAGATAGATCACTTCCGTCCCTCCTTCCATGTAGATGGCTTTAGTATAGCCCTGCCCCATCAAAAAGTCGGTCGCATCCGCAAGGACAAACTGCACAAAAAATGGCAGCCGTTTCCGGCTGCCACAAAGGGTGTCTTATGGGTCTTGTTTTTCCACTGCGCGGATATTTTTCTCGATCTTAAAAGGCGGGATCATCATTTCGTGGCCGCAACCCAGGCATTTCAGGCGCAGGTCCGCGCCGGTGCGCAGCACTTTCCACCGCTTATCGCCGCAGGGGTGGGCTTTTTTCATGGTCAAAATATCTCCGATCTGAATATCCATGGCTCAGCCCTTTCCTTTCACCAGATCCCAATACTGTTTCGCCGCCTGCTCCAACTTGTTCGGGCCATACTCGTAATAACGAACATGGGCGATATCGTCCGGCAAATACTGCTGCTGCACCCAATGGTGGGGATAGTCGTGGGGGTACAGATATCCCTGCTCCCGTTCCATGGTGTAGGAATCGGCGTGGACATTCTGCAAATGTCTGGGGAACCCCCGACCTTTACCGCTGCGGACATCCGCCAGGGCGGCATCCAGGGCAATGTGGCCGGAATTGGACTTGGGCGAAGTGGCCATCAGCACCGCCACATCACCCAGGGGGATCCGCGCCTCCGGCATGCCCAGCTTCAGCGCCATATCCACCGCCGCATTAACGATGGGAATGATCTGGGGATGGGCCAGGCCCACATCTTCCGCCGCAATGACCATCAGCCGGCGGCAGGCAGACTGCATCTGCCCCTCCTCCAGCAGCCGGGCCAGATAATGGCAGGCCGCATCGGGATCAGAGCCCCGGATGCTCTTCTGCAGCGCAGACAGGAGATCATAGTGATTGTCGCCATCCCGGTCGGCCCGGAGCGCGCTCTTCTGGGTCACGGCCTTGGCATCAGCCAGGGTGATGGGCATGACGCCATCGGCGATCACGCCGGCGGAAAACAGCACTTCCACAGCATTCAGTGCCTTGCGGATATCACCGCCGCAAGAGGCGGCGATATACTCCAGCGCCCCTTCTTCCGGCTGCGCTGAAACAGCGTTACGCTGCTCCAAATACCGGACCGCCCGCTGCACCGCTTTCAGCGCGGCAGGGGTGTCGATCTGCTTAAATTCAAACACCGTGGAGCGGCTGAGAATGGCGTTGAACACATAAAAATAGGGATTTTCGGTGGTGGAGGCGATCAGCGTGATCTTGCCGTTCTCGATATGCTCCAGCAGGCTTTGCTGCTGCTTTTTGTTGAAGGACTGGATCTCGTCCAGATACAGCAGCACCCCATTGGGAGCCAGGAAGGTATCCAACTGGGCTACGATTTCCTTGATATCCGCCGTGGAAGCGGTGGTGGCATTCAGTTTGAAAAGGGTCCGGTTGGTCTGCTGAGCGATAATGTTGGCCACGGTGGTCTTGCCCGTGCCGCTGGGGCCGTAAAAGATCATATTGGGCACATGACCGGCATCGATGAGCCGGCGCAGCACCGCGCCCTCTCCCAGTATATGTTCCTGGCCATAGACCTCATCCAAAGTCGTGGGCCGCAAAAGGTCGGCCAAAGGCTGATACATACGCAGCCCTCCTCAATAATGTTGTCTGATAAAATGTTGTTTAGGAGAACAAGCCCGCGTAGGGCGACCTTTGCGGTCGCCCTAAATGCGGGATCTTTTGTGCCTTCGGCGAAGGGCGACCGTAAGGGTCGCCCCTACGCGATGACTGCATAAACAACAATTTACACTACTATAACACAACTTCCGAAAAAATGCATCAATTATTTTCATTATTTTCGAAATTTTGTTTTATAAAAAGCGTACCGCAAAAGCGGTACGCTTTGAATCAGAATGTCACCACATCCTGCTCTGCCTTCTGGGCAGGCTGAACGCTCCGGGCAGTAAGCACCGGGCCCAATTCACCGTGATACAGCGGATGCTTCTCCGCCGCTATGGTGGCCTCCACCATGACCCAGCTTCGGGGTTCCAAACCGGCAGAACCTGCATAGTGGCAGGGCACGCCGCAGAACTGGATATCGTCGGCGCAGCAGGTCATGACGAACCGGCCGGGGGCGAACATATTCTCTTTCTGCCGCCGCAGCATGGCCACCTGGCCCTTGAACCGGATGACCTTGCCGTGGTATTTCTTCGGCTCTTCCGTTACATCCCGATACCACAGGGCAAAATCTTCATCCCGGATCTCGATGATAGGGGCGTTGATGTCAAAAGGCAGCGGGTCTTCCACATCGTCAAAGGCCGTAGTCCCGTCGGTGTAATCGTAGAGGATATCGATCCGGCGGTTGGCCGCCCGGGCGATCTTGTGAAACGGCATGGTGTCCTGGCCCGGGGTCAGCCGGTTGAAGACCACCATCTGGGCACCCAGCAGCTTGTCCATCACCAGGTTCCGCATATTGGCATTGTAGGCCATGAAGGTGGTGGAATCGGCAAACATCACTTCCTGGGCTACCACCCAGTTTTCCGGCAGACGGGTGTAAAAATCGCCCACCAGCTGCATACCGTTCAATTCCAGCACCACCCGCTGAGCCTTGCATTTCTTCGCCAGCGCCGCCAGTTCCTTGGTGGTTGCTTTTTCCTGGTCGATCACTTCCAGGTACACATTCTTATGGGGATAGGTGGAGAAGTCGTACTCCTCCTCGCCCTCCTCGCACACCAGCAGCAGCGTCCGCTCGCCGGCGTTGAAACGCTCATCTTCCAGCGTTTCCTGGATAAATTTTGTCTTGCCGGCATCCAGAAAGCCGGTAAACGCATACACCGGGATCTGCTGCATGGCTTACACCCCAAACAGCTTGGCCACTTCCTGCTCCGGCAGCTGGCTGCCGATGACGCAGAGCTTGCCCATAATGGAAGCAGCGCCCATACGCACATTATGCTCCTCGGGCACATAGTCAAAGTGGATCCAACCGCCATCAGCGCAGGCTACGATGCCCTTGGCCCGCAGCACCAGACCGTAACGACCGGTGTCCAGGCAGTGCAGCGCAGACTCGATCTCCGCCACGGTGAACTTCTTGGTGGTCTCTACACCCCAGGAAGTGAACACTTCGTCGGCATGATGGTGGTCATGGTCATGATGATGGCCGCAGCCGCAATGCTCACCATGCTCATGGTGATGCTCGTGGTCGTGATGACCGCCACAGCCGCAATGCTCACCATGCTCATGGTGATGCTCGTGGTCGTGATGACCGCCGCAGCCGCAATGCTCACCATGCTCATGGTGATGCTCGTGGTCGTGATGACCGCCGCAGCCGCAATGCTCGCCGTGCTCATGGTGATGCTCGTGGTCGTGATGATGGCCACAGCAGCAGTGATGCTCTTCCTCGTGATGGTGGGCATGCTCCAGCTCTTCCATATGCTTCTGCAGGGAATCGCCGCCATCCATAGCCTCCAACAGCTGCTGGCCGGTGAGCTGATCCCAGGGTGTGGTAACCAGGACCGCCTGGGCGTTATGCTCCCGGATCAGAGCGATGGCCAGATCCAGCTTGGCCTGGGGCACAGAATCGGTACGGGACAGAATGATGGTGGCCGCCGTTTCGATCTGGTTGTTGTAGAACTCGCCAAAGTTCTTCATATACACCTTCACTTTACCGGCATCCGCCACGGCAACCGTGTGACCCAGCACCACATCCCCGTTGGTAACCTTTTCCACCGCTGCGATCACGTCAGACAGCTTGCCCACGCCGGAGGGCTCGATCACGATGCGGTCGGGATGGTATTCCTCGATCACCTGGGTCAGCGCCTTGCCGAAATCACCCACCAGACTGCAGCAGATACAGCCGGAGTTCATTTCGGTGATATTGATGCCTGCATCCTGCAGGAATCCGCCGTCAATGCCGATCTCACCAAATTCGTTTTCGATCAGCACCAGCTGCTCCCCTGCGTAGGCTTCCTTGATCATCTTCTTGATCAGCGTGGTCTTGCCAGCGCCCAAAAAACCGGAATAAATGTCGATTTTCGTCATGAATATACACCTTCCATTTTTTATTTCAGTGGTACTATTATACCACCGGAAACAGGCTCTGGCAAGTTCTTTTTTGCATCGACAAATCCTTCATGATCCCCCGACTTCGACAAAAATCCCTTGCATTTGAGAAAGTCCATGATTTAAACTGAAACCGGTGGACACCCCGGCGCGACAAAACCACCAAAACCGCCGTTCCGGCTCTCCCACGGAACGGCGGTTTTCTGTTATTCAGGTCACAGGGATCAGCAGCATTTGACCATTAGCCGGCTCACCGCTCAACCCATTGGCTTTACAAATGGCATCCACTGTAGAACCGCTTTCTTTTGCCAATGTCCAAAGGCTCTGGTCTATGCAGCGGCAGAGGATCAGTGACGGACGGTTGGGGTCCGGCGCTGTCACAGCGCCCAGTTCAAATCCGGTCACCATGGGCTGCGCGCCGTTGGCAAACACCGCTGTTTCCACCAGGATTTCCGCCGTGATCTCCATACCGTCTGCCGTGATGCTGCCCGCAGGCGGGTTTGCAGCAGAAATGCCGATCTCAGTCCGGACATTCTCCCCTGCATGGATGGCGTAGGGCAGGTCATAGCGCACGATGGCGCATTGCAGCTCCCCTTCCGGATCGTAATACAACACCTGGAACGTGCCGGGAAGACGCATTGCTCCCTCCTCCCCATCCTGGGGATGTTCCGGGATCCAGTTGATGTCCAGGATCTTTGCCGCCTCGGCAGAAACGCTCTGGGTCACCGTTACCGGTTCCCACCGCTGATCCAGCCGGGCCGGCAGCTCCAGTGGCTCCGTTTGAAGGGACACCGGCCGCACCGGGCTATAGGCATCCTCTGTCAACTTGACCATTTCCCGCTCATAGATCATGAATTGGGCGGCAACACCCACTTTCAGCCCCAGTTTTCCATCCATCCATTCCAGTTCACTGTCTGTCAGTACCGGCAAGATCCTGGCTGTCGCCTGGGGACTGTGATCCCGATCCAATTCTGCAAATTGGGAGAAAGGCACTTCCGTTTCCCACCGGCGGATCCCTCCATCAGACCAATACAGCAGCTGCAGCAGCAGTTTTCCGCGGAATACCAGCCGGGAACCCACGATTTTTTGCTCCGTGATCTGGGGCAAGGCAGCAAAATTCAGGATATGCTCCACCGGCGGCTGATCTCCGGGGAAGTCCAATTCTTCATCCACCTGGAACATTTTCTCCCCAAATTCTACGGGCAGTTCCATGGGGTAAGTATTCTGCAGCACCTGCACATCCTCCGGCAATTCCCGGGGCAAAAAGACCGGCTGATCGGCGCAGTCCAGGGCCTTCCCCCGGGCACTGACCGTGGCGCGTACCATTATTTTCCGGGCCGAAGTACTGCGGGCATCGATTGATACCAGTTTGGGATCCACCCATACCGACCCATCACGCTGGGTATCCGGCAGATCCCATTTCATTTGGAAGGGGATCCAAGCTTCCACAGATTGGGGCGCTGTCCCGTCTTCCGGCGCATACAGCACCCTAGCCATGACGCCCCCGTTGGCGCCCATACTGCCGCTGCGCCATTCCTTCCCACGGAGGATGACCTGTCCCCAGCAGCCCAGGACCCGGCCGATATCCGGCATCGTTTCCGGCAGGCGCACCTCCTGGGTCTGTTCCCGATGCTGCAGCTGATCTGTCAAACATTTCAGACAGCGGCAGGATGTATGATCAAATTTGATTTCCATGCGGATCACTCCTTATCCCACGATACTGCTACAGTATATTCACGCGGGGACAAGGATATGCCATCATCTTTTTCCCGCGCACCAGCAGCCCAGGCCGATGATCCCCAGACCGATGAGGAAGCAGAAGAAGCCGGATTCCAGGAACATCCCCACCAGTAATCCCAGCCCAAAAGTGACGAGTGCGCAGCCGCAAAGCTGATTCTTTCGGCACATAAAAACACCCCCTGCACAAAAATATGCAGGGAGTGATCTGATTATTACCGGTCCAGCGCTTCCTTGCAGGCAGCCAGGACCTGGGCCATAATGGGTACGCAGGTCTGCCGGCCGTAGCCGCCATCCTCCACCACCACAAAAAAGGCCAGAGGGTATGCTTCATCGGTGACAAAACCGGTCAGCAGGGCGTTATCCACATCCTCCCCCACTTCAGCCGTGCCGGATTTGGCGCAGACCGTCAAGCCGGGGAAATGTTCGTCGCCATAGTAGTTTTCCACATTATTACGCATCATCTGCTGTAAGATCGCGGCGGTTTCCGGGGAAATGATGGCATCGGTCCGGGCGGTTTCTGCCTCATAAGTGCCCCACTTGCCGCCGTCGATCCGATCCACGATATAGGGCTTCGCGCCGCTGCCACCGGCAGCGATCGCGCCCACCATGGTCAAGAATCCGCAGGGATTTACCAGGTCCTTATGCTGGCCGATGGCGCTCCAGGCCACCATCACCGGCGGTTCACCGGCGGCCGACAGGCTGCCGGCAGAGGCCGTCACGCCGTCAAACTGCAGCGCCGTGGTAAGACCCATTTTTTCCGCGTATCGCTGCAAGGTCTCGCCCCCAAGCTGATCCGCAATAGCCGCAAAGGCGCAGTTGCAGGAATTGAGGAAAGCTTCTTCCAGTGTCTGCTTGCCGTGTTTTTTCAGGCAAGTAACCTTGTCAATTCCATACGCCGTTTCTCCGCTGCACTTAAATTCCTGCTCACGGATGCCCTCGATGGTCTCCAGGGCCGCCGCAGCGGTCACGATCTTGAAGATGGACCCGGGGGTATAGGTAGACCGGAGAAACCGATTCACATAGGCCCCTTCCCAGGCGCCGGTGGTATCCCCGGCAATATCGGGCACATTGTCCGGGTCATAGGTGGGGGTGGTCACCGCGCAGAGGATCTGCCCGGTTTTGTAATTGTACACCGCCAAAGTACCCTTATAGTCCCCCATGGCCTCCAGCGCCGCTTTCTGTACCGCTGCGGAAATGGTCAGTTGGATCTTGCCGCCGTCATTGCCGTAGGCATACAGACCGTTGACCACATTGTGCTTGGTCATGATGCTTGCGTAATGGGAGATGGTAGGCGCATGGATAAATCCCTTCCGGTCACCCAACCAGTGGATGATGGAACTGCGCAGGGCCACATCATCGGTATACACTTTCCCGTCGGAAGTGTCCATCAGCATCTGGCCGTTGCGGTCCGTGACCGTTCCGCTGATGCCGCTATACTCCACCGAAACATAGGGCGATCCCTCGCTGATGACCCAATCGCCGGAATGGAGGATATATTCTCCGACGAAGAACACCGTACCCGCCGCCAGCGCCAGGATCAAGATCATGGCGATGCCGGACCGGCCGACTACTCTATTCATCCTCCAGCCTCCCTTCCTTGGATTGCCGCACGGCGAAGCTGGCATTCTGCCGGGTATCCGCCGCCTTCACAAAGGCCAGCAGCCCCCAAACACCGATCATGCTGGAGCCGCCGTTGGACACAAAGGGGAAGGTCACGCCGGTCAGCGGCAGCACATCCACCGTGCCCAGCACATTCAAAATCGTCTGGGCCAGCAAGATCGCCGCCGCGGCGCAGCTGCCGATGGCATAAAAACTGCTGCGCTGAATGGCTGCGGACCGTAGGGTAAACAATCCCAAAACCAGGATGCACAGCACCGTCATCAGCGCCATCAGCAGTCCCCATTCTTCAGACAGCGTGGCAAAAACGATGTCACAATCCGCCGCAAAGACCCGCTTGAGCCATCCCTGCCCCGCTCCCAGGCCAAACAGGCCGCCGGACGCCAGGCAGATCAGTGCCCTCGTCTGCTGATAGCCTGCGCCATAGGGATCTTCCCAAATATGCCGCCAGGTCATAAACCGATTGAGGGCGTGGGGCGCGATCTTCAAGGCGATGACCCCCGCAAATCCCAACGAAGTGCAGGCCAGGGCCAATGTGCCCACGCTGCCGGAACGCATATAGGCAATGATCAAAAACGCCACAAAGAAGATCAGCGCTGTGCCCAAATCATTCATCACCGCCAGGCAGCCGCAGATCACCACGGAATACACGATCAGCAGAATCAGATTCCGCTTGTGGACGATCCGGTCCATTGTGGACGCGCCTACGAATACGAAGCAAACTTTACTCAATTCCGACGGCTGGAAAGACATCCCGCCGATAATCAGCCAGTTTTTCGCGCCGTGGTACTCCTTGCCGAAGAGCAACGTAATAATCAAAAATCCAATGCCTGCCGCGGCAGCCAGATAGCGGATCCTCTTCGCCCGCTCCAGATCCCGCAGCGACCAGCCAACCGCCAAAAACACCACCAATCCCAAATACAGGGCAATGAGCTGCTTGACCGCCTCCGCCGGGCATACCGCCGCAATGGCCGCCATGCCCATGGTGCAAAGGAAAAACGCAATGGTCTCCACCTCAAAGGAGGGTTTCCGGATCAAAATGTAAAACAGAAGCAGCAGCCATTGAGCCAGCATAATGCCGCCAAAGCCTACCAAGACGGAAACACCGTGGGCCTGGTCGCCACCCAGCAGATAACCGATGCAAATCAACACCTGCAGCACCGTCAGCAGCAAGACATTCGCCAGACTGTTCATGCCGGTGGTTGCCTTGGTGCGGAGCTTGGAGAGCTTCACTTCCTGTTTCCGGGAGATGGGCTGCAGCCGCATCTCAATGCCGCCGATATCGATCACATCGTCCATTTCCAGCGCCCGGAACTGCACCGGCCGGCCGTTTACTTTCACGCCATGTTTGGAGCCATTGTCCGCAATGCTCCAGCTACCGTCGTCATACCGGGTCAATACCGCATGATTCTTGGACACCGTGGCCAAGTCCAGCACCACATCGCTGAATTTGGACCGCCCGATCACATTTTCCCAATGGGTGATGGCTTTCCGCCCGGTGGGCAGATCCAGCCATGCCCAAATTTCAGGCTCACGCCGGAAAGTCAGCAGCGGCGCGGCGCAGCGAAACAGCAGCAGTGCCGTCAGCAACGGCGCCAAATACCGCAGGATCTGGATATAGACGCGGAGGTACGCACCGTCCGCCTGTGTAAAGATCTGAAGCAGCGCCTCCACGCCGTCACCTCCTGTCGTTTATTGTTCCAAACTTCTCAGCAGGGCGATCTCCTGCTGATATCCCGGCAGTTCATTGGGCGTCTCCAGGATCATGGGCTTGTCCTTCAGCAGCGGATGATTCACGATCCGCGCAAAGGTCTCCACACCCAGCGAGCCCCTGCCGATGCACTCATGGCGATCCTTGTGGCTGGCAAAAGGATTCTTGGAATCGTTCAGATGCAACGCTTTCAGCCGATCCAAACCAACGATCCGGTCAAATTCCGCCAGCACCCCATCCAGATCCCCCACAATGTCATAGCCGCCGTCGTAAATATGGCAGGTATCCAGACAAACGCCCACCCGGTCGCTGCCCACGGCATCGATGATGTCCTTCAGTTCCTCAAACCGGCCGCCGATCTCGCTGCCTTTGCCTGCCATGGCCTCCAGCAGCACCGTTACGGGATACCCGGGTTCCAGGGCCGCTTTCAGGGCGGCGGCGATATAGTCGATGCCGGCCTGGGTTCCCTGGCCCACATGGGAACCGGGATGGAAATTGTAGAAATTCCCCGGCAGACCCGCCATCCGCCGCAGGTCGTCCTTCAGAATCTCCGCAGCAAAGGCCCGGGCTTCCCCGTCCGCGGTGCAAAGATTCATGGTATAGCTGCCGTGGGCCACCAGAGGTCCGAAGTTTCCTTCCTGCAGGGCCCGAACGGCCGCGGCGTTATCCGCAGGATCTTCCGGTTTGGCCCGGGAGCCCCGGGGATTCCGGGTAAAAAATGCAAATGTATTGGCCCCAATGGACTGGGCCGTCCGCACCATGGCCAGATTGCCGGCCGAGGCGGACAAATGACATCCCAAGTACAGCATAGTATCCCCTCCTTTTGACCATACAATAGCACATACCATCCAAAAAAGCAAATGAACTATTTGCAAACAGCCCGCTCCATGGTATAATAAAACTCCCGTGGATGACCCACGGGAGCATTGTTCAAATGATACGGGCAGAACTGAACAGTTCCTGCCAGACCTTTTGGAATTGGCCGGCCTGCTCTGCCGGAGCAGAAACGCTGATGCAGTAGTGCCACACCCCATCGTCCAGCACCATGACCCGGCCCACCACATCGCCTCCTTCTCCGGCGGCGGTCCAGGCCGATTCGTACCGGTCCAGGCCGGCAGACGCCGTCTCCACGATGGTCAGCGCCCCTTGATCCATACCGGTGACCGTCCGCAGCGTGCCGCCGATGTTGCCCGATTCCAGGATCTCAGTGCAGACCGTGTAGCCATCACACAGATACTGCACTCCGGCATTGCTTTCCAGGATCACCGCATCTTCCGCCACATCCAGCACCAGTTCTTTCTTCTCCTGCACCACCTGTTGGAGATACTCATCCCCCACAGTTTCAAAGGTCTCTTCCGCCCCACAGCCGCTCAGCACCAGCGCCAGCGCCATGATACACACCCATTTTTTCATTGTACTGCCTCCCGAAAGGATCATATTTATGGAATTTCTTTATGCATACCTCATTGTAATCAATGCGATCGGCTGTCTGATTATGCTTGTGGATAAACGCAAGGCCATCAAAAAAGCCTGGCGCATCCCGGAAGCAACCTTAATGGGGATCGCCGCCATTGGCGGCAGTCTGGGTTGTCTGATCGGAATGTACACTTTCCGACACAAGACCAAACACCTCAAATTCGCGCTGGGGGTGCCGCTCCTTCTGATATTGCAAATCTTGCTCCTGCAAAAGATCCTGTGAGCCCCCTGTGCAGCAGCGACCTCGATGATCCTCCTCTTGCAGTTCCAGTATTGAAATCCACACGAAATGATGATACCATTAGCAAGTAGATAAACTTGAATTTGACGAGGTGAGTATACAACATGAAGATTCATAATGCACAGTATAAAATTGATGATTGCAGTATTTTGAACTACTATGAGGTCGGAACCGCAAAGAACAAATTATTACTGCTTCATGCCCAGGGGACAAACTCTTGTAGCTTCGATAATGTTGCTACAAAACTTGCAAAGTACTACCATGTGTACATGGTAGATTATTACGGACACGGAAAGAGTTCCCACAATCCAGAAAAATACAATCTGGTCAGTATCGGCAACGACATCATAGACTTTATTGAAAATGTGATTTGTGATTCTGTTGCCGTGTTGGGTCATTCGTCAGGTGGACTGATTGCAGCATACATTGCAGCACAATCTCC
>JAZNNP010000010.1:0-55358 GCA_045580365.1 Faecousia sp.
AGATGGGTAAAACCCATCCAAACGAGTTCGTGTTGATTGTCATGTGGGTCCACCTGTTCCCATCCCGAACACAGAAGTTAAGCACATGTACGCCGACAATACTTGGCGGGCGACTGCCCGGGAAGATAGGTAACGCGAACATTTTGCCTCTTTAGCTCAGTCGGTAGAGCGACGGACTGTTAATCCGCAGGTCGTAGGTTCGAGTCCTACAAGAGGCGCCAAACGGCAAGCTTCGGCTTGCCGTTTTTTATTTTTCTTTTTCCGACAATATTCTTTTTCTTCTTTAGACCCCATTTGGGGTCTTTTTTGCCCAAAACGGCTTCATTTATGCCCGTTTTGGGCCCTTTTTGTTGCACAGGTCCGTGCAACAAGGTGTTTGCAGGGTTTTTCATCCTTGACGGGAGGGCGTGGGGGGGGAGGACCCCTCCGCTCCGCTTGGGATGACCGGTTTGATTTTCAAAAAATGGGGCAAAAAAATGGAGCGTTTGCGAAAAAACTTTTTTGGGTCCGTTGTAACTTGTGGAATTTGATGAGAGAAAGGATGAGGAAAATGAGAGAGAATTTTAACGGTGAGATTCTGTCGGAGCAGTACCTGCTGCAGAAGAACCAGGTGTACATTTTCGGGGTCATCGAGACGGGCATGGCAGCCCGGATCATTCCCCAGATGCACTACATCGAACAGAAGATGATGGATGAGAATATTCCGGAGGAGGAACGGATCCTGACGGTGCTGATCAACAGCCCCGGCGGCAGTGTCAGCGATGGCCTGGCCATCTACGACACCATCAATTCCTTGAACTGCCATGTGCGGACCATCTGCGTGGGCATGGCGGCTTCCATGGGTGCGTTTTTGCTGTCCGCCGGCACCCGGGGAATGCGGTTGGCACTGCCCAACAGCGAGATTATGATCCATCAGCCCCTGGGCGGCGCCCGGGGACAGGCTACGGACATCATCCTGGCGGCCAAGCACATCGAAAACACCCGCAAGAAGCTCAACGGCATCCTGGCCATGAATACGGGCAAGAGCGTGGCCCGGATCGCCAAGGATACGGATCGGGACAATGTGATGAGCGCGGAGGAGGCCCTGGAATACGGGCTGATCGACCAGATCCTGAAACCCCGCAGGATCAAGGCATTGGAAGGGAGTGAATGCCATGTTTGAATACTTACTGGAGCCGTTCTTGGTGCAGTACTATCTGCTGGAAGCCATTTGCGGCGGTACCATGCAGACCCGGGAACGACAGACCATGTTTGAGGAGCTGGCCCGTGTCTTTTGCATTTCCCAGGGAGCGGAACTGGACGAATACTATATGGAATCCCAGCAGGAGCAGTTTCGCGCCATCGATGACATCACGGGCTACGAACGGCTGTGCCGCACCATTGAGTTCGCCGGCCGGGTGGGCCAGGATGTGGCCCTGTCGGAGCGGGATCGGCTGATCCTGGCCCAAAAGCGGAAGGCCATGACCATCAAGGCGGAGCTTTTCGGCAAGGACCGGAACATCACCCGGGAGACGGTGGTGTCCGAACTGACGGAAAAGGCCATGGGCGGCAACATCAACGCCATGACGACCCTGGCATTTTTGGAATACCACGGCATCGGTATGTTGCCCGATGAGGAAAACGCGGTTCGCCGGGCCCGGCTGTGTGCCCGGTGGAACGATTTGTTCGGCAATCTGCTGTGCATCGCCTACGATCGGGGCGACCGGCAGGAATATTACGACACCCTGTTCACGGTGCTGCGCAGCGGCGATCAGAAGCAGGCCTTTGCCCACATCTGCCGGTTCACCGGTTTTGAGGGTGTGTGCAGCAAGGTGAGCGTGGCGCGGATCATGGAAAAGGCCTTTGGCATGGAAATCGTGAAGCGCAGCGTGTTTGACCGCGGTTTTGCCAAGGTGGCCTGCTCCAGGATCCTGTCCGCTGAGGACAAGGAAAAGCTACTGCTGAACCGGCAGGAAGGGGCCATCCCGGCGCTGTCGGAGATCCCCTTTGATGTGTCGGTGGACAGCTCGCTGGAATTCTGCCCCGAGGCAGTAAAGGCGCTGCCCCTCCATCGGGATGGGGAAGTGCGGAAGATATTGCAGAACTTCGCTGTGGCCACTACCTGCCCGGCGGAGGTATACCGCCCCCTGCTGATCCTGGCGGGGGAGGAATATCTGGCCCGGATGTATGGGCAGATGCTGCGGCAGGGTCTGGGGGATACGCCCCTGGTGGAGATCGACGCGGGCACCCTGACGGCCCTGGATTTCTCCGGCAGCAAGGACAATGTGTTCCTACGGGGTCTGGGGGAGACCAAGAGCGCCAACACCGTATTCCTGGTGAAGGATTGCCAGGAACTGACGGCTGCCCTGGCGGAGGAACTGGTGAAGGTGTTGGACTACGGCTACCGCCGCAAGTACAAGCTGTTCCAGCCGGCGGTATCGGTGGATCTGTCCGGGATCCGGTTCATCCTCCTTTCCAACAGCAAGACCGCCGCGGTGCGGAAGCTGATGCCCTGGTGCGACACGGTGGTGTCGGAAAAGGTGCGGCCCGAAGAAAAGGAAGCCGTCATCACGGCGGTGTTCCGGGAGCGGGCCCGGGCCTACGGGCGGCAGGAACTGGAACTGGAAGAGGGCTGCGCCCCGTACCTGGCGGGCTTTGACACGGATCAGCTGGCCCAGATCCTGGAAACGGCCATCCGCGGCGCGGTATTCAGCGGCCAAAAGACCATCCAGGTGCAGTCGCTGCAGGAAATTTGCCGGGAGGAGAACATCCACCCCGGCAGACGGGAATTCGGATACACAGGAGGGGATCACCATGCGTAAGATCGAACTTTTTCGGGATTATGAGAACGCGAAAATCGCCCGGGTGCCGGATTTTCGGGCGTCCCATCCCGGCGCGACCTGCCGATTTGAAGAACTGGGCACACGGGAGATGGCGGGCATCCCCGTGTGCGTCACCCGGGCCCCGGAGGGGCATCTGGATGTGACCTTTATCCCCGACACCCATGTTTTGGCCATCGGCGCCACCCGCAGCGGCAAAACCACGGGTTTCGTGATCCCCACGCTGAATGTATTGTTGGCGAAAAAGAATAAGCCCAGCCTGGTGATCAGCGATCCGAAACAGGAACTGTACTGCGCCAACGCGGAGAAATTCCGCAAGGCGGGGTATCGGGTCATTTTGCTGGATTTCACCAATTACAGCCACTCGGACTGCTGGAATCCCCTGACGAAGATTTTCCAAAATCACCAGAACTACCTCCGGGTGGAGGAGGAAGTGGGGGTGACGATGACCGAGGGCGGCCTGCGCAACACCTTCCGCGGAAAGATCTATGAAAGCCAGGAGGAACTGGAACTGGATCTGGCGGAAGTGAAGGACGGCTATTTTGCGGAAGTGGAAAAGGGCATCAGCATCATTTCCAGGGATGCGGTGCCGTCTACGGACGCAAAAGACCCCTACTGGGACGATTCGGCCCGGGATCTGCTGTCGGCCATCCTATACGGCATGCTGGAGGACAGCGCCCGGGGCCTGGTGACCCAGGACACCTTCTCCTTCGACACGGTATTGCGGGTCTTCGACAGTTTTACCGATGACAAGAAGGACTATGACGGCGGCTACTTCACGAACCGCGATATGGCCACCTCCAAGGCAAGACAGATGGCCCACAAGTGTATTCTGGAACAGGCGCCCAACACCCGGCGGTGCATCAGCTCCGCCCTGGCGGTGAAGCTGAGCAAATTCCGGGACACCTCTGTACGGAAGATCACCTGCACCAACAGCTTTGAGATGCAGGAACTGGATGACGGACAGCCTACGGTGATCTTTGTGGCCTACAAGGATGAGGAGAGCCTCCACTACGAAGTGATCAGCATGTTCCTGAGCAACCTCTACTCGGAGCTGATCTGCGTGGCCCGGCGGAAGGGAAACCGCCTGGAGCGGCCCTTCTACTTCCTGCTGGATGAATTCGGAAATCTGCCAAAATTTAAGGATTTCGACAAGGTGATCTCCGCCTGCGGCGGCAGAAACATTTGGTTTCTGCTGATTTTGCAGTCTTATGCCCAGCTGTATCACACCTATGGCAGGGAGATCGCGGAGACCATCAAGGACAATTTGAATGTCCACATTTTCTTCGGCACCAACAATCCCCAGACCAAGCGGGAATTTTCCGAGGAATGCGGGCAGAAGACCATTCTCTCCCCCACTTCGGCCCTTGGCGGCAGCGGGGAAGTCATCGAGCGGTATGACAAGGACACGGTGGCCCTGATCCCCGTCAGCGCGCTGACCTATCTGCAGCCCGGCGAATGCATCATCACCCAAATGCGGGAGGATGTGCTGTGGTCCAGGATCGAGCGGAGCTACACCTGCCCCGAATTTGCTTCGGATGAGGCGGTGCCGGCCCGGCGGGCGCAGCCGGTGCGGTTTGCTGATCCCAAGTATCGCTACACACCGCAAAAGCCGGGGAAGAAGGCCGCGGATCTGCTGGATCTATGGGGGGATGAGGAATGAAGCTGAATATGGAGCGTATGCGGGAGCTGATGGCGGAACGAAAGGCGGTCAGCATCCCCTGGTTTCAACAGGAACTGGAGATCGGCTATGCCCAGGCCCGGGAACTGGTGGAAAAATTGATCCAATGGGGCTGGTTGGAAGAAAAGCCCCGGGGGGTGGAATTTGCCGTTCGGACAGAGCGGCTGGAGCCCCGGCGGCTGACCCGGCCGGAAATGGAAGAACTGATCCCCCGGATGAACAATGACGCCCTGCGGGCGCTGGGGCAGATCGCCCGGCGGCCCGGGGCGGATGCGCAATGGGTGGAGCAGGGCGTTCACGGTGAGGATGACACCGTCAAGGCGCTGGAGTTTTTGGAAGAACATGGGTTGATCTATCGCTGCGGGCGGCGGCATTATCTGCAGATCACGCCCAAAGCGGCGGCGCTGATGGTGCGGATCTTTGAGAACAAGCCCATTTCACCCTTCACCAGCCGCCACCGGGACAAAATGGAGGCCTGGCTCCGGGAAGTGCAGAAGATCCTGGATGAGGCTTATCAAAATGCCCAAAGCGTCTGAGCAGAATGGAGGCATATTGCCGTATTGACGGAAGGGCGGACTTTGGGGTATAATGTAGAAAAGTGTGTTTTTGAACGGGAAAGGGGTGAGGCCGATGGTTTCGGAACAGGAATTTCATACCATGGTGGAGGAGCTGCTGTATCGGGAGAAAGCGGTGTTCACAACGCTGTGTGACATCGCCACCCGGGAGCTGCGCTCCAGCATCCGGCGCTGGTGCGCCCTGGATGATACCCTCCGGGGAAAAGGCCACGAAGAGGACATCCTGCAGGAAGTCCACCTGCGGCTGATCAAGACCACCGTCAGCCATTTCCTCCTGCGGGAGGAGGATGGCACGGTGAACATGGATCCGGCCGGTTTCCGGGCCTGGATGTTCCAGGTGGCAAAAAATATCACCAGAGATTTTGCTGACAAACTCCGCAGAGTCAGCGGCAATACCACGGGCCTGGACGGCATCAGCGACCGGGAGGCGGCAGCAGAAAATATGAGCCTGGAGCGGATCCAGGAGCTGTCCCGGGCATTTGACATCGTACTGGATGCGGATGTGCAGGTGTATAAGGTGCTGACCTGGCTGGCGCAAGGTGTGTACATCCTCAGCGAAGGGGTCAGCAAGATCGAGTCCAACGGCATGATCGTCGACGCTTTTGGAGAAAAGACATTGTTTCAAATGCGGGATATGCTGCTGGAGGCGGCTGGGCGGATCAGTTGGCTGCAGATCCATCCGGCCCAGCTGGAGAAGATCGATGAGGCCCTGAACAAACCCTATGACGACCATCGGGTATACGGACAGGTGCAATACCAGGAATTTTTCATGAAAAAAGGCGGAAAGGCCACGATCAGTGATTGGGTGAATCGAATGAACAGTATGATCAAACGGGTGATGGACGATGAAGCACGTAACAGTTGATGAGATGATCGCATTCGTGTCCATGGACACGATGGACGAAGCGTCGCTGGAACTTGCTTCCAAAGTGACGACCCATATCCGCAGCTGTACCCGGTGCAAAGGGACCCTCCGGGCATTCCAGCTGATCTGCGATGAAATGACCGCCATGGGGAACCGGAGCGGATTTCCGGCTGCCGCCCGGCGGGCGTATGCCTATGCCCTGGAGCAGGAAGCCCAGGAGCAGACTGTGCAGGCACAATTCGACTAATGGCCGCCGGGAAGACCGGACGGTATGATAAAGGAGATGTTTTCTGATGACCGATGAACTCAAGCGCCGGAATGCGCAGCAGATGTTTGCCGTGATTCGCAGCGCCCTGGAAAAGATGGGCGCCCAATACGGCGTGGACGAGGAGCGGCTGGCGGTACAATTTACCACCCGCGGCGCGGATCTGCCCATGGACATCACCATGACTTCCGATCTGCGGCGGCAGATGGTGGTGGTGATCTCTGCCCTGCCGGTGGAAGTCAATCCCGATCGCCGGCTGGATATGGCGGTGGCGGTGGCGGTAGCCAACAACACCATCGTCGATGGCGGCTTTGACTATGATCTCAACAGCGGCCGGCTGTTCTTCCGCATGAACAACAGCTTTATGGACTGCACCCATGGCGAGGGCCTGGTGCGGTATCTGATCGAGTGTTCCTGCAAGGTCATCGACCACTATAACGAGCGGTTTGAGATGCTGGGTACCGGCGTGATCGATCTGCAGAAATTCATCGAACTGGCGCAAAACCTGTAAGGAGGGAATGGTATGACGGATCGGATCTATCAGACTTTGTGCGCCGCTCTGGAGGAGCGGAAGTGGCCCTATGCCAAAGAGGACGACAAGCGGCGGGTACGCTGCAGCGTCAAGGGCCGGGATATTCCCGTGGAGATCAGTGTGACCGTGAACGACAGCCGAAAGCTGATCGAATTTGTGTCGGTGCTGCCCTGCCAGATCCCGGAGGACAAGCGGATCGAGGCGGCCATCGCCGTGACGGTGGCAAACTACGGACTCTACGACGGCAGCATCATTTACAGCATCGACAAGGGCCGTTTGATGTACCGCATGACCTGCAGCTACTGCGATGCCACCGTGGGCACGGGGCTGTTCCAGTACATGATCGACTGCGGTTTCGCCGTGGTGGACCGGTACAATGACCGGTTTGTGGGTCTTGCAAAGGGCGAGATCGACGTGCAGCAGTTTATCGCCATGGAATGACCGGAGAGGGAACATGACATACATCGAATTTTACGACAGCATTTCTGTCGTCAACATCTGCGCCTGCCTGACCAATGTGCCGGAGCGGGTGGTGCTGCTGGGCGGCGAGAAAAAGAAAATGCTGGAGCACGCCGACTACTACCGGCGGGTATTCCGCAGCCGTGGCCATGAGGTGGAATTTGACTGCCGCACGGTGAACAAAAACGATCTGCAGGATATTGTGAAGCGGCTCATGGAAGTGGTGGAAGATTATCCCGACTGCGCCGTGGATCTGACCGGCGGTGAAGATCTGATCCTGGTGGGTATGGGCATTGTGTATGAGCGGTGCCGGGCCCAGGGCAGGATCTTGCAAATGCACCGGTTCAACATCCGCAACAACAAGATCCTGGATTGCGACCGGGACGGCATCACCATCCAGAAGGACCTGCTGCAGCTGACGGTGGAGGAAAATCTCCGGATCAACGGCGGCGACATTATCTATGATACGGACAGGGAGGACGCCACCCATCTGTGGGACATGGACGCCGAATTCCTGGAAGATATTGACCGGATGTGGGCCATCTGCCGGGAAGACCCCCGGGAGTGGAACATCCAGACCAGTCAGCTGTACGCGGCGGAATTGCTGCGGCAGGAACGGGACGATCCTCTGGAAACGGAGTGCTTTGTCAGCTCCCTGCTGTTCCATTTGGACGAAAACGGCCATCGCTTTTCTGCGCCCCAGGCGTTTTTGAAGCGGCTGTATGCCGCCGGGCTGCTGTATTTTTATGATTTCGACGGAGAGCATCTGGATGTGATCTACAAAAATGAGCAGGTCAAGCGGGTGCTGACCAAGGCGGGGCTGCTGCTGGAAATGAAGGTTTACGCGACCATGCTGACCATGGGCGAGCCGGATGGGACACCCACTTTCAATGTGATGCAGGGAGTGTTCATCGATTGGGACGGCCGGCTGAGCCTCCAGGGTGAGGGGCTGGACACCGCCAATGAGGTGGATGTGATCGCCATGAAGGGCGTGGTGCCGGTGTTTATCTCCTGCAAGAACGGCCAGTTTACATCGGATGAGCTGTACAAACTCCAATCGGTGGCGGAGCGTTTCGGCGCAGATCATGCCAAAAAGGTGCTGATCGCCACCTGCATGGATCGGGAGCATCCCACCATCCAACATTTCTGCCAGCGGGCAAAGGATATGAAGATCCGCATCATCGACGATCTGACGGAACTGTCGGACCGGGAGATGGAGAAGCTGCTGCGGAACATCTGGCAATAAAAACATACCGCGGTTTACCGTCATCAACGGCAGGCCGCGGTGTTTTGTTGGGAAAGGTTTTGCGGTTTGCGGCCGGGCGGGCGACCGCAAGGGTCGCCCCTACGCGGGAGGAGGAAGGAGTTGCGGGCGACCGCAAGGGTCGCCCCTACGCGGGAGGACATGGGGTTCGGACAATGGGGAAGATTTGGGGAAAATATTGACGAAATATGTGGCGGCGTGCTATAATGGCCGCAGGTATACTATTTACACGGAAAGGTGAGAGATATGGCTGTACAAAATGATCAGCTGCTGAACAAGATCGTGGAACACGCACGATCCATCGGCAGCAAAAAGAATTATCCGCTGACGGCGGAGCGCTATCTGGCATCCATTCTGGATATTCTGGACGGCAGCTATCCTGTGGAGGGAGCTGCGGGTATCGCGGCGGCCCAGCAACTGCTCCGGGAGGCAAACATCGATCTGCCCCGGCTGAAGCAGCTGCTGCTGGATCACATTGAAAACGGCAAGAGTCTGGTATATCTGGACGATCTTTATATGCAGAAGAAGCTGAACGAGGCCCAGCAGAAGGCTGCGGCGGCGGCCCAGCCCTATCTGACGGCGGAAATGCTCTTAAAGTGCATTCTGGAAGAGCCCAGCGATTCCCTGCGGGGTCACCTGAAGGCGGCCACCGGCACGGCAAGCGCTACGGGCAGCGCCGGCAACAGCGACGCCGATCCGTTCCGGGCCATCATCGCCGGTTTCCGGGCGGAGCAGAAGCCCCGGGATGAGGACCCCGTGCCCATCCCCGACGGCAACAACGGCAAGCCCGGCGAGGGCAAGCCTGCTGAGCCCAAGCCTCATACCCCCAAGAAGGCGGAGCCTGCCCAGAAGAACATCGTAGAGCAGCTGACGGAGGAGACTAAGAATCTGCAGAAGCAGCTGGCTTCTGTGGTGGTGGGCCAGGATAATGCCATCAATGTGGTGGTGTCCGGCTATTTCCAGCACAAGCTGCTGGCCCTGACCGACCGGAAGCGGGAGCGCCCCAGCGCTACCTTCCTGTTCGCAGGCCCTCCCGGCGTCGGTAAGACCTTCCTGGCAGAGACCTTTGCCAAGAATCTGGGTCTGCCCTTCAGCCGCTTTGACATGAGTGAATATTCCGACAACGAGGCCAATGTGGAATTTGCCGGTTCGCCCAAGATCTACAAGGATTCCAAGCCCGGCAATGTGACCAGCTTCGTGTCCTCCAATCCCCGGTGCGTGCTGCTGTTCGACGAGATCGAGAAGGCCCACATCAATGTGATCCATCTGTTCCTGCAGATTTTGGATGCCGGCCGCCTCCGCGACAGCCACACCAACGATGAGGTGTCCTTCAAGGATGCCATCATGATCTTCACCACCAACGCAGGCAAGAATCTGTATGAAGATTCCGAGACCGGCGATTTCTCCGCTCTGAGCCGGAAGGTGATCCTGAAGGCCCTGCAGAAGGATGTGAATCCCAGCACCGGCGTGCCCTTCTTCCCGGCGGCTATCTGTTCCCGTTTTGCCACCGGCAATGTGGTGATGTTCAACCACATGGCCGCCCACAGCCTGTGCCAGATCGCCAAGCGGGAGATCCGCCGGCAGGCGGACAATTTCGGCAGCGAGATCGGCATCAATATCGATATCGAGGAGCAGGTCTATTCTGCGCTGCTGTTCGCTGAAGGCGGCGCGGCCGATGCCCGTACCGTCCGCAGCCGTGCGGAGACCTTCTTCAATAATGAGCTGTATGAGCTGTTCCGGCTGGTCAGCGCCGGCTCCAACACCGGCAGCCTGAGCCAGATCGATAAGATCCACATCAGCGTGGATCTGCCTAAAAACAATCCCGAATTGATGGATATGTTCGTGGGCCGCACCAATCCCGATGTTCTGGTGTTCTCCTCCCCGGAGATCGGCGCCCTGTGCGCTTCCAAGACCACGGAGTGCAATTTCCACATCGCTTCCACCGTGGCGGATGCCAAGGAGATCCTGAGCAAGAAGGACATCAAGGTGGTGCTGCTGGATGCCAACTTCGGCAGCAAGGGCGAAGCCACCGGCTATCTGAACATCGAGGATATGGATTCTGAGGCCCGGGACTTCTTCCACTATCTGCGGGAGAAGGAGGGCAGCCTGCCCACCTTCCTGCTGCAGACCGCCCAGCGGACGTTTGAGATGGAAGAAACCGTTTCTTACCTGCGGCAGGGTATGCGGGGTGTGGTATCCATCTCTGCCGGTGAGGATGATTTTGCCCAGCAGATCAGCCAGATCTGCAGCAATCTGCATCAGCAGCTGAGCATGAATAAGCTGGCACGGGCCAACAAGCTGGTGAACTTTGAAACGGCTCAGACCCTGAATGAGACCGGCAATGTGGCCTACATCCGGCTGTTTGACTTTGAGACGGCCATCGCGCTGGATCCGGAGGATTCCGGCAGCATTCTGAGCAATGTTTCCAAGCCCAATGTGCGGTTTGACCAGGTTATTGGCGCGGATGATGCCAAGAAGGAACTGCAGTATTTTGTAGAGTATCTGAAGAATCCCAAGAAGTTCCTGGAAAGCGGCGCCAGCGCCCCCAAGGGCATTCTGCTGTATGGCCCTCCCGGCACCGGCAAGACCATGCTGGCCAAGGCCATGGCCAGCGAGTCCGATGTGACCTTCATTACCGCGGAAGGCAACCAGTTCCTGAAGAAGTATGTGGGCGAAGGCCCGGAGAAGGTCCACGAGCTGTTCCGCACCGCCCGGAAGTATGCGCCCTCCATCGTGTTTATCGATGAGATCGACGCCATCGCCAAGGAGCGCCGTGGCGGCGAGGGCGGCAGCGCCCAGGCAACGGAAGCCACTCTGACGGCCCTGCTGACGGAAATGGACGGCTTCAAGAAGGATGCCACCAAGCCTGTATTCGTGCTGGCGGCCACCAACTTTGATGTGGAGCCCGGCTCGGCCAAGAGCCTGGATCCGGCGCTGATGCGGCGTTTTGACCGCCGGGTGCTGATCGACCTGCCCAACAAGAATGACCGGGTGCGCTACATGAAGATGAAGCTGGCCCAGAACGACGCCTTCGCGGTCAGCGATGCCAAGGTGGACAGCATTGCCATCCGTTCCACCGGCATGAGCCTGGCGGCGTTGGAATCCGTGTTTGAACTGGCCCTGCGGAGCGTTCTGCGTGTGGGCGGCGGCAAGGTGGATGATGAAGTGTTTGACGAGGCCTTTGAGCTGTTCAACAGCGGCGAGAAGAAGCAGTGGGACATTTCCGAACTGGAGCGGACCGCCCGCCATGAAGCAGGTCACGCCTTTATGTACTGGTACACCGGCAGCTGCCCCAGCTATGTAACGGTGGTGGCCCGGGGCAACCACGGCGGCTATATGCAGCACGGCGACACGGAGAACAAGGGTACATATACCCGGAAGGATCTGCTGGATCTGATC
The DNA here is from genome assembly GCA_045580365.1 of Faecousia sp. GTDB lineage: Bacteria > Bacillota > Clostridia > Oscillospirales > Oscillospiraceae > Faecousia. Next base: position 11,860 of record JAZNNP010000010.1, read on the forward strand.
CGCACCTCCCTGGCCGGCCGGGCAGCGGAGATCGTGTATTACGGCCGGGAGAACGGCCTGACCACCGGCGCCTCCGGCGACCTGGCCAGCGCCACCAGAAGAGCCCGGAATATGATCTGCTACTACGGCATGGATGAGAAATTCGGCCTGGCGGTCATTGACGAGCAGGCGGCCAGAACCGGCGAGCTGGCGGACGAAGTCCGGGCGGCGGTGAACAAGATCCTGTCCGAAGAGATGGAGCGCACCATCGCCATCCTTACCGAGAACAAGGCGGCTGTGGATGCCCTGGTAGAGGCGCTGCTGACGAAGAACCATCTGTCCGGCGACGAGATCGACGCCATTTTCAAGGCGGCCACCGGCAAGTAACAATTACAAGGCCCCGACGGATCTGTCGGGGCCTTACCCATTTCTGGTGCGAAAAATGGGGACATGGCGCGTTTTAATTGTCGGAGCCAAAATGAGAAAATGAGGTGAGCGACAATGGGCTATGATTTGATGATCTATACGGACCATATAGAGCCGGCGGCGGTGAACCAAATCTACGGACTGATGACCCAACCGCCCTTCCGTGACGCAAAAGTGCGGATCATGCCGGATGTTCATGTGGGAAACGGCTGCGTGGTGGGTTTCACGGCCACCATGGGCGATCTGGTGATCTCGAATGTGATCGGCGTGGATATCGGCTGCGGCATGCTGACGGTGGAACTGGGCAAGGTTGAAGTGGATCCGGCGGCTTTGGATGATTTTATTCGCGGGAATATCCCTGCAGGCAGCGCCCTGCACAAGGAATACGGCGATGTGGATTTTGTAAAAAAACTGCGCTGTTTCAAGGAACTACGGGATCCGGACCGGGTGCTGCGCTCCATGGGAACATTAGGCGGCGGCAACCATTTTATCGAACTGGACCGGGATGAAGAGGGAAACACCTATCTGGTGATCCACTCCGGCTCCCGGAATTTGGGCACGCAGGTGGCCAAATATTATCAGAAAAAAGCGGTGGAGCTGTGCAAAAGCGATCCCCAGCGCAGCAAGATCCCGGCGGAGCATTGCTATCTGCAGGGGATGGAGGCGGCGGATTATCTCCACGACATGGGGACCTGCCAGGAATTCGCGGTACGCAACCGCCAGACTATGGCGGGTCGGATCCTGAAACATTTGAAGATCCGGAAGGCAGAATGCTTTGAGACCATGCACAATTTTATCGATGAGGAACATATCATCCGCAAGGGCGCGATCCCGGCCCACCGGGGGCAGAAGGTGCTGATCCCCATGAATATGCGGGACGGCTGCATTATTGCGGAGGGGAAGGGTAATCCGGATTGGAATTGCTCCGCGCCCCACGGCGCAGGTCGGCTGTTGAGCCGGGCGGAGGCCAAGGAACGGCTGACGGTGGAGGAATACCGGGCCGCCATGGCGGGGATCTACACCACATCCGCCAACCGATCCACCATCGATGAATCCCCCATGGCCTACAAACCCATGGAACAGATCCTGGGAACCATCGAACCCACGGTAAAGATCCTGAAGGTGATCAAACCCATCTACAACTTTAAGGCAGGGAATGGATATGAAAATGCTTGAAACAATGGGCCGCTGTCCCCTTGGCTCCGGGGACGCAGAGGCCATGGAATGGCTGGTGCTGACAAAGGAAGAAGGGCGGATGCTGCTGCTGAGCAAAGAGTGTCTGGCAGAGCAGCCCTTTCATAGCAACGCCGCCGCCGTTACCTGGGCAGACTGCGACCTGCGGGAATGGCTTCGGGATCAGGAGGAAGAATGGTTCACCCCGGAGGAACGGGCCCGGATCCTGACAACGCCGGTGGAAACATCGGAAGCGTGCTGCTATGACGACGAGGACATCCCGGAGGATCGGGGGACGGTGACGGAAGACCGGTTGTTTTTACTGTCGGCCCGGGAGGCGCTGCGGTATTTTGACCGGGATGCGGATCGGAAAAGGGGCACGGGCTGGTGGCTGCGCAGCAGAGGCTATTCCCCGGGCTATGCCGCCGATGTGCTGCCCGACGGCCAGGTCTGCGCTCCCGGCGAAGAAGTTTATGAGCCGGGCGGCGTGCGGCCGGCCATGTGGGTGCGATTTTGTGAATGAATCCCAACGGAAAAGGAAAATTTTTGTAAACCTTGCGGATGGTTTGTTGACAAAAAATGGGGTGTGTTTTAAGATAAACAGGACAAAATAATGTCATCAAGCCCATTCGAGGGAGGAATTGCCATGAATGAACACGAAGAACAGATGCCCCTGGGTATCGGGGAAAACCCGGAAGAACCGGCGGCAGAAGAAATAGAAGCGCTGCAGCCCGAGAACATCGGGGAGGAAGTGCCGGCGGAGGAGATCCCTGCCGAGGAGATCGCCCAAGAGCCGGAAGAGGAACTGCCGGAAGAACAGAGCGGCGTGCGGTTTGAAGTCTTCTCTGAGGAGCAAGTGCCGGAAATCAAACCGGCCAAGCCGAAAGTGAAAAAGAAATTCCCCTGGAAGGGTGTGGTGATCGCGGCGTTGATCCTGGCGCTGATCGCCCAGACGGTACTGCTGGCGGTGGCGGTGGGAGACCGCGTCACCATTACCGACACCACCATCAACAGCAAGGGCGAGCTGGTGGTGACCTATTCCAACGGCACCCAGGAAAATCTGGGCAAAGTGGTGGGCCAGGACGGCAGTGACGGCAAGGATGGCCTGGACGGCGTGGGTGGCAGCAGCACCGGCCCGGCGGCAGATCTGACCAAGACCGTTCGCAATGCGCTGAAAAGCTCTGTCAGCGTATTTTGTACCTTCACCAGCAACGAACTGGGCCGGCCTATGGAGTTTTCCACGGCCGGATCCGGCGTGATCTATCGGCTGAACCGCTCGGAAGGGGATGCCTTCATCATCACCAACTACCATGTGGTGTACGACGAAAAAAGCATCACCAAAGACGGCATTGCCCAGAAGATCGAAGTGTATCTGTACGGATCGGAATTTGCGGGCATGGAGATGGAGGCCACCTATGTGGGCGGCTCCATGTACTATGACATCGCCATTTTGCGGATCGAGGACAATGACCGGCTGAAGAACGAAAATGTGACCGCGGTGAATGTGGCGGATTCCGACCTGCTCCAGGCCGGCAGTACGGCCATTGCCATCGGCAATGCGGAAGCATCCGGCATTTCCACCTCCTTCGGCGTGGTCAGCGTGCCCTCGGAATATATCACCATGACCGGCGCCGACGGCAGGACCTCCGTGGACTACCGGGTGATCCGGGTGGATGCGGCGGTGAATCACGGCAATTCCGGCGGTGGTTTGTTTGACGACAGCGGCCGGCTCATCGGCATCGTCAACGCCAAGACCGTGGATGACGGGGTAGAAAACATCGGCTACGCATTGCCTGCCAATGTGGTTCGGGCGGTGTCGGACAACATCATCGACTACTGCTTCGGTACGGATCGGACCTGCGTCATGCGGCCCATGATGGGCGTGACCATCACCACCACCGAATCCAAGGCCGAATACACGGAAAACGGCGTGTTTATCCGGGAGACCATCGTGGTCTACGAAGTGACCCCGGGCCAGATCGGCAGTGTGTTCCAGGTGGATGATGTGCTGGTGTCCATGACCCTCAACGGCGTTACCAAGCAAATCACCCAGCGGCATCATGTGATCGACACCATGGTCACCAGCCGTGTGGGAGATGTGGTGGATTTCGTGATCCTGCGCGATGGCAAGGAAATGACCGTGTCCGTTACGGTGACGGAAGGCTGTCTGACGGAGTATTAAGATCAGAAAGAAGGCGTGTCGCTTCGGTGACGCGCCTTTTTGTGGGGTGTATATGTTGTTATGTAAACTGCGAATGGATAACGGTTGACAGGCTTTGTTGTAGGACGGGGGTTTACTCCCGCCGTAGCAGTGGAGGTTAACGCACAATGCGGCGGGACCAAGGCCCCGCCCTACGATGTGAACGGAAGCGTTGGGGTGGTGTTGGCGGGCGGCCGCAAGGGTCGCCCCTACGCGGGAGGGGGAAGGCTTGGCGGGCGGCCGCAAGGGTCGCCCCTACGCGGGAGATCGTATAAAAAAGGGGCCGATGGTGATCCATCGGCCCTGGGTTTTAAGGTTGGAAATTTTCAAATATCGGCAGGTTGCCTTCAGCCACGGCGGTGTCGTAATCAGCCTGGGAGCGGAGGGTCCAGCTTACATTTTGGCAGCCCCAGATTTTATGGCAGAGCCGGGGGGCAAGGCCCTTTCGGTCTGCAAAATTATAGGCGATGAAATCCGGCTGGGTGAGAAAATTGGTCAGCAGGTTCGTCAGCACCAGCCGCAGAGGCCAGGAAAGGGTGGAACTCTTGTCCGCCAGGAAATTCTGGGACAGCTGACCCCGGATCACCTCCGGGCGATTTTTCCGAAGCCACAGGATGCACCGGGGGTCAAAGGACTCGATGCAGTAAGGGCCGGCGTACTGATCCAGCAGATCGCAGGCGGCCCGGCAGAGGGCGGCGTGGTTGCCCCGCTCCGCTTTCAGCTCCACGATCATGGGGGCTTTGCCGGCGAAGAGTTCCAGCACCTGGGTGAACAGGGGGATGGTCTCCTCCGTGCCTTCCAGGCGGTAACCGGGCAGGTCTTCAGCGGTCAGATCTTCGATGAATACCTCCGCGCCGGCGGTGCGCTTCAGGCTGGCATCATGGAGAACGGCCAGGCGGCCGTCGGCCATGAGGTGCAGATCCAGTTCGATGCCGTAGCCATGCTCCAGGGCCAGGCGGAAGGCGGCCATGGAATTTTCGGGCATGCCGTTGCCGTGAAGACCCCGGTGGGCATAGTTCCAGCCCCGGAGGGTGGGGAGATCTTGATGACCCCTGCGGCACCGCAGTGCCAGCACATAGGCCGCCGCCAGCAGGAGCAGAATGATAAGAATCGGCATAGTTGCTCCTTAGTCGTCGTTATCGAAGGCTTCCAGGCCCTTTTTGGCCACCACCTTGCTGTCACCGTGGCGTACCATGGCCATGGTCACGAAGGCCAGGGCGACGAAAATGGTGCCGTAGGGGAACAGGACGGTCATACCCAGCTGGTCCATGAGGAAGCCGGAGACCATGGGGGTCAGGGTCTGGGCGGCCATGGAAGCGGTGTAGTAGAAGCCGGTGTACTTGCCCACATCGGCGCCGGAGCACATCTCCACCACCATGGGGAAAGAGTTGACATTGATGGTGGCCCAGGCCACGCCGGCCAGGGCGAACAGGCAGTTGATCAGCAGCATGGGAGAGTCGGAACGGATGAAGGAGGCAGAGCCGAAGGCCACCGCCAGCATCACCACGCCGGCCATGATGGTCTTCTTGCGGCCGATCTTGGAGGCCACCATGCCCACGGGCACATAAGCCACCACCGCGGCGGCCTGGGCGATGATCATGGTGAAGTTATAGTCCTTGTCCAGCACATTGGCGGCGTAGACGGAATATTTGGAAGTGATGGCGTTATAGCCGAAGAACCACAGCACAATGGAGGCCAGCAGGAACAGCAGGCTCCGCAGTTCGGCCTTGCTCAGGCCCCGCTTTTCGCCGGTGGGCTCTTCCTTTTCCTCAATGCCCAGGCGGATGGAGTCAGCTTCCATTTCGGCGGCCCACTTGGGCTCCCGGACGGTCAGCAGGAACACGGCCAGAGCCGCCAGCATGATGCCGCCCACCACACTGAAGAACACGGTGTAGGTCATCATGGCGTTTCGGATGGCGGTGGTGGAGAAGACCATGCCCAGTACCAGCACCACGATGCCGCCGGCCGTGCCCATCAGATTGATGATGGCGTTGGCCTTGGAGCGCAGGGGCTTGATGGTCACATCCGGCATCAGCGCCACGGCGGGGCTGCGGAAGGTGGCCATGGACACCAGGACGATGAGGAGCAATGCAATGAACAAGATCAAAGAAGAGGGGTCGCTTTCCGTCACCTGGGCGGCGTAAGCCTGCCGGACGGGAACCACGAAATTGGTGTAGTCGGGGTTGGTGGACTTGTCAGGCAGCTGCATCCGGATAGACAGGAAATCTTCCTTGGACAGTTTCTCGGAAAGGACGAACGCCTCACCCTCGGGGGTGTGGAGGGTCAGATCGGCTGCGTCGGAGTCGTAGAGGGTCTCCAGAGCGGCGGTGTCGTCAATGGCTGCCACGGCGTCGATCTTCTGGAGCTGGGTGGCATCCACGAAGGACAAGCTTACGAAGGCGGCCACGGCGACGATGGTGCCGGTGACGATGAAGGGCGTGCGGCGGCCGTGACGGCTCTTGCACTTGTCGGAGAGTGTGCCGAACAGGGGCAGCATGAACAGGGCCAGGATATTATCGATGGCCATGATGACGCCGGACCAGGTTTGGCTCATGCCGAATTTGTTGGTCAGGATCAGGGGGATGATGCTGTCATAGGCCTGCCAGAAGGTGCAGATCAGAAAGAACGCAAAACCCACCAGGATCGTACGCTTGGTGTTGAGCTTCATAGGGGTTGCCTCCCATTTTGGAATGTATGATATTATTATAGCGGAAAAAGGAAAAATGTCCAGCAAAATAAGCGGATGTTAAGAAGTGGGGGCGGTGTTGGTGGGCGACCGCAAGGGTCGCCCCTACGCGGGAAGGGGAAGGGGCTTGACGGGCGACCGCAAGGGTCGCCCCTACGCGAGTGGGAAAGGGCGTGCTGCATTTGCAGCACCCCCTGAAAGGATCACTTGGTATAAGAGATGGTCCAGCCGGTGATCTCGTCGGTGCTTTCGTTCTGGGTATACTTCACAGAACCGACTTTCACCAGAGAGCCGTACTTGTCCTTGGAAGGACCGGACTTGGAATAGCCCCACAGGGTATCCAGGGTATACTTGGCATCGGCAGCCTGGCCTTTGGCAAAGGCTTCCTCGTCCAGCACATAGATGGAAACGGTGTAGTCCGTTTCTTTCTCAAAAAGACCACGGTAGGCACTGTCTACGATGCAGATGAGGGTTGCATCGTCATAGGTGCTGTCCTGCGCTTCCACCAGAGCGGTGGCGGCCTTATTGGCTTCCACCCGTTCGGTATCGGAATAGTCGGCAGACCGGGAGGTGGTACCGTAGCGGTCGTTTAAGTAGAATACGGTGCCCGTCAGACCCACGGCGATGAGCAGCACCATGGCGATGACCTGCTTGGTATTGAACTGCAGGTCGGCATCGGGGCAGAAGGTGAGTTTGGCTCGCTGGGTCACCGGCAGCAGCACCTTCAAGAACAGGGTCAGCACCACGGTCTCGATGGGGAAGCAGACCAGATTCTTAAAGATCCGGGTGGTGGTCATAATGCCCATGATGGACTTGATGGCCGTTTCCGGCTGGCCCATATAGGCGTAGTACCAGGCGTAGATAAACTGCTGCAGCACCACATTGACCAGCAGGCAGATGCCAAACCGGGCCAGCATCACCCGGGTGGTATTGACATTACTGCGGTAAAGGAAGAGGGCATAGATCACGGTGCCGGCGATCTCCGTGAGCATGAAGGGCAGGAAATAGTCGCCGGTGGGCCAAATGATAAAGCCGATGGTATCGGAAATAATGGCGGCGGGGATGGCGACCACCGGGCCGTAGATCATGGCGCCCAGGGCGGTGGCCAAAGTGGCGGTCTGGATGCTGAGGTTGGCGGCCAGGGGAATGGCCAGGGGCTTCAGGGCGATGCGCATGGCGGTGAGCAGAGCCGCGATGACCAGCATCCGGGTGCTTTTCAGCTCGGAAGCGGCATCGCGCCAATAGGCCCGGGAAAAGGGATGGCGGTACAGTGCAGTGGAACGGGGTTGATTGGACATAAAAATTCCTCCTTTTTGATCGATCCGGACCAATAAAAAAGCCCCTGCGTCCAATGACGCAAGGGAGTTTCCAGATCCGGTGTGGGCAGGACGACGAAACAGCCGGCATCCAAACCCGACCGAGTATCGTTGCTACATAAAGGAGAGAGTCCTGTATGCAACAGCGGGTGCGGTGACAGCATCGTGGAATGATCCTTCGTCCTCCAGGCAACTCCCCGTCCTGATGGCACTTAACGCGCTGTCTCCTACTCTGTTCGGAAACATTCTACACGATATTGGAAAAAATGTAAATAGTTTTTCAAAAAATGTGGGACAAATTTTGCCCTCTGCGGCCTTGTATGGCGGGGGGATATGGTGTATAATGAGGAAAATGCAGGAGAAAGGAGGCCGGTTATGGCCAGGCATTATCGGGCGCCGCGGATGCGGCGGTATATTCCCCGGCGGACCAAGATCGCCGTGGGCATCACAGCGCTGGCGGTTATCGTCATTGGGTTGATCGTGACCGGCTTTCTGAAAGGCTGGATCTCGGTGCCCCGGTTCCCCTGGGAGGAAGAACCCACGGTGACCGTGCCGACCCAGCCGTCGCCGGATACGGTGATCCATCTGGTGGCCGGCGGTGATGTGAATATTACGGACCGGGTCATTGCCGGCGGCGGCAACGGCCGGGATTACAGCGGCACGCTGCTGGATGTGCTGCCGGTGCTGTCCGGCGCGGATCTGTCCATTCTGAATTTTGAGGGGAATGTATACGGCGGCGCCGATTCCGCCTCTGCGCCGGAGCAGCTGCTGCGGGATTTGTACCGGGGCGGTGTGGATGTATTGCAGACTGCCAATTCCCATTCCATCACCAATGGACTTTTGGGCCTGGCGGCCACCAACAACGCCATCCGGGGCGCGGGGATGCAGCCCCTGGGTACATACGCCAGCGAGGCGGAATTTGAGCAGTACCGGGGCTATTTGATCTATGAGATCCAGGGGATCAAGATCGCCCTGGTGGCCTTTACCAAGGGCATGGACGGCCGGAATCTGCCGGAGGGCAATGAGCATTGCGTGAATTTGCTGTACACCGATTACAGCAGTACTTATAAGAAAGTCAACGAAGACGGCATCACCGATGTGATCCGGCAGGCCCAGAAGGAAGAGCCGGACCTGGTGATCGCCCTGCTGCACTGGGGCGGCGAATACAACGACCAGATCAGTGGCACCCAAAAGCAGATCGTCAGGCTCATGAAAAAGCTGGGGGTGGACGCGCTGATTGGCACCCATTCCCATCATGTGCAGCAGATGGGATTCCAGGATCAGGGCGAGATGTTCGTGGCCTATTCTCTGGGCGATTTCATGGGCGATGCGGAGACGGTGAACACCGGCTATGGCGTGCTGCTGGATCTGCAGATCACCAAGGACGGCCCCAGCGGGGCGGTGCGGATCAGCGGCTACGAATATATACCCATCTACCAGCATTATCGGGAGGATGGGACATTGGAGCTGCTGCGAATCCGGGAGGCCATGGCGGCCTATGAGAACAATTACATCGGCCGGGTGTCCGAGGAAGTGTACAACGCCATGAAAACGGCGCTGGCGCGGATCGAATCCCGGGTCAAAGGATAACAAGAACCCCCGACGGACAGTTGTGGTCTGTTGGGGGTGTTATTTTGGAAGCGCATGGTGTTATGTAAACCATGGGCTGGAGGTAATTTGGTTTGTTGTAGGGCGGGGGTTTACGCCCGCCGTTGCCGCGGAGTTTTACCCGCAATGCGGCGGGGCCAAGGCTCCGCCCTACGGTGAGGACGGAAGCGTTGGGGTGTGGTTAGCGGGCGACCGCAAGGGTCGCCCCTACGCGGGATGACGGGGAGCAAAAACCGCCCCCTCGGGAAGGAGGGGGCGGAGTGGGTATGGGATCATTCGCCTTGTTTTGCCTTGGGGCGGCGGTGGCGGCGGTGATGGTAATTGGGCTTCTTGGGTTTGTCGCCGGCGGGGGCGTCGGCCTTGGGGGCAGGATCGACCTTTTGGACAGGCGCAGTATCGGCCGTGGGGGCAGGCTGCGTGTTGCCGCCTTTGCCCCGGCGGTTTCTGCGGCGGGACTTCTTGGGGGAATCCTCGGCCGGAGTCTCCTCCATGGGTTCTGCCGGCTCTTCCACCACTTCTTCCTCCCGATAGCGGAAGCGGATGGGCTCCAGCTTGGGCATGGGCTCGTCCGCCACCACCTTCCGGATCTTCTTGCCGCCGCCGGAAATGGGGGCAAGATCTGGGGGGATGGGCGGATCGTTCTTTTTGGCCTTGCCGCTGCGGAGGATGGCGATATCCTCGTTGCGATAGACACCGATGGTCTCGGGGCTGTCCTCCATGCGGACCTTCACCCGGCTGCGCAGCAGGTCCACTTCCACCACTGTGCCACGGCCGTCGGGGGTATCCACGAAGGATTCCGCCTTGGGGGCGTGGCGCAGCAGGTCTTCGTAAGCCTCCTGCTCGTATTTCAGGCAGCACATCAGGCGGCCGCAGGTGCCGGAAATTTTGGTGGGATTCAGACTCAGATTCTGGGTCTTGGCCATCTTGATGGACACGGGCTGGAAATCATCCAGGAAGGTGGCGCAGCAGAAGGGCCGGCCGCAGATGCCCAGGCCGCCTACCATTTTGGCCTTGTCCCGGACGCCGATCTGCCGCAGTTCGATACGGGTGTGGAACACGGAGGCCAGGTTCTTCACCAGTTCCCGGAAGTCCACCCGCTCGTCGGCGGTGAAGAAGAACAGGACCTTGCTGCCGTCAAAGGCGCACTCGGCGGACACCAGCTGCATATCCAGGCCGTGCTCGGCGATCTTCTGCAGGCAGACATCGAAAGCCTTCTGCTCCTTGGCCCGGTTTTCGGCGATGACCTTCTCGTCCTGGGCGTTGGCCAGGCGCAGGACACAGCGCAGCGGCGTGACCACATCCTTTTCCGGGATCTTGTGATTGCCGCCGGTGCAGATGCCGAATTCTGCGCCCCGGGCGGTGTCGATGATCACATGATCGCCCTGCTTCAGCTTCAGACCGTTGGGGTCGAAAAAGTAGATCTTCTGGCCGGGGCGGAACTGGATGTCCACCACTTCGACCATGGTTTTGATTTCTTCCATTATGGTTACTCCTTCAGAGATATTAGCGTAATTCCCAGGTGAGCCAGCCGCAGATGGCGCCGCAGGAGATATTGCCCTGGGCGTAGGCCACGGCCTTTTTCAGGGCAGTGATGGCGTTCATCAGATCCCGGGGGCTGCGCTGGGTCCCCAGATCCCGGGCGGCGGCGCTGACGGCGCTGATGCCGCTGCGGTAGGACAGGCCGCCTTCCAGCAGGGTGATCCAGCTTTCCAGCTCAGCGATCAACGGATCCCGTTTCCATTTTTCCATGCTGACCAGGGTTCGGGTCAAGCCCAAACTGTCCCGGGCGCCAAAGGCGGCCACAAAGTCCGCCGTCTGGGGCGACAGGGCATTGCCGCCTTCCAAAAGGGCTTTGGCCTGGCCCAAAAATCCGCCGCTGCGGATCATGGCGCCCCGGATGTCTTCGTCGGTTGTTTCGGGGAAGTCCTTCAGCAAGGCGGCGCGGAGGACACTGTCCTGCAAGGGCCGCAGGGACAGCTCCGTGCAGCGGGAGCGGACCGTGGGCAGCAATTTTTCGGGATTGTCGGTGAGGAGGATGAACACGCCGTATTTGGGCGGTTCCTCCAGGATCTTCAGCAGGGCGTTTTGGCCTTCAATGCCCAGTTCCTGGGGCAGGAAATAGATCTTATGATCTGATTCATTGGGCCGAATGAACACATCGTCCCGCATTTCACGGATCAATTTCACGGCCACATTTTTGTGTTCCGGGTCCTCCACGGTGATCAGATCCGGGTGGCCGTCGGAAAGGACTTTGCGGCAAGGGCCGCAGAGCAGGCAGGGACTATTTTTCTCCCGGCAGAGGATGGCGGCAGCCAGCAGCCGGGCCAGGGTATGGCGGCCGGAGCCGGCAGGGCCGGAAATGAGGTAAAAGTGGGAAATATGGCCGCTCTGGATGCTGCGGCGCAGATTTTCTTTCAGCTGTTCGTTGCCTAAAAGCTGTTCAAAGCCCATATTTCCACCTCCAAAAGTATAGTATAACACACATCTGCGTGTTTGTCACATTTTTTATTCCTGCAGGGTGATCTCCCCGGCCAGGGAGGTGTGGAACAGTTCCCGGATCTGGGCGGTATCCATACCCTGGCCCAACGCCCACATGAGTTTGGTCATGGCGGCTTCCGAGGTCATATCCCGACCCTGGAGGACACCCAGCTGCAGCAGTTTGTTGCCCACCTGGTAGACCTGCAGATTGGCGCTGTCGTACAGGCACTGGGTGGTGACCACCACGGTGATGCCCTGGTCCACGCAGCGGCGGATGGCCTGCAGGGCGTGGCTGAGGACATCGATGCCGCCCAGGCCGAAGGCCTCGATGACGATGCCCCGGTAGCCCATAGAGCGGAGCATATCGAAAATGGCGGGGTCCAGGCCGGGGGTCAGCTTCAGCAAAAATACATCCCGGCTGATGCCGGTCAGCAGGCGGGGCTCGCCGCTGGGTTTGGGCAGCATGGATTCATGGAGCACCAGGCCCTGGTTGCTGACTTTGCCCACATACCGGGCGTTGACGCTTTCAAAAGCGGAGAAACCGGAGGCACGGACCTTTACGGCCCGGCAGCCCCGGATGATCTTCCGGTCAAAGGCCAGGAAAATGCCGGGCTTGCCGGAGGCAGCCATGGCAAAGGCGGTACGCAGATTATCCGGGCCGTCGGAGAGGATGTCCGCCAGGGGCAGCTGGGAACCGGTGAATACCACCGGCCGGTCGATGCCCGGCAGCATGAATGTGACGGCGGAGGCGGAATAGGCCATGGTATCGGTGCCGTGGGACACCACGATGCCGTCGTAACCGGTGCGGTTTTCAAAAATACTGGTGGCGATGGTCTGCCACTGCTCCGGCTGGATATTGGAGGAATCCAGGCACATCACGTCCCGGACGGTGATCTCATAGTAGGTTCGCAGCTGGTTCAGCTCCCGCTCCATCACGTCGGAGCGGTGGGGCTCCAGCCCCTCGCCGCCGGGCATGGAGGCGATGGTGCCGCCGGTGGTCAGCAGCAGGATGTGTTTTTTATGTTCCATGGAGGCTCCTCCTCGGCGGTTGCTGCCGCAAATTTTCTCACATAACATTATAACGAATAATGGGGAAAATAGCAAGCTTGCATTTTTGCATGGCAGGGTGTATAATAAAGACTCAAAAACGAATTTGAAGGAGACAGGGATATGAAGGTACTGGTCACCGGCGGAGCGGGCTATATCGGCTCCCATACCTGCCTGGAACTGCTGGAAAGCGGTCACCAGGTGGTGGTTATCGACAATCTGTGCAATTCCAACCCGGAAAGCTTGAACCGGGTGCAGGAACTGACGGGCAAGAGCCTGGAATTCTATGAAGGCGATGTGCGGGATGAAGGTCTGCTGCGGAAGATCTTTGCAGAGCATGCGGTAGATTGCGTCATCCATTTTGCCGGTCTGAAGGCTGTGGGTGAGTCCGTGGCCATGCCCTGGGAATACTATGACAACAACCTCAATTCCACCCTGGTGCTGACCAAGGTGATGAAAGAGATGGGCGTAAAGAAGCTGATCTTCTCCTCTTCGGCCACGGTGTACACTGCCGACAATGAGATGCCTCTGAAAGAAACCAGCCGCACCGGCAACTGCACCAATCCTTACGGCTGGACCAAGTTTATGACGGAGCAGATCCTGTCCGGCATGGCCCATGCGGACAAGGAGTGGAGCATCGTGCTGCTGCGGTACTTTAACCCCATCGGTGCCCATGAATCCGGCCGCATCGGCGAAGATCCCCGGGGTATTCCCAACAATCTGATGCCCTACATCACCCAGGTGGCGGTGGGCCGCCGGGATCATTTGAGCGTCTTTGGCGACGATTACGATACCCCCGACGGCACCGGCGTTCGGGACTACATCCATGTGGTGGGTCTGGGCAAGGGCCATGTGGCCTCCGTTTCTTATGCGGTGGCCCACAGGGGCTGCGAGGTGTTCAACCTGGGCACCGGCGTGGGTTACAGCGTGCTGGATATGGTCCACACCTTTATCGATGTGAACCGGGTGCCCGTGCCCTACGAGATCGTGGAGCGCCGGCCCGGCGATATTGCCACCTGCTATGCCGATCCGGCCAAGAGCGCGGAAAACCTGGGCTGGAAAGCGGAAAAATCCCTGGCGGATATGTGCCGGGATTCCTGGAACTGGCAGAGCAAGAACCCCATGGGTTACGGGGAATAAGGAATTTTTTTCGGCAGAAGGGTACGCCCTTCTGCCGATTTTTTGTGCAGGGGGGGAAGGCTTCCCGGGCGGCTCTTGAAAAATGGACCGCTGTGTGGTATTTTTATGGTAGATTCCGGAAATAACAGGAGGTTATACGATGAGCGAGAAGAAAAAGGAATTTCTGCGGACGGTGAAATTTGTGCTGTTTTCCATCAGCGCCGGTGTGATCCAGGTGGTCAGTTTCACGCTGTTTGAGGAAGTGCTGGGTCTGGTTCACTGGCTGGGCTATATGCTGTCGCTGGTGCTGTCCGTGCTGTGGAATTTTACGCTGAACCGGAAGTTTACCTTCTGCTCTGCGGGAAATGTGCCCCTGGCCATGGCCCAGGTGGCGGGCTTCTATGTGGTGTTTACGCCCCTGTCCACCTGGTGGACGGCGGTACTGACCGGGGAAAGCGTGGGTTGGAATGAGTATTTGGTGCTGGTGCTGACCATGGTGGTGAATTTCGCCACTGAGTATCTGTTCCAGCGGTTTGTGGTGTTCCGCAAGAGTCTGGACACCGCCAAGAAGTAAAGGGGCGATGGAAATGTATGAACCGAAGCCGGTGGATACCACCGATGTGCAGCTGCCGGAAAGCCTGCAGCCGCTGACGGAATGCATTGCTAAAAATGTCCACGAAGTCTGGGCCGCGGCCCGGATCGCCGAAGGTTGGACCCTGGGGGCGGAGCGCAACACGGAGAAAAAGACCACCCCCTGCCTGGTGCCCTATGAGGACCTGCCGGAGATCGAAAAGGAGTATGACCGGAACACGGCGATGCAGACCCTGAAGCTCATCGTGAAGCTGGGGTATCGGATTTTGCCGCCGGAAGAATAAACAGAGCCCCGGTATGCGAAAACCGGGGCTGTTTGCTGTTATACATGGTACAGGAGGCGAGAATATGAATTCGAAAATGCGTTTTTACCCGGAAGGCGTGGTGCTGCGAAAGCAGCCGCTGATCTTCTTTGCCTGCCATGAAGGGGAATTTGCGGATTGCTTTGAGGCTGTGACCCAGGATCTGTTTGTTCCTGAAATCCGGGCACAAAGCGACTTTGTTTTGTGTTATTACCGCCCGGAGGAAGCGCCGGCGGAGGACCCGGAATACTGGGACGACTTAAGCCGGATGAAACTGATGGTGTTGGCGGTCACCGCAGAATTGCTGGACGGAAAGGATCACCGGGCGCTGCGGGTCTTGCGTTTTGCCCAGGAACGGGGCATCCCGGTGCTGCCGGTTCTGATGAAGGAAGAGCTGGAAAATCGGTTTGATGATGTCTGCGGCAAGCTCCACGCATTGAACCGGACGGCAGATCAATATGGGGAGAAACTGCGCAGATTTCTGGAAATGGTGCTGGTCAGCAGCGAGCTGGCGGAGCGGATCCGGAAGGAATTTGATGCCAGGATCTTCCTGAGCTACCGCAAAATGGACCGCAGGCAGGCGTTGGATCTGATGAAATTGATCCACCAGCGGCCGGCCTGCCGGGATGTGGCCATCTGGTATGATGACTATCTGACCCCCGGTGAGAATTTTGATGAAAATATCCTGACCATGATCCGCGGCAGTGACCTGTTCGTGCTGACGGTAACCCCTTCCGTTTTGAAGCCCCGGCTGGACGAAAACGGCAAGGAAGTTGATAATTATGTGCAGGTGATCGAGTATCCCGAGGCACAAAAGTGCGGCAAGGTGCTGCCGGCGGTGATGGAGCCGACAGACAAGGAAAAGCTGAAAGAGAAATTCCCCGGCGTGGAGGATCGCTGCGTGGATGCCCATAACGAGGAAGAACTGACCGAGGCCCTCCATCAGAAACTGCCCAAGGTGGTGGCCCGGCTGAATGATCCTGATAATGACCAAGATCCTGACCATCTGTATCTCATCGGTCTGGCCTATCTGAACGGCGTGGATGTGGAAGTGGATGGCGACCGGGCGGCGGAGCTGCTGACGGCGGCATCCCAGGGCGGCTGTATCGCGGCTACGGAGAAACTGGCGCAGATGTATCGCATTGGATATGGCGTAAAGCAGGACAAGGATCAGGCGTTGGCTTGGGCGGAACGGTTGATCACCCAACTGAAGCAGCAATACAAGGCTCAACGGGATGAGGAAAACCTGAATCTGCTGGTTCTGGCCATTGTGGAATGCGGTGATGCGTACAGATCGTGGAACAATTATGCCAGAGCCAAAATGAAATACAGCCAAGCTATGGATTGCCTGGAACGCGCGGGTCTGTGCAAGAGCAACGACCGCGCCCGGCACAATCTGGCACTTTGCTATGAGCGGATGGGTTACCTGTGTACATTGAACGGTCAGCAAGCAGAGGCGTACGTTTATAACAATAAAGCGATGGAATTGTCTTTGCAGGCGGCACTGGTGAAACCGGGGCTGAACAGCACTTATGATCTTGCAACCAGTTTGATGAACGCCGGCGATTCCTGTATGGCGGGAAATCAATATGATGAGGCGCTTGAGAAATATCAGAGAAGCCTTGATTTGTATGAGTGCCTGGTAGAAGAAATTGGGATGGAAGAAGCGGAGGTGGCGGCTTCCTCCTGCTTGGGAAGAATCGGGAATGTGTATAAGGAACGCGGCAACCTGGATGAAGCCCGGCGGTACTACAAAATGTATATGGAGAAGGCGGAGCAGTTGAATGCAAAAGCCAGTTCTCATCAGATCCGTCACAATCTTGCGGTCAGCTACTTCAGAATGGCTTCCGTTGCAGGGACACCGACGGACAGAAGACATTATTATGAAAAATCTATGGTCGTTGCCGAGGCATTGGCGGAAGAAACGGGCGTTGCCGAACATATGGAGAGCTGGGGCATCAGCTGCATGATGTTGGGGCAGTTTGATTCCCGGCGGAGAAAAGTGTTGCTGACGCAAGCGAAAAAGGTCTTTATGCGCCTGGCGCAACGGCAGCCTGCGAATCCTCGCTGGCAGCAGTATTTACGGCTTGCAGACCAGCTTCTGCAGCAAAAGGTATAGTTGCGGATATTGCCTGCAGTATAGAGAGAAACCAAGCCCGGCCTGGAGACCCAGGCCGGGCATGGTCGTTATACGGTTGCGGGTTCTTTGGCGGCGAAGGTGAGGCCCTTGGGATAGAAGAAGCGGATCTTCTTGTCGGAGATGCGGAACTCGGCCTCCTTGGCAAAGCGGATCTCACCGTCCAGGTTGATGGCACTGGGCTTGTCGCAGATCACTTTCACCTTGTCGGTGCGGTAGTGCTTGGCCAGGTGAGAAAGTTCCTTGTAGCGGCCGTTTTTGTATTTGCCGATGATGGCGGGCACCTGGAGCCGGCTGACCTTTTTCACCACCAGTACATCCATCAGCCCATCGGTGGGGTCGGCTTCCGGCACAGGGTTGAAACCGCCGCCGTAGAACCGGCCGTTGCACATACACACGAAGGTCTGCTTGCCGTCGATGACTTCGCCGTTGATCTCTACCACATAATGCTCGGCAATGCCCCGGATCACATTGATCACCGTAGAGGCAGCATAGGCCCAGAAACCGTGGAGCAGGGGCAGCCGCTTATAGTTGGCCACATCGTTGCCGATGCGGGCATCCAGACCCACGCAGCAGATATTCAGCGCCAGATCGCCGTTGCATTCGATGAGGTCGAACTGGGTCTCGTCCGCGTCCAGAAGCCGCTCCAGTTGGAAAAAGGCCTTGGGATCGTCGAAGATCTTCACAAAATCATTGCCGCTGCCGCCGGAAAACACGGTGATGGCGGCATTTTCATGTCCTGCTGCGCCGGCCATGACTTCGTTCAGGGTGCCGTCGCCGCCGCAGGCATACAGCCGCACTTCCCGGCCGCTTTCGGCGGCTTCCCGGGCGAAGCGGGTGCATTCGCCGGGGGCGGTGGAGACCCGGATATCGTAGTCCAGACCCCGTTCCCGGCACAGCCGGTGGATCACCTGGCTGTAATCGTCGGTGCGGTTGCGGCTGCCGGCCGCCGGATTGATGATGAAAAGGTGGGTCATATGTGTCTCTCCCAATACTATACAAATTTCATTTTATCGTTACTTGGGTAGGGCGGCTTCCCTCAAGCCGCCGAAAGGATTTCTGATGTCCAACGGGGGGCTGAGGGCAGCCCGCTCTACCGCCGTGCGTTTGAATGGGCGATAAACCCCAATTTACCGATTCTTTCGCTGGTCGCCCAGGTACATATAGTAGTCGCACTTGATCATGCCGTTATAGAGCTTCCGCTTCTTATCGGCCCGGCGGCCAAAGTAATGTTCAAACTCCGGCTCGGAGGTGATGACATACTTCTTCCAGCCGTCGGCGAATTTCAGATGGCGGCCCAAAGCCTGGTACAGCCGCTGGGCATCTTTCTGTTCGCCCATCCGCTGGCCGTAAGGAGGATTGCAGATGAGGATGCCGCTGTCGGTGGGCAGGCTCATTTTGGTGGCGTCCCCGTCACGGAATTCGATGATGTCGGCCACGCCGGCCTTCCGGGCGTTGGACATGGACAGGCTGATGCACTTGGGATCGTTGTCCGAACCCAGGATGTGATAATTACCGCGGAATTCCTTGTCCATGGCTTCGCCCCGGGCGTTTTGCCAGATCTTTTCATCCATCCAGGAGAACTGCTCTGCGGCAAACCGGCGGCGCAGGCCCGGAGCCCGGTTTTTGGCGATGAGGGCGGCTTCGATGGAGATGGTGCCGCTGCCGCAGAAAGGATCCCACAGATATTCCCGGCCCCGGTACTTGGTCAGCATCACCATAGCGGCGGCCAGAGTTTCCCGCAGGGGGGCATCATTGCCGATGGCCCGGTAGCCCCGCTTGTGCAGGCCCACGCCGGAGGTGTCCAGGCACAGCTGGACCCGGTCATTCATGATGAAAAACTGGAGTTGGTACTTGGCGCCGCTTTCCGGCAGCCAGGTAACGCCGTATTTTTCGCCCAGCCGCTTGCTGGCAGCTTTTTTGATGATGGCCTGGCAATCGGGGATGCTCATGAGCTGGGAATTGAGGCAGTGACCCTTCACGGGAAACTGGCCGTCGGCGGGGATCACCTGTTCCAGAGGGGTGCGGTACACGCCCTGGAACAGCTCCTCGAAAGTGCGGGCCTCAAAATCCGCCAGCACCAGCAGCACCCGTTCGCCGGTCCGCAGGCCGATATTGGCCCGGGCCAGGGCGGTTTCGTCGCCGGAAAACAGCACCCGGCCGTTTTCTACCCGGACATTTTCCATATTCAGCCGGCGCAGTTCATCGCCGGTGATGCCCTCCAGACCGAACAGGGTGGGGACAGAAAATTCAAAATTCGACATAATGCCTCCGTTATGATGACCTTCTCCCCAGGGGGAAGGTTTTAGGGAATGATCTTTTTCGGCTTCAGATACCGCTCCTGCTCGGAAAAGACGCAGCCGCAGTATTTCTGCATATAGAAGCCCTGCTGCCGGGCGAAATCCTGGCCGGCCCGGAAATAGGGGCGGAAATCCCGGTATTCGAACCGGACGCCGTATTCCGCCGCCGCCCGCTGGGCTACTTCCTGCATCAGTTCGTGATTTTGGTAAGGGCTGATGAACAGGGAGCTGGTGAAGCTGTCAAAGCCCCCTTCGGCGGCCTGCCGGGCGGTGTCGAACAGCCGCATTTCGTAGCACTTGACGCAGCGGCCGGAAATATCCTCCGCCACTTCCCGGACGAAGGGCCGCAGGCCGTAATCGTCCCGCTCGATCATGGGCAGGTCGATCCGGGCGGCGTATTCCCGCAGGCAGTTGCGCCGTTCCCGGTACTCGGTGAAGGGGTGGATGTTGGGATTATACCAGTAACCGGTGACCTCAAAGCCATCGGTGCGCAGCACCTCAATGCACTGGTTGGCGCAGGGGGCGCAGCAGATATGAAGCAATGTTTTCATGTGATCTTTTCCAATTTCTCAAGAACTTTGGTGAAATATTCCGGCAGGGGCGCGAATACCATCACGGGATGGCCGTCCCGGGGGTGGGTGAAGCAGAGAGTGCCGGCGTGGAGACACTGGCTGTCCTGGCCCAGTTCCGGTTTTTTTCGGCCGTAGACCGTGTCGCCCAGGATGGGATGTCCGATGTAGGCCATGTGGACCCGGATCTGGTGGGTGCGGCCCGTTTCCAGGCGGCAGCGGATATGGGTATAACCCCGGTAACGCTTCACCACTTCCCAGTGGGTCACGGCGTCCTTGGCGTTGCGTTGGGTGACGCACATCTTCTTCCGGTCGCTGGGGTGGCGGCCGATGGAGGCGCAGACCGTGCCGCTGTCTTCTTTGAGATTACCGACCACGATGGCGTCGTACACCCGGTACATGGAGTGATCCTTCAGCTGGCTGGCCAGCCACACATGGGCCCGGTCGTTTTTGGCCACCGCCAGGAGTCCGGAGGTGTCCTTGTCGATGCGGTGGACGATGCCGGGGCGCAGTTCGCCGTTGATGCCGGACAGGTCATCGCCCAAAGCGAACAGCAAACCATTGACCAGGGTATCATCCTGGTGGCCGGCGGCAGGGTGGACCACCAAACCCTTGGGTTTGTTGACCACCAGCACATCCTCGTCCTCGTAGACGATGTCCAGAGCCATTTCCATGGGGCGGATGTCCACTTCTTTGGGTTCGGGGATGGTGAACGTGACGGCGTCGCCGATATTCAGTTTGTCATTTTTCTTTCCGGGCTTGCCGTTGCGCGTCACCGCCCCCTCCTCAATGAGGCGCTGGGCGGCGCTGCGGGTGAGCCCTTCGGCGGCGCGGGCCAGGAATGCATCCAGCCGCTCGCCGGCAATATCGGCGTAAAATGTCATTTTTTCTCGTCTTTCCAGAAATCCTTATTGAAGAACAGCAGGCTGATGATCAGGGCGATGGTGCCGCAGGTGATGAAGCAATCCGCCACATTGAAGATGGCAAAATCTATAAATTGCACCTGAATCATGTCGATGACATAGCCCAGGCATACCCGGTCGATCATATTACCCAGGCCGCCGGCGTAGATGGCCACCAGGCACCAGTTTTCAAAACGGTTGAAGGGCATGGGTTTCTTCCAAAACTGCCAGATCAGCACCGCAGTGAACACCAAAAAAACCAGCGCGAACAGCCACATCATGCCCTTGAAGCTGGAGAATGCGGCGCCGGTGTTCTGCACATAGGTAAAGCCCACAATGCCGGGGATAAAATCCACTGATCCGTGGAGCGGAATGTGGGTCACGGTGAGATATTTGGTGATCTGATCCGCCGCGGTGACCAGCACCACCAGCAGAACATAACCGAGATACAGCATGGCAAATTCCTCCTGTTTATTCTATTTTATCATACCATGCAATGCAGGGAATGTCAAATGGCGGAAGGCTGCAAGCCGGGGCGTGGAAGAAAATTAAAAAAAGGTTTACAGATTTTTGGCGGGCGGTGCTATAATGGTCCTATGCTAAAACACATATGGGGGACACCTTTATGAAACGCGTACTTGTTTTGCTGTGTATCGCAGCGCTGCTGGCCGGCTGCACCCAACCCGGCGACACGCCGGCCACCGACCCCAATGCCACTGCCGCTACTGTGCCGCTGATCACCGAGGATGAAATGTTTACCGACCGGGACCGGGCCGGCACCTATGAGCAGGCCCGGGAAGTGACCTTGTCCGGCGGAGATTATACCGTCACCGAGGCGGGTACTTATTTGTTCCGGGGCACGCTGACGGAGGGCAGCATCATCGTCAAAGCGGGGGACACCGACAAGGTGCAGTTGGTTCTGGCCGGGGTGGAGATCTCCTGCAGCGCCACCGCCCCCATCTGCATTTTGAGCGGCGACAAAGTGTTCATCACCCTGGCGGAAGGAACGACCAACACCCTGACCGGCCCGGCAGAAGCGGTGACGGTGGAGGAATACAATGTAAGCGCCGCCCTTTACAGCCGCAGCGATCTGACCATCAACGGCGCGGGCACGCTGACGGTTCACGCCCCCGGGGGACACGGCATTTCCTGCAAGGATGACCTGGTGATCACCGGCGGAACGGTCAACATCACTTCCGCCGGGCATGGTCTGGATGCCAACGATTCCGTGCGGATCGGCGGCGGAACGGTGACCATAGATGCCGGCAAGGATGGCGTTCACGCAGAAAATACGGAAGATGCCGCCAAAGGCTTCGTGTACATCTCCGGCGGCACGCTGGATCTGGAAGCGGAGGGGGACGGCATCAGCGCCGGCGCCTGGCTGCAATACGGCAGCGGCACGCTGACGGTGCTGGCCGGCGGCGGATATGAAAACGGCACCAACGCCTCTTCCGACGGCTACGGCCAAATGGGTGGCATGCACGGCCCCGGTGGCCGTCCGCCCCACCAGCAGGAAGAGGAGGAGTCCACGGAAGACAGCCAGAGCATGAAAGGGTTGAAGGCGGCTGGGGAAATCCGCATCGGCGGCGGCACGCTGAAACTGGACACGGCGGATGACGCCATCCATTCCGATACCAATGTGACCATTGGCGGCGGTATTTTCACCATTGCCTCCGGCGATGACGGCATCCACGGAGAAGACACCCTGACCATTACTGCGTGCGAAATGACCATTTCGGAAGCCTATGAAGGTCTGGAAGCGCAGAAGATCTATATCCGGGGCGGCACCATGTGGATGCACTGCTCCGATGACGGCTTGAACGCCGCCGGCGGCGCCGATGCCAGCGGTACGGAAGGCGGCCGGGACGGCATGTTTGGCGGCGGCCAGCGGCCCGGCGGTATGGGCGGCATGGGCGCTGATCCCGATGCTCTCATCGAAATTTCCGGCGGCAAGCTGACCATTTATTCCGGCGGCGACGCCGTGGACTCCAACGGCAATATGACCATGACCGGCGGCTATGTTTATGCCACCAATCACCGCACCGGGGATGTGTCGGTGCTGGATTCCCAGAACCGCCCTGTCATCACCGGCGGCACCTATATCGGCCTGGGTATGTCCACCATGATGGCGGAGACCTTCTCGGAGGAATCCAGCCAGGGTGTCATTGCCTGCACCTGCGGCAATCAGCCGGCGGGTTCGGCGCTGACTATCAAGGACAGCAAGGACAACGTTTTGCTGGAACTGGAAAGTGAATACAACACCGCCATTATGATCATCAGCACGCCCCAGATCGAAAAGGGGCAGAGCTACACCGTGTCCATCGGCGCGGTCAGCGGTACGGTGGAAGCAGATTGAACAGAAGATCGTTAAGAAGTCTGCTTTAGACAAAAAGGCTTCTCCTTGAGGAGAAGCTGTCACAAATCGGCACTTCGGAACCGGTTTGTGACTGATGTGGTATAGCCGCGAAGCGGCGTGAAATGTAACGAATTTGCCGGAAGCGTGGTGATAACGCAACATTCTGCCGCCCACCACATCCGCCCCAGTGTGCGCACTGGGGCACCTTCTCCTCCAGGAGAAGGCTTGGGTGCTGCCGCGCCAGAAGGTGTTTACCCCGAGGGTAGAGCATTTACAAATCCCGCCCGATGGTGTATAATGATCCCAAATCTGAAACATGGAGAACCGGCATGAAATTCGCTTTTTACACCCTGGGGTGCAAAACAAATCAATATGAGACCCAGGCCATGGAGCGGCTGCTCACCGACCTGGGCCACAGCATCGGCCCTTTTGAAGAGCGGTGCGACGGCTATGTGATCAATACCTGCTCCGTGACCGCGGTGGCGGACAAGAAGAACCGGGCGGTCATCCGCCGCTGCCGGCGGGAAAATCCCAATGCCATCATCGCCGTCTGCGGCTGCTATCCCCAGCACGCGGCGGAGGCAGTGCGGGCATTGGGGGTGGATGTGATCGGCGGCAGCGCCAATCGCCGGGAATTTGTGGACCTGCTGCTGACCGCAGCGGCGGAAAAGCAGAAACTGGAATCGGTGGACGCGGCGTTGACGCGGAAAGAATTTGAGATCCTGCCTGCCGGCGGCCTGGAAGAGCGGACCCGGGCCATGCTGAAGGTCCAGGACGGCTGTGTAAATTTCTGCTCTTACTGCATCATCCCCTACACCAGAGGGCCCATCCGTTCGGCACCGTTGGAACTGGCGGTGGAGCAGGCGGAGGAACTGGCCCGGCGGGGCTATCGGGAGATCGTCCTGACCGGAATCGAGATCGCCGGCTGGGGCCGGGATCTGCCGGGGAAGCCCCCGCTGACGACGCTGATCACTGCGGTCTGCCATGCCGTGCCGGCGGTGCGGATCCGGCTGGGCAGCCTGGAACCCCGGATCGTCACCGAGGAATTCTGCCGGGCGCTGCAGGGCTGCGGCAATCTGTGCCCCCAGTTCCACCTGTCACTGCAATCCGGCTGCGACACGGTGCTGGAGCGGATGAGGCGGAAATACGATACCGCCCGGTATCTGGAAAGCGTGACACTGCTGAACCGGTATTTCCCCGGCTGCGCCGTAACCACGGATATGATCGTGGCCTTCCCCGGCGAAACGGAGGAAGAATTTGCCGCAAGTCTGGCCTTTATTCGCCGCTGCGGCTTTGCGGATATGCACATTTTTCCCTATTCCCGGCGGCCGGGCACACCGGCGGACAAAATGCCGGGGCAGCATGACAATGCCACCAAGGAAGAGCGGAGCCGGGCGGCCATCGCCGTTGCGGCGGATATGAGCCGGGCCTATCGGGAAAATCTGGTGGGTACGGCGCATGCGGTGCTTTTTGAGGAGGCAGAGGGGGAATACTATGTGGGCCACGCCCCCAATTATGTGAAATTCTATGTGCATGGGCAGGATCTGCACAATCAGATCCGTCCGGTCCTGGTCACGGGTCTTTACCGGGACGGCGTGACCGGACGGCTGCCGGAGGAAGAAAATGGCTGATTTTTCTGATGTATTGCTGACGGTGGATTATGACCGCACCCTGACCGCCCCGGATTCTTCCATCCCGGAGCGGAATATCCGGGCCATCCGGTATTTCATCGAAAACGGCGGCGCCTTTACCATCAATACCGGCCGCAGCATCCCCATGGCCAAGGCATTTATCGGCAAAGTGCCCCTCAGCGCGCCGCTGCTGCTCTATAACGGCAGCGCCGCTTATGATGTGCAGACCGGCCGGTTCACCCGTGCGGATGAACTGGCTATGGACATCGAAACCTTTACCCGGGAGCTGCAGGAGCAGTTTCCCCACCTGCTGGTGGAGATCCAGGGACGGGACGCCCATTATTCCATGAAAAGGGATGAAGATTGGGAAAAACTTTCAGCCCATGGCGGCTGCGCCTGGGACTACTGCCCGCCCAAGCAGATCCCCGGGCCCTTTATGAAAGTGTCGCTGTATGGCTCTTGCCACGGCCATTCGGTGGCGTCCATGTATGATGCCACGGCGGAGGAAATGGAGCAAATGCTGGAAGCCATCGCCCGGGTGCAGCGGCTGTACGGGGACTGGGTGGAAGTGTTCCACCCCTGCGCCAAGATCGTGGACATCCATGCCAAAGGAGTCAGCAAGCTCCGCTCTGCCCGGCTGCTGCAGCAGGAACTGGGCAAAAAGTGGCTGCTGTGCGTGGGAGATGCGGAAAATGATGTGACCATGCTGGAAGGGGCGGACTATGCCTGGTGTCCGGCCGACGGTGTGGTGGCGGACCGGTTTGAAAATGTGTGCTGCTGCGCCGATGGCGCGGTGGCGGATGTGATCGAAAACCGGATCCCGGCGTTTTTGAAAAATAATCCTTGACTTTTTGCTGTATCCGTGCTAGAATTCTCTAGCTGAATAGCATGAGGTCAGGATTCGCGGGTGTAGTTCAATGGTAGAACACCAGCCTTCCAAGCTGGATACGCGGGTCCGATTCCCGTCACCCGCTCCATAGATGCGCCAGTAGCTCAGCTGGATAGAGCAACTGCCTTCTAAGCAGTAGGTCGGGGGTTCGAGTCCCTCCTGGCGTGCCACTTCAGTAAAATGAATATGGTGGATATAGCACAGTTGGTTAGCGCGTCAGATTGTGGCTCTGAAGGTCGTGGGTTCGAATCCCATTATCCACCCCAGAAAAAGAGAGGATACCGCAAGGTATCCTCTCTTTTTCTGATAATGGGATTCGAAAGGCCGTTAAGAAAAGTGTCCGGGGGACACTTTTTAGGCCGTGGGAGAATCCTTTGGTTCGGGGACGCGGTCCGCAGGATCGTGGACACGAATCAAATTGGCAAGAACCGTGCAAGGGCACATGAGGGGGGTATCCTCTCTTTTTCTGATAATGGGATTCGAAAGGCCGTTAAGAAAAGTGTCCGGGGGACACTTTTTAGGCCGTAGGGGAATCCAGCTTGTCATCCCGACCAAGGCGCAGCCGCGTGGAGGGATCTTCCCACGGAATATCTGCACAGCAGGTGGGGAATGCGTAGATCCCTCGGCTACGCTCGGGATGACAGGATTTACGGTAGGGCGTGAAAGAAAATTGCCATATGGACGCAAGTGTGCTATAATCGTTCCAAAGGAGTGGTTCGTATGCGGAAACTATATTATGAAGACAGCCATTTGACGGAATTTGAAGCCACGGTCTTAACCTGCGTCCCGGCAGAAGGCGGCTGGCACATCACCCTGGATGCCACCGCATTTTATCCCGAGGGCGGCGGACAGGCCTGCGACATGGGCGCCCTGGGGGGTGTGCAGGTGCTGGATGTGCAGGAAGAGGGGGACCGGATCCTCCATCTGTGCGACGGCCCCCTGGAGGTCGGCCAGAAAGTGCAGGGCCGCATCGATTGGGACCGGCGGTTCGACCTGATGCAGCAGCACACCGGTGAGCATATCGTGTCCGGTTTGCTCCATGAAAAATTCGGCTACCACAATACGGGGTTTCATGTGGGCCAGGATGTGATGGAAGTGGACTTTGACGGGCCCATCTCCCCCGAAGACCTGGCCGAGATCGAACGGCGGGCCAATGAAGCGGTGTGGGCGGATATTCCTCTGAAATACTGGATCCCCGACCCGGCAGAGTTGGAAACGGTCACTTACCGCACCAAGCGGGCGTTGCCCTGGCCGGTGCGGATCGTCCAGGTGCCGGGATATGATTCCTGCGCTTGCTGCGGCATTCATGTGCAGCGCACCGGCGAGGTGGGCCTGATCAAGATTCTGTCCTGCGTCCGGCTTCGGGGCGGTGTGCGGCTGGGCATGGTCTGCGGCCGCAGAGCCTATGGCCACATGGTAAAGATCTTTGAAGAAAACCGGGCGGTGAGCCAGACTTTTTCCGCCCATATGGAAGCCACCGGCGATGCCGCCCGGCGGATGAATGAAGCCCTGGCGGCGGAAAAGCAGAAAAACAGCGCCCTTCTGGGGCGGATCTTCCAGAATATTGCCGCCGGCTATGCCGGGCAGGAGGATGTGCTCCATTTTGAAGAAGGCCTGGAACCGGGGCAGGTGCGGCTGCTGGCGGATCAGATCGCCGGGGTCATCACCGGCCGGTGCGCCGTGTTTTCCGGGGGCAGTTATTGCCTGGCTGCCCGGCAGGGAGACCTGCGGCCGCTGAACAAGGCAATGACGGAAGCGCTGGACGGCCGGGGCGGCGGAAAGCCCAATTTCCAGCAGGGCAGCGTCCGGGCCACCCGGGAGCAGATCCAATCATTTTTCGCAGCATTGTGATGATGCGGGAGATTTTGTAGCATCTATGGAATAACTTTCGATAAAAAAGCACCTATTTATGCAAAAATCCCCCTTTACAATCAGAACCAATTATTGTATAATGCTTTATGTATGGGGTTCAAAAAACCCATAAAAAACGTAACATATACTGCGAAAAGCAGTAATTTGAAATGGAGGAAATTCCCATGTCTGTTAAAGTTGCTATTAACGGTTTCGGTCGTATCGGCCGTCTGGCTTTCCGTCAGATGTTCGGTGCTGAGGGCTTCGAGGTTGTTGCCATCAACGACCTGACCTCTCCCAAGATGCTGGCTCACCTGCTGAAGTATGACTCCACTCAGGGCGCTTACGCTGCTCCCTTCGGCACTCATACTGTCGAGGCTGGCGAGGATCACATCGTTGTCGACGGCAAGAAGATCACCATCTACGCCAAGGCTAACGCTGCGGAGCTGCCCTGGGGCGAGCTGGACGTGGACGTTGTCCTGGAGTGCACCGGCTTCTACACCAGCAAGGCTAAGGCTCAGGCGCACATCGACGCCGGCGCCAAGAAGGTCGTTATCTCCGCTCCTGCCGGCAACGACCTGCCCACCATCGTTTACAATGTCAACCACGAGACTCTGACTCGCGACGACCACATCATCTCCGCCGCTTCCTGCACCACCAACTGCCTGGCTCCCATGGCGAAGGCTCTGAATGACCTGGCTCCCATCGAGTCCGGCATTATGTGCACCATCCACGCTTACACCGGCGACCAGATGATCCTGGACGGCCCCCAGAGAAAGGGCGACCTGCGCCGCTCCCGCGCCGGCGCGATCAACATCGTGCCCAACTCCACCGGCGCTGCCAAGGCTATCGGCCTGGTCATCCCCGAGCTGAACGGCAAGCTGATCGGCGCTGCTCAGCGTATCCCCACTCCCACCGGCTCCACCACCATCCTGAACGCTGTGGTTGCTAAGGAAGTCACCAAGGAAGAGATCAACGCTGCCATGAAGGCTGCTCAGACCGAGTCCTACGGCTACACCGAGGACGAGATCGTCTCCTCCGACATCGTCGGCATGACCTTCGGCTCCCTGTTCGATGCTACCCAGACCATGGTCAACAAGCTGCCCGGCGGCATGACCCAGGTCCAGGTCGTTTCCTGGTACGACAACGAGAACTCCTACGTTTCTCAGATGGTCCGCACCATCAAGCACTTCTCCACTCTGCTGTAATTCAGTAAGATCAAGAAGCACTTCGCCCCTGCACCCAATCGGTGCAGGGGCGTTTTTTGATCCTTGGCCTTTCCGGGCCGGGGCAGAGAACCTTGACCCGGGGCGGAAAGTATCGTATACTAGGGGCAAAGGGGGTGCAGGGGATGAAAATGACTTGGGCCCGGCTGGATGGCCGGGACGGCCACATCGTGGGCCGGGAATTGCTCCGGGAATTGGTGGGCCGGTTGCCGCCCATCCTGGTGACGGCGCAAGGAAAACCCTATTTCGGGGAAGGAAACCTGCATTTTTCCATTTCCCACACCGAAAACCATGCCTTTTGCTGCGTTTCGGAGAAAAATATCGGCATTGACGCAGAAGAAATGGATCGCTCCATCAGCCCCGCGCTGCGGCGGATGTGCAGCCCCGGGGAATTGACCCGCTGCCACACCGATCGGGACATCCTGCGGCTGTGGGTGCTGAAAGAAAGTTGGGCGAAGCTGACGGGCCGGGGCCTGGGCAACTATTTGAAGGACACAGATTTTTGCCCCGATGATCCCCGTATTTTGGAGATCGACGGCTGTTTCGTGGCCGTTATGGAGGAATGAGGATGCTTTTTGATACACACGCGCATATGGATGACCGTGCATTTGACCAGGACCGGGAGGAATTGCTGGCAAGACTGCCGCAGGAGGGCATCGGCCTGCTGATGAACCCGGGCTGCAACCTGGCTTCTTCCCGGAATGCGGTGGCGCTGGCCCGGCAGTATGACTATATTTATGCCGCCGTGGGCGCCCACCCCGATTCTGCCGACGCGGTCAATGAGGAGACCCTGGAAGAATACAGAAAATTATGTAAACTAAATCCGGAAAAGGTAAAGGCCATCGGGGAGATCGGCCTGGATTATCATTATGAGGATATTCCCCGTCAGTTGCAGAAGAAGGCCTTCATCGCCCAAATGGAGCTGGCCCGGGAACTGGATCTGCCGGTCATCGTCCATGAGCGGGATGCCCATGAGGACGGCCTGGCCATCGTCAAGGGGTTCCCGGAGGTCAAAGGCGTGTTCCACTGCTTCTCCGGTTCGGCAGAGCTGGCCCGGCAACTGACGGATCTGGGCTGGTATATCGGTTTCACCGGGGTGCTGACCTTCAAAAATGCCCGCCGGGCCATCGAGGCCGCCCAGGCCATCCCCCTGGAGCGGATCGTCATCGAAACGGATTGTCCCTATATGTCCCCCGAGCCTTTCCGGGGTCGGCGGAATGATCCGGGAAAGATTTACCGCATGGCGGAAAAATTGGCCGAGATCCGGGGCATTTCTCCGGAGGAAGCCCGCCGCATCACCATGGAAAACGGCAAGCGGCTGTACCGTATCCCCTGAAACGTGCAAAGTCCGCAGCGTCTGCTGCGGACTTTACACAAGAAAGAGGAGAGGAAAAATGAAAAATGAAGAATTTGAATCGTTTGATATCATTGTAATTTTTATTTGTGAATAAAAAAAGTGAATATTTGTTAAGAAAGTTTGAAGTTGTGTGAAAAAAGAATGTTTTTCACCGGTGGACGGTTTCGCCGGGGAAAGAAATTCCTTTACATTAAGCCCATTTTGGGGTAGAATGATGAAAAAGGAGGTGCGTCCGAATGGATGACAAGCAGAAAGAATTGGATCGCATCCAGAAAGCCCTGCTGGCGGAGGAAGATGATCAGCCGCTGGAGGATATTTTGAATGACGAGGAACTCAATGCGTTGCTGAACGATGAGCCTGCCCCCGCTTTTGACGATCCGGAGGAGATCCGGGATCCCAAGCGCCAGGGGTATCAGAATTTTGCCAACAACTATGGCAATGATCCGAAAGAAGAAACAGAGGAAGACCGGAAGGCGCTGAATGAAAAGGTGATCCTGGGTCTGATGATCACGGCCAGCGTGCTGTGCCTGGGCATTATCGGCGTGCTGGGTTACTGGCTGGGCGTGCTGCTGTGAGCGGCCCGGTCGGCCGGTTTGCGCCCACCCCTTCGGGGCGGATGCACCTGGGTAATGTATTTGCCGGGCTTGTGGCCTGGCTGTCCGTTCGCAGTGCCGGCGGCGAGATGGTGCTGCGGATGGAAGATCTGGACACCGCCCGCACCAGCGGCGAATTTGCCCAAATTTTGCGTGAGGATCTGACCTGGCTTGGCTTGGATTGGGATCGGGAAACGCCGCCCCAATCGGCCCGGAGCCAGGTGTATGACCGCTATTTTGATATTCTGCGGCAGCAGGAACTGCTGTACCCCTGCTATTGCACCCGCAGCCAGCTCCACAGTGTCAATGCGCCCCACCTCTCCGACGGCACTTATGTCTATCCCGGCACTTGCCGGAATTTGCAGACGCCGCCGGTGGACCGGGCCCCGTCCTGGCGGGTAAAAGTGCCGGACCGGCTGTGGCAGGTGGAGGACCGGGTCCAGGGCCATTATGAAGAGAATCTGGCGGTGGATTGCGGCGATTTTGTGGTCCGCCGGGCCGACGGCGTGTATGTGTACCAGCTGGCGGTGACGGTGGATGACGGCGAAGCCGGCGTCACGGAAGTGGTGCGGGGCATGGATCTGCTGAGTTCTGCCCCCCGGCAGATGTATCTGCAGGAGCTGTTTGGTTTTCCCCATCCGGAATATGGCCATGTGCCCATGCTGATGGCGCCGGATGGCCGGCGGCTGAGCAAACGGGACCGGGATCTGGATCTGGGGCAGCTGCGGCTGCGGATGAAGCCGGAGGAATTGATCGGCATTTTGGCGTTCAGCAGCGGCCTTATCGACAAAAACCAGGCCATTTCGGCCCGGGAGCTGGCGGGGGAATTTTCCTGGGCCAAGCTGAAAAAGGAAGATATTTACTTAACGATTTGATGGATTTTGGAGGAAGCATGATGTCTAAGAAACCGGTATTGGTGGTCATGGCCGCCGGCATGGGCAGCCGCTACGGCGGTTTGAAGCAGATCGACCCCGTGGGCAGCCAGGGGGAAGCGATCCTGGATTTTTCCCTGTTCGATGCCCACGAAGCGGGCTTTGAAACGGCGGTGATCATCATTAAGGAAGCCATCCGGGCGGACTTTATGGCCACCGTGGGCAAGCGGCTGGAAAACTGCCCCATGGAGATCCGCTATGCCTACCAGGAGCTGGATAAACTGCCGGAGGGCTATGCCGTTCCTGCGGAACGCACCAAGCCCTGGGGTACTTGCCACGCGGTGATGTGCGCCGCGGAGGCCATTGACGGCGCGCCTTTTGCGGTGATCAATGCCGACGATTACTATGGAAAGTCCGCTTTCCGGACCATTTTTGACCATTTGACCCAGGCCTGCGATACGGACAAGTATGACTACTGCATGGTGGGCTATCGGCTGGATAAGACCGTTACGGACAACGGCAGTGTGGCCCGGGGCGTGTGCCAAACGAATGAAGCCGGATTTCTGACCGCCATCGTGGAGCGCACCCAGATCGAAAAGTATCCCGGCGGCATCCACTTTACGGAAGATGGCGGCGCGACCTGGACAGACCTGCCCGGAGATACCGTGGTGTCCATGAATATGTGGGGCTTCACCCCCGGCTTCCTGGAGGAGATCGAAAATCGTTTCCCCGCTTTCCTGGATCGGGCGCTGGCGGAAAATCCGGCCAAGGGCGAATTTTATCTGCCGCTGGCAGTGGAACAGTTGCTCAGCGAGGGCAAGGCCACGGTGCGGGTGCTGGCTTCCCAGGATCGGTGGTACGGCGTGACCTATGCCGCCGATAAGCCCCAGGTGGTGGCCGCCCTGCGGCAGATGACCGCCGACGGCCTCTATCCCGACGGGTTGTGGGGATGAGAAAACCGTAGGTGAATAACCCCGGCGGATCTTTGGGTCTGCCGGGGTATTTCTTCCTCTTGAGAAACAGATCACGATGTGATATGATGTCGAAAAAGGGGGGATGACCATGTCTGCAAAAACAAAAGCCTTGCTGACCCGGCTGGGGATCGCCGCTGTTGCGCTGGCAGTGGTCGTGGCCCTGCTTTTGACCCTGGCAAAGCCCGATGGGCCGGAGCCTGCCCCCACCGATCCGCCTCCACCCACAGAACCGACCTTGCCGCCCAGCCTGTACGACAGCGGCGATTTTGCCCTGGATGGAGAATTTTTGACCTGCTCCGCCGCAGAAACGTTGCTGGGTATCGATGTGTCCCGATACCAGGAAGAGGTGGATTGGGCGAAAGTGAAGGCCGCAGGCATCGATTTTGTCATCGTCCGCCTGGGCTACCGGGGCTATGAAACGGGCCTTTTGAACGAGGATCCCTACGCCCGGCAGAATCTGCAGGGCGCCCGGGATGCAGGGCTTCTGGTGGGCGCGTATTTCTTCAGCCAGGCATTGACGGAGGAGGAAGCCCGGGAAGAGGCATTGTTCTGCCTGGAGATTTTGGAGGGATTCCCTCTGGATCTGCCTTTGACTTTTGATTGGGAAGTGCAAAAGCGGACGGAAAACGCCGACGGCGTCACCGTCACCGCCTGCGCCCGGGCCTTCTGCGATGAAGTTTCGGCGGCAGGCCGCACCCCCATGATCTATTTCAACCCCCATCAGGCGGCAACCCTTTTTGACCTGCACCAACTGACGGATCTTCCCTGGTGGCTGGCCATGTACGATGTGGGCCGGGAATTTCCCTGCCGGTTCGACCTTTGGCAGTATACCTGCACCGGCAAGGTGGACGGCATCAAGGGTAATGTGGATATCAATATTTTGATCAAGGAATGAAATCAAAATAATCACCGCCGTACGGGTTCGTACGGCGGTGTGCGTTATTCCTGTTCCAATTCTTCCAAATGCTTTTTCAGAACAATGTTGATGTACTGCGACAGAGACCGGTCGTCATAGTCCGCCAGTTCCCGGAGCTTTTCCAGGATATCTCCGTCAATGGTTATGCTGATCTTTTCTTTCAACGGTCTCATATCGACTCACCTCGCGATAACTATACCACGATGTCCCACAAAATATTGACAAGTAGCATAAAGTAGGATATACTACTACCAAGAGGTGATCTGATGAACGATTATTTGGAAGGCGAGCGGTTTGTACACAATTTGTGTTTTCTTCGCAAGAAGTATGGCGTGCCGCAAAAATCCTTGGCTGCGCTGGCCGGCATCAGCCTGCCGATCCTGCGGCTGACGGAACGGGGGCAAGTAGTGCCCCGGTTAACACAGGAGCAACTGACGCGGCTTTGTCAAATTTTCAATATTACACCGAACGCTCTTTTGCAAACCGATCTCACAAAATGACAATCACCGCCGTACGGGTTCGTACGGCGGTGTGCGTTTACAGGTGGGCATCCATACATTCCTGGATGCGGCCTTTCACCAGAGCGGCCAGATCCACGGTGGACAGATCCTTGAATTCCTCGTAGGGGATGGCAGGCAGGTAGTGCATCTGAGCCTTCAGCGGATGGCTGCCCTTGTGGTCCAGGGGCTGGAAACAGTCGATATAGCAGATGGGCACGATGGGGCACTTGGCCTTCAGCGCGCAGCGGAAGCTGCCGCCGTGGAATTCGCCCATGATGTTGCCGTTTTTGCTCCGGGTGCCCTCGGGGAAAATGAGGAACCGGCGGCCATCCTTCACATCCTGGGTCACGGCCTGGATCACTTTCAGACTTTGGCGCACATCGCTGCGATCCATGGGATACGAGCCGGTGCAGCGCATGATCTGCTTCAGCAGGGGCACATCCTTCAGTTCCTGCTTCAGCACCGCGGCAATGGCGGTGGGGCAGGTGGCGGCGATAGCCACGATGTCAAACATACCCTGGTGGTTGGCGTACATCATAAAGCCTCCCTCTGCCGGCAGATTTTCCAGGCCGGTCACCGTCAGCTCCACATTGCTGGCGGCCAGGGCGTGCTTCATAATGTCGTGGATATGGTCATACATTTCCTGCCGGTCGTATTGATCCGGATTCTTGGCGTAGCGGTTCAGTTTGAACCAGGCGCCGGGAACATAGGTCAGGTTCTTCAGAACCATCATCAAAATTCGATTCACGGAATGCCTCCTGGTTGGTTTTTCAATATTATACAGGAAACCGGGCGGAAGTGCAACCGAAAAATCCACTGTTGCACTTTTTATCGTAATTGCGTATAATGGAAGCAGAAAATCGGAAGGAGGGCCGGTATGCGGGCGAAATACGAAGTTTTTCGGGGCGCGTTGTTGGGTATTGCCGTGGGCGATGCCATGGGCAACACCGTGGACCGGATGTCTCTGGAGCAGATCCGGCTGGACTACGGCCCCAACGGCTTGCTGGGCTATGACCTGGCAAACGGCTGCGCCGAGGTGACCTCCTATACCCAGCTGGCGGCCTATGCGGCCAACGGCCTGCTGCTGGGTCTGACCCGGGGGCAGATGGACAAGCTGGTGAATTACACCGGCCTGGCCTTAAAGGAATGGGCCCGTTGCCAGCAGTATATCGGCAGCGGCCGGAATTTCTGCTGGATCTCCAAAGTGCCGGAACTGCGGCGCCGGCGGTGCATGGATACCGCCATGCTGGACGCCCTGGGGCGGCCCTTGGGCACGCCGGAAACCCCGGCCAACCGCTCCCGCCAGCCCAGCGGTCTGACGGCAGTATTTCCCGTGGCCTTGCTGTCCCAAAGCCTGGGCCTGACGGCGGAGGAAACGGATCGGCTGGGCGCCGAGACCGCGGCCCTGACTCACGGCGACCCGGAGGCTTTCTTAAGCGGCGCGGTGCTGACCCACAGCATTTGCCTGCTGCTGAAGCAGCCGGATCTTTCCGCCCAGGAACTGCTGCAGGATACCATGGATGCCATCCAGGGCCAGTTCGGCCGGGATTATCCCCAGACCGCATCCCTGTGGGAACTGCTGCAGCTGGCCAAGATCATGGCCGGCAACCAACGCTTCAGTCCCGTGGAGGCTATGGAGCATCTGCACTGCCAGACGGCGGCGGAAGTGCTGGCCGGCGTGCTGTACGCCTGCACCACTTGCCACGACGATTTCGATACCGCCCTGATCACCGCGGTGAATCATTCCGGCCGCAGCGCGGCGGTGGGCGCCATTACCGGCGGCCTGCTGGGCATCAAAATGGGGGCCCGGGCGCTGCCGGAATTCTACCTGGAATGCCTGGAACCGGCCTATAAACTGGTGGAATTGGCGGATGATCTGTCCCGGGGCGCGCCGGTGGATGTGATGAGCCGGCTGTTTGATGACGAGTGGGATCAAAAATATATCCATTGTGGCTGAAAAACCTGAAAAAACCCATAAAAAAGGGAAAAATAGGGGTTGCAATCTGGGAAAAAGGATGCTATAATCCTACTGTAAGAAGTATGTAAACCAGGAGAGAGGGGCGCGCCCCTCTCTCATTTTTAATGATTGGAAGGCAAAATATGAAAGTTACTGAGATCGTGGAACGGATCGCCCGGCCGGTGGTGGAAGCCCACGGCTGCCAGCTCTGGGACGTGGAATATGTCCGGGAAGGCTCCGAGCGATTCCTGCGGCTGTATCTGGACAAGGAAAACGGCACCGTGGACATCAACGACTGCGAAGCCATTTCCCGGGCGGTGGATCCGCTGCTGGATGAGGCCGATCCCATCCCCGAAAGCTACCATTTCGAGGTCTGCTCCGCGGGCCTGGAACGGGCGCTGAAGCGCCCCGGCGATTTTGCCCGGTTCATGGGCAGCGCCGTCACTGTCAAACTTTACCGCCCCCGCAATGGCCTGAAGGAGATCCCCGGCGTGCTGAGAGGATACGAGGACGGCCGGGTCACCGTGGAAGCCGGTAAAGAGACCATCACATTTGAAAAATCGGAGGTCGCCCTGGTGCGGCTCCGGGTGGAATTCTAAGGAGGAACAATAAAATGGCCAGAAAGAATGCCAAGAAGCAGCCCGCCGCCCATAAGATCGATTGCGGCGAGATCTTTGCCAGCCTGCGGGAACTGGAGAAGATCAAGGGCATCCCTGTAGAGTATATGATCGAGCGCCTGAAGCAGGCCATGGCGAACGCCTACCGCAAGGACCGGGAAGAACGGAAGGACACCCCCGCTGACAATGTGGAAGTGACCCTGACCGAGACCGAGCTGAGCATGCACGTGATCAAGACCGTGGTGGAAGAAGTGGAAGACGGCATGACCCAGATCCACATCGACGCTGCCCGGAATCTGGATCCCAATGTGCAGGTGGGTGACACCGTCCGCATCCCCGTGGATGTGGAGAAGCTGAGCCGCATCGCCGCCCAGACCGCCAAGCAGGTGGTGATCCAGGGCATCCGGGAAGCCGAGCGCGGCGTGATGTATGACAATTATTCCGGCAAGGCCCAGGAACTGCTGACCGGCACCGTGCTGAAGCTGGATCCCAGCGGCGACATCCTCATCCGCGTGGGCCAGGGCAACGAAGTGTCCGACGCCATCCTCCGCACCGGCGAGCAGATCCCCGGCGAGACCTGGCGGGAAGGCGATATCATCAAGGTCTATGTGCTGGATGTGAGCCGCGCCCACCGTGGCCCCCTGGTGAATGTGTCCCGTACCCATCCCAACCTGGTGCGCCGGCTGTTTGAGCTGGAGACCCCCGAGATCGCCGAAGGCCAGGTGGAGATCCGCAATATCGCCCGTGAACCCGGCTCCCGCAGCAAGATGGCCGTCCGCGCCACTGTGGAAGGCCTGGATCCCGTGGGTGCCTGCGTCGGTCCCGGTGGCGGCCGTGTAGGCGCCGTGGTCACCGAGCTGCACGGCGAGAAGATCGACATCGTGGTCTGGTCCGAAGATCCCTGCCAGTATGTGCGGGCTGCCCTGTCTCCCGCCGATGTGATCTCTGTTACCCAGATCCCCGGCCAGAAGGCCTGCCGGGTCATCGTGCCCGATGATCAGCTGAGTCTGGCCATCGGCAAGGAGGGCCAGAATGCCCGCCTGGCCGCCCGCCTCACCGGCTGCAAGATCGATATCAAGCCTGCATCCCAGGCAGAAGTCGAGGAGTAATACCTTGCCCCCCGCATTTATGAGGGGGGTGGCTGCGTGAGCAGCGGGGGGGAGCGAAAAAACAACTCCCCCAGTCACCGCCTTGCGGCGGCGACAGCCCCCTCTTCGAAGCGGGGGCCGAGGGCGGCTATGCCGCCAAGAAAAGGAGGTAGCTTATATGCAAAAGAAGATCCCTCAGCGGCAGTGTATGGGCTGCCAGGAGCGAAAGGATAAGAAGGCGTTGATCCGGGTGGTCCGGACGCCGGAAGGCCAGGTCTGCCTGGACTTCAGCGGCAAGCTCAACGGCCGGGGCGCGTATTTGTGCCCCAACCCGGAATGTCTGAAGAAAGCCATCCGCAGCAAAGTGCTGGAACGGAAACTGGAAGTCCCCATCCCCCAGGAGATCTACGACCGCCTGGCCAAAGAAATGGAGGCCCAGCATGGATAAATCGTTGTATATGCTGGCCCTGGCCCGGAAGGGCGGCCTGGCAGAGCTGGGCGAAGAGCCGGTAGGCGCTGCCGCCCGGATGCTCCATGCTCACCTGATCCTGGTGGCATCGGATGCGTCGGATCATACCTGGCGCCGGGCGAAAAGCTTTGCCGCCGGTACTGACCAGCAGTGTGTCCGGGTAAACTATACCAAGGACCAGTTGGGCATGGCCATCGGCCGGCAGGAACTGGCCATTGCCGCCATTACCGATGCAGGCATGGCGCTGTCCATCGTGGAAGGGCTGGGTCAGCCGGAAAAGCATGCCGCCGTCATCGAAGTGCTGAAGGAAAAGAAGCGCAGAATGCTGCAGCGGCAGAAAGAAGCCAAGGCACACAAGAAAAATGTGCGGTTTGGCAAGAAGAAGTAAGTAGTTCAAAGTTGATAGTTGAGAGTTGATAGTTGAAAGTTAGGAGTATTTTCTAGCTCTCAACTCTCCACTCTCAACTCTCCACTCAATTTTGGAGGTGCGTATATGAGTTTAGTAAAGTATAGACTGAAGGAGGTCGCGGCGGATTTCGGCGTGGCACCCAAGGCGATCGCAGAGATCATGGCTCTGTATTTTGAAAAGCCCAAGTCCAATACCCAGGTGCTGACGGAAGAGGAGCTGAATGTGATCTTCGATCACATGACCATCCACAACCAGATCACCTCTTTGGAGCAGGTCTTCGCCGTGACGCCCAAGCCCGCGCCCAAGGCCGAAGAGCCCAAGCCCGAAACAAAGCCGGAGGCGAAGCCTGAGGCCCGGAAGCCGGAGAACCGGCCCGCCCAGCCTCAGCAGCAGGGCCGTCCCCAGAATCAGAATCAGAACCAGCCCCGTCCCCAGGGCAATAATAACCAGCCCCAGCGGCCGGCCAAGCCTGCCGAGCCCGAGCGGAAGAGAGAACGCCGGGTGGTGGATACCTCTGCGGTGCAGGTGAATACTTCCCGTTTTGACGATGTGGACAATCTGGTGTCCGAGCGCGTCCAGAATTTCCAGGGCGGCAAGCAGCGCATCGGCGGCGGCAAGGGCGGCAAGCAGCAGAAGCAGCAGCAACAGATGGGCAAGAAGGGCAGCAAGTCCCGCAATGAGGAGCAGGAGAAGATGCGCCGGCTCCAGATGGAAGTGGCCCGCAAAGCCCCCACTGTGGTCAAGATCCCCGATGAGATCACCGTCGGCGAACTGGCCAGCCGGATGAAGAAGACCGCCGGCGAAGTCATCAAGCTGCTGATGAAGAACGGCGTCATGGCCGGCATCAACCAGACCATCGACTTCGATACCGCCGAATTTGTGGCTACTGAAATGGGCTGCAAGGTGGAAAAGGAAATCACCGTCACCATCGAAGAGCGGATCATCGACGACCATGTGGACTCTGCCGAAGAGCTGGAGACCCGGGCCCCCGTTGTGGTGGTCATGGGCCACGTCGACCACGGCAAGACTTCCACCCTGGACGCCATCCGCAAGACCAGCGTCACCGCCGGTGAGGCCGGCGGCATCACCCAGCACATCGGTGCTTACACCGTGGATGTAAACGGCAACATGGTCACCTTCCTGGATACCCCCGGCCACGCGGCCTTTACTTCCATGCGTGCCCGTGGCGCCAAGTCTACCGACATCGCCATCCTGGTGGTTGCTGCCGACGACGGCATCATGCCCCAGACCGTGGAATCCATCAACCATGCCAAGGCGGCCGAAGTGCCCATCATCGTGGCCATCAACAAGATGGATAAGCCCACCGCCAACCCCGACAAGATCAAGGAGCAGCTGACCAAGTACGATCTGATCCCCGAAGAGTGGGGCGGCGATACGGTCATCGTGCCCATCTCCGCCAAGACCGGCATGGGCCTGGACGACCTGTTGGAAATGGTGATCCTCTCCGCCGAAGTGCTGGAGCTGAAGGCCAACCCCAACCGCCGGGCCAAGGGTACCGTTATCGAGGCCCGTCTGGACAAGAACCGTGGCCCCGTGGCCACCTTGCTGGTGCAGAACGGCACCCTGAAGCAGGGCGATATCGTCATCGCCGGTACTGCTGTGGGCCGCGTCCGCGTCATGACCAATGACAAGGGCCGCACCGTCAAGACCGCCGGTCCTTCCGTGCCCGTGGAGATCACCGGCCTGGCCGAAGTGCCCGCCCCCGGTGACGAGTTCAACGCCGTTACCGACGAACGTATGGCCCGCGAACTGGTGGAGCAGCGGAAGCAGGCCGCCAAGGATGCTGCCGCCAACGCCATGAGCAAGGTCACTCTGGACAATCTGTTCGCCCGGATGCAGGAAGGCGAAATGAAGACTCTGAACCTGATCGTCAAGGCCGACGTCCAGGGTTCTGCCGAGGCCGTGAAGGCTTCTCTGGAGAAGATCTCCAACGAGGAAGTCCGGGTCAAGGTCATCCACGCCGGTGTCGGCGCCATCAACGAGTCCGACGTGCTGCTGGCTTCCACTGCCGGCGCCATCATCGTCGGCTTCAATGTCCGTCCCGATGCGGCTGCCCAGGCCTCCGGCCAGCGGGCCAATGTGGATATGCGGTTCTACCGGGTCATTTATGATGCCATCGACGAGATCGAAGCTGCCATGAAGGGTATGCTGGCGCCCAAGTATGAGGAAGTGGTCATCGGCCATGCCGAAGTCCGCATGACTTACAAGGTCAGCGCCATCGGCACCATTGCCGGCTGTATGGGCAAGGACGGCAAGATCACCCGGGATGCCAAGGTCCGGGTGCTGCGGGATAACATTGTCATCCACGAGGGTGAAGTGGGCTCTCTGCAGCGATTCAAGGATGCGGTGAAGGAAGTTTCCGCCGGTTACGAGTGCGGTATGTCCATTGCCAAGTTCAATGACATCAAGGAAGGCGACATTTTCGAATGCTTCGCCATGCAGGAAGTCAAGCGATAATCATTGCGCCAGCAGCCGCTAGATGCGGCGGGTGGGTTGTTAACAAATGGGGGTTTATCTTACCGATGTACGCAGTACAGTAGGGCGGGCTGCCCTCAGCCCGCCGTCAAAAAATTTGTCCTCGATGGGCAAATTTTTTGCACATCGTCCCCCAAAAGGAATGATTTTGGCCCATCGAGGTCCAAAATCCTTTCGGCGGCTTGAGGGCAAGCCGCCCTACCCGAATGAACGATAAACTGAAATTTGAATTACTGTTTTTTAGGAGGATCCCATTATGGCATCCAATCGAATCAATCGGATCAATGAAGAGATCCAAAAATCCCTGTCCGATGCCCTGCGCCGGGTGAAAGATCCCCGGGTCAGCGGCACGATGATCTCCATCACCCGGGTGGAAGCGACTCCGGATCTGCGCTATGCCAAGATCTATGTCAGCTTCCTGGAGGAGCAGAAGGCAGCTGACGCCATGAAGGGTTTGAGGTCCGCCGGCGGCTGGCTGCGCCGGGAGATCAGCAACGATCTGAAGCTGCGCTATACGCCGGAACTGGTGTGGGCCCTGGATGATTCCATCACCTACGGCGCGAAAATGCTGGAACTGATCAACAATCTGCCGGTCTCCGACCAGAGCGTGGACGAATGAACGGCATCGTCATTGTGGATAAGCCCCAGGGTTGGACCAGCCAGGATGTGACCGCCCGGCTGCGGCGGGTATTCAATACCCGGCGGATCGGCCACGGCGGCACCTTGGACCCCATGGCCACCGGCGTGCTGCCGGTATTTGTGGGTCGGGCCACCAGAGGCGTGGAGTTTTTTGAACATGCGGAAAAGATCTATGAAACGGTCCTGAAACCCGGTATCACCACCGATACCGAGGACATCACCGGCACGGTGCTGAAAGAGCAGGATGCATTGATCACCGGGGAAATGCTGGAGGCGGTGCTGCCCCGATTCCGGGGCGAGATCCTCCAGACCCCACCCATGTATTCCGCCTTGAAAGTCAATGGCCGGAAGCTTTACGACCTGGCCCGGAAGGGCGTGGAAGTGGAGCGAAAGCCCCGGCCCATCACCATTCATGAGCTGACACTTTTGGGCATGGATGCCGAGGGCATCCACCTGCGGGTCCATTGCTCCAAGGGCACTTATATCCGCACTTTGTGCAAGGATATTGGCGAAGCCCTGGGCTGCGGCGGCTGCATGGCGGCCCTGCGGCGGGTCCAGGCAGGGGAGTATACCGCTGCCGAGGCCGTGCCCCTGGCGACGCTGCTGGAAACGGACCGGCCGGAGCAGTACCTGCGGCCGGTGGATACCATGTTCCGCAATTACCCGGCGGTGACGCTGACGGAAAACCAGGAAAAACGCTGCCGCTGCGGCAACAGCTTTTCCG
This sequence comes from Faecousia sp., assembly GCA_045580365.1. Taxonomy (GTDB): domain Bacteria; phylum Bacillota; class Clostridia; order Oscillospirales; family Oscillospiraceae; genus Faecousia. The sequence continues at coordinate 54,257 of JAZNNP010000010.1, forward strand.
TCAAGCTGGCCCAGGGTACCTACCGGGTCTATGGAAAAGACGGCGCATTTTTGGCCCTCAGCCAGGTGAACGACGGCGTGATGTCCACCATCAAGAGCTTTTTCGAGGTGTGACCAGAGGCAAGAAAGCGGAGGAGCTTTTATGACACAACGCAAAATCTACGCCCTGGGATTTTTTGACGGGGTGCATTTGGGTCACCAAGCGCTGTTGAGCCGTTGCTGCCGATTGGCGGCGGCGGAAAAAGCCTGCCCGGCGGCCATCACCTTTGACCGGCATCCCCGGGCCCTGTTCGCTCCGTGTCCGCCGCTGCTGCAAACGGCGGAGGACCGGCAGACACTTTTGAGCCAATATGGCATGAAATCGGTCCGGATCCTGCCGGTGACGGCGGAGACCATGGGCCAGGATTGGCAGGAATTTCTGGAAATGCTGCTGCGGGACGGCGCTGCAGGCTTCGTCTGCGGCTACGATTTCCGCTTCGGCCACAAGGGCGTGGGCGATGCGGAAAAGCTGAAAGCATTTTGCGCCCGGCGGGGTCTGCCCTGTGTGATTGTGCCGGAGCAGCAGCTGGAAGGCATCCGCATCAGTTCCACCCACATCCGCCGCCTCATCGAGGAGGGCCGCATGACCGAAGCCGCCCGGTTCTTGGGTCAGCGCCACCGACTCACCGGCGTGGTGGTGCCCGGCCGGCAGGTGGGGCGCACCATCGGCGTGCCTACGGCCAATATCCTGTTCCCGGAGGGGGTAGTGATCCCCAAATTGGGCGTTTATGCCTGCGCGGCGACGGTGGACGGCCGGAAGTACCGGGCCGTGACCAATGTGGGCAGCCGTCCCACGGTGGGCGGCCACCAGACCCGGGCGGAAAGCTGGCTGCTGGACTTCGAAGGAGACTTGTACGGCAAGACCCTGACGCTGGAATTCGGAGAATTTCTCCGCCCGGAGCAAAAATTCGACTCCCTGGAGGCATTGAAAGCCCAGATCCAACGGGACGCAGAACAAACAAGAGCATTGCAGCGATAAATTGTTGCTTACGCAGTCATCGCGTAGGGGGGAACCCCTGGGGGGCCCCCTCCCCCGGGGGCGCAAAAAATCCCCCTTATGGGGG
>JAZNNP010000011.1:0-54763 GCA_045580365.1 Faecousia sp.
CGCCCAGCAGCGCGGTAACGGGGCCGGCCAGAACCGCCAGACCCACGGCGCAGGGAGCGCTGATCAGGGCAGCCACCCGGGCAGCGGATTCCTCCGTTGCTTTCACCGCGGAGTGCTCCTTGCGGGTCAGCTGGGCGGTGATGGCGGGGATCACGCTGACGGTGATGGGAGTAATGAATGCGCAGGGCATGTTGAAGATCTTCTGGGTGAAATTGTAGATGCCCTTCTGGATATCCGCCTGCTCTTGCGTCATGAACTCCAGCAGACGGCTCATGTAGATCTTGGTCTCCAGCACCGTCAGGATCTGCAGGCCGGCGGAACCAATGGTAATGGGCACGGCGATGGCCAGCAGGGTCTTGGCAATGGCTTTGCCGGACTCGGCGGTATCCTCGCCGGGGGGCAGGTCCCGGTAGGACTTGCCGAAGCAGCCACGCAAATAGATGGAAGAAACCAGACAGCTCAACGTAACACCGAAGATGGCACCGCCGGCGGCCAGGGCATAATCACCGCTCTGCCACAGGATCAGCAGCGCCAGGGATAGGCCCATGACCAGCTTGGTGGCGGCCTCCAGGACCTGAGAAACAGAGGTGGGCTTCATATTGCTCTGACCCTGGAAGAAGCCCCGGTAGGTACTCATCAAGCAGATGAGGAAACAGCTGGGGCCCAGGGTGGCGATAGCAGCCCAGGCATCGGGCTGCTCCTGAAAAGCAGCCAGCTGGCGGCAGAACAGGGTCATCAGCAAGGCACCGATGAGGCCCAGGGACAGGAAAATGGTCCGGGATACGGTGTAGATCTTCCGCACCTGGCGATAATGGCCCAGACTGCTGGCGGCGCTGATCATGCGGCTCATGGCCACCGGCAATCCGGCGGTGGAGATCATCAGCAGCACCGTGTAGATCTCATAGGCGGTGGAGTAGTAGCTGAAACCCTCCGGGCCGATGATGGCGTTGAGGGGGATGGAATAGAAGGCACCGATCACCTTGACGATGGCTGTGGACAATGCCAGCAGCATGGTGCCATGGAGGAATGATTGCTTTTTCGGTTCAGACATGGGCTTACTCCTTATCCTCGGCAAACAGACGGGGGATGGCATAGGTGGTCAGTTCTTCCACCACATGATTCAGATCGATGGTGGGGAAGCGACCGTTCTGATACAGGATCTTGCCCCGGACCATGGTCATGGCCACATCACCGCCCTTGGCGCTGAATACCAGAGCGCTGAGGACATTGTGGCAGGGCATCAGATGGGGCGCGGAGAAATCCACCAGGCACAGGTCGGCATCCATGCCTTCCTTGATCATGCCGATGGTATCGGCCCGGCCTTGGGCCCGGGCGCCGCAGACAGTGGCCATCATCAGCGCCGCGGAAGCGGGCAGAGCGGCAGGATCGCCGGCAGTGCTGCGGACGGCCAGGGCTGTGCCGCGCATCACTTCAAACAGATCCAGATTCCCGCACTCGATGGCGCCGCCGGTGCCCAGGGCAACATTCATGCCGGCTTTGACGCAGTCCAGCACGGGGGTGGCGGGGTTGCCGTTTTTGGCATTTTCCAGGGGGCAGCAGACGGCGGTGGCCTTCTTTTTGCCCAGCAGTTTCTGCTCTTCGGGGCTCAATGCGCTGCAGCCGGCAGCGGTGACGCTTACATTGAATACGCCGTGGCAAGCCAGCAGTTCCGCGGGGCCCAGACCGGTCCGGTCCAGGCAGGAGTCCACTTCGCCCCGGGTCTGGGCCAGGTGGAGCTGGAAGCCCAGATTTTGCTCCGCGGCATAGCCCACCAGGCCTTCCCACAGTTTGTAGTTGCTGGTGTATTCGGCGTAGATGCCGGCGTCGATTTTGATCCGGCCGTCATCGTGGCCGTGCCATTTTTCCACCACCCGGCGCAGTTCGGCGCACTGTTCGTCGGTCTCGAAGTCAAATTCTTCGTTCTGGTCGATGAACCGGTAGGCGCTCAAGGCGATATTGGCCTTGATGCCGGTCTCGGCAACGGCCTCGGCGGTGGCGGAGGGGTAGTAGTAATTGTCGGAAACGGAAGTGATGCCGAAGCGGAGGCATTCGGCAATGCCCAATGTGGCGGCTGCCTTGGCGCAGCGGGAATCCATCTTGTCCTCCCGGCGAAGCTGCTCGTCCAATGCTTCCCGGCCGGTCAGATCGTCGCAATAGCTGCGCAGCACCGTGGTGGCCAGGTGGGTATGGCAGTTCACAAGACCCGGCAGAAGCACCATGCCGGTGCCATCGATGATGGTTTCCGGCTGCTCCTGGGGGGCGGTCTTGCCGATGTAGGCGATCTTGCCGTCCTGAACGCCCAGATAAGCGCCAAACAGCACATCCATTTTTTCGTTCATGGTCACAATGGTGACATTGGAGATCAAGGTATCCAAAATATACGCTTCCTTTCGTTTATCAGCCCTCTCCTTGAGGAGAGGGTGGCCCGCAGGGCCGGGTGTGGTGTTGCCGCACAGCGGCGTTTAGAAGAAAATATCTGCGGCACAGACCACCACATCCGCCCCAGTGTGCGCACTGGGGCACCTTCTCCTCGAGGAGAAGGCTTGGTTGCGGGGGAATCCTTTTATAGCAAGCTGAACAGCTTCCGCTTATCCTCCAGCACGGAATCGATCATCTCGATATACTGCTCCGGGAATTTGGGATTGTGGAATCGTTCCAGATGGCCGTCGGGGAAATTGACCTTGTTCATGCCGCCGCCACCCAGGGAGAGGATGGTGTGGATCTCTTCCATCATATAGATGTTGTACAGGCAATCCCGGCCGTCCCGGCTCCAGCCCACATTTTCAAAAGAGCCGGACATATATTTCTGCCGATATAAGTAGTAGGGTTTATAGAGGTTTTCCGCCAGGGTGCGGTTGGCGTAGTCCACCATGGCCGTTACTTCCTCGGCGGTGGGCAGGGCCACTTTCCGCTCAAAAAGATCCGCCCCTTTTTTCAGTGCCAGGGTGTGGACGGTGATATTGGAGGGCTTTAATGCCGCCACGGTGTCCAAAGAGTAGCGGAAACCGTCCGGATCATCCCCGGGCAGGCCGGCGATCAGATCCATGTTGATGTCTTCAAAACCCGCATCCAATGCCCACTGATAAGCCCGGAGTACATCTTCTCCGGTGTGGGGGCGGCCGCAGGAACGCAGCACGCTGTCCACCATGGTCTGGGGATTGATGCTCATGCGGTCTGCGCCGTGGGTGCGGATGGCCTTCAGTTTTTCGGGGGTCAGGGTATCCGGGCGGCCGCCTTCCACGGTGAATTCCAGACAGCGGGACAAGTCAAAATGTTCCCGGATGGTATCCAGCAGATGGGCCATCTGCCGGTCGTTCAAGGTGGTGGGGGTGCCGCCGCCAATGTAGATGGAGCGCACCTTTTTGCCGGATTCGGCCAAAAGCCGGCCGGTGAGGGCGATCTCCTGCTCCAGCGCCGCCAGATAAGGCTCCAAAAGCTCCGTTCGTTTCCCTACGGTACGGCTTACAAAACTGCAATAGGCGCACCGGGTGGGGCAGAAGGGGATGCCTACATACAAGGAAAGATCCTGTTCATTCTGCTGATGAACGGCGTTGACTGTGGAAAGGGAGCAATCGATGGCCAGTTTCCGCCGCGGGGGCGTTACATAGTACACATCCCGCATCAGCCGGTCGGCGGAGGCGGCAGTGCCGCCGGAAAGGAGGTGCTTGGTGGTGATCTTGGTGGGTCTGACGCCGGCCAGAGCGCCCCAGGCCGGGATCTCCGGCAGGAAGGGAATGGCGGCGTGGTAGTAGCTCTGCTGTAAGATCCGCCGCCGCAGTTGCACGGTTTCGTCCGCCGCTTTCAGCCGCCGGGCGGCGGTGACGGTGCGGCCGTGTTTGGTGATCCGGGTGGTGGCGGTGAGCCAAACCCGGCCACGGTGCAGTGTGCTGACGGCTTCGCCTTCCTCGGTCAGGGAAAACAATGACATTTGCAGTTGTTCTACGGCATAGCGGTCCTCATGACCCACAAGTGTCAGTTTCATACATTACCTCATATAGGGATTATACAGCCTCTCCCGGGCTAAAGTAGTCGATTCCCCGTGGCCGGGGTAAACGGAAAAGTCTCCGTCCAGGGCGGCCAGGCGTTTGAGGGAGCGGCAAAGGGTATCCCAATCGCCCCCCAGGTCGGTGCGGCCGCAGGAGCCGGCGAACAGGGTGTCACCGGAAAACAGGGCATCGCCGCACATCAAGCATACAGAGCCCCAGGTGTGGCCCGGGGTGTGGAGCACCCGCAGTTCCAGACCGGCGACGGAAAGGACCTGATGATCTTCAAAAAACTGTACTTCGCAGAAGTCGCAGTTGCTTAAGGGAAACAACCCGGCCGTGATGGGATTGCGCCGCTGAGACCAGTCGGCTTCGTGCATCCACAGGGCGCAACCGGTGTCGGTTACCAGCTTCTTTACTGCGCCCACATGGTCAAAGTGGCCGTGGGTCAGCAAAACAGCCTCCGCGCGTAACCCGTTTTCATCCAAAAAGGACGCAATACGCTTCGGCTCATAGCCGGGGTCGATGATGACGCAGGCGCTGGAATCGCTGTTGTGGAGGATATAGCAGTTGGTCTGATATGCCCCCAGGGGCAGGGTGTGGATCTTCAGCATGGTTTACCTCCGGGGCGTGTCCATCAGCTGATCCGTGTCCAGGATCAAGGTCACCGGCCCGTCATTGACGGAGGCCACCTTCATATCCGCGCCAAAGCGGCCATGTTGGGGCGGATAGCCCAGTTCTTCGCAGATGGCCAGGAATTTTTCGTACAGGGCATTGCCCAGTTCCGGGCCGGCGGCATCGGTAAAGCTGGGGCGGCGGCCCTTGCGGCAGTTGCCATAGAGGGTGAACTGGCTTACCACCAGCACCTGGCCGCCGACGGCTTCCAAGCCCAGGTTCATTTTGCCGTTTTCATCCTCAAAGATCCGCAGGCCCAGGGCCTTTTCCGCTAGGTAGCGGCATTCTTTTTCCGTATCATTGGGACCTACGCCCAGCAGGATCAGAAAACCCTTGCCGATGGATCCCACGATTTCGCCGTCGATGGTGACGGAAGCGGAATTTACTCTTGTCAATATGGCGCGCATAAAACGGGCTCCTTTCAAGGCTCCCCTTGAGGGGATCCTTTTAGTTCTGTCCTCTTCTGGAACCGATCACGTCCCGGATGGCCAGCAATTTCTTGCGGATGGCTTCCAGTTCGGCGGCGTTGCGGACTTCAAATTTGACGGTGAACACGCTCTTGCCGTCGGGCAGATCTTTGCCGAACAGCTCCTTCACCCGGACCCGGGCGGTGGTCATGGTCTGGGCCACATCCAACAGTAGGCCGTCCCGGGTGATGCAATCCAGCTCCAGAGTGGTCTCGAAGGGCTGATCCTCCTGGTTGGCCCAGCGGACCCGGACCCAACGGGCGGCCTGGATGGGCTCGTTGCGGTGGGCGGTATTGGGGCAGTCCATCCGATGGACGCTGACACCGAAGCCCTTGGTGATGAAGCCGATGATGTCATCGCCGGGCACGGGGGTACAGCACTTGGCGAATTTGATCATGCACGAGTCAATATCCTCCACGATGACGCCGTTCACCGCGTGGCGGTTGACCTTGCTGGGGGCGGCGGTCTTCAGGGGATTTTGTGTGATCTTGTCGTTATTCTGCGCTTTGACGGCCCGGTTGATGTCGTCCCGGATCCGGCCTACGGCTTTGGTGGCGGTAAGACCGCCGTAGCCGATGGCGGCGTACATATCTTCCCAGCTGGCAAAGCTCAGCTTTTTCAGCAGTTGCGGGCCGATCTCCGGGTCGATGGTGACGGAAAGGGGCAGACCCACCCGCTTCATTTCGGCTTCGAATGCGGAGCGGCCGAAGGCCACGTTTTCTTCCCGCTTTTCCTTCTTGAACCACTGCTTGATCTTGGTGCGGGCCTGGTTGCTCTTGCAGATGTTCAGCCAGTCACGGCTGGGGCCCTTGGCGGTCTTGGAGGTCAAAATCTCCACGATGTCGCCGTTTTTCAGGGGGGTGTCGATGGTGGCGATCCGGTTGTTGACCTTGGCGCCGATCATGGCGTTGCCCACGCCGGAGTGGATCATATAGGCAAAGTCGATGGGGGTAGAACCGGCGGGCAGGGAGACGATCCGGCCCTTGGGGGTAAAGACGAACACCTCGTCGTCGAACATATCGATCTTTAATGACTGGATATATTCGTCTGCATCCGCGTCCTGCTGGCTTTCCAGCAACCGGCGGACCCACTCAAAGTCCTTTTCCGTGCCGCCGCCGGTGCCCTGCTTGTATTTCCAGTGGGCGGCGATACCGTATTCGGCTGTCTCGTGCATCTCCCAGGTGCGGATCTGCACCTCGAAGGGGATGCCCTGCTTGCCGATGACGGTGGTGTGCAAACTCTGGTACATATTGGGCTTGGGGGTGGAAATGTAATCCTTGAACCGGCCGGGCACCAGGTTAAACAGGTCATGGACATGGCCCAAAACATTGTAGCAATCGGGAATGGAGTCCACCAGACACCGGAAGGCGTAAATATCGTACAATTCGTCGATGGTCTTGCCCTGGGTACGCATCTTGCGGTAGATGGAGTAGACGTGCTTGATGCGGCCGTAGGTCTTGCTGTGGATACCCATGGCATCCAGCCGCTCCTGAATGGTGTTCTGGATGGTCCGCATGAAGGCCTCGTCCTCTTCTTTGTGAGAGTTCAGGTACTCCATGATGGCGTTGTAATTATCGGGGTCCAGATACCGCAGGGCGATATCTTCCAGCTCCCATTTGTTCTTCTGCATACCAAGCCGGTGGGCCAGGGGGGCATAGATGTCCATGGTCTCCCGACATTTTTTGATCTGCTTTTCCGGGGTCTGGTACTGCATGGTCCGCATATTGTGGAGCCGGTCGGCGATCTTGATCAGCACCACCCGGATGTCCTTGGACATGGCCATGAACATCTTGCGCAGATTTTCCATCTGAGCTTCCTCGGTGGAGGTGAAGTCCGTCCGGGTCAGCTTGGTAACGCCTTCCACCAGTTCGGCAACGCTGGTGCCGAAGATCTTCTCGATCTCTTCGTGGGAAGCGTCGGTATCTTCGATGCAATCGTGCAGCAGAGCGCCCAGCACCGCGTCGGTGTCCAGGCCCATCTCTACCACGATCTCCGCCACCGCCAGGGGGTGGATGATGTAAGGTGAGCCGTCTTTCCGCTTTTGGTGGCAATGTTTGGCGTCGGCGTATTCCACGGCCCGCTGGATCAGCTCCAGATCCGCGCCGGGCATATGCTGCCGGAGCACCGCCATCATCGATTCATAATGGGCTTCAAAACTTTCCATAGTAAACTCAACTTTCTTTTGCCCGCAGCAGTCGCTGCATGGTTTGGCTGGTATTCAGATCGGCCTTGTTCTGGCCGGGGGTCAGTTTGATCAGGATGTGCTTGTGCATCCGCTGCACCTGCAGCAGACCCACATCACTGAAAATGTCCAGACAGGTCAGCAGCTGGCCCAGGCTCATGGGGCTGCCGGACCAGCGAACGATCTTGCGGCACAGGCACATGGGGGTCTCCTGGATGGGCCGGCCCACCTGGGCCAGATACCGCCAAACGATGCTTTGCATCTGCCGGTCGGGGCACAGGGCATTGGCGCTTTTCGCATCCAGCCGGTCATTGCGCAGGCTGTTGTAGCCGGCGGTATCGGGGCTGCATTCGGCGGTGCAGCTGGGGCGGATGTCCACCACATTCATCTGCACAGTGCGTTCTCCCCGGAATTCGTTGACCTGGGGGTGGAAGGCCACATCCACCACATCGCCGGGCTCGATGGAAACGCTTTCCGGCGTGGCGGAGAAATAGATGGCGTTGATGTAGTTGCGGCCCTGCTTCAGCCGCAGGCGCATATGGCGGCCGCTGCCTACCATGCTGATCCGATCCACGGTCAGCTTCTCCATCACCAGCAGGGGCTTGGGACAGCCGTTGCCGCAGGGTTCCAGGGCGGAAAGGGCGTCGATGCCTTTCACGGTCAGCAGTTCCGGCGTCACGGCGCAGTCTGCCTCCAGCACTGTGCGGGGTCCTTCGGAAGCGGCGTAATATTCCGCTGCCAATTTGCAGATCTCCCGGCGGAAGGCAGCAATTTGATCCCGGTGGATGGTGAAACCGGCTGCCAGTTCATGGCCGCCGTAGCTTTCCAGCAGGGGCGCCAGGGTGGTCAGAGAAGCAAAGAGGTTAAAACCGCCGAAACTCCGGGAACTGGCCTTGCCATGCTCGCCGTCCAGGCAGATCAGGAACGTGGGGCAGCTGAATTCTTCCGCCATACGGCTGGCCACAATGCCCACCACGCCCTGGTGCCAGCTTTCGTCGGCCAGGACGATGGCTTCCATACCTTTGCCTTCCGGCAGCATGGATACAGCCTGGGCGTAAATTTCCGACTCCACGCTCTGCCGCTGGCGGTTCAGATCGCACAGACCCCGGGCCAGTTGGGCGGCCTTTTCCTCATCGTCGGTCAAAAACAGTTCCACAGCCAGGTCGATCTGACCCATGCGGCCGGCGGCATTGATCCGGGGGGCCAGCATAAAGCCGATGGCCATGGCGCTGATATTTTCCGGGGCGCAGCCGCTTTCTTTCATCAGCGCGGCAATGCCGGGCCGGCGGGTGCGCTGCAGCAGCTCCAGGCCCTTGGCCACAAAGGTGCGGTTTTCTCCCTGAAGGGGCATCACGTCCGCCACCGTGCCCAGGCAGACCATGTCCGCGTATTCATGCAAAACGGCTTGCTGATCGCCGCTGAGGGCGCAGGCCAGCTTAAAAGCCACGCCCACACCGCACAGATTCCGGTGGGGATAAGTACAATCCGGCCGGTGGGGGTCCACCACCGCCACGGCTTCGGGCAGGGTGTCCTTACATTCGTGGTGGTCGGTGATCACCAGTTCCATGCCCAGTTCTTTGCACAGCTGGGCTTCGCTGACGGCGGTGATACCGCAGTCCACGGTGATGATCAGCTGCACGCCCTCCGCGGCCAGCTGCCGCAGGGCAATGGGATTCAGGCCGTAGCCTTCTTCCATGCGGCCGGGGATATAGCTGACCACATCCGCGCCGTTGCGGCGGAGAAAATCCGTCAGCAGGCAGGTAGAGGTGATGCCATCCACGTCATAATCGCCGAATACGGCGATCTTTTCGCCCCGGGTCATGGCCAGGGCTACCCGGCCCACGGCCAGATCCATGTCCTTCATGAGGAAGGGATCTTCCAGGCCGCCGTCGCAGCCCAGGTAGTCCCGGGCCTGCCGGAGGTCATTGATCCCCCGGGAGGACAGGACCATGGCGGTCAGAGGTCCGTAGCCGCCGCCTGCCAGAGCGTTTACGCCGGCCATCTCCGGCTGTCCGATATTCCAAACTCCATATTTCACGACAATACACATCCATTATAACTTTTTTCTAAATATTATATCAAAATAATACCGGATGCACAATAGGAAGATTGAAAAATTGTGAATATTGAACATGGCGATTTTGGGAAAGCCCGGCGTTTTATTCTTCCGGGCGGGGGGAGAATAGCTGCACCGCCGTCACCGCCAGCAGCGGCGAGAGGACCATCCCCGGCAACCCCCACAGCCGATAGCCGGCATAAATGGCCGCCAGGGTGATCAGCGGATCCAGGCCCAACTGCTTGCCCACCAGTTTTGGCTCCAGGATGGACCGCAGAAGCACCGCTACGGCGCAGATCCCCAGAAGGCCCACCCCCCGGACGCTGTTGCCCTGAATAAAGCACACCAAACTCCAGGGTGCCAGGATCACCCCGGTGCCCAGCACCGGCAGGGCGTCGGCCAGGGAGATCAGCGCCGCCCACAGCAGGGCATTTTCGATCCGCAGCAGCATAAACCCCAGAGAAAGTACCCCAAAGGTCACGGCAATAAGCTTGCACTGGGCGATGAACCACCCACCGACGGATTTCTTCAGCCGCCCCCAGAGCTGCCGGAATTGCTGCCAGGCGCTGCCAAAACGCCCCTCCAGCCAGTTGCGAATAGCCGGCAGCCGGGCGGAAAACATAAAGGCAGACAGCAGCCAGGTGCCGATATTCAGGGCGCTGTCCGGCAGTTTGGTGACGATGCCGGAGGCCAGAGAGCCCACCAGGGCGGTGAGTTTGTCCAGCAGCAGATCCCCGTTATCAAAAAGTCCCTCCACCCCCTGGTGGGCCAGGGGACGGATGCTTTCCGGGGCTTTGTCCGCCAGAGCCAGCATCCAGCCTTGCAGATCGTCCAGTCCTGCCGCCGCGGCCTGGCCCAGATCCGGCATCCGGGCGGCCAGGGCCTGCAACTGCCGCAGAGCCAGCGCCCCCAGCACCAACAGCACCAATGTCAGCAGCAACAGCGTGATGGTCACGCCAATGCCCGTGGCAGCTCCCCGGGGTAATTTCAGCCGCCGGGAGCATACCTGCACCAGAGGCTCCGCAGCCAGTGCCAACAAGATCCCCAGCAAAAACGGCAGCATCAGAGGCAAAAGATAGCGAATGCCCAGCCAGGCCAGCAACGCGATCATCGTAACGGCAAGGGTCTTTCGTAAAGAAAAAGAAGACATATTTCGTGATCCTTTCACAAAAAATGATGATATTCGGCTTGCTTTTTTGGAAAAGTGTGATACAATTTTGTTATGAAAACAGGACCTGCTTCGACAGATCCAAAGTATTGGGAGGACATTATGGCCAAGAAACCGAAGTACTATATCGTGGAAGCCAATGCATTGCCGGAGATTTTTGTGAAGGTTGCGGAGGTCAAGCGTCTGCTCTCCACCGGTGAGGCCCGGAATGTAAACACCGCCACTCAGATGATGGGCATCAGCCGCAGCGCTTTTTATAAGTACCGGGATGCCGTGATGCCCTTTGACAAGTCCGCCATGGGCCGGGTCATTACGCTCCAGTTCCGCCTGCAGGACGAGCCCGGCGTGCTGTCCGCCATTTTGATCTCTCTGGCCGAGCAGGAAGTGAATATTCTGACCATCAATTCCGTGGTGCCCAGCAATGGCTGCGCCCTGGTGACCATCACCGCCGAAACTTCTGACCTGAAGATCAGCCTGGACGAACTGCTCCATGAGATGGGCAGTACCCCCGGCGTCATCAAGGCCGATATCCTGGGCGGCTAAAATCAAAAATACACACCGCTCCGTCTGCTGACGGGGCGGTTTTTTGCGCCGCGGGGCACAATTTGTCACCCCCTGCCGTAGTATGGCATGGAGGTGAAGTATATGCTGATCGTACTGAAATTCGGAGGAACATCTTTGCAGGATCCCCAGCGGGTGGCGGTGGCAGCCGGCCGCGTGGCGGAAGAATTGGCCCGGGGCAACCGGGTCGTGGCGGTGGTTTCTGCCTGGGGCGATACCACCGATGAACTTCTGCAGCAGGCCGCGGCCATCACCGACGAGCCGTCGGCCCGGGAGCTGGATGCCTGCTTAAGCGCCGGGGAGCAGATTTCGGCGGCGCTGCTTGCCATGGCGGTGATGAAAAAAGGATACGGCGCCATCAGTCTCACCGGGGCCCAGGCAGGTCTTCTGACCGATGCCGTCCACGGCAATGCCCGGGTGCTGGGGTTGCGCAATGACCGGATCCTGCGGGAACTGGAGCAGGGGAAAGGGGTCATCGTGGCCGGTTTCCAGGGAGTCAACGGCCGGGGGGACATCACCACCCTGGGCCGGGGCGGATCGGACACCACGGCGGTGGCCCTGGCCGCCTATTTGGGGGCAGGGGAGTGCCGGATCTATACGGATGTGGACGGGGTCTATGACCGGGACCCCCGGCAGTTTCCCGATGCCACGCGGCTGGACCTGGTGGACTATGACACCATGCTGGCCATGGCCCGGCAGGGGGCCCAGGTGCTCCACGACCGCTGTGTGGAGCTGGCGATGCTCTACCGGGTGCCCATCCGGGTACTGTCCTCTTTCCGCCCCGGGGAAGGGACTTTGGTAGCGGATACATTGGAATAGTGTTACCGATTTTGTAACAGAGTATTCCCCCGTAGGGGGGCGGATGAACGCATTTTTGTGTCAAAGTGGAGGAAAAGACGCCGAAAAACGGAAAAAAATCGAAATAATCCCATTTTTTCTGAAAAACAGACATAGGAAATGCTTGACAGATTGGAAACAATATGTTACAATTCGTAACGATGTTGTAACCGATTGATTGCAAACTTGTAATCCGAAAGGACTTTTTCTATGTTTGATTTGAAGCGTTTCGCAAGAATCGCCCTGATACTGACCTGCTGTGTGGCATGCCTGCTGGCACCCGCCTCCGCTTTCTCCAGCCTCAATGGCGGCGAAGTGCCGGAAGCCCCTGCCGTGTCCGGTGACACCGTCGAGGCAAGCCCCAACGGCCACCTGGTCACCAATGTTTACTATTCCCCCTACGCCAGCTCCACCGTCATCGGCTGCTTTGAAGATGGCACGCAGGTCACTGTCCTGGGCAGCAAGAAGAACTTCTACAAGGTAGACTGCTACGACATGGTGGGTTATATCCCCAAGGATCAGCTGGTGCAGGATGAAAACGGCGATTTCTTCGTCCGTGCCAATGAGGAGAGCAGCCACAGCAAACACCTGCCTTCTTACAGTGTGCAGAGTGCCATGAAGCTCAAGAGCGAGCTGGTGGCCGCTTCCAAGAAGTATATCGGCGTCCGCTATGTTTCCGGCGGCACCACCCCCCGCGGTTTCGACTGCTCCGGCTACACCCAGTATGTGTTCCGTGAAGTGGGTCTGAAGATCAATCGGAATGTCCGCACCCAGCTGTCCAACGGCATCATCGTGGCCAAGGAAGATCTGCAGCCCGGCGATCTGATCATCTTCTCCAACACCAGTTCCCGTGGTTTTGCCTCCCATGTGGGCATTTACCTGGGCAACGGCAAGCTGATCCACGCCAGCGAGACCAAGGGCATCACCATCGTGGAGCTGTCCAACTCCTACTTCACCAAGCATTATGAGTGCGCCCGCCGGGTGATCCTGTCCGATCTGTCCCCCGCGGCCACCATGCCCACCGTCAGCTCCATCATCGGCACCATCGGTTCCGGCTGGAGAAGCGGCGAATAAGGTACAATAAATCCCCGGGTCTCCCGGGGATTTTTTATGTCTTGCCTTTTGGCGGAGAATGTGCTATTTTGTAAAACGAATTTCTGTTGATCCAAGTGAGGAATACCATGGCTGAGAAGAATACCCCCCGTCTGGGGGAAAATAAGATGGGCACCATGCCCATTGGCAAACTGCTGGTGAATATGGCAGTGCCCATGATCCTGAGCATGCTGGTCCAGGCATTTTATAATATAGTGGACAGCATTTATATTTCCCATTACGATCCCAATGCGGTCACCGCTTTGGGCATGGCTTTCCCGGTGCAGAATGTGCAGATCGGCTTTGCCGTGGGCATCGGCGTGGGTGTCAACTCTCTTTTGAGCAAATCCCTGGGCGAAGGCAACCGAGACCGGGCCGACCGGGCCGCCGGCAACGGCATTTTCCTGGCCTTCTGCGCCACGGCCATCTTTATGCTCTTCGGCCTGTTTGGCACGAAGCTGTATTACAGCTCCTATGACTGCACCCCGGAGATCCTGGAAGCCGGTATCAGTTATACCTCCATCTGCTGCATTTTCACCATGGGCATCTATTTTGAAGTGCTGTTTGAGCGGATGCTCCAGGCCACCGGCCGCACCATGCACACCATGATCACCCAGGGCGTGGGCGCGGTGATGAATATTGCCCTGGACCCGGTGTTTATTTTCGGCGTGGAGTGGTTGGGCATCCCGGCCATGGGTGCTGCCGGCGCCGCCATCGCCACGGTTATGGGTCAGTGGTCAGCAGCGCTGCTGGCGCTGATCTTCAATCTCAAGTGCAACCATGACATCCGACTGTCGGTGAAGAGCATTGCCCCCCGGTGGGATGTGATCCGTCCCATTTTGACAGTGGGCGTGCCCTCCATGATCATGAATTCCGTCAGTTCCGTCATGAATTTCTCCATGAACCAGATCCTGCTGGGCTTTGCCGGGGTGGGAGAGATCGCCACCGGCGTGTTCTCCATTTACTATAAGCTCCAGAGTTTCTTCTTTATGCCCCTGTTCGGCTTGAACAATGCTACTATCTCCGTGGTAGCCTATAACTACGGCGCCCGGAATCCTCAGCGGATCACCAAAACGCTGAAATGGTCAGTGGGCGGCGCCCTGGTCTTCATGCTGCTGGGTCTTGCGGCCTTTGAGCTGATCCCCCAGTTGCTGCTGAGCCTGTTCAATCTGACGGATACCTTTATGGAACTGGGCAAGGTGGCCCTGCGCATCATTGCCATCCACTTCCCCCTGGCGGCAGTGGGCATCGCCCTGGGCGCTTCGTTCCCGGCGCTGGGCAACGGCATCTATTCCACCATTTGCTCCTTGTGCCGGCAGATGCTGGCGTTGCTGCCGGCGGCCTGGCTGCTGAGTCTGACCGGGGATGTGAACAACGTGTGGTGGGCCTTCCCTATTGCGGAAGTGGTGAGCCTCCTGGCAACGTTGGTTCTCTTCAGCCGGATCTACAAGCAAAAGATCCGCCCCTTGTACAATGTGTAAATCGTAAAAGAAGCTGTCATCCTTCGGCTCGCTACGCTCGCTCAGGATGACAGCTTCTTGTTATATTGGCTTTTAGCCTTGTTTGTGCTTGTTTGCCTTTATGAAATCGTTGCGTTTTATCCGATTTCCCGGATCATGTCACCCAGTTCCTGCTGCAGCAGCGCCAGATCGGCGCCGCGGTAGGCGTAATGGGTGGCCTCTTCCAGCATCGTCACCTGCAGGTGGGGGTGTTTCGCCAGTTCCCGGCAGGTGCGCAGGGACACCATTTCGTCGTGCCGGCATTGGTAGATGCGGCAGGGCACGCTGATGCGTCCCAGTAGTTTCCGGGTGGCGCGGCACTCCCGGAACAACTCCATAAACCGGGGGATCCAACCCAAATACCGCCAGATCCGCCTGTCCATGGCCACACTGGTGCCCCGGTACATATCCTCCGCCTTTTTCAGCACGATGCCAAAGGGCATCAGAGCCGCCCGCAGGCCGGCGGAGATCTGCATCCGGGGGTACAGCGGCGTTTGCAGTAGGAATAAGCCCCGGATCTTTTGGGGGCGTTTTACCGCCTCCCGGATGGCGAACAGGGTGCCCATGGAGTGGGCGATGATGAAAATGCCGTCGTACTGCTTACTCAATTCTGTAACCAACCCGGCAACATAGCTACGCCACTGATCCATGGAACTGCGGGAAAAATCCCGTACGCTTTTTCCGTGGCCGGGCAGAAGAATGTTGTATACAGACCACTGCGCCGGGATCAGCGGCAGTAGATCCCGGAAATGCTCCGGCGTGCCTAAGATCCCGTGGATCAGCACGACCGCCTGCCGGCTGCCCGGGACGGTGCGGATGTAAGGTTCGTGTGCCATCAGATCCCCTCCTTTATATTATATAGTATAGCATAAACTGCCGAAAATTACAAATCCTTGCAATAGAGCGTCCTCGGGTGTATAATGCAGGAAAAGGAACAAAAGGAGAACCGCCATGACCGACTATCCTGCCCTGTGCGCCGCTTTGGAGGCGCTGACCGGGGATGTGCCCCATGAAACTGCCAATTTGGCCAATGCGTCCGCTCTGCTGTGGATGCACCTGCCGGACATCAACTGGGCCGGCTTTTACAAAATGACCGGCGGCAAGCTGGTGCTGGGCCCCTTCCAGGGCAAACCGGCCTGCGTGGAGATCGCCGTGGGCAGAGGGGTCTGCGGCACGGCAGTGGCGGAGGGACAGACCCAACTGGTGGCGGATGTCCATCAGTTCCCGGGCCATATCGCCTGCGACTGCGCGTCCAATTCCGAGATCGTCGTGCCCATCCGGGTGGACGGCCGGATCTGGGGCGTTCTGGATATCGACAGCCCCATGGTCGGCCGCTTTACCGAGGCCGATCGGGCTGGTCTGGAGCAGTTCGTGTCCATTTTGGAAGGGATTTTGTAAACAAGGAGGGAGGGCCTCGGCCCTCCCTGTTCTGTGACCTATTTACCTATTGACAAAGTAGGTAAGTGATGGTACTATTTACCTACATAATTACTAGGTTGAATTCCCAAAGGAGGATCGATACCATGAATGTCTACGCAGACAATGCTGCCACCACCAAGATCGGCCGTCCGGCCCTGGAGGCCATGATCGCCTGCAGTGAAAAATACTACGGAAATCCCTCTTCCCTCCACTCCGTGGGCCAGGAGGCCAAGGAAGTGCTGGAAGATTGCCGCAGCCGGGTCGCTGCCGTTTTGGGCTGCGAACCCCGGGAGATCTATTTTACTTCCGGCGGCAGCGAGGCCGATAACCAGGCCATCATCTCCGCTGCCCGCAACGGCGCCCGGAAGGGGAAGAAGCACATCATTTCCACGGCTTTTGAGCATCATGCCGTGCTGCACACCCTGGAAAAGCTCCAGCGGGAGGGCTTTGAAGTGACGCTGTTGGATGTGCGGAACAACCACAACATTACCGCCCGGCAGGTGCGCGATGCCCTGCGTCCCGATACCTGCCTGGTGACCTGTATGTACGCCAACAATGAGATCGGTTCGGTGCTGCCCATTGCCGAGATCGGTGCGGTCTGCAAAGAGGCCGGCGTGCCGTTCCACACCGATGCGGTCCAGGCGGTGGGCCATCTGGCCATCAACGTCAAAGAGCAGAATATCGATATGCTGAGCCTGTCGGCCCACAAGTTCCACGGCCCCAAGGGCGTGGGCGCGCTGTATTGCCGCCGGGGCATGATGCTGTCGAATATCATCGACGGCGGCGCCCAGGAGCGGGGCAAGCGGGCCGGTACGGAAAATCTGCCCGGGATCTGCGGCATGGTGGCCGCTTTGGAGGATGCCGTGGCCCATCTGGAAGAGCATGCCGCCAAAGTTACCGCCCTGCGGGACAAGCTCATTGCCGGCCTTTCTCAGATCCCCCACTGCGCTCTGAACGGCGATGCCGTGAACCGGCTGCCCGGCAATGTCAGCTTCTGTTTTGAGGGCATCGAAGGTGAGAGCCTGCTGCTCCTTCTGGATATGAAGGGCGTCCAGGCTTCCTCCGGCTCGGCCTGCACCTCCGGTTCTCTGGATCCCAGCCATGTGCTGCTGGCCATCGGCCGGGTCCACGATGTGGCCCATGGCAGCCTGCGGCTGTCCCTGTGCGCCGGGAATACGGAAGAGGAAGTGGATCATATCCTGGAAGTAGTTCCCCAGGTGGTCCAGTATTTGCGGAATATCAGCCCGGTCTGGCGGGATTTGCAGACCGGCAAGAGAGAATATATTTTGTAAGAGGAGATAAACTATGGCACTTTACAGCGAAAAAGTGATGGATCACTTTACCAACCCCCGGAATGTGGGCGTGATTGAGAATGCCGACGGTGTCGGCGAAGTAGGCAATGCCAAGTGCGGCGACATCATGAAGATCTATCTGAAGATCGAAAATGATATCATTGTGGATTGCAAGTTTGAGACCTTTGGCTGCGGCAGCGCCATCGCTTCTTCTTCCATGGCCACCGAAATGATCAAGGGTAAGTCTATCCACGAAGCCCTGTCTCTGACCAATAAGGCCGTTGCCGAGGCTCTGGACGGCCTGCCTGCACACAAGCTCCACTGCTCCGTGCTGGCGGAGGAGGCCATCAAGAATGCTCTGAAGGACTATTTTGACCGCAACGGCATTCCTTACGATGCGGAAAAGTTCAAGGAGATCGACCACGACGAGCTCCATGCCGCCGCTCACGGGGAATAAGCCATGATCGTATCCACCAAGGGACGCTATGCTCTGCGGGTCATGGTGAATCTGGCCCGGCATCCCCAGGAGGAGTATGTGCCGCTGAAGGAGATCGCCGAGGCGGAGCATATGTCCCAAAAATATCTGGAATCCATTATGGCGGTGCTGTCCAAGGCCGGCTTCGTGGATGCCGTCCATGGTAAAGGCGGCGGCTACCGCCTGAACCGCAGCCCGGAGGGGTATACCATCGGCTCGATCCTGAAGCTGACGGAAGGCTCGCTGGCCGCCGTTTCCTGCACCAGCCAGGGCCCTGCTGCTTGCGACCGCAGCGAATGCTGCCAGACCAAGCCTATGTGGGATCGGTTGGATAAGATGATCGATGACTTCTTTGAAGGCATCACCATCGCCGATCTGCTGCGGGATGGCCAGCAGTGAGCATGTCGGCGGGTTATCATATTTACCATTGCTTTTTCCGGAAGTATATGTTATAATTTCCTGCATGAAAAGTATATATTTCGACTTTTTGACCAGAATATCTATGAGGTGAATCGCATGAACATCGAAAAAGCCGCCTACGCGTTCCAGCTGGAAGGCACGCCTGTTGCCTGCCAGGAATTCGGCAGCGGACATATTAACCATACCTATCGGATCACCACCGACACCGGTGCGGAGTATGTGGTGCAGCAGATCAATAAATATGTGTTCCGGGACCCCGTCCGGCTCATGGGCAATATTATCGCCGTGACGGATTACCTGCGTCAGCGGGTGGAAGATCCCCGGAATGCCCTGCACTTTATCCCCACCCATACGGGCCTGTATTATCACCGGGACCGGAAGGGTGAATTCTGGCGCTGCTACGATTTTGTGGGCGGCTTCAGCCTGGATATGCCGGAAAGTGATCAGGATTTCTACCAGAGCGCTCTGGCCTTCGGTCGTTTCCAGGAGCAGCTGGCAGAGTTCCCGGCCCATACCCTTTTCGAGACCATTCCGGAATTCCACAATACCATCGACCGCTACCGTCAGCTCCACGCCAGCGTGGAAGCCGACCCCTGTGACCGGGTCAAGACCGTCCGGGAGGAACTGCGGTTTTTGATGCAGCGGGAGGAGCAGATGAGCCAGCTCCAGCGGATGCGGGAGTCCGGCGAATTGCCCCTGCGGGTCACCCACAACGATACCAAGCTGAACAATGTCCTGCTGGATAAAAAGACCCGCAAGAGCCTGTGCGTGCTGGACCTGGATACGGTTATGCCCGGCCTCAGCGCCCATGACTTTGGCGATTCCATCCGTTTCGGCGCTGCCACCGCCGCTGAAGATGAACCGGACTACATGAAGATGGAACTGGACCTGCATATGTTCCGGGTGTTCACCCAGGGCTATCTGGAGGCCGCACCCTCTTTGACGGATCTGGAAGTGCAGATGCTGCCCCTGGGCGCGCTGACCATGACCATGGAAGTGGCTGTCCGGTTCCTGAAGGATTATATCGACGGCGACCTGTATTTCAAGACCGCCTATCCCGAGCATAATCTGATCCGTGCCCGTACCCAGATCAAGCTGGCGGCGGATATGGAGAAGAAGTGGGACGAAATGAACCGGATCGTGGCCGAAGTGGCTGCCCAGGTCCGCGGCAAGTAAAAGGGGAATACCATGCGTTATCTCGGTGTTGAATATTCCCAGAAGCACATCCCGGCCCTGGATCCGGAGTTTATTCCCTTCGGTGTCTGGATGAACGCCTACGAGGCGGGGGCCAATGTGCCCATCGCCATCGCCGTGGAACGGAACGAAGGCTTCGTGTCCGTGCGCCACGCCAAGATCCACGGCACAGCCGAAATGGCCGCGGCGGATTACCGCTTTGTGGAGCGGTATATGAAGTTCCTGCTGTGGTCCATCGGCGGCTTCCGGGTCTATGTTTGCGGCTGCAGCGATATTGCAAAGAAGCTGCAGCAGGCCTATACCCCGGAAGGGGAGCGGGCCTTTGACTATGATTTCTTCGGCAAGCTCTACGAGCGGCCTTTGGAGATCCTGGACCTGCCCCTGGAAGGCTGTCCTGCCCCCAATGAATCTCCCAAGCCCATCGGCGGCCATACGGAAGGCTGCCGCATCGGTTTTGACGCCGGCGGATCTGACCGGAAGGTCTCTGCGGTCATCGATGGAGAAGTGGTCTACTCCGAAGAAGTGGTGTGGCATCCCAAGCTGAATCCCGATCCTTCCTACCAGTATGAGGGCATTCTGGATTCTTTCCGCACCGCTGCTTCCAAAATGCCCCGGGTGGATGGCATCGGCGTTTCTTCTGCCGGTGTGTTCATCGGCAATGCCCCCATGATCTCCAGCATCTTCTACTGCGTGCCCCGGGATCGTTGGGACGAAGTCAAGACCGTCTATGACCGGGCTGCCGCTGCCATCGGCGATGTGCCCATCGTGGTGGCCAATGACGGCGATGTTACCGCCCTGGCCGGCGCTATGGGCATGGGCGTAGGTTCCATCATGGGCCTGGCCATGGGTACTTCCGAGGCCGTGGGCTATGTGGATAAGGATATGAATGTGCTGGGCTGGATCAGCGAACTGGCCTTCGCCCCCGTGGACCTCAGCGAGAATGCCCTGGTGGACGAATGGTCCACCGATATCGGCGTGGGCTGCAAGTATTTCTCCCAGGATGCGGTGATCAAGCTGGCGCCCCGGGCCGGTATCGAGCTGGATGAAAAGCTGTCCCCGGCGGAGAAGCTGAAAGTGGTCCAGGGTCTGATGGAACAGGACGATCCCCGGGCCAAGGAGGTGTTCCATGACATCGGCATTTACCTTGCCTATGCGGTGGTCCAGTATTCCCGGTTCTATGACATCAAGCACATGATGGTGCTGGGCAGAGTCATGTCCGGCAAGGGCGGCGAGGAGATCCTCTCCACCTGCCAGCAGGTGCTGGCGGACGAATTCCCCCAGCTGTATGCCGCACTCCAGGTGATGCTGCCCGATGAAAACACCCGCCGGGTGGGTCAGTCCGTGGCCGCAGCCAGCCTGCCGGACATCGGATGACATCAATCCAAACAGGAGGAAATTCCATGTTCTACAAAAATGCGCGGATTTTCGGCACGGATCACAAGTTCCATTTGGGCGCTTTTGAGGTCAAAAATGGCCGTTTTGGTGCCGTTTTGCCCCAATTCGTACCCGAAAATGCTGTCGATTTAGAGGGAGCTACCGTGATCCCCGGCCTCATCGACGTCCACAACCACGGCAATTCCGGCGTGGATTTTTCCGACGGCGATTATGAAGGCCTGAAGAAAATGGCCCGGTATCTGGCGGTCAGCGGCGTCACATCCTTTGCGCCTGCTTCTCTGACCCTGCCTTATGACGTGCTGGAAAAGGCCTTCGGCACGGCCAAACAGCTCCATGACGAAGCCCCGGAGGGCCACGCCCGGCTCATGGGCATCCACATGGAAGGCCCTTACTTCAATGTGAAGAAAAAGGGCGCCCAGAACGCCGATTATCTGAAAAATCCCGATTATGAAGGCTTTAAGAAGCTCTATGACGGCTGCGGCGGCTTGATCCGCATTGCCGATGTGGCGCCGGAACTGCCCGGCGCAGCGGAATTTATCGATAAGGTCAGCAAGCTGTGTACCGTTTCCGTGGCCCATACCGACGCGGCTTATGAGGACGCCCGGATGGCCTACGAGCGGGGCGCCACCCATCTAACCCATCTGTATAACGCCATGCCCCCGGTACACCACCGGAATCCCGGCGTGATCCCGGCAGCGGTGGAGTGCCCCAAGGTCCGGGCGGAGCTGATCTGTGACGGCTACCATATCCACCCGGCTTCCGTGCGGCTGGCATTTGCCATGTTCGGCGGCGAGCGGATGGTGCTGATCTCCGATGCCCTGCGGTGCTGCGGCATGCCCGACGGCGAGTATGAGATCGGCGGTCAGTCGGCCTTCCTGTCCGGCGGCGTGGCCCGCCTGGCGGACGGCACCATTGCCGGCGCGGCGACCAATTTGTTCGATTGTATGCGTAACGCCATCCTCTTCGGCATTCCGGAGGAGGAGGCGGTGCGGGCGGCCAGCTACAATCCGGCCTGTGCCCTGGGCGTCCAGGACCAGGTGGGCAGCATTGCCCCCGGCCTCCATGCGGACTTCGTGGTTTGCCGCGGCGATTACACCGGCAAGCGGGTGTTCCTGGCCGGCGAAGAACTGTAAAAAACGGGAGCAGCTCCATCGAGCTGCTCCCTCCATTTTTGAAAAGATCATGCAAATTTCAATTTATCGTTCATTCGGGTAGGGCGGCTTGCCCTCAAGCTGCCGAAATGATTTTGGACCTCGATGGGCCAAAATCATTCCTTTTTGGAGGACGATGTGCAGAAGATCTGCCCATCGAGGACAAATTTTCTGACGGCGGGCTGAGGGCAGCCCGCCCTACTATACTGTGTACATCGGCAATATAAACCCCATTTCGGCTTATTTTCCGAACTTTTTGGCGACTTTTTTCATCATATCCCGGATGGGCAGGTGGTAGGGGCAGCGGGTCTCACAAACACCGCAATCCACGCAATCGGATGCGTGCTTTTGCAGGCCGTTATACTTGCGGCGGGCGAAGTCTTCCAGGTCATAGCGGCTCCAATAGCCTTCCGCCAGGAAAATGTCCAGAATGGAAATGCCGGCGGTGCAGGGGGCGCAGTAATTGCAGCGGCGGCAGAACACGGTACCCAGTTGATCGCGGATACGCCGGATCTTTTCCAGCTCCGCGTCGGAAAGGGGAGAGGAGTCGTTGCAGGCGGCCAGGTTTTCTTCCAGTTCCCGGGGCTCTGCCATGCCGGGGATCACCACAGTCACATCCTCGTTATGCAGGCAGTACCGCAGAGCCAGGGTGGCATCGTCGATGGCGCCGCCGGCCAGGGGCTTCATGGCCACAAATCCGATATTTTTCTCCCGGGCCAGGGCCATCAGTTCCGCGCCCTGGTCTTCCACGATGTTGTAGGGGAACATGATGGTTTCTACCCAATCCAGCCCCAAAGCCTGGGCGAAAACGGCGGCGGAATGGGCGGTCAGACCCAAGTGGCGGATCTTGCCGGCGGCCTTGGCTTCCAACAGCGCTTCCAGCGCGCCGCCGGGAGCGCAGACTTTCTGAAGATCCGCGGCGGAGGGGTTGTGGACCTGGTACAGATCGATGTGATCTGTCCGCAGGTTTTCCAGGCTGATCTCAATGTCCCGGGCCATGGTGTCCCGATCCCGGGACATGCTCTTGGTGGCCAGGATGAAATCATCCCGGATGCCCTCCAGAGCCTGGCCCAGGAAGCTTTCGCTGACGGTGTAGGCCCGGGCGGTGTCGATATAGTTGACACCGGCATCCCGCAAGCGCAGCATCAGTTGCCGGGTGCCCTCCGGGTCGATCTTCTGGATGGGAATGCCGCCGAAGCCCAGGCGGGAGATCCGCAGGCCGGTCTTGCCGAGAATTCTGTATTCCATAAAGGTGTCCTCCCTAGTGTTTTTCTTTATTATAATAGAAAAAGTGGGGCAATGCAATGCCCGGGCCTGGTATAATCTGCAAAAGGAAAAAATAATACTTGACAATTTATTATTCCGTGCTATAATGTGCGTGTTCGGTTCGACGCGCCGGTATAGCTCAGTTGGTAGAGCAACTGATTTGTAATCAGTAGGTCGGGGGTTCGAGTCCGTCTACCGGCTCCACCGAGCCGATGCCTTCGAGGGACTCGAAGATTAAAATGCAACGCGGATGAGCGTTGCCGGCGAGGGCTGGACCGAGCCGCTCCTTAATTTAACGAGTCCGTCTACCGGCTCCACCGAGCCGAAAGTGAATATGGGGGAGTTCCCGAGTGGCCAAAGGGGACAGACTGTAAATCTGCTGCGTATCGCTTCGATGGTTCGAATCCGTCCTCCCCCACCAGAAAAAAGCACTTGCGTATGCAAGTGCTTTTTTCAACGAAATTTGCCCTGGGGGGCAAGTGAAATAACGCTTCGCGTTGTGCAATAGCTTCGCTGTGAAATATTCGCTGACGCGAATGTGGGCAAATTTCATTTCACTTGATGCGTAAGCATCAAATTTCACCGAAACAAAGTTTCGATTTCACCGCCGCCCACAGGCGGGGATTTCACAATTATATAAAGTTCGATAGTATGAGAAAAAGCTGTCATTCCGAGTGAAGCGAAGCGAAATCGAGGAATCTGCGCACCAAATGCATGCGAAGCAGGAGATTTAGTGCCAAGATCCTTCGACTCGCTGAGCTCGCTCAGAATGACAGCTTCTTTTTCTGCGTATGGGCATCTGGCACGCGGAATGAAAATGTGCTACAATGGAAAAACAATGTCGCATTTGACCTGTTTCGTTCGTCTTATATACAGAAGGAGGTGAAAGGGTTGGATCAAAAGCGCCTATATGAATGGTATGGACAGTACAAGGACGGCATATTTCGCTATGCCCTGTCCATCACCAAAGATCCCCAACTGGCAGAGGATGTTCTGCAGGACACCTTTTTGAAAGTGCTGGCCGGGGAGAGCCCCCGGGATCCGGACCGGGTCCGGCCGTGGCTGTACCGGGTGGCCCGGAATCTGTGTTTGGATCATCTGCGCAGGGCCAAACGGGAACAGCCCCACACGAAACTGCCGGCGCAGGAGCAAAGTCCCTACGCCTACATAGAGCTGATCTCGGCCCTTTCACCCAAGGATCAGCAGATCGTCACCTTGAAGATCGTGGGCGGCCTGACCCACGGGGAGATCGGCACGGTATTGGGCATGACTGCCAAGGCCGTCCAGAAGCGGTATGAGCGGGCCATTGCCGCTCTGCGGAAACAGGAGGAATGAAATGGAAGAGAAATTGAAAGATCTGGCGGCAAAATTGCCACAGCCCCATTTGGAATTGGACGTCCTTGCGGAAAAGCAAGGACGGAAAAAGGCGGGGCTTTCCCTCAGAACCCCCGGGCGGATCGCCGTGGCGCTGGCGGTATGTTTGGCGCTGATGGTGGGCATCGGCTTGGGATGGCCGGTTTTGGAGGTGGACGCCGAGGAATATAAGCAGGCGGTGGCCTTTTTTGATGAACACGATCTGCCTACGGAGGGCCTGTCCCGCCGGGAAATTTGTGAAGTTTACCGGGACATTACCACAAAATCCTTTACCTATTCCAAAACGGCGGAAGTGATCGAAAGCAGTTTGATTTCCGATCCGGTCAGCGGTTTTGAGATCCTGCAGGAAGAACCCACGCCCCAGGATATAGAGAATTTGTGGAACTACAAAAACTACAACGGATGGTTCTTTGAATCGGAGCCCAGCGGTATTTCCTATGATTTCCGGCACGAATCTATGGAAGAGGATCTGTGTGCCGGCGGTTATTTTGAAAAATACGATGGCGAAACCCTGCTGTGGACCACGGAATTTCTGGAATTTTGGGTCGATGGGCACATTGAAACAGCCGGGGGCGTGATCGTCTACGGAGAAAAGGCCGCGGCCAGCAGTGCGGAACGGGAATACGGCTGGATCGCAAAGATCGATGATGGCGGCAAGGTCCTTTGGAAAGCGCGGCTGGAAAGCGGCTTCAAGGATGAATATGTCTGCGCGGTTTTGGAAAACAAGGACGGCGGCTACGCCGTGATCAGCCGGGGCGATCTGAAGCATTTTTGCCTGAGCCAGTATTCCGCGGAGGGAGAATTCCTCCACCGGAAGATCACCCGGGATCTGGATTACGGTTTTTGGAAGGCCACCTGCTTTGGGGACGGCTACATCGTCCAACTGGGCAACAACATCAAAAAGGAATTCGCCACCATTGCCCTGGTGGACCGGGAAGGCAACATTACGAAGACCCTGACCTACGAAAGTGACGATGCCATGTACCGCGTCAATGATATGATCGAATTCAACGGGAAGATCTATCTGTCCGCCTACGCCGTGCCCAATTTGGCGGAAGGCGAGAAGAGCTACGGCGGCCGGGATGAGATCGCGACGATCCTGGGCCATGTTTTTGAGAACAAGATCTGGGATATTCCCAGCGAAGAACTGACGCCCATGGTGCGCCAGCGGTATTCCGCGGTGCTGCTGGTGTGCGACCCCGATGCGGGGGTGCCCCAGGAATTCTACACGGTGAAAGGATCCTTGGGCGGCAAGCTGACGGTGAACGACGAAGGGAAACTGCTGTGGGATGTGGAGAGCATCACCCGGACCTTCTTCTCACCGGCAACAAGCTCCTTTACCATCGGCGGAACATGTTATGTGTTCCGGTATACCTTTGATGATGCCGGAAGATGGATCGGTTTGGCCAAGACCAATGAGATCACGGATTTCCGGCGGTAATTGACAGAATAAGACACCGGCCGTCCAGGCCGGTGTTTTTTGCGCCCGGCAGGGGAACTGACAAGCATCTTGCATCTTCGTGGAAAATGTGCTACCTTACATTATATATAATATATAAGGAGAGGTCAGTATGAAACTTTTGGTTTTGATCCTGCTGGTTCTGGGCGCGGTGTATGACCTGGCGCTGAATATCGTGAAGTACCGTTCGGCGGGCAATCCCATTCCGGAGAATGTGGCGGATGTGTACGACGCTGAGACCTATGCCCAATGGCGGCGTTACAGCGCGGAGCATTGCCGGCTGGGCATCGTGTCCACGGTGGTATCGTTTTTGGTGAACCTCGTTTTGCTTTGCGCCAATGCTTACGCCGCTTTTGCGTCCCTGTTTGGCCCGGGGGCGTTTTGGCAGCTGCTGGCGGTGGTGCTGCTGGAAGCCGCTGTGGGCACATTGGTCAATGTGGGCATCGAGTATTACGGCACCATGGTCATCGAGGAAAAGTATGGCTTCAACCGCTCCACGGTGAAGACTTTTGTGACGGACCAGATCCGCAATTTCATTCTGAGTCTGCTGCTGAGCGTCATGCTGGCAGGGATTTTGTGTGCGCTGCACATCGAGCTGGGGGATTGGATGATCCTGCTGTTTGCGCTGGCGGTGTTTGCCCTGACCCTGGTGATCTCCTTCCTGTATCCCGTGTTCAGCCGGATCGGCAACAAGTTCGTGCCGCTGGAGGACGGGGAACTGAAGGACCGGCTGATGAGCCTGCTGACCAAGCACGGCTACCAGGTGAAAGCCATCGAGGTGATGGACGCCTCCCGGCGCACCACGAAGCTGAACGCTTACTTTACGGGCTTCGGCAAGCTCAAGACCATTGTGCTGTACGACAATCTGGTCAACGCCATGACCCCGGAGGAGATCTGCGCCGTATTTGCCCATGAACTGGGCCACGGCCTTCACAAGGATGTGCTGAAGCAGCAGATCATGAATTTCGGCAATCTGCTGCTGATGGCGGTGGTGGTGTGGCTGTCGGTCCGGGATCCCCGGCTCCATGAAGCCTTTGGCTTTGGGGCGGTGAACTACGGCTTTGCCTATGTGCTGGCCGGCATCGGTCTGAGCTTGACCAATCCCTTAAGCAGCATGGCCCGGAATGCCTACAGCCGCTTTGCGGAGTTCCGGGCGGACCGGCAGGCGGTGGAGGAGGGCTACGGTCCGGCCATGGTCACTGCGCTGAAGAAACTGGCCCGGGAAAATTTTGCCCATCTGGCGCCGTCAAAGGTGTGCGTGGTGCTGGAGTACAGCCATCCGCCCCTGCATCAGCGCATTGAACGGGTAGAAGATGCCGGCGGGGAGAACTGAGAGCCCAAATTGGACATATTTATCAAAATGAAGGCGGCTGCACGGCTCGTGCGGCCGCTTTTTTGCGCCATCGGGGCAGAAATCGGGATTTGACAGGAAAATGCAAAAAAATACAGCCGTCGGCTATGAGCCACGGACGATGGCGAAAAGCTGTCCGCGGATTGGGGACAAATGGCTTTTTTGAATTTCTATCAGCAAACTAGTGCATAAATATGCAGAAAAAGTGCTTAAAAATTCGTTAACAATTTCATTAACAACTTGTTGGATATGCACAAAAATCAATGAGAAAAGGGCAAAAAATATGGCCTTAACTAATAAAATTGCAAAAAACGTTTGACATTGGGAGAACAATAGAGTACAATACGTATACATTTAGTCATGAATGAAGATTGACCAATCAAGTCGCGACTAAATATAATTCCAAATAGGAGGAAGAAAAATGAAGAAGATCTTTGCAATGCTGCTGGTTCTCGCCATGGTCCTGTCTATGGTCGCATGTGCTGGCACCAACACCAACCCCACCAACCCCGCAACTACCCCCAACGCAACCACCCCCAACGCAACTGATCCCGCACCCACCACTCCTGTTGTGCCTCAGGGCTACAGCACCTACTATCAGACTTTCCAGTCTGAGGACCAGGGTACTGCTAACTACTGGGACGACAAGGGTTCCGTCGCTGGCGACCTGCACGGCTACTTTGCCGGTAGCTTCTGGGGCACCGCGATGAACGAAGAGAAGGACGGCTATGACTGGATCTGCGAGCTTGCTAAGGAAAAGCCCCAGGCTGTCAACCCCGACGAGAACGGTCTGGCTACCATCTACAAGTTCGAAGTTAAGATCGGCTCCGAGCTGGTTTACAACACCATGTCCTCCAAGCCCGAGTTCGCTGCTTTCAAGGGCCGCGAAGTCGCTCTGGAAGACTACCTGACCCCCTGGAAGGAACTGTACAACCAGTCCAACGGCATCGCTCGTGGTCCTGAAGGCGCCACCGGCGGCTCCGGCTCCATCAAGGGCATCACCGAGTACTACAACGGTACTGCCAACGGCTTCAACGAGGATCTGTGGAACCAGGTCGGCATCAAGGCTACCATGGAAGATGGCAAGGCTTACCTGACCTTCGAGTTCAACAACCCCACCAACAGCTTCTACGCTATGTACTACCTGGCCTCCGGCCTGTACTGCCCCATCCCTGCTGAGTTCCTGGAGCTGACCGGCGGTCTGAAGGGCTACGCTACCTTCTCCTCCGACGGCACTCTGAGCCCCGTCGACACCAGCCTGTCCACCAGCTACTACATGCTGGAGTCCTGGCAGTCCGGCAAGGAGATCGTCTTCAAGAAGAACGATCTGTATGCTGACGGCGGCCGTTACCAGATCCCCGGCATCTACATGATGGTCCTGACCGCAGTCAACACTGACCCCGAGGCTGCTCTGAAGGAATTCCTGGCCGGCAACCTGGACGCTGTTTCCATCCCCTCCACCAAGCTGGAAGAGTACAAGAACGATCCTCGCGCTACCACCACTCTGGACGCCACCACCTTCAAGCTGAACCTGAACACCTGCACCATGGAAGAGTGGGAAGCTCTGTTCGGTGAGAACGGCTCCATCACCCAGACTCCCAAGGAGAACTACTGGGATGTCAAGCCCATCATGTCCAACGACAACTTCCTGAAGGGCCTGAACTACTGCATCGACCGTAAGGGCTTTGCTGAGATCCAGGGTAACACCCCCTCCAACAACTACTTCGGTTCCTCTTACCTGTCCGACCCCGAGAACGGCGTTGCTTACAACTCCACCAAGGAGCATGCTGACGCTGTTGCCGGCATGATGGAAAACACCGACGGCTACGGCTACTCCCTGACTCTGGCTCAGCAGTACTTCAAGGCCGCCTGTGACGAGCTGATTGCTAACGGCACCTACAAGTCCGGCGACGAGATCCACATCGAGATCTGCTGGATGGACACCGCTTCCATCGACGAGATGGGCGTGTACATCAAGAAGTACATCGAGGACGCTTTCAACAACTGCGACGGCGGCCTGACCATCGTTGTTGACAACTACGCTTGCGCTGTTTGGTCCGACGTTTACTACGCCAAGATGATGATCGGTCAGTTCGACCTGGGCTTCGGCTCCATCTCCGGCAACACCCTGAACCCCCTGAACTTCTTCGAGGTTCTGCGTTCCGACAACACCTCCGGCTTCACCCTGAACTGGGGCACCGACACCTCCGTTGTCACCGACGACATCCAGTACGACGGCCGCTCCTGGAGCTTCAACTCCCTGTGGGAGGCTGCTGACAAGGGCGCTCTGATCGACGAGGACGGCAACCTGATCAGCAATGTCTTTGGCGCTAACTTCCTGAGCTCCACCACCAATGATGACGGCTCCGTCACCGTGAAGTTCAACGTTGGCACCATGAACCTGGACACTGCTTACTCCGAAGTCACCAAGATCATGATCTTCGGCTACAGCGCTGAGGACGGCTCCGACTACGAGGAAGAGACTGTTGAGTTCACCGTTAAGGACGGCGTTGCTACCGCTACCGTTACCGCTGACCAGGCTGCTAAGTACGGCGCCCATACCGTCATGGCTTACGACGTGTACTACCATGTCGTTGCCGACGGCGATGCAGGTGCAGAGAGCCTGATCACTGTTTACCCCTCTGAAGAGGCTGGTAAGCCCATCACTGATATCGCCACCTCCGGCGAATGGGTGACCTACGTTGCTGCTTCCTATCAGGAGCGCACCGTCATCCTGGGTATCCTGGAGAAGTGGGCTGTCGAGAACTTCCTGACCGGTCTGGTGCTGTACGGCAACGGCGGTTATGTGATGTACGACGAGCGCGTCAACCCCGGTACCGGTGACTGGTCCAACTACATCCCCGGCTACGGCTTCGGCGTGCTGGAGCGCGGCGACCTGCTGGGCTAATATCTAACCTGGGTTATTTGTCGAACCCTCCGGCCTGCCGGAGGGTTTGACCCCCGAGTCCAAATCAATGCCCCTGACCAATGCGGCATTACATTGCCGCCGGTCAGGGCATCCTTGGGTTTTCAGCCCTTTCATGAAGGAACCCGAAATTGAAACCGGTAAAAATAAAATTTTTTGTTTATTATATTTTATTTTAATTGCCAGGTTTTGTTTGGATGGCGGGCAGCGCGAAACACAGTATGCCCGTCCGTAAAATGAAATATAATAGATAAAAAATGTAAATACAGGAGTAATGACTATGTGGAAATATGTATTGAAGAGAATTGGCCTTGCCCTTGTGACATCCTTCATTATTCTGTCTTTGTCCTTTATTCTGATCAAGTGCCTGCCCTTTGAGCGGCCTGTCGGCATGCTGCCGGATCAGTTCTCCTACTATGAAGGTCAGGTGGAGGATGGATTCGTCCTGCGGTTCACTCTGGAGAACCCTGCTGCCGGCGAGCTGCTGTTTAAGTACCAGCTGCCCGGCACCAACACCACCAATTACTACTATCAGAAGCCCATTATGGCCCAGTATACCCAGTGGATCCAGAACATCATCACCAGATGGGACTGGGGTACTTCTTCCCACATTAAGATGGGCGTGGATGCCGGCATCATCATTGCTGAGCAGCTGCCTTACACCGTGAAGGTCAACATTTTTGCCACGCTGATCTCTGTTCCGCTGGGCATTCTGTTGGGTATCGTTGCTGCACTGAACAAGAATAAGCCCATCGACCACTTCCTGTCCACTGCGGTCATGATCATGACTTCGATCCCCAGCTTCGTTTTGATCACTTTCCTGCTGCTGATCCTGTGCTACAACAACCCGATCCTGCCCAGCCAGTGGCCGTCGGATACGGCACCCATTAAAGAGCAGGTTTTGGGCTACATCCTGCCCGTTTGCTGTCTGTCCTTCGGTTCCGTGGCCGGCTACTGCCGTTTCGTCCGTGCGGAGCTGTGTGAGGTTATGTCCAGCGAGTACCTGCTGCTGGCCAGAACCAAGGGCCTGACCAAGCGCCAGGCCATCCTGCGTCACGCCCTGCGCAACGCCATGGTGCCCATCGTGCCCTCCATCCTGGCAGAAGTCATCGGCCTGCTGGGCGGCTCCATGATCCTGGAAAGCCTGTACGGCATCCCCGGCATCGGCAGACTGTACACCCAGGCACTGACCGCAAAGGACTATAACGTCCTCTTCGTAGACATGGCCGTATTCACCACGATCAGCCTGCTGGCTGGCGTTGTCCTCGATATTTCTTATGGATTTATCGACCCGAGAATCAGAATGGGAGCAAAGAAATAATGGATAACAATAAGAAATATGAATTCCAGCCGGGCGACTTTGAGTTGACCCAGGCCAATAAGAAAATTTACGACGCAAAGTTCGAGACCAAAGCTACCACCTTTGCGGTGGACGCCGTGCGCCGCTTTGCCAAGAATAAGTCCTCTGTTGTGGCAGCTTTTCTGATCGGCACACTGCTGTTTTTGGCCATTTTTGTGCCCATCTTCTCCCCGTACGATGTTTCTGAGGTCAACCCCACAGAGCGTCTGCTGCTGCCGAAGCTCTTTGACCCGGTGAAGGGCGAGTGGAGCACCTTCTGGAACGGCACGACCCTGCTTTCCGGCATTCCTTATGATACCGTCAATGATTGCCCCGTGGGTGATTACAATCCCAATGCGATCGTTGCGCTGGAGATCAACGATAAGGAATATATGAATAAGGCCGACCTGAACGCTGAGGGTGGTGTATTCATCTTCGCTGCCGGTAAGACTGCTGCCAAGGGCGGCAACGCTCCCTACCTGGAGATCTACGACGAAGTGGATTTCACCGCTGACGGCGGCTATACGCTGACCTTTACGCTGTCTGATCCTGCGGCGCTGGAAGCGAATGATGACTTTGTATTCGACCAGCTCAAGGATCTGGCCGGCACCGAGTACCGCGTGTTTATCGAGTACGGCGAGCTGGTCAACGGTAAGCGCCAGGAGTCCAACAAGCATGAGCTGCTGCTGAAGGATTGGTCTGCCGATTACGGCACCCACACCCTGGACATCAGCAAGGCCATGACCGATGCCGGTCTGACCGAACTGGTGGACGGCAAGATCCGCATTGAGCTGAAGCTGCTGGACAATAAGTACGGCTATATCGGCATCGAATCCCTGACCGTGGCTGCCACCAATGTGGACGAAGCGACTCAGGAGCGTCTGGCATATATGAGCATGGACGATGCCAACGGCAAGCTGCTGCTGAACAAGCGCAACGACGGCACCTTCGCCCCCGGCTACTGGCGCAGTAACAGCACCAAGGCTGTTTATCGTGCTTACCGTGGCAACTGCCGCTTCGTTTACGACAAGTACGAGGCTGTTTACGGCAAGAAACTGACCAAGGACGTGACGATGAACGCTCTGCAGAGCTATATCGCCAACGGCTGGTGTGAATATGATCCTGCTGTGGGTCCTGAGTCCTTCAAGGTCCTGAACGAGGAGAAGTGCCCCGTCATCAGCATCGTGGAGCAGAAGGCTATTGCCATCCCCGGCACCGAGAAGGTTGCTTATGAGCTGACCTGTGAAGTCATGGGCTACAAGCTGCTGGGTTATGATCACATGCCCAAGTACCTGTTGGGCTCCGACGGCGACGGCTATGACCTGATCACCATCTGCTTCAACGGTCTGCGTACCTCCTTCATTCTGTCCATCGTTGTTTCCGCTATCTGCCTGTCCTTCGGTCTGGTTTGGGGTTCCGTTTCCGGTTACTTCGGCGGCAATGTGGACCTGTTCATGGAGCGTTTCACCGAGATCCTGAGCGGTGTGCCCTGGATCGTCGTGATGACTCTGGCCATTTTGCTGTTGGGTAACAACATCATTACCTTCGGTATGGCCCTATGTCTAACAGGCTGGATGGGCACCGCTGCCAGAACCAGAACCCAGTTCTACCGCTATAAGGGCCGTGAGTATATCCTGGCCAGCCGCACCCTGGGTGCCGGCGATATGCGGCTGATCTTCAAGCACATCCTACCCAATGCCCTGGGCACCATCGTTACCGGCAGCGTCCTGAGCATCCCCAGTGTCATCTTCAGTGAGGCAACCCTGTCCTACCTGAACCTGGGCCTGCAGGGTTCCAACTCCTTTGGTAACATCCTGTCCAGCAACCAGAAGTTTATTACCACCGCACCGATGCTGATCATTTTCCCGGCCATCATCATCTCCGTGATCATGATCTCCTTCAACCTGTTCGGCAACGGTCTGCGTGACGCACTGAATCCCTCTCTGAAAGGAAGTGACTAAGCATGAGTAGCATCAACAAGAACAAAGTGTTGGAAGTAAAGGACCTGAATATCTCCTTTACTACCGATAATGGTCTGGTGAAGGCTGTTCGTGGCGTGTCCTTCGATCTGCATGAGGGCGAAACTCTGTGCATCGTCGGCGAGTCCGGCTCCGGCAAGAGCGTTACCAGTAAGGCCATTATGGGCATTCTGGCGGCAAACGCCATTGTGGAGAGCGGTTCCATCATGTATGAGGGCGAGAATCTGCTGGAAGTTTCCGAGGACGAGTTCCACCGCATCCGCGGCAAGAAGATCGGCATGATCTTCCAGGATCCCCTGTCCAGTTTGAATCCCATTGTCAAGATCGGACCCCAGATCACGGAAGCGATGCTGGTCAGTGCTGACAAGCTGAAGAGAATGTACAACGACCTGGTGTCTGGCGATTTGGTGGCATACAAGAATGCCCAGCAGAAGGCCGATGCCCGGATCGAGCGCGCTCAGTTTGCCTGCAAGAGAAAGCTCCAGGAGATTGCCAAGGACGAGACCATGTCCAAGGACGAGAAGAAGGCTGCTTCCGCTGCCGCCAAGGCCGCTCTGAAGGAAAAGGTTTCTCAGATCAAGGCCCAGTTGAAGGCTGATCTGCCTGCACTGAAGAAGAAGCTGGAAGAGACCAAGAAGTCTGCCAAGGCTGAAGTGAAGGCCTATAAGAAGAAGATCCAGGATCAGTATGCCCAGGAGCGAGCTGCTCTGCAGGAACAGCTGAAGGCAGCCTCCACCAAGGAGGACAAGAAGGCCATCAAGCTGCAGATGAAGGCTCTGAAGGACCGGGAAGAGAACGAACTGTGCATCACCAAGGCCGAGGCCAAGCGCCGCGCCCTGGAGATCATGAAGGAAGTCGGTATCCCCGACCCGGACAGAAGATTCAATCAGTTCCCCTTCGAGTTCTCCGGCGGTATGCGTCAGAGAATCGTTATCGCCATCGCCCTGATCGCTGCGCCTGACATTCTGATCTGTGACGAGCCCACCACGGCTCTGGACGTGACCATCCAGGCTCAGATCCTGGAGCTGATCAAGAAGATCAAGCGGGAGAGAAAGCTGTCTTGTATCTTCATCACCCACGACCTGGGCGTCGTGGCCAACATGGCCGACCGCGTGGCCGTGATGTACGCCGGCAAGATCGTGGAGTATGGCACTGCTGAAGAAGTGTTCTTTGATCCGCGGCATCCTTACACCTGGGCCCTGCTGTCCAGTATTCCTGATGTGGACAGCAAGGAGCGTCTGGACGCCATCCCCGGCACACCTCCCAACATGATCTATCCCCCCAAGGGCGACGCTTTTGCGCTGCGTAGTAAGTACGCCATGAAGATCGACTTCGAGCAGGAGCCCCCTTACTTCAAGCTTTCTGATACCCACTATGCGGCAACCTGGCTCCTGCATGAGAATGCACCCAAGGTAGAAATGCCCAAGATTGTTTCCGAAAGAATCAAGAACGCTTTATCGGAGGAACAATAATATGGCTAACACACAAGATTTCCAGACCGAACACCTGGATATCGCTCAGTTCAATAAGAAATACGGTGTGAATCCGAAGGTAAAGCAGAAGCCGGAGCTGCGGGACGAGAATGTTCTGCTGTCCGTCAGACACCTGAAGCAGTACTTTACCGTCGGCAAGGGCCGTAACAAGGTAGAACTGAAGGCGGTCTCCAACGTTTCGTTCGATGTTCACGAGGGTGAGTGCGTCGGTATCGTTGGTGAGTCCGGCTGTGGTAAGACGACCACCGGCCGTTCCATCATCAAGCTGTACGACATTACTTCCGGCTCCGTGTATTACCGCGGCGTCCGGATCTCCGCCGGTGAAAGATGGACCAAGAAGGCCATCAAGAACGCCAAGGCCAATGATCCCTCCCAGCTGCCCGGTCTGAAGGCCAAGCTGCAGCAGATCCGTTTCGACAATGCCCACACGCCCCGGAAGCTGACCAATGAGATCCAGATGATCTTCCAGGATCCCATCGACTCCCTGGACCCCAGAATGACCGTTGAGGACATCATTCAGGAAGGCCTGCAGATCCAGGGCCATAAGGACAAGGCAAAGAACCACGAGAAAGTGGTTGAAATGCTGGAAAAGGTGGGCCTGGTTGCGGAGCACGCATCCCGTTATCCCCACGAATTCTCCGGCGGCCAGCGCCAGAGAATCGGCATTGCCCGCGCTCTGATCATGAATCCCCGGCTGCTGATCTGCGACGAGCCCATCAGCGCCCTGGACGTTTCCATCAGAGCCCAGATCATCAACCTGCTGAACGAGCTGAAGCAGGAGCTGGGTCTGTCCATCATCTTCATTGCCCATGACCTGTCCGTGGTCAAGTATTTCTGCGATCGCATCGTGGTTATGTACTTCGGCAAGGTGGTGGAGATGGCCACCAGTGATGAGCTGTTCAAGAACCCCACTCATCCTTACACCAAGGCCCTGCTGTCTGCCATTCCCAAGCCCAACCCCCGCAGTGAGAAGAACCGTGACCGGATGCTGTATGATCCCTCCGTCCACGATTATTCCACCGACAAGCCCGAGCTGCGGGAGCTGAAGCCCGGTCACATGGTCTACTGCAACGAGGCTGAGCTGGAAGAGTACAAGAAGAATCTGAAGGACTAATGATGTACCGTCTCAAGAAATTCTTCGTCCATTCCCCGGGACACTACATCGGCGCAGCGATCTTGGCTGCTGCCGTGGGTGTGTTTCGGTACTGCACACTGGCAGAAGGGGTCGCTGCCCGTTTGGCTTGCTATGAGATCTTTTCCGTCGCCGGTTTTGTGACGGTTTTGATCGGCATGCTGTTGACGGTTGCCTATTTGGGCGCATTTGACCTGTTTGGTTATGTGTTTTCCCCCGGCCGCATCGGCGAACACCGGAAGTACAAAAGCTATGCCGACTACTGCCAGCAGAAGGCAGAAAAACGGGCAAGAGAGCAGTTGTTCTTCGTGCCTTACTATGTTGTAGGCGTGGTGCTGGTGCTGATTGCCTGCCTGTTTGGCTGATCGGGGAATCCCGGTTCAATGAAATGATAAAAGCTGGAATCGGACATCCCGGTTCCAGCTTTTGCATAGCAAAAAGGAAGCCTGCCGCATTTGCGGCAGGCTCTTTTGCTTATAAGTGATAAACGATGGAAAGAATTCCGAACAGCACCATGGTGATCACCGTCAGCGCAGACAGGGAAGAGGAGATCTGCACCCGCTCGGACGGTTCGTCTGCCACCACGGGGATGATGTAAGGCGGCGGCAGAATGAACAGCAGGATGGCCGCGCCCTCGAAGATCGTACCGCCCAAAACCGTGCGGTTCAGCAGGATCAGCCCGGCGAGCATCACGCCGGCTACGGCGATGCGCATGGCGATGAGGCCCAGGGTCTTCTTCCAGGGGATCTCCCGCAGCACCAGATCGTAACCAACTGTGAGGAGGATGATGGTGCCGGTGGGTGCGGACATGAAGTCCGTCACGGCAGAGAGAATGCCGCTGACACCCCAATCGGTCAGTTTGCCGTAAAGGCCCGTTGCACCTACCAAAATACCCAGCACCACAGCGATGAGCGTGGGGGAGGTAATGAAATCCCGGGCGATCGCCTTGGGGCTGGTATTACCGGAAAGCAAGGTTTTGAACACGGTGAATACAAACAGCTCCTGGCCCAGCACCAAAATGGCAAAGTTGGAAGCGCTTTCCTGGGGGAACAGCATGGCAAACAGGGGGAATCCCAGCATGCCTGCTTCAAAACCCGCGGCCAGGAAGGGTGCAAGGCGGCTTTGCGTCTTACTGACGCGAATGATCAAATGGCCCAGCGCCAGCATCAGACAGCAGATGCCGAATACAATGGCCGGCAGCACCAGGGCGGAGGGGCTGTAATCCACGGTGGCGAAGGCGTTGAACAGCACAAAAGGCAATGTCAGATTGATGACCACCTTTTTCAGCGTGTCGATGCCCTCCCGGGTGACGAAGTTTTTGCTCCGGCACCACATGCCGATGGCAATGGCCAAGAATACCGGCAGGGCGGTTTCCAGGACGGTGATCATTTGATCACGCCCTTCTGCAGGATGATGTTGGCGTAGATGGCGGTCTCGCCGGTCTGGACGATGCAGTAGCAATCCTGGGCTTCGTCGTAGAACTTGAATCGCTCGTACTGGCCCACGGCGGCTTCGCCCCGGTCGTCATGCTTGGAGATGATCTCCTTGTAGGTCTTCCAGATGGGGATCTCCAGGCCCTTATCCTGCTCGCCCACTTCCATGATCATGGCAGGGGTGTCCACGTAAGTGTCCAGGGGGATCACCTGCAGGATGGCCTCCAGCAGCTCGGGGACGCCGTGACCGTCGGCGCGGATGAAGATGGCGTTCTTGGCCTTGGCCATGCGGGCGCCGGGGAAATTGCCGTCACCCAGGCAGATGCGGTCGGAATGACCCATTTCCGCCAGAACCTTCAGCAGCTCCGGGGACAAAATGGGGGGGATATTTTTCAGCATAATGTTACCTCCGTTCGTTTTTCAAAAAGTGGCGGTCAGAGACCGCCACTTTTTGCTGTTTTGAGATCTTAGTAAGCCTTGTACATGGGGCCGTAGGCGGCACAGGCGCGGTAGTCGGCGCCTTCCTTGTCCATGCCGAATGCGTTCCAGGCAGCGGGACGGAAGATGTCCTCGGTGGGAACGTTGTGCATGCACACGGGGATGCGCAGCATGGAGCACATGGTGATCAGGTCAGCGCCGATGTGGCCGTAGGAGATGGCACCGTGGTTGGCGCCCCAGTTGTTCATGACCTCGTAAGCGGTCTTGAAGGGGGAGCCTTCCTGGCCGTCGCAGCGGGGGGCGAACCAGGTGCAGGGCCAAGTGGGGTCGGTACGCATCATCAGGGTCTTGGTCACATCGTCGGGCAGCTGGACGGTCCAGCCTTCGGCGATCTGCAGCACGGGACCCAGGCCCTTCACCAGATTCAGACGGATCATGGTAGCGGGCATCTCGGCACGGGTGGTGAAGGAAGAGGAGAATCCGCCGCCGCGGAAGTAGCCGTTGTCCGCTGCGGGCCAGGTGGTGGCGTTGCACATCTTCTGGATGTCGTCCTCGGTGACTTCCCACCACTTCTTCATGATGCCGTTGCCGTTCTCGTCCTTGCATTCGCCGCAAGCGTCCAGAGCGGTGGCGCCGGAGTTGATCAGGTGGATGAAACCGCCGTTCTCCAGAGCCTTGCCTTCCACCTTATAGCCGGAAGCGCGCTCGCAGGCCTCGGGGGACCAGTAAGTACGGACGTCGGAGAACATCTGTGCCCGGTTGGTCAGCAGCTTCATGAACAGCATGCCCAGACCGTTCAGAACGTCGTTCTCGGTAGCCAGGATGTAGGGCTCGCGGGCGCCGTTGTGGTCGAAGGTGGAGTTCAGCAGAGCTTCGGGGAAGTCACAGTTGGGATAGAAGTCGGTCCACTGACGCTGACCCTGGAAGCCGCCGGCGATGGCATTGTGGCCAACCATTTCTTCTTCGCGGCCCTCGGGCAGGTTGGGGTTGCCGTTGAACAGGTCCTTGATGATGCAGTACATCTTGGCCAGGAAGTCCCACTGCTCGGCCTTCTTCTCGTCGGAGGTGCGGACGAATTCGGGGTTCTTGTCCCAGCCTTCCTTGCAGTTGGTAGCGATCCAAGCTCTGCAGCGGGCCACTTCGTCGGCATCATAAATGCCCTCGGACATTCTGCGGATGATCTCGACCTCGTCGACGGATTCCACGCGCATGCCCAGGTAGCTCTCAATGAAGGCGGGGTCGATGATGGAGCCGCCGATGCCCATGCAGATGGAACCGATCTGCAGGTAGGACTTGCCCCGCATGGTGGCAACAGCCACAGCGGCGCGGGCGAAGCGCAGCAGCTTCTCCTGCACGTCGGCAGGAATGTTGGTCACTTCGTCCAGATTCTGCACGTCATGGCCGTAGATACCGAAGGCGGGCAGGCCCTTCTGGGCGTGGGAAGCCAGAACGGAAGCCAGGTACACGGCGCCGGGACGCTCGGTACCGTTGAAGCCCCAAACGCCCTTGATGGTCTGAGGATCCATATCCATGGTCCCGGAGCCATAGCACCAGCAGGGTGTAACGGTCAGGGTGATGTCCACGCCGTTGCGCTTAAACTTTTCGGCGCAGGCAGCGGCCTCGGCCACACGGCCGATGGTGGTGTCGGCGATGATGACCTTGACGGGCTCGCCGTTGGAGTACTGCAGGTTCTCTTCGAACAGCTTCTTGGCGGCCTGGGCCATGGCCATGGTCTGCTCTTCCAGGCCCTCACGGACCTTCAGCGGGCCGCGGCGGCCGTCGATGGTGGGGCGAATGCCGATCACGGGATATTCGCCGATATATCTGTTTGTTGCCATATTCGTTTCCTCCTGATTCTTGCCGCAGTATTCTGCGGTGGATTTATGAAATAAAGGGGTACGCGGTTATATAAAGCGC
Organism: Faecousia sp.; assembly: GCA_045580365.1. GTDB lineage: Bacteria > Bacillota > Clostridia > Oscillospirales > Oscillospiraceae > Faecousia. The sequence goes on from JAZNNP010000011.1 coordinate 39,974, forward strand.
CGGGCGCCTATATACAATATTACTTAATGACCAGCTCGCACTTGATCCGGGTCGTCCGGGATTCGCCGGTGTAACCCTCGATCCGCTCCAGCAGATATGCAGCGGCAGTCTGGCCGATGAGCTGCTCCGGCTGGCGGATCACCGGCAGGGGCGGGGTCATCATGGTGCAAACTTCCACGCAGTCAAAGCCCACGATGTCCACATCCTCCGGGATCTTCAGACCCATCTCCCGGGCGGCGGTCACCAGGCCCAGGGTGATATCGTAATTGGTGGAGAGAATGGCGCTGGGCCGGTCTTCCAGGCTCATGAGGGCTCTGCAGCCCCGGTAGCCGGTGGCAAAAGCATTGTCATCGCTGATGAACAGGGAATCGTCATACAGTACGCCATTGTCGGAAAGGGCCCGCAGATAGCCGATCTGCCGCTCTTTGGCGGTGAACACGGATTTTGGGCCGGTGACGATGGCGGTGCGGCGGTGACCTTTGCGGATCAGTTCGGACACGGCTTGGTAGACGATGTCGGAGTTGTCCACCAGGACCACATCGCTGTCAACGCCCTGGATCATCCGGTCTACCTGGACTACCGGCACATTCCGGTGGGCGGTCAATTCGTAAAACTCCTCGGCGGACAGGTCTTCCGGTACATAGATCAGACCGTCGATGCCGTTGGAGATGAGGTAGCGCAGATTATCCCGCTCCAGACCGTGGTTGGAGCTGTAGCAGGAGATGATGGTGTGATACCCCTGCTCCCGGAGGGTCCGATCCAGCGCCATGATCACGCTGCCGAAGAAGGGGGCAGTGATATCCGGCAGCAGGATGCCCACGGAGCGGCTGCGGTGGGTCTTGAGGCTGCGGGCAAAGGGGTTGACCCGGAAATCCAGCGCCTGGATGGCCTTGGCGATCCGGTGGGCGTGTTCCGGGCGGACGTTGCCGCCGTTGATGTACTTGGAGACGGTGGACATGGAGACCCCGGCCATTTGGGCCACATCTTTGATGGTTGCCATGGGCCTTCCTCCTTCAAAATACCGCGAAACGTTTCGCGTAAAATGCCTACCTCTCTTGTACTGATATAATAATATAAAAACATTTTTGTGCTGTCAACACAAAAATTAAAAAAATGTCTTGATTTTTTTAGTGATATTTATTATAGTATAGGAAAGACATCGGGAAGCACCTTGAATTTTATCGATGCAAAAGTACCGATGTTCTTGCAAAAAATGGCAAAGAAGCGAACTTTATGGGCATAAACACCAAACGAAACGTTTCGTCTTTGTGAAACCCGTACAGAAATCGGCTTCAGAAGCATATTTTTCGCAGGTTAACCCCAACGAGAAAGGTGATGTAGGAATGGGCGAAACAATTCTGAAGATGCAGGGCATCCAGAAATACTTCCCCGGTGTGCACGCTCTGGACAACGCGCAGCTCGAAGTTCGGGCAGGCGAAGTCATGGCGCTGGTTGGCGAAAACGGCGCGGGCAAATCCACACTGATGAAGATTCTGACCGGCATCTACCCCAAGGACGGCGGCACCGTGGAGTTCATGGGTGAGCAGATCGAGCTTACCGGACCCAGAGATGCCCAGGCCCGCGGCATTTGCATCGTGCACCAGGAGCTGAACCTGATGCAGCATCTGACCGTGGCGGACAATATTTTCATCGGCCGTGAGCCCACCAAGGGCCTGCTGCTGGACAAAGCAAAGCAGAACCAAATGACCAAGGAGCTGCTGGACAGTCTCCATCTGAACATCGACCCCACCGCTGTGGTCCGGAGCCTTTCCGTGGCCAAGCAGCAGATGGTGGAGATCGCCAAGGCACTTTCCTACACAGATACCAAGCTGCTGATCCTGGATGAGCCCTCCGCCGTTCTGACGGACACCGAGATCGACGATCTGTTCGTGTTCGTCCGCCAGCTGAAGGCGACCGGCGTTGGCATCATCTACATCTCCCACCGTATGGACGAACTGGAGCGGATCACCGACCGCATCACCGTCATGCGTGACGGCCAGTACGTGGGCACGGTCAATACCGCCGAGACCACCATTCCCGAGATCGTGCGGATGATGGTTGGCCGTACCATTTATGAAGAACCCAAGACCTGCTCCGCCGTTCCCGCGGATGCCCCCGTGATCCTGGAGTGCATCGGCCTGAACAGCTTTGAAGTAAAGGATGTGTCCTTCCGGCTGAAGAAGGGCGAGATCCTGGGCTTCTCCGGTCTGATGGGTGCCGGCCGTACCGAGACCATGCGTCTTCTGTGCGGTGCGGATAAGATGGACTCCGGCATCATCAAGATCAACGGCAAGGAAGTCCGGATCCGTTCCACTTCCGACGCAGTCAAGCACGGCATCGGCTACCTCAGCGAGGACCGCAAGCGTTACGGTCTGTGCCTGGGCCTGAGCATTACCGACAACACCGTGATGCCCAGCTTGGCCCAACTGTTTAGCGGCCCGCTGATCAACGACCGCAAGGCCGACGGCTTCTCCGACGAATATGTGGAAAAGCTCCACACCAAGACCCCTTCCTCCCGCGCCAAGGTTGGCAGCCTGTCCGGCGGCAACCAGCAGAAGGTGGTCATCGCCAAGTGGCTGCTGCGGGACTGCGACATTCTGATCTTCGACGAGCCTACCCGCGGTATCGACGTGGGCGCCAAGAGCGAGATCTACAAGCTGATGAATCAGCTGGCGCAGGACGGCAAGTCCATCATCATGATCTCCTCGGATATGCCGGAGCTGCTGCGTATGTCCGACCGGGTCGTCGTGATGTGCGAAGGCCGCGTCACCGGCGAGCTGGATATCAGCGAAGCCACTCAGGAAAAGATCATGACACTTGCAACCAAACGTGAAGTGGGGGTATAAACTATGAAACTCGGAAATAAAACACTGGATATGCAGAAGCTGCTGGCGCCTGCCGCGCTGGTGATCCTGTATGTCTTCTTCTGCTTTGCCTCGCCCTATTTTGCGGGCCTGCCCTATCTGCAGAAGATTATGGAATCTTCTTACTACATCGGCTTTATGGCCTTCGGTGTTACCTTTATCATCATCACCGGCGGCATCGACCTGTCCCTGGGCACAGTCATGATGACTTCTGCTCTGCTGGGCGCATACACCTTTAAGCTGGGCCTGCCCCTGATCTTCAGCGTGCTGCTGACCGTGGGCGTGGCTGTGGCGTTCGGCTTTGTCAACGGCCTGCTGGTGGCCAAGCTGAAGCTGCCTCCCTTCATCGCAACCCTGGGTACTCAGATGATGTCTGTGGGCCTGGGCTCCATCATCACCAAGGTCCAGTCCCAGGTTTGGCCCATCGCTTCCGCGCCCGTGGGCGGCTGGTTCAAGCAGGTCTTCTTCAAGGCTGACATCCTGGGCATCAAGGGCTTCCCCGTGGGCGTGCTGTGGCTGGCAGGCTTCTTTATCATCGCCGCGCTGATCCTGCACAAGTCCAAGCTGGGCCGTTACTTCTACGCCATCGGCTCCAACGAAGAGGCTGCCCGCCTGTCCGGTATCGATGTGGATAAGTACAAGATCGCTGCTTACACCCTGTCCGGCTTCTTCGTGGGCATGTCCGCTCTGTTCTATGCCGCTGCTTACACCACCATTACCCCCGGCCAGGGCGCCGGTCAGGAAATGAACGGCATCACCGGCGTTATCATCGGCGGTACTTCCATGGCCGGTGGTTCCGGCACCATGGTCGGCACCATCATCGGCGTGTTCATCATGTCCGTTCTGAAGAACGGCCTGTCTGCCTGCGGCCTGCAGGCCGAGTGGCAGACCTTCTTCACCGGTATCGTGGTCATCGGCGCCGTGCTGATGGACATCTACCGCACCAAGGCTGCTTCCAAGGTCAAGAAGTCTTAATTCCCTTCGTATAGGCGCGTGAAAACGCTTATAACATAAATATTTAGGAGGAAAACACAATGAAGAAAATCATCGCAATGCTGCTGGTTCTGATCATGGTTACCGCCCTGTTCAGCGCTTGTGGCCCCAAGGACTCCGGCAAGCTGTACATCCCCGTCATGGCTAAGGGTGAGCAGCACCAGTTCTGGCAGGCTGTTAAGAAGGGCTCTCAGGATGCCGCTGCCAAGTACGGTGTTGACATCTACTTTGCTGGCCCCGCTTCCGAGACCGAAATCGACAAGCAGGTCGAAATGATCAAGACCGAGATGGCTAAGAACCCCAAGGCTATGGCTCTGGCTGCTCTGTCCACCGACGCTGTTAAGGAAATCCTGCAGGAGTGCGCTGACAAGAACATCCCCGTCATCGGCTTTGACTCCGGCGTTCCCGGCGATACTTCCGGCGCTCTGAAGGCTACTGCCTCCACCAACAACGAGAACGCTGCTGCCATCGCTGCCACCAAGTTCGGCGAGCACGCTGACCTGGTTGCTGCCATGAAGGCTGCTACCCCCGAGAACCCCGTCATCATCGGCTGCCTGTCTCAGGATGCCGTCTCCGCCTCCGTTGTCGGCCGTACCACCGGTTTCGACAACAAGATGGTCGAAGTTGCTAAGGCTCACGGCACTGTCGCCGTCACCGGCCACGACAAGTGGAACTCCGGCGATGTCGCTTCCGCTTCCATCATCATCGAGGTCGCCATCTCCGCCACCACCGAGGCTACCGCTGTGCAGACTGCTGCCAACGCTCTGCTGGCTAAGGAGAACCTGATCGCTCTGTTCTGCTCCAACGAAGGCGCTGTCACCGGCTTCCTGTCCGCCGTTTCCGACGGTGCTGACCTGGCTGAGGGTGGCAAGTATCACGGTCTGGTCGTTGCCGGCTTCGACGCTGGTAAGGCTCAGAAGGATGCTGTCCGCAAGGGCCTGTTCTATGGCTCCGTGACTCAGGATCCCTACCGCATCGGCTACCTGGCTGTTGAGCTGGCTGTTAAGGCTGCCAACGGCGAGAAGGTTGCTGACGTCGACACTGGCGCTCAGTGGTACGATGCCTCCAACATCGACAACGAAGACATCGCTCTGCTGGTTTACGACTAATCCTTTATCGGAATTAAACAGTTGATTAACGGCTGAAACCGACCGGCACCACTTCGGTGGTGCCGGTTTTTCAGTGAGCGTCTGAAATGCAGCAGGGACCGGCGTCCTAGGCGGTCCTTGTGCGATTTTTTACGGAAGGTCTTACATTTGAATGCTGCGTACCAAGTTTTTTGATATTCAGCCTTGAACTGTAAAACAGGAGGTAGTATAATGGCAGTGAAAAGGAATTTGTTGGCATTTGATCTGGGCGCCAGCAACGGCCGGGCGATCCTCGGCCAGTTTGACGGCGAAAAGATCACCATGACGGAGCTGCACCGCTTCGAGAACAATTATGTGGAAATGAACGGCGTCTACTATTGGGACACGCCGTATCTGTATAATCAGCTGAAGATCAGCTTGCTGAAATTTGTTCAGGGTGGCTACGGCGACCTGGATTCTTTCGGCATCGACACCTGGGGCGTGGACTACGGTCTGCTGGACAAGAATGGCCAGCTGGCGGGCTTGCCCCGGTCCTACCGCCTGGGCACCCAGGAGGATATCGACGCGGTTACCGCCAGGATCCCGGCCGATGTGCTGTATAGCCGCACCGGTATCGACACCACCCTGACCTTCAACACCCTCTATCAGCTCTACCGCCGCAAGCGGGAGAATGACCCGGCTTTGGAGATCGCGGACACCTTGCTGCTGACCCCGGACCTGCTGGGCTATTTCCTCACCGGCGCCAAGGGCACGGAGTATACCATCGCCACCACCACCCAGCTTTATAATCCCACCACCCGGGATTGGGACTGGGAGACCATTGATGAGCTGGGCCTGCCCCGGCACATCTTCACCAAGATCGAACCCACCGGCACGATCCGCGGCCATCTGCGGCCGGAGATTTGCGCAGAAGTGGGCATCAATCCCGCTGCCTTCGTGGCCGTTGGCGGCCATGATACGGCCTCTGCTGTGGCGGCCATCCCCGGCCAGGGCAGTTTCGCCTTCTGCTCCAGCGGCACTTGGAGCCTTTTCGGCGCAGAAATGGACAAGCCCGACCTGAGCCCCGAAGCCGCTGCCGCCCATTTCTCCAATGAAGGCACCATTCAGGGCGGTTTCCGCCCCCTGAACACCATCATCGGCATGTGGATCATCCAGGAATGCCGCCGGGATTGGCTCAAGAACGGCATCAACATCTCCTGGGACGATGTGGTCAACGAGGCCCGGAAGGCCGAGCCCCTGCGTTCCATCATCAATCCCGACAGCCCCGAATTTTACGCCGGCGGCAACATGGAACAAAAGATCCAGGACTTCTGCCGCCGCACCGGCCAGCCCGTGCCTGAGACCGTGGGCCAGGTAGCCCGCTGCGTGTATGAGTCCCTGGCGCTGAAGTATCGCTGCGCCCTGGAGGGCCTGGAGCAGATGAAGGGCCAGCGCATCGATTCTCTGAATATCGTAGGCGGCCCCATCAACAACAAGTTCCTGGACCAGCTCATCGCGGACAGCCTGGACCGGGAAGTGGTCACCGGCCCCGTGGAGGGCGCGGCCATCGGCAATTTGCTGACCCAGGCCATGGCCCTGGGTGATGTGAAGGACCTGGCCCATCTGCGGCAGGTGGTCCGCAATTCCGAGTCCGTGGAGATTTGGAAACCCAACCATACCTCCCAATGGGAGTTGGCATACGAAAAATTACTCAAATTGCTGTAAGGAGAGATCAATATGAGCGTAGATATGAGCAAGTGGATCGACATCGCCAAGGCGAATGTCCACAACCGTCCCGCAGGTACCGGCCGCCTGGCCGGCAAGATCACCATCGTTACCGGCGCAGCCCAGGGCTTCGGCAAGGGCATCGCAGAGGAACTGTATAACGAGGGTGCCACCATCATCATCGCCGACATGAATCAGCCCCTGGCGGAGTCCGTGGCTGCGGAAATGGGCGAGCGCGCCTGCGCCATCGCCGTCAACGTGTCCGACGAAGAGAGCGTGGCCAACCTGGTGGCCCAGACCGTGGAGAAGTTCGGCGGCCTGGATATCATGATCGCCAACGCCGGCGTTGTCCGCTCCGGCCCCATCGCCACCTTTGAGAAGAAGGATTTCGAGTTCGTCACCGCCATCAACTACACCGGCCTGTACCTCAGCGCCAAGTATGCCTCCATTATCATGCAGGCGCAGCACGAGGCGGATCCCGATGCCTCCTACGACATCATCGCCATGTCCTCCAAGTCCGGCCTGGAAGGCTCCAACAAGAACTTCGCCTACGCCGGCTCCAAGTTCGGCGCCATCGGCCTGGTCCAGTCCTGGGCCCTGGAGCTGTGCGCTTACAACATCAAGGTCAATGCCATCTGCCCCGGCAACTACCTGGATGGCCCTCTGTGGTCTGATCCCGTCCGCGGCCTGTTTGTCCAGTATCTGGAAGCCGGCAAGGTGCCCGGCGCCAAGACCGTGGAGGATGTCCGCCGCTTCTACGAGGCCAAGGTGCCCATGAACCGGGGCTGCCTGCCCATCGATGTGGCCCGGGCTGTGATGTACTGCGTGGAGCAGAAGTACGAGACCGGCCAGGCCATCCCCGTCACCGGCGGTCAGGTCATGCTGAACTGAGGAATTTGCCATGATCGATATTGCTGTTCTGAATAAGCTGAACGCCCCTACCAAGGCGGAGCGGCTTGCGAATTTGGCCGAGGTGCTGAAGACCACCACCTTCCCGCCCATGGTGCCACAGTATATCAACAATCACATCCATACCACCTATTCCTTCTCTCCCTATTCTCCCACCGCCGCGGTGTACGCCGCCCGGATGGAGGGCCTTTGCACCGCCGGTATCATCGACCATGATTCCATCTCCGGTGCCCGGGAATTCCTGGAGGCTGCAAAAATGGTGGATATGCCGGTGACCATCGGCATGGAGTGCCGCGTTTCCATGGACGGCACCCGGCTGGAAGGCCGCCGCACCAATAACCCCGACCAGGTGGGCGTCAGCTATATGACCATCCAGTCTGTCCCCCATGACAAGATCGATGTGCTGACAGAGTTCTTCAAGCCCTACCAGGCTGCCCGCCACGTCCGGAATCGCCGGATGATCGCCAAGATCAATGCCCTGCTGGGCCTGGATCTGGATTATGACCGGGATGTGCTGCCCCTGTCCGAGGCTGCCGATAACGGCGGTGTTACCGAGCGCCATCTGATGTATGCCCTGGCCATCCGGCTGGTGCAGGAAGTGGGCAAGGGCGAAGCCATGGTGCGCAAGCTGGCCTCCATGGGCCTGACCCTGTCTGCCAAGCAGGAAGCCCAGATGCTGGACACCGAATACCCCTTCTATGAGTATGATCTGCTGGGTATTCTGAAGGGCGCTTTCGTACCCCAGATCTACATCGACGCCACCGACGAGTGCCCTAAGCTGCCGGATATGGTCAAGCTTTGCGGCCAGATCGATGCCTATCTGTGCTATGCCTACCTGGGCGACGTGGGCGACAGCGTCACCGGCGACAAGAAGGCCCAGAAGTTCGAGGACGACTATCTGGATGATGTTTTTGAATGTCTGAAGGAAGAGGGCGTGAAGGCCGTCACTTATATGCCTACCCGTAATTCCCAGGCCCAGCTCCAGCGGCTGCGGGGCCTGTGCGATGAATACGGTATGTTCCAGATCTCCGGCGAGGATATCAACTCTCCCCGGCAGAGCTTCGTCATCAAGGCCATGGAAAATCCCATGTTCGCCAATCTGATCGATGCCACCTGGAAGCTGATTGAACACGAAAAAAATTAAAGTGGAGGGAAAACTTATGAATACAAAATCCGTTAGAATCCATGGCAAAATGGATCTGCGTCTGGACGAGGTCGTCCTGCCCGAGGTAGGCCCCGATGATGTGCAGGTCCGCGTCATCTGCGACTCCGCCTGTATGTCCACCTACAAGGCTGCTGTGGAGGGCGAAGACCACAAGCGCGTGCCCAACAATGTAGCCGAAAACCCCACCATCGTGGGTCACGAGTTCTGCGATGACATCGTTGCCGTGGGCGAAAACTGGAAGCACAAGTACAATGTGGGCGACAAGTTCGTCATCCAGCCTGCCCATTTCCACAAGGGCAGCCAGATGGCCCCCGGCTATTCCTATGCCTACTGCGGCGGCAACACCCAGTATGCCAACATCCCCATCGAGACCCTGCTGGAAAACTGCCTGCTGCCCTACAACTCCAATACATATTACTACGGCTCCCTGGCCGAGCCTCTGAGCTGCGTCATCGGCACCTTCCATGCCATGTATCACACCAAGCCCGGCTCCTATGTCCATGAAATGGGCATCAAGGAAGGCGGCAAGATGGCCCTGCTGGCTTCCGTGGGCCCCATGGGTCTGGCTGCCATCGACTACGCCATCCATTGCGACCGCCGTCCCTCTCTGCTGGTGGTCACCGACATTGATGAGGCCCGTCTGACCCGCGCTGCTTCCATCTACACCGTGGAAGAGGCCGCCAAGAACGGCATCGAGCTGCACTATGTCAACACCCGAATGGAGAATGCCACCGCTTACCTGCGGGAGCTGTCCGGCGGCACCGGCTATGACGATGTGGTCTGCTTTGCCCCTGTGAAGCCCGTCATCGAGCAGGCGGACGACATCCTGGGCTTCGACGGCTGTCTGAACTTCTTCGCCGGCCCCACCGATACCCAGTTCAAGGCCCCCTTCAACTGGTACAATGTCCACTATCTGTACACCCATGTGGTGGGCACTTCCGGCGGCAACACCCACGATATGCAGGAAGCCATCGCCATGATGAACAAGGGCCTGCTGAACCCCTCCGCCCTGGTCACCCATATCGGCGGCCTGAACGCTGTGGTGGACACTGTGTTGAACCTGCCCAAGATCCCCGGCGGCAAGAAGCTGATCTACAACCACATCGACCTGCCTTTGACGGCCATCTCCGATTTCGAGGAAGCCGGCAAGACCAACCCCCTGTTTGCCAAGCTGGATGAACTGTGCAAGGCAAACAACGGTCTGTGGAATCCCGAGGCGGAAAGCTACCTGCTGGCCAACGCCCCCAAGATCTAATCTCAAAATCCCGGAGCCGTCTCCCAGCCGGGAGGCGGCTCTTTGCTGTAGGCAATCATTTGCAAATGTGTGTTTATCTTACTGGTGTACGCACGATCGTAGGGCGGGCTGCCTTCAGCCCACCGCCAGAAAACTTGTCCTCCATGGGCAAATTTTCTGCACATTATCCCGAAAAATGAATGGTTTTGGCCCATCGAGGTCCAAAATCATTGCGGCGGCTTGAAGGCAAGCCGCCCTACCCAGGTGAATGATAAACGGGAATTTGCACATTATGACAAGGAGAATCTTTATGAATCTGACCACTGCCACTTTGGGCATTGAGCTGGGTTCTACCCGGATCAAGGCCGTTTTGATCGATGAAAACCATTTGCCCATTGCCTCCGGCTCTTATGCCTGGGAAAACCGCCTGGAAAACGGTGTTTGGGTCTATCCCCTGGAGCAGGCGGAGGAGGGTGTCCGGGCTTGCTATGCCGATCTGAAGCGGGATGTGCTGGAAAAGTACGGCGAAAAGCTGACTAAGGTCGGCGCCATCGGCATTTCCGGTATGATGCACGGCTATTTGGTTTTTGATGAAGAGATGCGCGTCCTGGCGCCGTTTCGCACCTGGCGCAATACCATTACCGGCCCTGCCGCCGCGGAATTGACGGAGCTGTTCCGGTTCAATATTCCCCAGCGTTGGAGCATCGCCCATCTGTACCAGGCGATCCTCAATGGCGAGAGCCATCTGCCCCAGGTGGCCCATTTGAACACCTTAAGCGTCTATATTCATTACCTGCTGACGGGCCGGAATGTGGTGGGCGTTGGCGAAGCCTCCGGCATGTTCCCCTATGATGAAGTGGCCGGCGACTTTGACCCTGCCCGGGTGGCCCAGTTTGATGAACTGATCGCCGGTCGGGGCTATCCCTGGAAACTGCGGCAGATCCTGCCGGAGGTGCTGCCTGCCGGCGCAGTGGCAGGCTATCTGACTGCCGAAGGCGCGGCATTGCTGGATGCGGAGGGCGATTTGGAGCCCGGCATTCCGCTGTGCCCCCCGGAAGGCGACGCGGGTACCGGCATGGTGGCCACCGGCGCGGTGCTGCCCCGAACCGGCAGCGTTTCCGCCGGCACATCCAGCTTCGCGTTGCTGGTGCTGGAGCAGCCGCTAAAGGGCTATTATCCCGAGATCGATGTGATCACCACCCCCACCGGCACGCCGGTGGCCATGGCCCACACCAACACCTGCACCTCCGAGATCGACGCCTGGATCAATATGATCGCCGACGCCGCCAAGGTCATGGGTTGGCCGGTGGATAAGAATCAGCTTTTCAGCACCATGTTCCGCACAGCGCTGGAAGGCGACCCTGATTGCAGCGGCATTCTGGCCTTCAATTATTTTGCCGGCGAACCGCTGACCGGCACGGAGATCGGCCGCCCTATGGTGGTGCGGCTGCCGGAGAGCAAGATGTCCATTGCCAACTTCATGCGGTCCCAGCTTTATGGCGCCATCGCCACGCTGAAACTGGGCGTGGATATGCTGGTGGAGAAGGAGCAGGTCCATACCGACAAGCTGCTGGGTCACGGCGGCTACTTCAAGACCCCCGGCGTGGGCCAGCAGATCCTGGCTGACGCCCTGGAAGTGCCCATTACCACCATGGAGACTGCCGGTGAAGGCGGCCCTTGGGGCATGGCTATCCTGGCGGCTTACATGACCCGCAAAGCAGAGGGGGAGACCCTGGAAAGCTACCTGGGTGAACGGGTTTTTGCCAACGCCAAGAGCAGCACCCTGGCACCCACCATCGAGGGCATTGCAGGCTTCCGCAGCTATATCGACCGCTACAAGGCGGCCCTGGCAGCCCAAAAGGCGGCTGCCGCCATCCAATAAAAACCACGGCCTCCGGGACTCCGGAGGCCGCTGTTCATTCTTTAACCTTGCAATCGGGAGCAAAGTGGGCTATAATACTATTAGTTATCGCAAAAGGAGCGTTATTATGGCAAATAAAATGGATTTGGGAACCGGAAGCGTCAAAAGGCTCATGGTAAAAATGGCGGTGCCTGCCCTGGTGGGTCAGGTGGTCAACCTGCTGTATAATATTGTGGACCGGATCTATATCGGTCACATTCCCGAGATCGGCGGCGCGGCCCTCACCGGCGTGGGTTTGTTTACGCCTATTTTGATGCTGATCACCGCTTTTGCCATGATGGTGGGCTCCGGCGGTGCCCCCCGGGCGGCCATCTCCATGGGCCAGGGGGACAAGGAACGGGCGGAAAAGATCCTGGGCAACAGTTTTACGGTACTGCTGATCTTTGCCTTGGTTCTGACCCCGGCGTTCTACTTTGCCTGCCCGACACTGCTGCGCTGGTTTGGCGCATCCGATGCCACCCTTCCTTATTCGGTGGAATACGGCCGGATCTACATTCTGGGCAGCGTGTTTGTTCTGGCCACCATGGGTCTGAATGTCTTCATCACCACCCAGGGTTTTGCCTCCATGTCCATGCTGACCACCGTCATCGGCGCGGTGACCAATATTGTGCTGGATCCGATCTTGATTTTCGGCCTGAATATGGGCGTGAAGGGCGCGGCGGTGGCCACGATCATCAGCCAGGCGGTCAGCGCTGTTTGGATTTTGCTGTTCCTTACGGGCAAAAAGACCATTCTGAAACTGCGGCCTGCCAATATGAAGCTGATCCCCGGGGTGATTCTGCCCTGTTTGGGTTTGGGTATATCCACTTTCGTCATGCTGTCCACGGAAAGCATCCTGTCCGTCAGCTTCACCAATTCCCTGCAGCGCTACGGCGGCGATGTGGCAGTGGGCGCGATGACGGTCATGACTTCCATCAATCAGCTCATCACCATGCCTCTGTCCGGCATCTGTCAGGGCGGCCAGCCGCTGATCAGCTATAATTTCGGTGCCCGGAAGCTGGATCGGGTGAAGGAAGCATTCTATTGTCAATTTGGTGTGTGTGTAGGCTATACTACGGTGTTTTGGCTGCTGCTGATGCTTGTGCCCCGTATGTTCGCCGGCATCTTTACCAATGATGTGGCGCTGGTGGATTATACTGCCTGGGCGCTGCGGATCTTCCTGGCCTGCGGCTTCTCCGTGGGTTTCCAGATCAGCTGCCAGCAGACCTTCATGGCCCTGGGCCAAGCCAAGACCAGCCTGATCATGGCGCTGCTGCGGAAGGTGTTCTTGCTGATCCCCATGATCTTCATTCTGCCCTTGTTCTTTGCCACCAATGCGGATAAGGCCTTTGCGGTGTTCCTGGCGGAACCGGTGTCGGATATGATCGCCGCCGCCGTTACCACTGTTTCCTTCTTTGTTTTCTTCCGCAAATTGCTGAAGAAAGGGGCATAATTGCAAAAAAAAGAACCGGCAGGTTTTCCTGCCGGTTCTTGGCGGTTATGCTAGTAATTCTTCCAAAATGCCCAGATCCCACAGAAGCCGGGACAGCACATACTTATCCCGGATATCCTTGGTGCAGCGGATCAGCATGGGTGCCAGAGCCTCATCCATGTCCATGTCTGCCAGGGTCTTGGGCGCATCAATGGCATCCAAAAGGGCGGTGATGGCCTCAAAAGTGGGCAGTTCCTCGTCTATAATGGCCAGGGTCTCATCCCAATGTTCCAAAATGATCTCCAGCCGCCGCTTGTGGGCCTGGGGATCATATTTTTGCTCTTTTTGCTCCAGGGCGATCATGCTTTCCGCGCCCCGCCCCAGGAATTGCCGCAGTTGGGCCGCCCAGGCATCGTAATCAAAGGCCGCCGCATGGTCCAGGGCCTTTGCCCGATCCGGCGTCACAGCCCTCAGTTTTTCGTACAGCGCAATGGCCATCCGGGTGCCAACGGCGCACTGGATGCCATGCAGGTCCATTTTTGTGCCAAATTCCACGCCCCGCATATCCAGACAGTGGGAAATGTAATGTTCCACGCCGGAGGCCGGCCGGGAAAGCCCGGCGTAATTCATGGCCACGCCGGTGATGACCAACCCCTCAAAAACTGCCCGGACCGCCCCTTCATCCCGTTGCAGCAGGCCCTCGGCCCGGTCTACGCATTGCTGAAGAGCATCCCGTACCAGAGCCGCGATCTGGGGGCAGTAATATTCACCGGTGACCAGGTGGGCGATGCGCCATTCGCAGATGCTGACATACTTGGCGATCATGTCGCCCAGGCCGGATTTCATCATTTTCAGAGGCGCGGCGCAGAGGATCTCCGTGTCACCGATGATCACATCCGCACCCTTGGAATTTAAGGATACCTTCAACCCGTCCCGGGTCATGGAGGAGGTGGCGGAGGCGTATCCGTCCATGGACGGCGCTGTGCCTACGATGATGTAAGGCACTTTTGCCGTGGCAGAAACGATCTTGCCGATATCGTTGATCACGCCGCTGCCAACAGCCAGCACCAAATCACAATCGTGCTGATAGTGCATTATGGCGCTGCCGACTGCTTTTTCGTCCGGCTCTAAAGGGGAAGCCGGGAACGAGTGGCTGACGCAGGCAAAGCCGGCAGCCGTGACGATCTCATAAACTGCCCCACCGGCGGCCTTCCAGGTGTTGCCGTCGGACAGCAGGTAAATCTTCTTTGCACCGAATTTTTTCAAAAATTCCGGGATCCGGGTCAAAACGCCCCGACCTACCACTACATCCGCGGAAAAAGCGTGTTCCTTGCCGCAGGGGCAGCGGCTGCCGTTCATTTCAAGCAACAGTTCCAAACCCATATCCATCGACCTCCTTTTTTGCCATTATACCAAGTTTTTCCGGCCCTGGCAATCCCCAATAAAAATCCCCGGATGGCCAAGTCGGATCATAGCCATGTCGTTCTGTGAGCCAAGGAGT
>JAZNNP010000012.1:0-30503 GCA_045580365.1 Faecousia sp.
CTTCAGCTCCATCTTGATAATGTCATTGACAACAGGCCAGTACTCAATAGAAGTGCCTTCTTCATTAGCGGGATAGGACTTGGGCAGAACCAGGTTCTGACCATACAGTTCGCCATTCAGGTACACATTGTACAGAACGCCATCCTTCTCATTAGCAACGCCGTCGCCATTGAAGTCCATGTTGGAGTTGCTAGCCTGGCGGTAACGCAGAGTCAGATAATAAGTGCCATCAGCAGGGACGTTAAAGGTATACTCAGCAGTGACATCGGGATCCTTGGCATCAATCTTGGCTACGCCCAGACCCAGCGGGGCATAAGTATCCAAGCGGCCGCTTGCAATATTGCCACCGGAAACCTGGTTGCCTTCCTTCTGCAGGACGACAGGGGTAGCCTCGGGCTCGGTTTCCTCGGGTTCGGTCTCCTCAGTGGCAGGAGCTGCGCTCCAAGCGCCGCCGCTCTTACCTGTTGCACCATCGGTCCAGCCAGTAATAGTGCACAGCGTATTGCCATCAGTGGGAACGGTCAGGTCTTCGGTCTGGTTCCAAACGTTGTCCCAGGCCAGTCCAGTCGCAGCACCATTCATACGGCAGAAGATCACATTGGTATAACCAGCGGGCGCTTCCACCTCGTAGATGCCGTCGGCATCAGAATCAGCGCACTTAGCCCATACTTCGCTCTTGCCCGTTTCAAAGAAATAGGCAGCGAACCAGGCACTATCCACATTCCAGGGGCCGGGGTTCAAATACAGAGTAGTACCCTTAGTCGTCTCAGCGGCAACGGTGATGCCGGCAAAGAGACCGCAGAGCATTGTTGCAACGAGCAACAGGGACAATAATCTCTTCATTGTTTTTCCTCCTAAAAATTTATTACTTGCCTAAAAGGCATAAGTAAACGGGGTTAGGGGTGCGGGAAACGGATCCCTCGGTGACCCTCGGGATGACAAGGCGGCAGGGCTCTCAAAGCCGGAGATTGCCACGTCGCTTCGCTCCTCGCAAGGACATATTGACAGAAAATCACTCTTCCACGTAGGGAACGAACAGATAACGGTCGACCCAGAAATTATGGTTCTTATTCTCGATGATCTTCAGGGTGATGGTATTGGTGCCGGCTTCCAGCTCCACAACAGCCAGCTCCACTTCGTCATAACCCATATAATCGTTACGCACGAAGAAGCCCCAGTCATCATAGCCATCGTTGATCTTAAAATCAATGGGCGAATCCCGGTCACAAGAACCCAGGACGCGGAAGGAATATGTACCGGCTTCCTCTACCTCGAAGGTATAAGTATACTCATCGAACGCGGAGAAGATGATGCAGGTGGTGCTGCGGACGCAGAACTGGACCTTGTGCTCCGGATCCACCCGGCGGTTGGTATGGTCGTAAGGATAGCCGTTGTCGTCCATGCGGAACTCCAGGTCCACATAAGAATCCACAGGATTCTCTGCCTCGACGATGATGTATCCCTCGGGATAGGACGGCACAGTGGGCGCCGGCTTCGTGGGTTTCTGAGTTGCCTGGGTGCTGGGATCGGTGGGATCCGTCTGGTTATTGCCGCAGGCAACCAGGGGCAGCAGCATACAGGCAGCCAGAAGAAGTGCGATGATCCTCTTCATTTCTGTTCCTCCTCGGGTCTTTTTGTGCAAAATTATTGTATATGCACTGATACAAGGTTAGTATATAAATATTCTGCACAAAAGTCGATTAAATATCTGATTGTCCAGGGTAAATATTTTACTTTTACCATTTTTTAGTTGTTGCACCGTGAATGAAAAGGCCCGCACCGACGAATCGGTGCGGGCCGGATCCTGTTGGTACAGAGGATCAATAATCCATGGGAATGTTCTTGACGAAGTTGGTATGCCAGCTGGGCAGAGCCACGCCATCCAGCAGGTGCTTGTAGTTGGCAGAAACGCCGGCCTCATTGATGATGGCCTGGGCCGCTGCCGGCCACTTGCCGTTGGTGACAATGGTGTTCTCGTGGAGGATGACATTACGCTCGTCGATGTAGACCTTATCGGTATCCACATAGTTCTGGAATGCGTTGATGTCACGCAGATACACGCCGGGACGGGCGTAGATCCAGTACTGCTCCACATCCTCAATAACATTGTGGAAAATGTTCAGGTGGGCAGCGCCCTCGTCGGGGTAAACACCGCCGCGGATGTCGCCGGAACCGGACATATAGTTGTTATTGATGTAGGTGTTGTAGTTGGGGCTCAGTACATAGATATGAGCACCGTCGTGCGTGGGCCATGCCACGTCAATGATTTTGTTGTAAGCAATGACGTTGTCCTTGGCATCCTTCACGTCCTTGCCCCAGCCCCAGCCCAGGGAGATGCCGGTGTAAGGCGTGCAGGCGATGTCATTGTGCATCACGCGGATGCCCGTGACATAGTACATGATGATGGCAGGAGAGGAGCGGAACTCAGCGCCGATGCGGCGGATGACATTGTTGGTGATGTCGATCCGGGCGGGCATGGTGGATGCGCTATAGTTCTTATCCGTGCCAATGGAGATGCCGACACCGGAGATGTCCTTAAAGACGTTGCCGTCGATCAGAGAATCGGTAACGCCCTCGGGCATAGCCACAGCAGTGGAGCCCAGGCAAGCGAACACGCAACCGCGGATGGTCAGATCGTCAGCCCAAACGGCGTAGAACTGGCCCAGGAACTGCTTGGACTTGCTATTGCGGCGGCTGACGGAAGGATCTTCCATGTTGTCAGCCTGGTTGGTCAGCATACCGGTCTCGGTGACTTCGTTCCATGCGCCGTACTTGAACTGCAGGTTTTCGAAGGTCAGGCCGGTGACAGGAGCGGTCTTGGTGCCCTCGACGCGGATCAGACCCTCGCTGACGCCAACATAGCATTCAGCGGAATTCAGATCTTCCTTATCGAAGGGCATGTAGTAGATCCGCTTCTCTTCCTTGTTGTAGTAGAACTCGCCGGGCTCATCCAGTAGCTCGATGGCGTTTTCAACATAGAAACCCTGGGTATCGCCGGGGTCATTGTCGTTGGGCTTCAGCACATCATGGACCCAGTTCCAGACAGGCTGTTCCATGACGATGGCGATCTGGTACTTGACATTATTGTAATTGTACAGAATGTCCGATACGGGGAAGCGGTGGTGCATCCACTCGGAATCGAACACCAGTTCCACATCGCTCAGGTTGCTCATCTTGGGGAAGCCGCGGCTGGAGAAGATCATGCCGTCAGATTTGGTAGTACTGCCGGTAGCCTTGTAGGTCTTGGTGCCGGCGTACAGGAATTCACTGCGGGCGCGGACAGCCATATTGTCGTTGACATAGAAGGTACGGGTATCAGCCACATCCAGAGGTGCGGACCATACACCGTCCATGCCGTCCACCTGAGTCCAGCCGGTGACCTTCACGCCGCCGCTGATGACGGGCTTATCGTCCTCGTCGCCGCGGAAGATGACGCGGTAGCCATTGGCGCCGCTGTTGCTGGCGGTAAAGACGATGGGCTCGGTGATGGTGTACACACCGGAAGCAACATGGACAACGATGTCACCCTGCATTTTGCTTCTGAGCGTAGCGATGACCTTGGCAGCGCCGCCGATGGTAGCAAAGGGTGCATTCTTGGAACCGTCATTGCTGTCCTTGCCGTTAGTGGCAACATACAGTTCCATCCAGACCTTGTTGGTCGTCTCGGTCTTGGGCTTTTCGGCTTCCTCAGCGCCGTTGAGAACATCGGTCCAGTCGTGGTTGTTCTTCTCGGCGTCCACAATGTGGGCGGGGATCAGAACGTACTTATCCACACGCATATTGTGGTTCTTGTTCTCGGTGATGGTCAGGGTAATGCGGTTCTTGCCCTTGATCACAGTAACCTTGCCCAGGTCGATCTGGTCATAGCTCTGGAAATTGTTACGGGCGAAGTAACCGGTGCCGGAGCCACCATTAATGGAGAACTTGACGGGGGTATCGCGGTCACAGGCGGCCACGATGTACAGGTAGTATTCACCGGCCTCTTCGGAGGTGAATTCATAAGTGTAAGAGTCGAAAGCGCAGAAGTAGATCTTGGACAGGCCGTTGGGATCCACATAGTGCAAGCCATCGGTATGCAGGCTGTTTGCACGATAAGAGTGGTCCATGGAGTAGCCGTTCATATCGGTGCGCTTCTGGGTATCGATGGTCTTGTCCACAGGCTTCTCAGCCTCGAACTCAATGGTGTTCTGGGGCAGATCGCCGGCAGGAACGGTGGGCTTGGGCTCGGTTGCGGGAGGATCCGTGGGCTCAGGCTCCGTAGCATCGGGCTGCGTATCGGGAGCGGAGGTTTCCTTGGGGTTCAGCGTGAAGTTCCAGACAAACAGTTCCTTTTCACCGTGATTGGTGATGATCAGGGTGTTTTCGCCGGCCTTCAGGGTCACGGTGCAAAGATCCACATTGGTCTTGGCAGTGACCTTGTCACAAGTGCCGTCAAAGACCTTCTTGCCGTTGAGGACCACATCCAGCTTGGCCTCTCTGTATTCGCTGACATAACGCATATTCAGCGCATAGGTGCCGGGATGATCGCAGTTGAAGGTAACGATGGCCTGGCCGCCGCCCAGCTCCTTGATGCCCAGGCAGTTATCCTTGGTCACCCGGATGCCGGTACCTTCGGTGATGTCCATGGCAATGATCAGAATCACTTCCGCCTCATCGCTGGGCTCAGTTGCAGGAGGATCGGTGGGCTTGGGATCGGTGGGCTTGGTCATATCCAGTTCATCGGGATTCAGGAAGAACTCGGAGATGTACAGATGCTCGGCGCCCTGATTGGAAACGGTCAGGGTGTTTTCGCCGGCCTTCAGGGTCACAACACACAGCTCCGCAGCAGTGAGCTTTTTGTTCTTGGCGCACTCGTCGCCGAAAACAAATTCGCCGTTGACAAAGATATTCAGATCAGCGGCCTTCTTGGTGCTGAGGTAGCGCATATTCAGCACATAAGTGCCGGCGTACTCTGCATCAAAGGTGTAGGTGGCATAACCATCCTTCTGGATGCCGACATAGCCGTCCTTGGTGGCCCAGCTGCCTTCCGCGTAAGAGGGCTTGTTACCGGCGATCTTGATAGCATCCTTCGCAGCCTCGGGCTCGGGCTTGGTCTCCGGCTTAGTGTCGGGCTTGGGCTCGGTCTCGGTGGGAGCAGGATCGGTAGGCGCGGGATCCGTAGGAGCAGGATCCGTAGGAGCAGGATCCGTGGGCTTGGGGTCGGTGGGAGCAGGATCCGTAGGCTTGGGGTCGGTAGCCTGGGGCTGAGTAACCTGGGGCTGGGTGCCGGGCACGGTGGGATCCTGGGGCTGCTCTACGCAGGCCACCAGGGGCAGCAGCATGCAAGCTACCAGCAGCAGGGCAATGATTTTCTTCATAGTTGCCTCCTTATGGCGTTTGTCTTTCGGGCTTTGTGCCCGGATCCCAAGATCCGGGCCGCAGAGTCATCAAACAGGGATGGCCAAATTACTCTTCGAGGGCCAGGTAAACGATGGTGGGAGAATGATGCTCGGGATCGGATTCTGCCTTGCTGGCCTGGGAGCCGTAGCTGCCACCTGCGACAATGTCGAAGTTGCCGGGATTGTCATCGGCAGCGTAACGGTTGTTCAGCTGGACATTGATCGCCAGAGCGCCCTCACTCTTCTTGTAGTAGGGGATCTGGATCTTTGCTTCGACCACGTAGCCGTTGTCATACTGGATAGCGGCGAGCTCAACGCCCTTCTGGTAGATCTTCAGCTTATCCTCATTACGGTTGGTGGCATTGCCGGGGAAGCCGGTAGCTTCGTCAACGGGGGTGGCGTAAGCGTCCATGATCAGCTTGGAGTAAGCGCCGGCAGGATTGGAGAACCAAATCTCCACGGATTCGGAAACCCAGGTAGTCAGACCGGTGTCGACCACGTTGGAGTCGCCGGTAACATTGGCAACGATGTACAGATACTTGCCGTCATGCAGGAAGAACACGTCCGCGCGGATCTTGTCGGTAGTCAGTGCCTCCACGGGAACATTGAAGGGCATGGTATAGTCCACGGTGACACGCAGGCTGTTCAGATAGGCCTCGTCCACGATGCCGTCGATGGTAGCAGTGCCGATCTGAATCTCTTCGGGAGAAGTAGCAGGGAAGTTCAGCACAGGCTGATCACCGTCGGGAGTCACTGCAGGCTCGGTGGGCTTGGGCTCGGTGGGCTTGGGCTCGGTGGGCTTGGGCTCAGTGGGCTTGGGCTCAGTGGGCTTGGGCTCAGTGGGCTTGGGCTCGGTGGGCTTGGGCTCAGTGGGCTTGGGCTCAGTGGGCTTAGGCTCGGTCTCGGTGGGAGCGGGCTCCGTCTCGGTGGGAGTGGGCTCCGTCTCGGTGGGAGCGGGATCGGTGGGCTTGGGGTCAGTAGGAGCGGGATCGGTGGGCTTGGGGTCGGTAGCCTGAGGCTGAGTAGCCTGGGGCTGGGTATTGGGGGTAGTGTTCTGGGGCTGCTCTTCAACACAAGCAACCAGGGTCAGCAGCAGACATGCCACCAACAGCAGGGACAGTACTCTCTTCATTTTTTACTCCTTATCTCGCCTTGTTGGGCTTTATTGATTGTTGAGTCGGAACATACCTGTGCAAGGCCAGCGTAAATTCCGTTCATTATCAATTACATTCTATCTTGTCAGTGTAAAATTGTCGATTAAATTTTTTATTTATTTTGTATATAAATCTCACTTTTTTTGATTTTACATATAGCGTTTTTGCTACCAATACATTAAAATAAGGGCAAATATATCCACCGCCACCGATGAAAGGGCTGAAATTATGGAACATCTGCTGCAATACGACCGCAGCGCCGCCTGTTTCGAAGAGGCGCTGCCCCTGGGCAACGGCACTTTGGGCGCCATGGTCTACGGCATCCCGGAGCGGGAGCGGATCTCTTTGAATCACGACACATTGTGGTCCGGCAAGCCGCGCCATCTCCGTCGGCCCAACGCGCCGGAGGCCTATGCCGAGAGCCGCCGTTTGCTGGAATCCGGCCAGATCTCCCAGGCAGAACGGTTGCTGGAGCAGGAATTTACCGCACCCTGGAGTCAATCCTATCTGCCTTTGGGCAATCTCTACATGGATTGCCGCCATGCCGGCGGCGATGATTTGGAATCTTACCACCGGGCGCTGGATCTGCAAAACGCCGTGGTGACGGTTCGCTATCGCCGGGGCGATGTGGACTTCACCCGAACCTGTTTTGTATCCCATCCGGATAACTGCATGGTGCTGCGGATCACTTCTTCCGCTCCTGCTGACTATACTTTCACCGCCGACAGTTTGCTCCGCAGCGCCGTATCGGTGGTGAACGGTTCTTTGGAACTGACCGGTGAATGTCCTGTGTCTATCGCGCCGGAATACGCCCGGGACTCCGTCCCTACAGTATATGACGGCACCGGCATGAAATTTGCCGCCTGCTTCAGCGTCCGCTCCAACGGTCATTCCGACCACACCGCCGATACCCTGGTGATCGCCGGTGCAACGGAGTTGACTTTGATCGCGTGTATTGAGACCAGTTTTATCGATTTTGAATCCCTGCCTACCAAATCTTATTTGGAACCCTGCCGCCGTTGGCTGGAAGAAGTTGCGGCGCAGCCCTACGAAACGCTGTATGATCGCCATGTAGCGGACTATCGGGCCCTGTACGACCGGATCCGGGCCGATTTTGGCTTCCCCTCTTCCGCCGAAATGACTGACCGGCGGCTGATGGCAGAATGCAAAGACAAGGATCTGGGCCTTGTGGAGCTGATCTACAATTACGGCCGCTATCTCACCATCGCCTCCTCCCGGGAAGGCAGCCAGGCTTCCAATCTGCAGGGCATCTGGAACGAGCGGCTGTTTGCACCCTGGTCTTCCAACTACACCCTGAACATCAACACGGAGATGAATTACTGGCCCGTGCTGATGAACAACCTGGCCGGGTTGGACAATCCCATCATCGAGCTGACCAAAAAACTCTCCGTCACCGGCAGCCGGGTGGCCCGGGACTACTATAACGCCCGGGGCTACTGCAGCCACCACAACGCCGACCTGTGGGGTCATGCTTCCCCCGTGGGTATGCAAAGCCAGGGCTGCCTGCGCTACGCTTTTTGGAATATGTCCTCCGGCTGGCTCTGCCGCCATCTGTGGGAACATTATGAATACACCCTGGATCTGGATTATCTCCGGGATACCGCCTGGCCTCTGATGCGGGGCGCTGCGGAATTTTATCTGGATCTGCTCCGGTGGGACGGCAGCCACTACATCATCAGCCCCTCCACTTCCCCGGAAAACAGCTATATGCATCCCGTTCACGGCCGCGTTTCCATCGACCGCAGCTGCGCCATGACCCAGGGGATCGTGATGGATCTTTTCGGCAATCTGGACCGGGCCGCCAAAGTCCTTGGTCTGGACGACGAGCTGATCGAAAAAGTGCGGCAGATCCTGCCCCATTTGAATAACTATTCCATCGGCAGCGAAGGACAGCTGCTGGAATTCGCCGGCGATCACACCGAACACGATCTTCATCACCGGCACCTTTCCCATCTTTACGGGCTCTACCCCGGCGAAAGCATCACCACGGAATCCACACCGGAGCTGGCCCGGGCCTGCCGGGTCACCATGGAGCGGCGGGGCGATTTGAGTACCGGCTGGGCCATGGGTTGGCGTGTTTGCCTGTGGGCCAAACTGAAAGACGGCGACCGGGCACTGAAATTGGTAAAAGACCAGCTGCGGTATGTAGATCCCTCTGATACCAAAACCAGTTTCGGCGGCGGTACATACCCCAATATGCTCGATGCCCATCCTCCCTTCCAGATCGACGGCAATTTCGGCGTCTGCGCCGGCATTACCTTGATGCTGCTGCAGTGTGAAGATGACAAGATCCGGTTGCTGCCGGCTCTGCCCGCCCAGTTCCGCAACGGCTCGGTCCGGGGCCTCAAAGCCAAGGGCGATATCACCGTGGACCTTCACTGGCAGGATGGCCGTCTGCACAGCTATTCCCTGACTTCCCCTGTGGACACTGCCGTAACCGTGGTCACGCCCCGGGGCGAGCAGGTCCTTCGGCTTCAGGCCGGCATCCCGAAAACCATCTGTTTATGAGGTGATCCCATGTATACCAACGGAACTTTTTTCACAAATGATCCTGAACGGCCCATTCAGTATGGCCGGATCAATCTGATCAATCCCCTCCGCCAGCGGCTTCGCGGCGAACCCCTGCTGACCGGCGTGGAAGCCCATCCCGTATTCCAGGGTTTCTGCGGCACGGACTTTGAGCTGATGAAAATGGGCCGGGAGGGCAAGCTCTGCGCCAAGTTCCCCGCCGGAGAGCAGCGGCTCATCAACGGCCACGAAGGCGTGGTGTGGGTCCCCTCCGAAAATCGGTTCGCCATCGTGCTGATCCGGGGCGGCGACAGCTATGATCCCACCCGCTATACCGAGGACGAGACCTACTTTGAATACGGCTGTGACGGTGCTGACGGTCTGTTCTGCGACAAAAACTACTTCAATCCCGACATGCTGCTGCCCCTGCCTGCCCAGTATGCCGATCTGAAGGTGCTGCCCTTGTCCGTTGCCAAGCGGCTGTCCTTTGCCGATCCTTACGCCTGCGCCGTCTTCCAGTTGGAGCGGATGGAGGATCTGGGCGAAGCCCAGAACTTCCGGGTGGAAATGGCCAAGCACAAATGCAGCGAAGCAGAAGCCCGGGCTTTGGCCAAAAATAACATCTTCACCCGCACCGTTATCTTCGGTCTGGGTATGACCGGTCTGTTCATTGCCGATCAGATCCGCCGCAACCATCCCGATGCCCGGATCCTGTTCATCGGCCGCAGCGATGCAAGCAGCAAAAAGGTGATATTCTCCACCGAGATCGCCGGGGCGGATTACCTTTGCACCGCCGGTCTGACAGAGGAAGAGACCGCCCAACAGATCGTGGAAAAGCTGGGTGGCCGGGCCACCATGTTCATCGGCACCAGCGGCACCAACGTGGAACACCGGGTGGCTTTTGAACATAAGGCTCTGGGCTGCAACGGCATGTACAACAGCTTCTCCCTGGGCCCCAAGGTCCAGTATGATACCATGCCCTTCGGTTTTGAAAATCATGTGATCTTCGCCTCCATCAATTTCCGCCAGGCCCATATGGAAAAGGCCATCGAGGTGCTGGTGGACAGCCGCTTCGACGAAGTGGTGGAACTGATCGATAAGGAAGAATTCATCGCCGACCCTCTGAACGCTTACGAAAACAAGATCTTCTGCAAAGGCGCGCCCCTGAAGACCGGCGTCATCTGGCGTCCGGAATACATTGATATCAATCGGTAAGTACGGAAGGAGAGTATATAATGAAAGCAATCGTGATCCCTGCCCCCCATCAGATTGAGATCCGGGAAGTGTCCATGCCCGCCGTCAAAGAGGGCGAAGCCCTGCTGAAGGTGAAATATGTGGGCATTTGCGGCGCTGATGTGGCTTCCTTTACCGGCAATCAGCCCTTTACCACCTATCCCCGGATCCCCGGCCATGAGTTTTCCGCCGAGATCGTCACCATCCCGGAGAACGACCGGGGCTTAAAGCCCGGCGACATCGTCACCTGCAATCCTTACTTTAACTGCGGCGAATGTTACTCCTGCCGCCGGGGTTTCGTCAACTGCTGTACCGACAATCAGACCATGGGTGTCCAACGGGACGGCGCATTCTGTGAATATGTGGCCATGCCCGTGGAGCGGATCTACCCCGGCCGGGGTCTGTCCGCCCAGGAATTGGCGCTGATCGAGCCTTTCTCCATCTCCCAGCATGCCGTGTCCCGGGCCACCATCCGCAAGACCGACAAGGTCCTGGTCATCGGCGCCGGCCCCATCGGCCTGTTTGCATTGCTGGCTGCCAAACAGCTGTGCGACAAGATCGTGGTGGCAGATATTCTGGACAACCGTCTGGCTCTGGCCACCCAATACGGCGCCGACGCCGTGGTGAACACCAAGACGCAGTCTCTGGCGGAATTTGTGGAAGAATTTACGGACGGCAACGGCTTTGATGTATGCATCGAGGCCTGCGGCGCCCCGGAAACATTCCTGGGCTGCATCGACAGCGCCGCGTTTGCCGCCAACATCATCCTCATCGGCAACGGCAAGCGGGAGACCAATTTCGTCCACTCCGTGCTGCTGAAGAAGGAACTGAATGTCCACGGCAGCCGCAACGCCCTGAAGGCCGATTTCCTGAACAATATCGACCTGGTAGCCACCGGCAAGGCTGACGTGATGAAGATGGTCAGCGGCATTTATGAAATGGATGACGCCCTGGAAGCATTCAAGGCCCTGGCTCATAACGACGGCACCCTGGCTAAACTGCTGATCCACATCGGCTGAGAGAAAGGAGCGTCCCATCATGATCATTGATGCACACGCCCATTTATGGAACAAACAGCACGGCCGGGTAAATGGCGGCGATGTTTACGACATGGGCGGCGGCCGCAGTTGGTTTGGCAACGAAGTGCGGCAGATGATGCCCCCCTATATGACCGACGGCATCAATTCCGCCCAACGGTTTTTGGCCAACATGGATTACGCCGGTGTCTCCGGCGCGGTGATCACCCAGGAATACATCGACGGCAACCAGGATGGTTACCTCCGGCAGTGCCGGGCGGAATTCGCTGACCGTCTGCGGGTCTGCGCCCTGTACGAAGAGCAGCCATTGGGCAACCTGGACGGTTTGGACGGCATCAAGCTTTGCGCCGGCCGCCTGGCGGACCGGGATCTGACCCACCATCTGGCGCCTTTCGAGGCCGCCAATGCCCAGGGAAAATTCATTTCCATCGACCTGGCGGACGGCGATGAGCAGACCGGCGCCCTGCGGGAGATCGCCCGGCAATTCCCGGATCTGAAGATCGCCATCGGCCATTTCGGCATGGTGACCCGGGAGGGCTGGCTGGAGCAGATCCGGCTGGCAGAGCACAAAAATGTGTTCATTGAAAGCGGCGGCATCACCTGGCTGTTCCACAATGAATTCTACCCCTACCCTTCCGCCGTCCGGGCCATCCGGGAGGCAGCCGACCTGGTGGGCTTTGACAAACTGATGTGGGGCAGCGACTACCCCCGCACCATGACCGCCATCACTTATAAGATGAGCCTGGACTTTGTCGAGAAAACCAACGAGATTTCCGAAGAGGATAAGGCTCTGTTTCTGGGCGAAAACGCCCGGAAATTCTACGGCTTCGCCGACCTTCCCATCCCCCAGTGGGTCCGGAATATGGTGGAAGATTGAACCGGAAAGGATATATTATGAGAAAACCCGAAATTACGCCCTCCATGATGTGCGTGGATCTGACCCGCCTGCCCTCCCAGGTATCGGACCTGGCCCAGGCCGGCGCAGCCTGCTTCCACATTGATGTGATGGACGGCCATTTTGTGCCCAATTTGATGCTGAACGAGCCCTTCTGCCGCACCCTTCGGCAGCTGAGCGATCTGCCCCTGGACTACCATTTCATGGTGGAACGGCCGGAGACCATGATGCCCTGGTTTGACATCCGTCCCGGCGACCTGGTCAGCATCCATATGGAAAGCACGCCCCATGTGAACCGGGCGCTGCAGTATGTGCGTCAGTGCGGCGCGACCCCGCTGGTGGCCATCAACCCCTCCACGCCGGTTTGTATGTTGGATTCCATGTGGGAAGATATGGAAGGCGTGCTGATCATGACCGTCAACCCCGGATACGCCGGCCAGAAGCTGGTGGATAGCTCTCTGGATAAGATCCGCCAGGTTCGGGACGAGGCCATCGCCCGGGGTAAAGAGGATTTCATCATCGAGGTGGACGGCAATGTGAACTACCCCAACGCCACCCGGATGCGTCAAATGGGCGCAAACTTGTTTGTAGCCGGCAGCAGCAGTATTTTCCGGCCGGAAATGACCATCGCCGAAGGCATGGCCAATCTGCGGGCCGCCATCGCCGCCGGAGAGGCGGAATAAACCTGCCTACATTATAATGAAAAACGGGTGCGTCTTGCGACGCACCCGTTGCTTGTTGTTATGCAAATGTTTTCAGATCATCCAGGGCAGCGCGGATAACCTTGTCCATGTCGTAATACCGATACTGGCCCAGACGGCCACCGAAGTGGACATTCTGCTCTTCCGCCGCCAATGCCTTGTACCGGGCATAAAGCGCGCCGTTTTCCTCATCGTTGACGGGGTAATAAGGCTCCATCCCCGGCTTCCACTCCGCCGAATACTCCCGGCTGATCACCGTAGTCGGCTGATGGCCAAACTCAAAATGCTTATGCTCGATAATGCGGGTATAAGGTACATCCCGGTCGGTGTAATTCACCACGGCGTTGCCCTGGTAATCCTCCAGATCCAGCTCTTCCGTTTCAAACCGGACACTGCGGTAGTGCAGATGCCCCAGCTTGTAGCCGAAATATTCATCGATACAGCCGGTGTAAATGATCCGCTCCGCGATCTGCGGCTGATCGTTCATCAACTCCGAAAAATCGGTGTCCAGCCGCACTTCCACACCGTCCAGCATCTTCTCCACCATGGCGGCGTAGCCGCCCATTGGAATTCCCTGATAGCGGTCGTTGAAGTAATTATTATCGTAAGTAAACCGGCAAGGGAGCCGCTTGATGATAAAGGCCGGCAGTTCCTTGCAATCTCTGCCCCACTGCTTTTCCGTGTAGCCCTTCACCAGTTTGGTGTATATATCAGTGCCCACCAGACTCAGCGCCTGCTCCTCCAGGTTTTTCGGCTCGGTGATGTTCAGCGCCGCCACCTGCTCTGCGATCTTGGCTCTGGCTTCCGCCGGGGTGCGGATGCCCCACATTTTGGAGAAGGTGTTCATATTGAAAGGCAGATTGTACAGTTCATCTTTATATACTGCCAGGGGGCTGTTGATATAGTGATTGAACTCCGCGAATTGGTTTACATAATCCCAAACTTCCTTGTCGGAAGTGTGGAAAATATGGGCACCGTACTTGTGGACCTGGATGCCGTGGACATCCTCGGTGTAGATATTACCGGCGATGTGATTCCGGCGGTCGATGACCAGGCACTTTTTGCCCCGTTTGGTCAGTTCCCGGGCGCAGACCGCTCCATAAAGCCCCGCGCCGACGATGAGGTAATCATACATAGGATCTTACTCCCGCTTACAGTTCATATTCCCGAACCACTTCCGTGGGGCCTTCCAGATAAAGTTCCTCTACCCGGTCCGTACCCACGATGGTCACCGTCAGGTCGCCGCCGGGATTTTTCACCGTCAGACAGCCGCCGGGCACTTTGCCCTCCAGCCACAGCTTCACCGCCGTGGAGGCAGAACCGGTGCCGCAGGCCAGGGTATAGTCCTCCACGCCCCGCTCGAAAGTCAAGATGCGGATGGTGGTATCATCCAGCCAATCGTAAAGATTGGCATTGGCCCCCTTGGGGAATTCCGGCGCAAAGCGGAGGGAACGGGCATAATCCCGCAGTTCATCCCGCTTGCTCCAATCCAGACCCGGCACATGGGTCACAGAGTGGGGCACGCCGGGGTTGCCCAGTTCTATATAGGCCGCGTCCGGCCGCCGGTTCAGATCCGCGATGCCCGGCTCATTGAGCCGCACCCGGTAGATGCTTTCGGACAGCCGCTGGCCATACACCAGGCCCGCGTCGGTCTGCACCACCATTTTTTCTCCGGCGATGCCGTGGTCATAGGCATAGCGGCAGATGCACCGGGCGCCGTTGCCGCACATTTCGCCCCGGCTTCCGTCGGCATTGTAAAAATGCAGGCGGAAATCCGCCACATCGGAATAATCCACCGCCATAAAGCCGTCGGCACCGGTCAGCTTGCACAGTTCCACCGTCAGTTTTTCAAAATCCAATTCCTGTCCCCGGGCATCGATGACCATAAAGTCATTGCCCGCGCCATTCATATACCAAACATTCATATTGTTCCTCCTATGGTTCCGATCACACGCTGAAACGGGTGAAGAAGTAGTACAGCGGCATCAGTTTTTCAAAATAATCCCGCACCCGGTCCGCCAGTTCCGGTCCAAAAGTCGCTTCGGAAAATTCCTCATGCCGATTGCAGGCAATATTGCTTTTCCAGGCGAAATAGGGCTCCAGCCGGGGATCGTCGGTGGGTTTTGCCCGCTTGTAGCAATCGGCGGTGATCTTCTGCCCCAGGGACTCCTCCACAGAAGCCACCATGGGCAAAAATTCCTCCGGTTTTGCCGCGATATAATTCCGGAATTCCTGCATCACCGAAGGCCGGGGGCGCCAGAAGAAAAAGCCATAGTGGATGCCCTCCGGATTGATCTCGAAGTACAAGCAGCAGTTTTCCGCCCACCACTCCACATCCTGCCGGATGCAGATCCACAGACTCTCCTTATAGGGTACAGGGTAATGCAGCCGGGCATCCCGATAGATGCGGCTGACCTTCAGCAGCGTGCCGCTTTTGTCCAGAAAGGGTTCAAACACCGCCGCCCCAAGGGCTTTGGTGGGCTCGTACAAATAGTCTACATACTCTTTTTTGTGCTCCATGAACCATTCCCGGTTGTTATTCAGCCGGATGCCCCACAGAAAATCCACTGTTTCGGGGCTGTAACCATTAAACATCTTTATATCCTCTTTCAAATTCATCCGGTGGCAATTTGGGTTCTCCGTTGAGCCAGCGGATCCGGTTTTTATACTTGGGCAGTACCTGCCGGTCCGGGATCTCCAGCACATACCGCTCCGAGGCGTTGATGATGGTAGTCTGCTCATGCTGCAAAACCCGGGGACGCTCAAAGTGATAGCGCATATGCACATGGCCGTGGATCATATAGGCCGGTTTCCACCGGGCCAAAAGATCCCGCAGGCAGGCAAAACCCCGATGGGCAGGATCCGGGTCATCGCCCAACCCTTCTGCCGGGGCGTGGGTCACCAAAAGATCCACGCCGTGCCGCCGCAGAGGGAAATACAGCTTCCGAATCCTCCGGCGCATCTGATTTTCCGTATATTGATGGGCTGCCGGCCGATATTTCAGGCAGCCGCCCAAACCCATAATACGCACGCCGTTGTAGCTGATCAGCTTGCCGTCGATGCAATCACAGCCGTCCGGCGGCCGCTTTTCATAGCCGGTGTCGTGGTTGCCGTGGACATACAGCACCGGGCACCGGGCCATCGTCACCAAAAAAGACAGATATTCCGCCTTCAGATCTCCCGCAGAGATGATCAGATCATATTCCCGCAGCCGCTGCCGGGCTCCTTCGCCCCACAGGGCGGGACATTCTTCGTCGGAAACCAGCAGGATCTTCACAGGGACCCCTCCTTTTCCTTGGGGATCTTGTCCCGGTAAATGCCCTGTTCCCGTACCAATGCCCGGGCCCGGGGCGCCAGTTCCTCAAAGTCGGGAATGGAACCTTCCACATTTTCGCAGAGCCAATCCATCCGCAGCAATTCTTCCGCCGTCAGATCCCGGCTGCCGTCATTTTTCACCGTGCCGTCCTGGGCCACGATCCGGCGCTGGAAGGGATGCAGCAGATCCAACTGCATGGCCCGGCGAAGGCTGTCGCCCAAAGCGGCCACGCCGTCCGGCAGATCGGCAGAAAGCTTGATATCCACCAGGCCGCTTTCCATGCCCCACCAGTAATTCACCGCTTTTGCAGCGCTCTTATCCTTCTCCCAGGTGCCGTTGAGGACCGAGCGGACAGCCGTTTCATAAAACTTGCCCCAGACCCACACCGGCGATGCCAGGGGTTCCGGTTCGTAATCGTCGCCGAAATAGTAAGTGCCGTAGCTGTAACCGTCCAGATGGCTGTTGTCCTCTGAGGGGATCTCCCGGTTGGACACCACCCGGATGCCGTCCCGGAAGAAATCATCCTCCGGTGAGCCGGGCAGGCAGGACCACCGCAGCACCACCTTGGCCCGGGGATTGGTCATCTGCGCGCCCATGGCAAAGGCATTGATGGAGGCCGGCGTGCCCAAAATAGGGGCGTAACCGATATAGCCGATCCGGTTGCCGTCGGCCATCGCGCCGGCAATGGCGCCGGTGATGAATTTACTTTCATAGATCCGTCCGTAATAGCTGCGGAAACTGGAATAGGGCAGATTCACGGCGCAATTCAAAAATTTCACCCGGGGATATTTCACCGCCATCCGCAGGGTGGCCCGGCTCAGTTGGGGCGTGGTGGTAAATACCATCTGGGCCCCCTCCAGCACCGCCCGTTCCAGCAAGGATTCCGCCTGGCTGGGGCTGTCGGCATGGAAGTAACTGCGTACGATCACCCGGTCGCCCAGGGCCTGCTCCAGATACTGCCGGCCCTTGTCATGACCCTTGATCCAAACGCTGATCTCCGGTGACAGGGCATGAACGAAGGCCACCCGCACCCGGTCCGGGGCCACCGGGATCAGCCGGGTCAGCAGATTGGCTTTCGCCTGGGTAGGTTCCAGTTTCATCTCCACCGGATCATCCTGGGCCAAGGTTGCCAGTTCCTCTTTCAGCCCCTCCAGAGACTTCCGGAGCTGCGCGGAAGTCATGGTGCCCAGATCCTGAACGGAATAGACCTGCAGCCACAGCAGCAGCGCCTCCTCCGGCAAAAGATCGTCAAACTGCTGTTTTTGAGCAGCAAACGCATCCAAAAAATACTGATACCAGCTTCGGAATGTGCGGCGTTCCCGCTCATCCCAGGGTTCGCCGGCGGCCTTGCCCAGGTGGGCCAGAAGGGCCGCGTAGTCACCCGGCCGCCGGAACTGGATCTGATAGAGTTTCGTGTCCTCGTAGAAATCCAGGAATTCGTAATAGGCCTTGATCCGGGGTTCTTCCGATTCCGGCGGCATGATCCGCCGCACGGTGGCGAAAACCCGGGGTGCGCCGAAGCTTTTCAGCACGCTGACCCGCTTGTTGCCCTCCTGCACATAGAAGTTACCCAGGTATTCATAGCACAAAATGGGATCCCGGATCCCTTCTTCCAGGTGAGCGGCGCACAGTTCGATCCACTTGGCCGCAAATTCCGTATCCATGGACAGCAAGGGCAAAAATCCCGCCGTAAAAGCCCCGGTGCGGCCGGCGCTGACCGTACCCACGATCCGCTCCGCCGGGATCTCCACAACGCCCAGCTCCCGGGTGTTGTAGGTCACGCCCTGCAGAATTTCATCCAACACCGCCGGGCCGACGGGTTTTCCCGCGGCCAAAAGGGCCTTCTGATCCTTCAGGCCCTGCTTCAGGGCCCGCTGATATTCTTCAAAAGCAGCCTGTCGTTGCATGGCCGGCCCTCCTTTCATCTTTGCTCTATCATAGCCTTTTTTGCTTCTTTTTTCAATCCCCATTTCTTTGCCCCCGGTTTTTTGCTTTTTTGCCGTAGTCACTTGACCTTCCACAGTGAAAACAGTATAATAGCGTCAATATTTACACACGGGAGGAATCCTCTATGGAACAAACCATCATCAGCACCAGTCAGCAGATCCTGCAGCAGGTCCGCAAGGTCATCGTCGGCAAGGATCATGCCCTGCTTTGGGTCATGGCCGCCATTTTGTCCGGCAGCCACATCCTGCTGGAAGATATCCCCGGCGTGGGCAAGACCACCATGGCGGTGGCTTTTTCCAAAGTGCTGGGCCTGGGCTACAACCGTGTGCAGTTTACCCCCGATGTGCTGCCGTCTGATGTGACCGGCTTTACCGTGCTGGATCAGGCCACCGGTCAGATGACCTACAAGCCCGGCGCCGTGCTGTGCAATCTGTTCCTGGCGGACGAACTGAACCGGGCCACTTCCCGGACCCAGTCCGCCCTGCTGGAAGCCATGGAAGAGCAGCAGGTCACCGTTGATGGCATCTCCCATCCCATTCCCAAGCCCTTCATCGTCATCGCCACCCAGAACCCCACCGGCGCTGCCGGCACCCAGTTGCTGCCGGACAGCCAGATGGACCGCTTCGCCCTGCGGATGAGCCTGGGTTACCCCAGCCCCGCTGATGAGATGACCATGGTCCTGGGCCGGCTGAAAAAGAATCCCATGACGGAACTGGCCCCCCTGCTGACCCCGGAGCAGGTGGTGGCCATGCAGGATGCCGTTTCCGCCACCCATATCAGTGAGCCCATCGTTCAGTACATCGTCCGGCTGGTTACCGCCACCCGGCATAACGAGCAGATCCTTCAGGGCGCTTCTCCCCGGGCCACGCTGTGCCTGGCCTCCATGTCCAAGGCCATCGCCCAGCTCAGCGGCCGGGATTATGTGGTGCCCGAAGATGTCCGCAGCGTATTTCTGCGGTGCATCCCCCACCGGCTCCAGCTTTCCCCCAAGGCTCTGAGCAACGACATCACCCCCGAACAGATCCTGGCCCAGATCCTGGACACCGTCCCCGCCCCCCAGGCAGGCTGAGCCTATGGTCAAACGCTGGATTCTATACCTGGCTTTGCTGCTGGGTCTGATCATCTTTTACATCGCCTATAAAGGCTGGATCGCCTGGGTGCTGCTGGTGACGGTGCTGTGCCTGCCCCTGTTTTCCCTGGCCATGAGCCTGCCCTTTATGCTGGCGGTGCAGCCGGTGCTGACCTGCACCGGTCTGACGGAAGCCGGCACGGAAGAGATCCTCTCGGTGTCCGTCCGCAGCCGGTTGCCTCTGCCTCCGGTGCGGTGCGTATTTCAGGTCAAGCACAGCCTTACCGGTGCGGAATATGCCTGCAAACCCAACGAATCCCTGCCCACCGGCCATTGCGGCGCATTGACCTGCCACAGCCCCGGCTATGATGTTTACGATCTTCTGGGACTGTTCCGCCTGCGGCTGCGGCGGCTGCCCTCCCGGCGGATCATCATCCGCCCCCGGCCGGTGCAGTGGGGCCATTTTGAAGACCTGGACCGGAAACTGGCCCGGGCCTGGCGGCCCAAGTACGGCGGCGGCTTCGCCGAAAATCACGACCTGCGGCTGTATCGCCCCGGCGACGGATTGAACCAGGTCCACTGGAAACTGTCCGCCAAGACCGGCAAGCTCATCATCCGGGAACCCATGGTGCCCAACATCGGCAAATTGCTGCTGACGCTGGATCTTTCCGGCACGCCGGAAGAACTGGATCTGAAGCTGGGCCGTTTTCTTTGGATGGGCCGGCATCTGCTGGAGCGGGGTCTGCGGTGGGAGCTCCACGCCCTCACCGGCGACGGCTTGCTGCAATTCGTTGTCACCGACGAGACCCAGCTGCTGAAAGCCCTGGATACCGTGCTTTGCAGCACCCCCACCCCCGGCGGTTCTCTGCGGGATGAAGCGACAGCCGCCACCTGGCATTGCCATATCGGAGGTGACCCCCATGAAACATGACCGCCTCCTTTCTTCCGTCATCGCCGCCACGCTGGCGGTGGTCATTACCATTGCAGGCTTGACCTGCCTGGTCACCGCCTTCGGTCTGCCGGTCTATTCCTGGGCCCATCTGACCCTGGGCTGCTGCCTGGCAGCCATCAGCTGCGTCCTTTGCTTCCAATCCACCAAGACCCTGGTGACCGGCGCTTCCTCCGCCCTCATTTTGCTGTGGTGGCAGCTGTCGGCGGAGCATTTGCCCCGGTCCTTGCAGGCGCTGCTGTATCGTCTGACCTACATCTATGATTTGGGCTACGGTTGGGGCGTTCTGACCTGGACCGACCCGGCAGAATTGGAAGCCGTTTCCTGCGGCCAGGCGCTGCTGCTTTTGGGCTGTCTGGTCACTGTGGTGATCTGCTTTACCATTTATAATCGCAAGTGGATCATTGCCGGCATCGCCGCCGGCGTGTTCCCCCTGCTCCTTTGCTGCGTAGTGACGGACACCATTCCCAACAACCTCAGTCTCATGGTGCTCACCATCGGCCTGCTGCTGATGCTGCTGCCCCATCTGACCCGCCGCACCGATCCCCGGACCGCCAACCGGATCACCGCCCTGCTGCTGATCCCGGTGATTCTCTTTACCGGCGTGATCTTCAGCCGGGCAGACGATTTTGCCTACAAAGGTCCTGCCCAGCAGCTCCAGGATTGGTTCCTGGGTCTGTTCCCCAGCGCAGACGGCCCCGGCTCGATTTCCGGCGGCGTGGGCGGCGATACCATCGACCTGGGAGATGTGGGCCCCCTGCGGCAAAGCACAAAAACGGAACTCTATGTCCGCAGTTCCGCCCACCAGATCCTGTATCTGCGTGGCCGCTCCTACGACCTGTACACCGGCCGAAGCTGGGATTCCGCCACGGATACCACCGGTGAAAACGGCTGGTCTACGGGCGACATTGAAAACACGATCACGGTGCGGGTGGGCACAAACGGCGGCCGCCACCCCCGATATTTCAGTTACAATCCGCTGGAAAGGAATTGGACCGAGCAACTGGTGGACGGCATGCTGCCCTTCCCGGAAGGCACTTCTTCCTACAGTTTCGATTTCGCACCCATCCCCACTTTGTCCCAAATCAACCCCGGCACTGGTTTTTGGGAGACCACGATCTATATGAAGCCCTTCACTCCGCTGACTGACGAAGAGCACACCACTTATCTGCAGCTGCCGGACACCACCCGGGCCGAAGCGGAGCAGATCCTGGTGAATATTTTCGCCGACGATGTGATCATGACCATTATGGACCGGGCTGAAACCATCCGGGAGTTCGTGCTCCAATCGGCGTTGTATGATCTGAACACCCCTGCCATGCCGGAAAACGAAGAGGATTTCGCCCTCTGGTTCCTGAAGTCAAGTGCCACCGGCTACTGCACCCATTTCGCCAGTGCCGCCACGGTGCTGCTGCGGGCCGCCGGCATCCCCGCCCGGTATGTCACCGGCTACACGCTGAATGTCAAAGCGGGCGAAGTGTACACCGCCACCGGCGAAAATGCCCACGCATGGGTGGAGTATATGGATCCCTTCCGGGGTTGGACCCTGCTGGATCCCACGCCCATCGACTTCGGCCCGATCTACACCGACCCAACGGAGTCCACCGATCCCACGGAGTCCACTGCGCCCACCGATCCCACGGAAGTGACCGATCCGACGGACGCCACCGATCCCACAAACGCCACAGAAGCCACCGATCCCACGGAAGCCACGGCATCTACCGCCCCCACCCAGGGCGGCACTGCCCCCGGCCCCTCCAGACCCTTGGATCTGAGCTGGCTGAAATATGTGGCCCTGGCCTTAGGGATCATCGCATCGGCGATCTTCCTGCACGGTCTGCGCAAACGGCTCCGCCGTGACCGGATTCTGAAACTGCCGCCCAACCGGCAGGCCCTGCGCTGTTGGCGGTATGTCCGCCGGGGCAGCCGCATGGTGCAGCACGCGCCCCCGGATCGCCTGCGGACATTGGCCGAAAAGGCCGCCTTCAGTCAGCATACCCTGACTCAGGAAGAATTGGCCGAATTCCACATTTGGCTGCAGGAATTCAAGCAAGTTCTTCTGCAGAAATGGCCCAAAGCTCTGCGATGGCTGCTCAAGCTGATTCTGGCTCTATGATCCCCTTCCCGCCCAATCCCCACCGGGGTTGGGCGGGTCTTTTCTCCCCACCATATAGGAAACCCGTCATCTTGAGCGGCGCGCAGCGGAGTCGACGGATCCGTCCCCTTGATGTACGGAAAATACGGATCCTCCGGCCCCCTCAGAATGACATCCCAAGAAAAACCCTCAAAAATGCAAAAAATCCACTAGGAAAACTTGAACAAATGTGTTATGATGTCCTTTAAGAGGTGAAGAAAAATGGATGAACAGAACCTGCAACCGGAAGAAAAGAGCGTATACACCCCCCGACCCAAATGGCAGATCGTCGGCGCCTGGATCGCCATTGCCATCATGCTGGTGGGTTTCGTACTGTATTGTCTGCAGATCGCCACGGGAGGTCTGCTATGAAGATCCTGGGGATCGACCCGGGTTACGGCATCACCGGCTTTGGCCTGATCGAGTCGGACCGGGGGCAGAATCGTCTGCTCCGGTGCGGCGCCATCACCACCCCGCCGGGCACGGATTTTTCCTGGCGGCTGGAAGTGATCTACAATGACATGGTAGAATTGCTGCGGGTGACTCAGCCGGATGCGGTAGCCATTGAGGAACTGTTTTTTGGCCAGAATGTCACCACCGGCATCGGCGTGGCTCAAGCCCGGGGCGTGGTGCTGCTGGCCATTCAGCAGGCGGGGCTGAAAGTCACTGCCTACAAGCCCATGCAGGTCAAGCAGAGTCTGGTGGGCTACGGCAACGCCACCAAGCACCAGATGATGGACATGACCAAGCGGCTGCTGCACCTGCAGGAAATGCCCAAACCTGACGATGCCGCCGACGCCATCGCCATCGCCCTTTGTCACGCCCGGTCCAGCACTTCTCTGCTGGCCAAAGCGCAGCAGCAATAATCCTGTCATCGGAGGTTTCCTATGATCTATTACGTTTCCGGTCCTGTGACCGTTTTGGAGCCGGGTCTGGCCGTCGTCGAGTGCGGCGGCGTGGGTTACGGCTGCCGGGTCACGGCCTTTACCGCCGCCCAGCTGAAACTGAATCACCCCGCCCGGCTGTACATCACCGAATCCATCCGGGAGGATGCTTTTGACCTGTACGGCTTCATTTCCCGGGAAGAGCAGCGGTGCTATGAACTGCTGACCTCCGTCAACGGCGTGGGCCCGAAGGCGGCCATGTCCATTTTGTCCGCGGGCCCGCAAAATTTTACCCTGGCTGTCATGACCGGGGATGAGAAACTTCTCACCGCCGCCCAGGGCATCGGCAAGAAAATCGCCCAACGGATCATCCTGGAACTGAAAGACAAGATCGGCGGCGGCAGTATGGAGCTGGATTTCTCCGCCGGCACGCCGGCAGCCGCCCCCGCCCAGCAGGGCGGCCAGGTGGCATTGGCCCGGGCCGCGCTGCAGGAGCTGGGCTACAGCCCTGCCGAGATCCAATCCGCCCTGAAGGGCGCAGACCCCAACGCCACCACCGAAGAACTGGTCCGCCATGCCCTCCGTGCCATGGTGATGAAAGGGTAATGACTTATGAGCATCGAATTCAATCAGGGATTTGATACAAGTCCCATCATCTCCCCCACCTTTGCCCCCAACGATGCCGGTGAGATCGGTCTGCGGCCCAAACTGCTGTCCGACTATACCGGCCAGGAAAAGGCCAAAGGCAATCTCTCCGTCTATATCGAAGCCGCCCGGCGGCGGAATGAACCCCTGGATCACACCCTCCTTTACGGCCCGCCCGGTTTGGGTAAGACCACCCTGGCCGGTGTCATCGCCAATGAAATGGGCGTGAATATCCGCATCACTTCCGGCCCGGCCATCGAAAAACCCGGCGATCTGGCGGCCCTGCTGACCAATCTGAATCCCGGCGACATTCTCTTCATCGACGAGATCCACGGCTTAAACCGGGTGGTGGAAGAGATCCTGTACCCCGCCATGGAGGATTTCGCCATCGACATCATCGTGGGCAAGGGCCCTTCCGCCAACTCCATCCGGCTGGATCTGCCCAAATTCACCCTGGTGGGCGCCACCACCAGAGCCGGCCAGCTCTCCGCCCCTCTGCGGGATCGGTTCGGCGTAAATCTGCGGCTGGAACTGTACACCAACGAGGAATTGGCCCGGATCGTCACCCGGTCCGCCACCATTCTGGGCATGCCCATCGACCCTACCGGCGCCATGGAGATCGCTTCCCGCAGCCGGGGCACGCCCCGGATCGCCAACCGTTTCCTGCGCCGTGTCCGGGACTTCGCGGAAGTCATGGGCGACGGCACCATCACCAAGGAAGCCGCGGACCTGGCACTGCAGCGTCTGGAAGTAGACCACCTGGGTCTTGACAACATCGACCGCCGGATGCTCACCGCCATCATCCAGAATTACGGCGGCGGCCCCGTAGGTCTGGAGACCCTTGCCGCCACCATCGGCGAAGAAGCGGTAACGCTGGAAGATGTGTACGAGCCCTATCTGATGCAGCTGGGGTTCCTGACCCGGACGCCCCGGGGCCGCTGCGTCACCCAGCTTGCTTATGACCACCTGCATATCCCCGGCGGTTTCCCCGGCGGCGGACAGACCCAGTTTGAACTTTGAGCCGATTTTTCGGCCCTATAAGTGGGGTTTTTTGGATATTTTCGTTAAATATTTGTGAACAGACCCATTGACATTTGAATATTCGTTGTGTATAATCCGAATTGTGGTCTATCCACACAATCATTATTTCGTTGACTCCGCGTTACAACCACGAGTGATGGGCTTTCACGGGGCAAACAACCAAAGAGAGGTATTTACCAATGTACGAAGACAAGACTTTAGTTTGCAAAGAGTGCGGTAACGAGTTCGTTTTCACCGCCGGTGAACAGGCTTTCTACGCTGAGCGTGGCTTCCAGAACGAGCCCCAGCGCTGCAAGGCTTGCCGTGATGCCCGCAAGAACGCCACCCGTGGCCCCCGTGAGTTCTTCACTGCCACCTGCGCCCGCTGCGGCGGCGAGGCCAAGGTTCCCTTCGAGCCCAAGTCCGACCGTCCTGTGTTCTGCAGCGAGTGCTTCGCTCAGATGAAGGCCAACGGCTAATTGCAAAAAGATCCGGGGTCGGTTCGCCGACCCCGGTTTTTTTGTGCCCAAAACCGTCATTCCATTATCACATGGTTAACATAACATCAGAACCGTTTTCGGTCTTCCGCCCTGTGGGATTCCACCACCGGCAGTTTCGGATCGGCAAATTCCCATGTGATGGGCTTTTTTTCTTCTTTTTTCTCCTCTTTCACCCTTTTCCCCTCCCTTCTTTCTTATAATGTCCCATTACAGGCCATAAAACCCGGTTTGCAAAGTGCAAATTCTATGTTATAATGGGCTCAACTTCAAAAGAAAGGCGGAAAAGCCATGACTAAAAACCGGAAATTTTATTTAGCCCTTGTGATCTTCAGCCTGGTGGGCCAGGTGGCCTGGGTGGTTGAAAATATGTACCTGAATGTCTTCATTTATAAGATGTTCAATGCCAGCGCGGAGCAGATCTCCGCCATGGTGGGCACGTCCGCTGCGGCCGCCACCATCACCACGCTGCTGGTGGGTGCCCTGTCCGACAAGCTGGGCAAGCGGAAGATCTTCATCTGCGGCGGCTATATCCTCTGGGGCATCTCCATTCTGGGCTTCGCCCTGGTGCGGGTGGATGCCGTCCACAGCCTGTTTTTCCCCATGATGTCCTCCACCGCCGCAGCCATGAGTCTGTGCGTCACCTTGACCATCGCATTGGACTGCCTGATGACCTTCTTCGGCAGTTCCGCCAACGATGCCGCCTTTAACGCCTGGCTCACCGACTCCACCGATGAGACCAACCGGGGCAAAGCCGAGGGCATCAATGCCATGATGCCGCTGATGGCCATTTTGGTGGTGTTCGGCGGATTTATGGGTCTGAACCAGGATCTGCAGGAAAGCTGGACCGTGATCTTCTGCGTCATCGGCGGCTTGGTTCTGCTGCTGGGCGTGGCCGGTTTCTTCCTCATCGAAGAACGCACCGTCCGTTCCGAAGCCAACGCCCACTATTTTGCCAACATTTTCTATGGCTTCCGCCCCAAGGTGATCCGGGAGAACCGGACGCTGTACATCGGCCTTTTGGTATACGCGCTGTTTAACATCGCCATCCAGATCTATATGCCCTATCTGATCCTGTACTATACGGAATCTCTGAAAATGGCCAACTATGTGCTGGTCATGGCCCCTGCCATTTTGCTGGCCGCCATCTTTACCGCCATCTACGGCCGGGTCTATGACCGGAAGGGTTTCCGTTTCGCCGTGATCCCTGCCATGGCGCTGCTGATGACCGGTTTCGTGGCGCTGTATCTGTTCAAAAATACGGCTCTGGTGTTCATCGGCAGTTTGCTGATGATGGGCGGCTACCTGTCCGGCATGGCAGTGTTCGGCGCCCTGATCCGGGACTACACCCCCGCCGGAAAAGCCGGTATGTTCCAGGGTCTGCGGATCTGCTTCCAGGTGCTGATCCCCGGCATCATCGGCCCGGCCATCGGCGCCGCAGTGCTGAAAAATGCGGAAAAAGTCCTCAACTCCGACGGCACTTATTCCTTCGTGCCCAATGAGAATATTTTCCTGGCAGCCCTCATCGCCGCAGCCATTACCGCCCTCGGCCTGCTACCCCTGTGCAAACTGCTGAAGAAGAAAACCGAAGTTTGAAAGGACGATACGATGCCTACTGAACTGATGACCGCCCGGGGTCTGGAACTGGACTCCTCCGGTGCGATCCCCCATAATATCTACCCCCGCCCCCAGATGCGGCGGCATAACTGGCTGAATCTGAATGGCCTTTGGAATCTGACCGTAGACGGCCTGGGTTACACCATCCGGGTGCCTTTCTGCCCCGAAAGCCGGCTGTCCGGCATCGGCAAGCATTTTGAAGAAGGCACTTGTCTGTGTTACCGCCGGAGCTTTTCCCTGCCGGAAGGCTGGAATACCGGCCGGGTGCTGCTCCACATCGGCGCAGCCGACCAGACGGCGCTGGTCTATGTCAATGGCCGGCGGGCCGGCTTCCATGAGGGCGGCTGTACCGCCTTTACCCTGGACATCACCGAATTTCTGGAGCAGGAAAACCGGCTGGAGATCCGCTGCTTCGACGATTTGGAGAACCAGAAATACCCCTACGGCAAGCAGGTGACTCCCGACAAGCGGGGCGGTATGTGGTACACCCCCGTTTCCGGCATCTGGCAGACCGTATGGCTGGAGCAAGTCCCCACCAACTATATCCGGAAGCTGAACATTGAAAACCGGGGCTACGGCGTCACCATTTCCACCGAACCTGCCATGGAAGGCCGCGTCATCGTCCCCGGCCTGGGCGAATTCCCCCTGGGCAGTACCATTGCCCCGGAAGATCCCCATCTGTGGAGTCCCGAAGATCCCTACCTGTATGAATGCGCCGTGGAAACGGCGGAAGACCGGGTGGAAACCTACTTTGCCATCCGCGCTCTGGACATCCAAACCGTGGACGGCATCCCCCGGCTGTGCCTCAACGGCAAGCCCTATTTCTTCCACGGCCTGCTGGATCAGGGCTATTGGCCCGACGGCCTGCTGACCCCCGCTTCTGCGGAATGCTTCGCTGATGACATCCGGGCCATGAAAGCGCTGGGTTTCAACACCCTGCGCAAGCACATCAAAGTCGAGCCCGAGGAATTCTATTACCAGTGCGACCGGTTGGGCATGATCGTGTTCCAGGACATGGTCAACAATGGCGAATACAATTTCTTCCGGGATACGGCCCTGCCCACCGCCGGTTTCCAGGTCCGGGGCGACGGAAATCTGAACACCGACCCGGCCACCCGGAAATTCTTCCTGCAAACCATGGAAGCCACCGTCCGGCAGCTCCGGAACCATCCCAGCATCTGCTACTGGACCATTTTCAACGAAGGCTGGGGCCAGTTCGACAGCGACCGGGTCTATGAGCAATTCCGGACCCTGGACGATACCCGCTTCATCGACACCACCTCCGGCTGGTGGCGGGGCCACAAGACCCAGGTGGACAGCCGCCACATCTATTTCGGCCAGTGGTGGCAGCTGAAGAAGGGCAAGATGCCCGTGGTCCTCAGCGAATGCGGCGGCCTGACCTACGCCGAGGAGGGGCACCTCTATAATCCCGACAATTCCTACGGCTACAAGACCTGCAAGACCCGGGAAGATTTTAACCGGGGCATCCTTTCCCTGTACCGGGACCATTTGATCCCGGCGGTAAAGGCCAAGGGCCTGTGCGCCGCCATCTACACCCAGCTCTCCGATGTGGAAGACGAGATCAACGGCCTGCTGACCTACGACCGGCAGATCTGCAAAGCAGACCAGGCCGAAATGCAGGCCATCGCCCGGGAATTGAAAGATGCCATCGGCTAAAACTTCTTGCCGCCCCCCGGCGAAGTGCTGCTCTTGACAACTATTGGAAAATATAGTATACTATTCCCACAATGTACAGTCGCGCCGCGGATCCGACGCCCCTGGACCGAATATCGTCAGTATACGCGCAGGCTGTACCACAGGTCAGCCTGCGCTTCTTTGTACAAGGTGGCTGCTGAAACATCAAAATGGGTGACGCGGCCTGAAAATCGCGTTCCCCCTTCGCTGATTTGCTCGTTCGTAAACAACAAACCAACCTGGGAGGAGTCACTTTTATGCGTAATATTTGGAAGATCGCCTTTATAATCCTTCTGTGTGTAATGCTCGTGGGCATTGCAGTATCCGCCCTTGTGGTGGCCATATTCCACGATCCGGGCATCCATGTTTTAGGTTCCTTAGCACACATCTCTTACA
The DNA here is from genome assembly GCA_045580365.1 of Faecousia sp. Taxonomy (GTDB): domain Bacteria; phylum Bacillota; class Clostridia; order Oscillospirales; family Oscillospiraceae; genus Faecousia. Next base: position 29,097 of record JAZNNP010000012.1, read on the forward strand.
GAGAAAATTGTTATTTTATCGATCCCGAAACCAAGGAGATCCTGGGGCAGGGCGAGTTTTATGCCTCCGGTTACAATTTTAACAGCGGTTTTGCAGGATTGATCAACATCAATGCGTATCCTTTGAGCCCGGACGATCTGAACGGGCACATCTCTTTCAGACGCATCAATCCGGATCTGGTTCTGTTCAGTGGTTATGACGTGGTTACTTCTGCCAATTTCCTCGGAACGGAATGGTCCCGGTATTATGATGTGTGGGTCTGTCCCCAAAATACCGACGCACAACCCAAAGCTGTTGTGATCGACATTTTTGAAAATGGGAAACCTAAAATGATCGCCGTCTGTGCTGAATCCGAAGAGGATGTCTGGACAAACTACGGAATCTACAAAGAATACCTGGGCAAGTGAATGCCGCACCGGGTGTTACGCTTTTAAATTATGCGCTTTTCCGCCTTGGCGAGGGCATTTCATATCCGCATTATGTTGAAAGTTCCTACTTGTTGACACAAAAAATTACGGGGTGAATGAATATGATTGGCTATGCATTAACCATTTTGACGATCCTGATTGTTTATGTACTGAACTGCAAATGGAAAAACCGTGAGCTTTCTAAATTTCTGGCTACCGGCGCGGGGATTGCTTTGGTGGTTTCCATTGTTTCACTTTTCACTTCCAACTCCATTTCCGGCATTGTCCATATATCTGCAGCACAGACTTTGCTTACATTATTTGTCGTGACCTTTGTCCAGATCTGGCAATTGAAAGAATGAATAAAGGAGGGTGCCATGAACTTTATTCTGCATGGCCTGAAATCAATCCTGGGCTATATCCATATGTTTTTCTTTTCGACTCCTGCGTTTACGCACATTTTTAAGATCCTTTTTATCGCACATGTTGTATTTCTAATCTTCACCGCCTTTCGTCCGTCCAAACGGAAATGGATCGCCCTATTTATTTCCCTGGTGCTCTACCTCAGCGGCGGTGCAGGCGTCGCAAGTCTTGGGCATATCCAAAATCACATCGGTCTGTTCGGTTTTGGCGTGATGTATATGATTGTTGCACTGATCCTGTTTTTTGCAACGATCAGCGTTTGGTGTCGTACATCTGTCCCTAACGGCAAAAGCGCTTCGCAATAAACCATTGCCCTGCCGGGCGCACAGCAGTGCGCCCGGTTTTTTATGCTCGCTAAAAAATCCAGTTTTTCCCGAAATAGCCCTTGACAAACTGGATTTCTTCCGTTAGAATATACGAGCCTGCGAATGCGGGCAATCCTTGCTCCCGGCGCGACCGGGGGCCAAAAGTCCAAAAGGAGGTGCAAACAACATGGCTAAGATCACCGGTAAGTACGAGGTGCTCTACATCATCGACCCCGCTCAGGGCGAAGAGGGCATCGCCGCACTTGTGGAAA
>JAZNNP010000013.1:0-35563 GCA_045580365.1 Faecousia sp.
CGGTCGCCCTTCGCCGAAGGCGCAAAAAATCTCGTATTTAGGGCGACCGCAAGGGTCGCCCCTACGCGGGCTTGTTCTCCTAAGCAACAATTTACCGTTCCTTCTCCCCATCCAGGATCGCCACCACTGCCGCATCCACCGGCGCATCCATGCAAAACCGGGCCGCCACTGTCCCGGTGGCCAGCAACACCCGGTCGCCTACACCTGCGCCCACCCGGTCTGCCGCCACTACCGTTTCGCTTCCGATCTCCACCATCAAAAAAGTCTGCCCCTGCAGACATTCCGCCTTCCGGGTGGCCCAAACCGCCCCCCGTACCACGCCGATCCTCATTCCGATCCCTCCAAAATTTCCTTCGCCAGGGGCGTCAGTACCGCTCCCGGCCCAGGCCGACGACCTGCCAACCGCAATGCCCGGGCTTCCTCCGCCGTCACCAGCCGCTTCCGGCCGCCGTCGGTAAAGATCACACCCCAGTTTTTCAGTTCCCGCTGGGCCGCCGCCAGGGTAGCCGCCAACGCCCGGTTGTTCCCGGCCTGGGGCAATCCCGGCGTGTACAAATACACCGGCTTCCCCTCCGCCAGTGCCGCCAGCACCCGTTCCTCCCGGAAACGCACCAGTTCCGACAGTTCCAGCGACCCGATCACCACCGCTTCATGCGCCCCCTGGGATACATAGACCATACCCAATTCCGCCGCAGGTTCACGGCCGATCAGCAGAGCCCGGATCATGATAAGATCCTCCCCAGCTCCCCTTTCCCCAGGCCGCAGGCGTTGGCCTCATCGTGATCCAGATGGGCAAAGGTCTCAAAATCCGGGCTCACCCGCACCAAAACATCCTCAAAAATCACCGGCCGCTGGGTAAAAACCTGGAACTTGACGATTTGTCCATCGGTTACCCCCATCCGTGCCGCAGATTTCGGCGTCATGTGGATGTGCCGCTGAGCGGCAATAACCCCCCGATCCAGTTCGATCCGCCCCTGCGGGCCCACGATCACCGCGCCGGGACTGCCTTCCACCTTCCCCGAGGGCCGCACCGGCGGCAGAACACCCAACACCCGCCCGTCGCTCAGAGAGATCTCCACCTGGGCCTCCTTCCGGGCCGGCCCCAGTACCGCCACACGCTCAAATTGTCCCTTCGGTCCTATAACCGTCACCCGTTCTTTGGCCAGATACTGCCCCGGCTGGGACAGAGGCCGCTCCGGCGTCAGTTCATGTCCGAATAATCGGATGATCTGCTCCTTGGTCAGATGCACATGCCGCCCGGAAGCTTCCACCTCCACGAACAGCGCCTGCACTACTTCCTCTACCAACCGTTCCACCTGCATCTTCATTCCTCCCATTTTCTGTATGTCCACATTCCGCCCCAAACCCTCCCCAGTGACATCACGAGCGACCAACGGGGGTCAAGGGATCCGTAGCCCCCCTCGGCGGGTAGGGGTGACCCTTGCGGTCGCCCGAAAACCTTCCCCGGGGGGGAAGGTGGCCCGCGCAGCGGGCCGGAAGAGAAACGCAGGCAGCAATCTCCGTCCCCCTCACGGCCCCAAGTCCTCCACCCAACACAAATGACAGCGATATCCCCAATTGCCCACGATCAACTATCCATTGTCCACTTCTGCACAGCCCCGCGTAGGGGCGACCCTTGCGGTCGCCCGCCCACATCCTCCACAGGAAAGAATAACCTCAATTCCTCGGTTTACATAACACCTATTTCTTCGCCTTTTCCCGGATCATCAGAATATACACCAAACTGCTCATCCGGTTCAGCGCCTGCAGAATGTCCCGCCGCCCCTCGCCAAAGGCCGGCAACGCCAGCCGCTCCACGCCCCGCACCGCGCACCGCAGCCGATTCAGCAGCAATACCGCCGACCCGTCCGTCACATCCGGCATAAAATGTCCCTGCCCATAAAAATCCTGGGGCCGATGGGATCGCTCCCGCAGTTCCTGGGCCGTCATGCCGCACAGCCGCCCCACATCCAGGGGTTCTTCCAGCACTTCGCACCGTAAGATCCGCCTGCTCAGCTCCAAAAGCTCTCCCAGCTCCCTGCGATACGGCGGAACCTCCAGCTGGCACAGCAAGATCTCCGCCTCCAGAGCATCCAGCGCCCCCCGAAACACGATCCGGGGATGGTCTTTCCGCACCAGGATATTCCCCTGCAGATGGGTCATTTCCTCCGGCTTTTCCGTCAGAACGCCCCCATCCAGCACTTCATATTCCCGGATAGCCGCTTCCTCCGCCGGCCGGATGGCGATCCGCTCCCGGTTCAGAAAATCCCGGGCCCCGGAGGTCAGGGTATCCCCCTTTTTCAGGAAGAATACCCGTTTCCCCTGGCGGGTGCGGATGTTGGCCCGGACCATCTCCTCCGTGTAGAGCATCAGCCCTTAGCCGGCGTACCGCCGTTTCTGCCCTTGGGCAGGATCACATCCACTTCCGTGTGGGGCCGCGCGATCACATGAACACTGATCAGTTCTCCCACTTTCTCCGCCGCTGCCGCGCCGGCATCGGTGGCCGCCTTTACTGCGCCCACATCACCCCGGACCATAACGGTCACCAGACCGCCGCCCACCTGCTCCTTGCCCACCAGCTGTACATTGGCAGACTTCACCATGGCATCCGCCGCCTCAATCGCCCCAATAAGGCCCTTTGTTTCGATCATACCCAAAGAATTCGTGTCCATAATATTCGCTCCTTTTCAATGATTAAAATACAAATGCATCCACAATAAAGCCGAAAGATCCATCCCCGCTTTACTTCAGCCGCTCCAAAATTTTCTGCGCGATCCGCTCCACCAGATCCTCATCCGCCTTCCGTTCAGGCCCAGCCTCCCGGTCGCACCCCCAGGCCACCCGGCGGATGTTGATCAGATCCATGGGAGAAATATTGTTGCTGGAGGAACTGCCTCCCACCGCGCCGCAACCCAGGGTCAGAGCCGGGAACAGCGGCGTCGTCGCTCCGATGCCCCCCAGCGCCGCTGGGGTGTTCACCAAAAACCGGCTCACCGGAATTTCTTCGGCAAACCGCCGCACCACCCGTTCCTCTGCCGCGTGCATGGCAAAGGTGTGGCCGCTCCCCTCATGGCGCAATACTTCAATGGCCTTTTCCAGCACCGCATCCTCGTCGTCCATCACAAAAAACGCCAGTACCGGGCACAGTTTTTCCATGGAGTAGGGCCTTGTAGGCCCGGCCTCCTGCTCCCGCGCCACCAGGATCTTCGTCCCTGCCGGCACAGAAAACCCGGCCATTTCCGCCAATTTTTCCGCGCTCCGCCCCACAATGGCCGGATTCAGCGCCCCATTGGGCTGAAACAGCAGTTTTGCCAAGGCCCCGGCCTGGGCCTTGTCCATGAAATAGAACCCCTGCCGCCGAGCCTCCGCCCGTACCGTCTCCTCCATGGCCTTTTCCACCACAATGCTCTGCTCCGAAGCGCACACCGTGCCGTTGTCAAAGGTCTTGGAACGCAAAATGCAGGCGACGGCCTTTGGTACATCGGCCGAATGATGGATATACACCGGCCCATTGCCTGCCCCCACACCGATGGCCGGTTTTCCGGAAGAATAGGCCGCCTTCACCATGCCGGGCCCACCGGTGGCCAGGATCAATTTCACTTCCGGCGCCGCCATCAGCTCCTGGCACCCGGCCATGGATGCCAAACTCAAACAGCTCACCGTCCCTGCCGGCGCACCGGCCTTTTCTGCCGCCGCCGCCACGATCCGCGCCGCCCGCAATGTGCATTCCAGTGCCTTGGGGTGGGGCGAAAAAACGATGGCATTGCCGCTCTTGATGGCGATCAGCGCCTTGTAACACACCGTCGATGTGGGATTGGTGCTGGGCACGATGGCGCCGATGACCCCCACCGGCACGCCCAGCTCCCATAGTTTTTCACCGGAAGCCGCTTTCAATACGCCCACACACTTCATACCCCGCACCGCCGCCGCCACATCCCGGCTGGCAAAGCGGTTTTTGGTAATCTTGTCCTCCACATTGCCGAAGCCCGTTTCGCGCACAGCCAGCTCCGCCAATTCCACCGCCGCGCCGTCAAAAGCCCGAGCTACCGCCTCCACGATGGCATCCAGCTGTTCCTGTCCCAGCCGGGCCAGGGCCACTTGCGCTTTTTCTGCCTGGCGGCAAAGAAGCCGCGCCTCCTGCCGGGCCGCCAAGTCCTTATCCCATTCCATCCAATCACTCCTCAACTTATTCACATTGTCAGAACAGCCCTTGCGGTCGTCCAAAATGTCTCCCACCGAACCGTAGGGCGGGGGGGAGACACCCACTTTCTGCCCCGCTTAGGGTCGATTCACAAATCGCCCGCCAAAAACTCCGCCCAACTGTCCACTGTCAACTGTCAATTGCCCCCGCCGCCACTTCCGCCACCGCCGTGGCGAAGGCCTCGCAGGCCGCCTGACAGGCCGATTGACTACCCGTCAGCAATCCGCCGCCGAAATTGGTCTCGCTGGGCGGCGCATACAGTTTGCACAGCGTCACATCCGCCGCTTTCAGCGCCCGATCCAGGGCAAACATACTCTCCAGCGGCGGTGCGATCAGATAAGCCAGGGAACTGCCCGGCGCAACGCCTGCCTCTTTGGCCAAAAACGATCCCACGCTGGCCACCGTCTGCGCCAAATAAGGCACGCCGTGAACATCTTCAAACCCCACCTGTTCCAGAGCCCCCAGCGCCGCTTCCAGGCCGCTTTTCGCCGCCCCCGGCGTCCGGGCCGCCAGGATACCGATGACCTCCCCGGCGTAGGGTGTGGACGCGTTGGCCGCCCCGGCGTAAAAACTCCGGCCGTATACCACCTCCACCTCCGCCGCCTTGGTGGCCGCGTCCAGGGCGATATAGGTGGCATCGTCGCAATCCGTGGTCAGCATAGCCACGCTGGCGTACCCAGCCGGCAATCCCCATGCCGCCGCCAGTGCCTTTGAAACGTTGGCAATGGACCGGGTCGCCAGTACTTTTACCGGGATCATCGCCCTTCCTCCAGCCGCAGACCCACGCCGGACACTTTCTTCTTCAGAATGGTCTCGATCAACTCAGCAATATACGCCCCTGCTTCCACCGCCGGCGTGCCCTGGGCGTGGATGTTGCTGACCACCGTTCTGCTGGATTCCGATACCCCCGTGTGGGGCTTGTAGGTGATATAGGCGGACATACTCTTATCCGTTACCAACCCAGGCCGCTCGCCCACCAGCATACATACCAGTTCACAGCCGGTAATGTCGCCAATGGCATCCCCTGCGCCCACCCGGCAATACTTCACAAAAATATCCTGCCCCGTTTGGATGCCCCGGGCCTTCAGCCCGTCCTTCAGCGCCGCCATGCAATCCATGGCATTGGCCCGAATGGCCGCCGCGCTAAGACCATCGCCCACCACGATCTGCACCTTGGGCGGCTTGTCAATGACTCCGGCAATGGTCTTGGCGTTGTGTTCGTCAAAACAGCGGCCCAGATCCGGCCGGGTCAGATACTCTTCCTTGTCCTTGCACCGGGTCTTGGTGGGCAGAAGATCGTGCTGTTTGGCAAAATCCGCCTCCAGTTCCGAAAAAACCGCGTCCTGGGCGGCGGCATGATCCGCCCGGAATCGAAGCATGGTCAATGTCTTGTACCGGGCCCCGGCCTTGCCGCACCCCAAACGGGCCGGGGTCTTTTCCTTCATCTTCTTGTACTGGTCGCCCTTTGCCGGGTCTTTCACCAGATACAGCTTCCGCAGATCCAGCGCCGTCACATCGGGTACAAAGTCCCCATCTTCATAATGCGAGACTTTTTTGGTCGGTTCCGGCGCGGTGTTGCGGTAATCCGCCCCCTTCACCGGCGGCTCCATCTGCCCCAGAAGCTCCGCCACCAGGGCCTTCAATTCCTGTTTGTTCATTGATCCACCCTTTCTTTCATCGGAAGTATAAATTGTTGTTTATGCTTTCAAAGCCCTCTCCTTGAGGAGAGGGTGGCCCGTAGGGCCGGGTGTGGTGTAGCCGCCACAGGCGGCGTTATTGACGGGTGCTACGCAGCCTACACCACATCAGTCACCTTCGGTGACAGCTTCTCCTCAAGGAGAAGCCTTTGTGCCTTCGGCACTGTAAACAACCATTTACCTTCTCAAAACAGCAAACTCGAGCCGTCGCCGGCCTTCGCCGTCAAGCGCCCATTCTCCACAAAACCCATCTTTTCCAGCCATTTCTGGAATTCCGGAATGGCGGTTTTCCCGGTGATCTCCCGCAGCGCCGCCGTTTCCCGGAAGCCGGTGGTCTGGTAGTTGAGCATAATGTCATCCCCATGGGGAATGCCCATAAAGTAATTGCACCCGGCCATGGTCAGCAGCGCCGCCAGATTTTCAATATCGTTCTGATCCGCCTTCATGTGGTTGGTGTAGCAGCAGTCACAGCCCATAGAGATCCCCGTCAGTTTCCCCATAAAGTGATCTTCCAGGCCGGCCCTGGTCACCTGCCGGGCATCGTACAGATACTCCGGGCCGATGAATCCCACCACCGTGTTGACCAAAAACGGCTGAAAACGCTTGGCAAAGCCGTAACACCGGGCCTCCATAGTCACCTGGTCCGTGCCGTGATGGGCATTGCTGCTCAATTCCGACCCCTGACCGGTCTCAAAATACAGCACATTGGGCCCTTCCGCCGTGCCGTCCCGCAGCAAAAGCTGCCGGGCTTCTTCCACCGTGGCGGCATTGAATCCAAATGCGGCATTTCCCGCCTCCGAACCGGCGATGGATTGGAAGATCAGATCGCAGGGCGCACCGGCCCGAACCGCCTGGATCTGTGCCGTAATATGGGCCAACACGCAGATCTGTGTAGGAATTTCCCAATGTTCCTTGATCTCCTGGAATCGCCGCAGCACTTTCCCCACCTGCTCCGGGCTGTCCGTCACCGGGTTCAAACCGATCACCGCATCCCCCGCGCCGAAAGACAGGCCCTCCAGCACCGAGGCGGTGATCCCTTCCGGGTCATCGGTGGTGTGATTCGGCTGCAGCCGGCAGGAAAGGGTTCCGGGCAGGCCGATGGTGGTGTTGCAGTGGGCGGTGACCGTGATCTTGTTGGCGGCGTAGATCAGGTCGAGATTGGTCATAATCTTGCACACGGCGGCCACCATCTCGCTGGTAAGGCCCCGGCTAAGGCGCCGGATATCCGCCCCGGTGGTCTTTTCCGACAAGATCCACTCCCGCAGGTCCGAAACCGTCCAGTTTCGGATCTTTTCGTACATTTTTTCGTTCACATCGTCCTGGATGATCCGGGTCACCTCATCGGTTTCGTAAGGCACAGCCGGATGTTCCCGCAGATCCGACAACAGCAGTGCCGACAGCACCACTTTTGCCGCCACCCGCTCCCGGGCGTTTTCCGCAGCCAACCCAGCCAGCTTGTCCCCGGTCTTTTCCTCATTGGCCTTGGCCAGTACTTCTTTAAGATCCCGGAATTCGTATGTTTTCCCCAACAAAACTGTTTTTAAAATCATGCTATTCCTCCCGTTTCACGGAATTTTACCTACTATTTTCCAACACCAAGGTTTTTACCACCAACGGCAGTGCCGGTCCTACCGGCCCGCCGATATCCAGGTAACTCCCCTCGTCCAGTTCCACCCCATCCAGACACAGCACCGGCCCATCCGTTTCCAACGCCATGGCCTGACCCAATGCTTTGGCCAGATCCCGGTCCAATGCCACAAAAATGGGTTTTCCGTGGAAAGCGGTGACGATTTTTCCGGCCAGCCGTCGAAGACCGGCGTAATCCGTCGCCGCCGGCAAGGACAGATACAGTACCGGATCGGTATCCTGCCGACGGAGCAGCTGCCCCAGTTCCCCGGCATCCATGTGGGCTTGCCCCACCGCCACCGGGCGGTTTTTGACAGGAAATGCCATCCCTCGGCAAAATACGGTGCTGCCCGACAGCTGCAAACTGTGGCTGCCTGCGCCGATCACCGTGGCCCGGATGGTCTCCGCCCCCAGGCGGTAATGGCCGGCGCACAGGCGGCTGCGGCGGATGGCCTGGCCCAAAACCGGGCCGATGTCCCCAAATTCATCCCATTTTCGGGCGGTTTCAATGCAATCGGCCACGCCGCCGGAGAACGAAATCACCAATTCCCTTCCCTCCGTATGGATGAGGGGATTGGCCCACAGGTCCGGAGGAAGCGCCGCTGTTTCCTGCGTCCACAAACGCTCCAGCAGCGGTGTCGGCTCCCGCAATCCCGCGGCCATTTCCAGCGCGGCGGTCAACTGCTGCGCCAATTCTGTTGCCTCTTTTTCCGACAGATTCTGCCCCACATCTTTCGGGAAGATCCCCTGCAAAACCGGAGAAATATAGGAAATACGCCCATTTTCCTCCATTTTCACCAGGCGGCCGCCCACATTCAAACAGCCGGTGGCGATGATCTTTCCATCCTCCATCAGCGCCAGATTGCTGGTGCCGCCGCCGATATCCATGTGCAGCACCCGGCTGCCGGTTTTTGCCGAAAACTCCACCGCCCCGGCGCCTTTCGCCGCCAAAACGCTCTCCAAATCCGGGCCCGCGGTGGCTACCACGAAATCCCCGGCAAACCCCGCCAGGGCCGAAACCACGGTTTTTGCGTTTTCTTTCCGGGAAGTTTCCCCGGTGATGATCACCGCGCCGGTATCGACCTTATTCCGTGCGATCCCCGCTTTTTGGTATTCTTCTTCCAATAACCGACGAAGTCCGGCTTCATCCACCAAATTCTCCCCCTTCAGAGGGGTGAAAAAAACGGGGCTCTTATAGATCACTTTTCGGTCCAAAATGGCCATTTTAGGCACCGAAAAGGGCCCGTTTTGGTTCTTTACGGAAAGTCGGGAAAAGACGATCTGTGTCGAAGTGGTGCCCACGTCAATGCCCACGCTCAGCAGCGTATCATCCACGGCCGGTCACCTCATCCAGCACCGCCGCCGCCAGATCCCGGGTCACCGGCTCCGGGTTGGTGGCGCAGCAGGGATCTTCCAGGGCCGACTGCAGCAGCCGCTCCCGGTCCATGTGAAGCTGCTTCCGGCTGATGCCCGCTTCTGCCAGGGTGGCCGGCAGACCCAGCTCCCGCCGCAGACGGACCAGGGTGTTCTTCAAGCTCCGCACCGCCAGTGTATCCGCGGTGCCGCCCAGGCCTGCAGACCGGGCCAGAGCGGCATATTTTGCCCCGGCAGCCGGGATGTTGGCTTCCAAAACTGCCGGCAGCAGCACCCCGTTGAGCCGCCCGTGGGGCACATGGTACAGCCCGCCCAGGGCGTGGGACAAGGCGTGGCACAGCCCCAGACCCGCCTGGGAGAAGGCCATGCCGGCCATGGCAGAGGCCGTATGCATGGGCAGCCGGGCGCTCCGGTCCCCGGCATAGGACGCCGGCAGGGCCACACAGGCGGTGCAGAAAGCATCCCGGGCCAGGGCATCGGTGATGGGGCCGGCATTTTTACCCACCATGGCCTCCAGGGCATGGGCCAGCACATCAAAGCCGGCGTCGGCGATCAGGCTCCGGGGCAGCTCCCGGAGCAGATCATCGTCCAAAATGGCCACATCCGGCTGCAAACTGGGGTCCACCAGAGGATGTTTTGTACCATTATGGGTCAAAATAGAGAAATCCGTCACTTCCGATCCGGAGCCGGAGGTGGTGGGCACGGCCACCAGTTTTGCGCCGCTGTCTGCAAAATACACCATGGCCTTAGCGCAGTCCAGGGCACTGCCGCCCCCCAGCGCCACCACCGTATCCGGGTCAAAATCCCGGAGCATGGCTACCCCCTCCGCCGCCAGGGTCACCGGTGGATCGGGCTGGACCTTATCGAAAATGGCGCTCTGCGCAGCCATGGCAGCGATCCGGGCCGCTGTGCCGTTTTTGGCGAAATAAGGGTCTGCCACCACCAACAGCCGCCGGGGCGCAAATTCCCGGATGGCCTGCAACGCGCCGCTGCCGGAAATGATCCGGGTGCGGCAATGAAATCTGGTCATTGGATCCACTTCCTTTTCATTGGAAGTATGCCCGGATTTTCCGATCCTATGTAGGGAAAATGCCGTAATTTTCCTTGCAAATCCCAAGGTTTCATGATATGCTAATAGCAGTATGAGAAAAGGAGTGAATAAGTTTGGCCTTACAGGAATCCGGCGAAATGTACCTGGAGACCATCCTGGTCCTTTCCAAGAAGAATAACTTCGTTCGCTCCGTGGATATCAGCGAACACATGGGCTACTCCAAGCCCAGCGTTTCCCGGGCGGTGAGCCTCTTAAAGGCCGGCAATTACATCACCATCGATGACGACGGCCACATCCATCTGACCGACGAAGGCCGGTCCGTAGCCGAGAAGATCCTGGACCGCCACACGCTGCTGACCGAAATGCTGGTGCAGCTGGGGGTCAGCCGGGAGACCGCCGCCGCCGATGCCTGCAAAATGGAGCATGTGATCAGCGACGAAACCTATGAAGCCATCAAAAACCATATGACGAAATATGGTGAATAAAAAATTTTATCAGGAGGGAATGGAATGACTCCCAGCGAAAAGAATGCGCTGCAGCGGACCGCCTGCAAGGTCCGTATGGGCATCATCGAATCGACCCACGGTGCCAAAGCCGGTCACCCCGGCGGCAGCCTGTCCGCCACCGAAATGTTTACTTATCTGTACTTCAAGGAAATGAACATTGACCCCGCCAACCCCAAGTGGGCAGACCGGGATCGGTTTGTCCTGAGTAAGGGCCACACCGCACCGGGTCTGTACGCCACGCTGGCGCACCGGGGCTTCTTCCCTGTGGAAGATCTGCCCACGCTGCGGCATATCGATTCCTACCTGCAGGGTCACCCCAACATGAACACCGTTCCTGGCGTGGATATGTCCACCGGCTCTCTGGGCCAGGGCATCTCTGTTGCCGTGGGCATGGCACTGGGTCTGAAGCACCAGGGCCACAACGCCCGGGTCTACACCCTGCTGGGTGACGGCGAGCTCCAGGAAGGCCAGGTTTGGGAGGCTTGCATGAGCGCCGCCCACTACCATCTGGACAACCTGGTGGTGATCGTGGACAACAACGGTCTGCAGATCGACGGCGACGTGGCCAAGGTCATGAGCCCCTACCCCATCGTGGGCAAGCTGGAAGCTTTCGGCTTCCATGTGATCGCCATTGATGGTCACGATTTTGACGCCATTGAGGCCGCTATGAACGAGGCACGGGCCACCAAGGGTCAGCCCACCGCCATCGTTATGAGCACCATCAAGGGCAAGGATGTTTCTTACATGGAAAACCAGGCCGGCTGGCACGGCAAGGCACCCAATGATGCCGAATACGAGGTTGCCATGAAGGAACTGCAGGCTATTCTGAACGGACTGGAGGGCGCTTGATATGGCAGACGTAAAGAAAATCGCTACCCGTGACAGCTACGGCAACGCCCTGAAAGAACTGGGCGCAGAATTTGAGAATCTGGTGGCCCTGGATGCCGACCTGGCAGGCGCCACCAAGACCGGCGTTTTCCAGAAGGCATTCCCCGAGCGTCACTTTGACTGCGGCATCGCCGAGGCCAATATGATCTGCATCGCCGCCGGTATGTCCACCACCGGTCTGGTTCCCTTTGCTTCTTCTTTCGCCATGTTTGCTGCCGGCCGCGCTTTCGAGCAGGTCCGCAACTCCATCGGCTATCCCCACCTGAATGTGAAGATCGGCGCGACCCACGGCGGCATTTCCGTCGGTGAGGACGGCGCCAGCCATCAGTGCTGTGAAGACTTCGCCCTGATGCGCTCCATCCCCGGTATGACCGTCATCTGCCCCGCAGACGACGTGGAAGCCCGGGCTGCTGTCCGCGCTGCCTACGAGATGGACGGCCCTGTGTACCTGCGGTTCGGCCGTCTGGCCGTGCCTGTGTTCCACGATGAGGATTTCCACTTCGTGGTGGGCAAGGGCGAAGTTCTGCGGGACGGCACCGATGTGGCCATCATTGCCAACGGTCTGCTGACCTACGAAGCCATCGTCGCCGGCGAAGAGCTGGCAAAGGAAGGCATCAACGCCATGGTCATCAACATGGCCACCATCAAGCCCCTGGACGAGGAACTGGTGATCGAAGCGGCCAAGAAGTGCGGCAAGGTCATCACCTGCGAAGAGCACTCCGTCATCGGCGGTCTGGGCGAAGCAGTTTCCTCCGTGCTGGCTGAGAAGTGCCCCACTCTGGTGCGGCGCATCGGTGTCAACGATGAGTTCGGCCATTCCGGCCCCGCTGTTGCCCTGCTGAAGCAGTTTGGTCTGAGCAGTGAGCACATCGTGGAAGTGGCCAAGGAACTGTGCAAGTAAATCTATAACGCAACGAAGGGCGTGGCCAAATGGCCACGCCCTTGATTATTGATGGATGAAAACCGCCTCCCGGTTGGGAGGCGGTCAACGAGTTTTTAGGAGAATCGGCCGGGGAGCAGTTCCTTGAACAGATCCCGGACCTTGGCGATCTGGCCCTCGGCGAAGGGGTCTTCCAGGCCCGCTTCTTCCACGAAGCCCAACAGGCCCTGCTGCGTCGTGGCCAGATTATCTTCCCAGATCTTCACACCGGCACCGGGGGTCTCCAGCTCTTTCCGGTAGATCTGCATGGACACATCGTTACTGACCACGTAGCTGATGACGTACTGGGCGCTCATGAAGAAATGAGGGATCAGCACGTAATCCCGGCGGTCACGGCCATAGGCGATGAGGCCGAAATCAGAGAGCACTTTCCGGTAAACCTGGCGGACCTTTTCCACCGTCAGATCTTCACCCTTCAGCTCGTACACATCCAGCTCAAACCGGGCGTAGGCAGACTGCTCCACATAGACGCCCAGGCTGTCTGCCAGCTTCAGCATCCGCAGTTTGGAATAGGGGCCTTCGTTGTTCAGGCTCAGATATTCCAGGCTCTGGGAGAACACTTCCGCCACGTCGATGCCCACATTGCTGCCGCCGGCGGCATAGTCGCTGCAGAAATGGCCGAACTCATGGACCAATGTCAGCTTATCCCGGGCGGAATTAGAGGGATTAACAAAGAGGAAGGGCACATTGTAGGAAGGCAGGTAGACTTCAAAGGAAGCATCGTACTTCTTCTCGCTGTAAGTCAGATCGCAAAGGTTTGCGCCTTCCAGCAGATTCAGGGCATACCGGGCGGTACCGCCGATGGAATCTACAGTTTTGTTTAAGTATTCCCGCATCTGCTCTTCGTTGCACTTTTCGTACATGGCGCTCCAGACATAGTCATCCATGCTCAGATACAGAGGCACCAGTTCCTGACGGATCTGCTCCAGATAGGATGCAGTCTGGGCAGGGGTATAATCCCGGTAGAAATAGTATTCGTAGGCAAAATCGGGGTAGCTTTCATAGCCGGCGTATTCGGCGATCTCCTGGCGGACCTTCACCAGTTCCAGGAACACTTCTTCCATGGGGTAGCAGTAGTTCTTGAAGAAGGCTTCGGAATAATACTGATCCGTCACAGGGCGGCCGTTCAGCTCATAATACCGATCCAGCAGGGCGGCTTCCTCCGCCATCAAAGCGGTGAAGGTCTCGTCCCACAGGCTGTCGCCTTCGTAGTCATCGAAGAAGTCCGCGCCGAAATATTCTTCGGCTTCCAGTTCTTCCCGCAGGGGGCAGTCCGCCAGATCGTACAACAGCTGGTCCATGCCGGCAGACACATCGGTGGAAGCTTCCAGACAGAAGCTGTACTCATCGTTCCAGTACGTATCGGTCATATCCTTATAATAGTGGATGGTGGCCAGCTGGTAGCAGGTATTGAAATCATAATACCACTCGTACAGGTCGAAGACCAACTCCATCAGCTTTTCGGCATCGGTCTCCGTTTTGGCCTGCTCTTTACAGTGATCCAGGTCTTTCTGGAACTGGTCGATGTCCGGGCGGGTGTACTCCATATCCTCGAAGGACGTGGCAAGGCCCACCTCAATGGCGTTGTAAAGATCCTGGAAGAAGGTGGTGATGCCCTGATTGTCGCAGCCGGTCAGCAGCAGCACCAGGATCAACAGCGTCGCCAGGAGCCGCATAGCGCGTTTTTTCATAGAATTTCCTCCTTATCTCTCTTTTTCAACAGCATAGCACAAAACCGGCGGTTTTTCAATATCCATCTACAGAAAAAGAGGACGCCGGGTGGCGTCCTCTTTTATGTAGGGGTGATTACTTCAGAACCTTCAGATAGTCCAGGATGGCGATGATCCAGCCGGCGGTGCTGTACAGGCTGACCAGGGTACCCAGAATGCCGCCCAGCAGGGGGATCAGACCCACCACGAAGCCGGCCAGGTAGCCAACCAGAACATAAACCACGATCTTAATGACCAGGGCCTTCACATCGGCAGCGCCGAAGGAATAGGGGAAAAACTTCTTCAGAAAATCCATAATAATTGCTCCTTATGTTTAAATTAAGCAATTTTATTATAGCATTGCAGGATGAAATTGCAAGTATTTTCGCAGAAAAATATGGAAAAAGGGTCGGCACGCTGCCGACCCGGCTGATTCAGCTTTCCATCTGGCGGCCCAGGAAATCCGCCACAGTACGGGCCAACTTCTGATCGGACTCCTCCAGGGGTGCATCCCCCTCCCCCAACAGCAGCATCACGCAGCCCATCAGATCGCCCTGGCACAAAATGGGGGCCGCCACTCCCAGGCGGTATTTGTCCACCCCTTCAGCAGGGGCGATGGCGGGATTCCCCTGCTCATAGCGGTAGAATTTCCGCTGTTCCATGAGCCGGCCCAGGGCTTCGGAATTGGGCTTGTCCAACAGTTCCCGCTTGGGGGCGCCGGACAGGGCGATGATGCCGTCCCGGTCGGACACAGCGGCGATACAGCCCGTGCCGGAGCCGATGGCTTCGCACATCTGGGCGGCAAATTCCTGGAGGTCTCCCATGGGGGAGTATTTGCGGAAAATCACGCCGCCGTCCTTCTCGGTGTAGATCTCCAGGGGGTCCCCCTCCCGGATGCGGAGGGTGCGGCGGATCTCCTTGGGGATGACGATTCTGCCCAAATCATCAACGCGACGAACAATACCTGTGGCTTTCATATATATCTATCTCCTTTAATTTACAAATTACGCTGTTAGTATCTGTAAACTGACGGAGATTATACAGAAAAAAGCGGCAGGTGATCTGCCGCTTTTTCAATATGGTTCATTAGTTTTTAATCTTGTTCCGCTTGCCGCGCAGAGCCAGGATGCCGCCCAGGACAAAGGTCAGTCCGCCCACAGCGGCTACCGCAATGGCTGCGACCAGATGCAGTGTTACATTCATGCCCACAGTCAGCGCCAGGCAGGAAGTATAGCCGATGATGCCGCTGATGCCCACATACAGCGGAAGGGCGGCCACAAAGAACTTCTTGCGCAGCAGGACGCACAAGATGATGCCGAAAATGGAGCCCAGGAATGCGGGCAGAGCCGTAGGCAGGATCTCATTGGCCTGGAACTTGAACTTCCGGCCATCGGGGCCACGGTAATTCTTGCCGTAGGTATCCTTATACAGATCCGTCATCTCATCGGCAAATTTGTCGTGCTCATTGGGAAACCACAGGAAATCAGCCAGAGAGAGGGTCACTTCCTCATCCTTGTGGAATTTGCAATCATCGCAAGTCCAGAAGGGCAGGAACTGCAGCACCAGCACAACGACCAGCAGCAGAGCGCATACAATATTGAGCAGCGAAGTGATATTGTTTTTTTTCATGTTTTATTCCTCCGTAACGACCCAAAACAAGGTTTTGGTATCTGTTATTTTAGCAAGCGGGTTCGGGCTGCGCGTCGATATAGCCGGCGAACAGCTTCTCCACAATGCGGTTGATAGCCACCATGTAAACTGTTGGCATGACGATGGTCAGCACCGGCATGGTTTGCGCCAGAATGTTTTCTGTAAACACGGCCACAATTAAGATTCCCAACAGTCGAAGCGCAACGCCGGAATGGGTCAGCATCATGGCCAGCGTGTTTTTTAAGATCCGCTTCACCGGATCATCAAACCGGGCCAGATAAGGAAACCAAAACTGCAGCCAACAGGCCATGACAGCGATCAGAAACACCACCACGATCTGCATCAGCGTCTGCAGACTCTTCCCTTCCCAAGCGAAGGTGAATACCAGAAAACCATTAACCGCCAGGACGGTGCAGATCAGCAGGAAAAGCAGCCACAAGCCGGTGGCCCGCTTGAAATCCCGGAAAAACACACGCCAGTATTCTTTCCACAAGCCCCCTTCTTCCCTGCGGAACACCTTGTCCACGGTGTGATACAGGGCGGTGGTGGAGGCGCCGATGGTGATGATGGGCAAGGACGAGATCGTCCAAATAAGGCTCAGCGCCACAACATCCAGGATCAGATTGAGGGTCTGAAAAAACTTATTGTCGTAGGAAAAGATGCCCATCAATTTGCTCCTTCCGGGATGTCCGCGCCGTAGACCTCCAACTGGGTCAAGGCCGGGAAGGGAGAAGGATCGTCCGCCTGGATCAGATCACCGAACTTGATCCACCGGATCCGTTTCGTGGGGAAGCACAAGGTCTGGCCGAAGCGGTTTTTCTCCAACGGCCAACGGATCTCGGTGCCATCGGAGAACCGCAGAGTGACCTGGGTCCACCAGTTATCATGGGGAAAATCCGCCCGAATAAACAGGATCACCCGATCCACATCCACTTCGCGGCCGAAATCCACCGTCAGCTCCGCGTCAAGCTGGCGGTTGATGCCCCAGGACTGGTAAGGCCACACGCCATGATTACGGTTCTCCAAAATGCCGTCAATGGCATTGCAGGCGAAAAACACAGCTTCGCCCCGGGTCTCCACATTGGCATAGGCGTGGGGGTAGACATTCTCGGCATTATGCTGGTCGCTGACATTCAGGGCCAGATTGCGGTAACTGCTAATCTGATGGGGCAGAGCCTGGCGGACAAACAGGTAGTGGCTGGTACCGATGAAGGCTTTGGGGGACAAATTCCGCCGTTTTTCATCAAAAGGCACGGTGTATGTAAATGTGCCGGTCAAATAGACCTGGGATGCACCCAGGACCTCATCCACCTGGAGCCAGGCATGGCATCCGGGGGTGGAAGTGGTAATGACGATGCGGTCGCCCTTTTGGTATTCCCCGGCGAAGACCAGACTGGCAAAGCCTTCGGCCCGGTCTGTGCCGCGGACATTGCCCTCAGCATCCAGGATGGTAATTGAAAATTCGGACATGGATCAAACGCTCCTTTGGGATCTCCGGAAAATCAGCGCAGGTCGGTGGTGGCGATATTATCCATATCGTCGAAGGCCTGGTTCTCGCCGCCCATGGCCCAGATGAAGGTATAGTTGCTGGTGCCAACGCCGGAGTGGATGCTCCAGGAGGGGCTGATGACGGCGTCAAAGTTCTGCATGACGATGTGGCGGGTCTGCTGGGGCTCGCCCATCATGTGGAAGACCACCTGGTTCTCGGGGATCTCGAAGTAGGTGTAGACTTCCATGCGGCGCTCGTGGGTGTGGCTGGGCATGGTGTTCCAGTTGCTGCCGGGCTCCAGAGCAGTCAGACCCATGGTCAGCTGGCAGGTCTTCAGCACGCTGGGGTGGATGAACTGGTTGATGACGCGCTTGTTGCAGCCTTCCAGGGAGCCCAGAGGACGCTTGGCGGCATCGGCAATGGTGATCAGCTTGGTCTCGTAACGGCAGTGGGCCGGAGCGCTGACCATGTAGAACTTGGCAGGGGCAGCGGGATCGTCACTGGCGAAGGTGACTTCCTTGGTGCCCTGGGTGATGTACAGGCAATCCTTGTAGCCCAGGTGGTAAGGCACACCGTCGGCAACAATGGTGCCGGCGCCTTCACCCAGGTTGAAAATGCCGATCTCCCGGCGCTCCAGGAAGTAAGCAGTGCCGAAGTTGGCCCAAACATCCAGGCCCTTATCGATGGAAACGGTCTCATGAACAGGCATGCAGCCCAGAGTGACCATGCGGTCTACATGACTGTAGACGGAGACCACTTCGTCTGCCTTATACAGACCGGTGATCAAAAACTCGTCCCGGGTCTCTTCGGTGGTGTAGCGCTTGAAGTCGCGCTGGTTGCAAGAATAGCGAATGTCCATAATATATCTCCTTTTTAATAAATTTCAAATTAAACTGCGTGTTCTGCCAGGTACCGGTCAAAGTCCACAACAGTATGATTCTTACGGGATTCCTCAGCGGCGAATACCAGCAGATGGTTATTCACCGAGATCTCGATTTCGGAAATGGCATTGCCGGTGTAGGTGCCGCGGAAGTAATGGTACAGGGAATTCATAATACCCTCGTCACCGCCGCCGTGACCGCCCAGAACGCCGTCTGCGGCTTCGATGGGGATCAAAGTGGTCTGCTGGGTCTGGAAATCGTAGAAGGTCATGGGCTCATTATTGCCGTCCATGGCGGCCCGGAGTTCGCCCTTGGTGCCCATGATGTGGATGTAGCGGCCACCCTTATTGAAGGCGCACATGGTGAAGCTGACGGTAACATCGTCCTCAAAGAGCATATTCACCACCTGGTGATCCACCACATCATTATCGCAGCGGTAGACACAGCAGCCATAGAGCGTGGTACGCAGGGCATGCTCCACCATTTCGTCGGTGGGGTTGGATTCCTTGGTGCAAGCCTCCCGGAACCAGGCATTTTCCTTATCGTCCAGGTACAGCTTCACGGCGTTATAGGGGCAGGTGTCTGCATGGGGACAGCCATCGATGCACCGCGCCGGCGCGCCGGCGGGAGCATTCTCCGCCCGGAAGTGCTTCAAACTGCCGAAGGACTGGATCTGCTTGCATTTCTTGCCTACCAGCCACTGGAGAATATCCAGGTCATGGCAGGATTTGGCCAGCAGCATGGGCGCAGAGCGGCCGGTATTGCCCCAGTTGCCCCGGACGAAGCTGTGGCTTTGGTGGACATTGCCCACGGCCTCTTCGTGGTTGATGGAGATCACATCGCCCAGCTTGCCGGAGTCGATGAGATCCTTGATGATGGAGAAGAAGGGGGTATAGCGCAGTACATGGCAGACCACAACCTTGACGCCCATCTTCTGGGCATGATCAGAGATCTTGCGGCATTCGGCCATATCCGGGGACACCGGCTTTTCCAACAGCAGGTCATAGCCCAGGGAAATGGCTTTCATAGCCGGTTCGAAGTGCATCTGATCCTGGGTGGAGATGATGGCAAAATCCGCCACCTTGCCATGGGCGAACAGCTCATCCCAATGGCTGAAGCACATTTCTTCAGGGATGCCGTGCTTGATCCTGATATTGTCCCGGCGGCTGTCCACCGGGTCTACCACAGCCACAAGCTTGAACTTGTCTGCAGCATCCAGCATGATATTGGTGTAAGTCTCGCCGCGGTTGCCCGCGCCGATCAGCACCGCTTTCAAAACTTGATCCATTCCGTTTCTCTCCTTATTCGTGAGCAAACACGATGGTATGGTTACCACGGCGGTCAAAGATGGCAGCGTTCTGCTTTTCGCCATCCACCAGGATGGTATTCCACCCCTTTTCCACCCGGACGGTCAGCTTACAGCCGGCCAGAGTCACATCCGTGATGGCAAAGTCCAGATTGTGCAAAGGCTTCAGCTCCATATGGGTGCGGTCCATGGTCAAGCCCAGCAGCCGGACCAGCAGCTCCCAACAGCTCTTATATCGGGGGTAAGCCGGGAAGCGGGGGGTATCCTTGGACACTTCCTGGGGAAGCGGACAGCTGAGGCCTTCGGGGGTAATGGAGCGATTCCACTCGCCCGCCGCCAAATGGTCATTGCCCAGGCTTTCCTCGATGCTGTAAAACACATTGAGCATCTCGTCTTCATAGCCCAGTTCGCCCAGAACGGAAGCCAGGTTCAGTTGGGCACCCAGCCAGCAGGTCTTGACATGGTACTGCCGATTGTCGATGCAGGGCACGCCATCGGGCAATTTGCCGTTGGACCAGCCACGGAAGTGGTTATCGGGGTCTTCAATGAGGTTGTTCTTATAAATGTAAAGCAGGCTCTTGCGGATCATATCCAGGGGGATAATGGGATCCAGGTCCTTTTCGATCAGCAGCAGCCAGCGGCCGAACATCTGATCCGTAAAGACACTTTCGGGAATGGACAATTCCCGGGCACCTTCGGTACGGTAGAAGCAGTTGAAATATTCCCGCTCGCTGTTCCACAGGTACTTGATAAAGCTGGCCTTGGCCTGGTCCAGGATCTCCAGAGGGGCTTTGCCCTCGAAATCGATACCGGCATCCACAGCCTTGTTGATCCGTTCAATAGAATACAGGGCGTAGAGCCAGGGCATATTCACATAAGTGGCGATGCCGGGCATCTTCCAGACATCATAGCTCTGGTTGCCGTGCTTGGATTCGATGAGGCCCTCATATTCCCGCTGGCCGTAGACACGCTCAAAGGCCATGCGGACAGGCTCCACCATATCCCGCAGGAACTGTTCGTCATTATACCACAAAAAGTCCCGGTAGATGCGGGTAATGAAGCAGGGTTCTTCCACATAGTCACACCGGTCGTCCCACAGCGAATGCCACACCAGGCCCTTGTCCTCCCCTTCTGTGGGGATGGCCTTGCGGAACTGGTACATATCGATCTTCTCGATCTCCGGCCAGTTGATCATATAGATCCAGCCGCTGTAAATCGTCACGTCCATGGTGTTGACCCAGGGGTGGGGCGCTTCGATCTCAAAAAACATGGGATCATCGCTCATCATGGTGGAGGTGATCACGGAAGAGAGGGAAGAGAACCACATCCGCTTGAATGCGGAGGGCACATCAAAAGAAGCCTGCCAAGCGGTGATCTGCTCTTTCCAGGCATCATGCCGGCTCATGCCGTAATCCAGGGCGGCCCGGGCATCGGCAAAATGGAGGGTATAGTACCGGCGGAAAGAATCGGTCAGCATAGGAGAGGGGGTATTGAAATTGGGATAATACCAAGCCAGCGCGGCCCGGATCTGGCCTTCGCCGCGGGCAGGTACGGACAGTACAACCCGGCGGCTACCGTCAGCAAAGGCGGTGGCCATGGCATCGGTCTGCTCCGGGAAGTTCAGCTCCAGGGCATACTCCGCCGGAGCGTCAGTGCGGTTCAGCACCCGGATCTCCATACACATGGCAGGGGTGGCAGACTCCTGCAACTGGTGGGGGATCAACGGAGTGAAACACAATACTTCCATATCAAAACCGGCCGACTTGTAGCTGGCCGCATGATGGGCAAAGGGCAGGAATTCATGGCTGATCAGCCGGTCTGCCGCCGCGCCGTCAGTCTGGCCCAGCAACTCCTGCTGGAAGTAGAACTTCTTGCCGGCAGTGGTAACGGTCAGCTCCAGGAAATTCTTCCGATCCTTTTCGTGGAGCTGGAGATAGTCATAATTCTCAATCAGACTAAAGGGAGAATATTTACCCTGGCAGGGGAACGAA
The DNA here is from genome assembly GCA_045580365.1 of Faecousia sp. Lineage (GTDB taxonomy): Bacteria > Bacillota > Clostridia > Oscillospirales > Oscillospiraceae > Faecousia. The sequence goes on from JAZNNP010000013.1 coordinate 21,310, forward strand.
TCGAAATTCGGCATCACGAAACCATAGCGGCCCAGCATGCCGTAACCGGTGCCGATGGCACCAAAGGGAACGCCCACGCCGTGGGATACGTTTACCCAATCTTCTGTGATTCTCATGTTCATACCTCCGGAAAAGGTTGCGTTTTATTTTTCCAGCTTAGCCTTGGCCACGCGGACGACCCAGGAAGTGCCGTAGGGATAGCCGGTGGCATTGATGGCCAGCAAACCGTCGCCCTGGGTGAAATTCAGCTGTTCGCCGTTGTCCATCCACTCCACGGAGGCCACCTTGTCGGTGACATTGCCGAAGGAGTAGTTGCCCAGGCGCTTGCCCTTGACGGTCACATTGCCGTCGCCTTCGATGCCCAGGTCATAGATGAACAGGTACAGGCAGTCCTCTTCCACGCTCTTCAGTGCGAAACTGCGGCCGTCGCCGGTGGAAGGATAGGGGCGGCCATTGTAGATGGCTTCGCCAAACACCTTCATCCAGCGGCCCAGGATCTTCAGCAGTTCCTTCTGGAAGGGATTGATGCCGCCCTGGCCCTCCGGGCCGATGTTCATCAGATAGTTGGCGCCGATCTTGCGGCAGTTGCACAGGCTTTCGATGATCTCGCCGGGGGACTTATAGTTCAGGTCATTGTTACCGTAGCCCCAATGGTCATTGATGGTATGGTTCATTTCGCCGGTAACATACTTGGCCATACCCTCCCGGTTGGGGGGTGCGGCCAGGCCGTTTTCATAAGTAACGGCGTCGATCTCGGGATGGCCGGTCTTGCCCCGGGCGCTGAGACCGGTATTGTTGATGATGATGGCTTCCGGCTGGTGCTTACGGATCATGCCGTACAGCTCCCCTTCCTTCCAGTCCACGGTCTTCTTGGACCAGTTGCCGTCAAACCACAATCCGCCCACCTTGCCGTAATTGGTACACAGCAGTTCCACGCTGTCTTTCAAATACTCCAGGTAGGCATCAAAATCCGTGTTGAATTCTTCCTTATACCAATCCAGCGTAGTGTGGTACAGGAAGGGCACGATGTCATGCTTATGGCAGGCATCGGTGAATTCCCGGATCAGATCCCGCCCGGCGGGGCTGTGAACGGCATCAAAATCGTTGAGGCCGCAGGTATCAAACAGAGAGAAACCCTCATGATGGCGGGTGGTAAGGGTGATGTACTTAAAACCGGCTTCCTTGGCCAGCAGGACCAGCTCTTCGGCATTGAAATCTTCGGCAGTAAAGGTGTCCTTCAGCTTTTTATACTCCTCCATGTTCATATTCCGCATGAAGTAGATCCATTCGCCCTGGCCCAGCTGGGAGTAAAGACCCCAGTGGACAAACAGGCCCAGGCCCATCTGCTCAAAATCAGCTACATATTTTGCAGGAACAGGGATGCTCATCAGTTCAGTCCTCCGTTTTTCTTTATTGTGTGAAGGCGCTTATGCCTTCAGTTGGTCGGATGATTTCATTTGGGGAATGGTAATGGTCACCAGAGTGCCCTTACCCGGTTCGCTGGCAAATTCCACGCCGTATTCCGGGCCGTAGTAGGTCTTGATCCGCTGGATCACATTGTACACACCGTAACCGCCGGACAAAGGATTGCCGCTGGGTTTGGTGGTAATGGCGGCGATCTGCTCCGCCGTCATGCCAATGCCGGTATCTTCCACTTCGATGATGACATTTTGATCCTGCAACCGGGCCCGGATGGTAATGGATGCGCCATTTTCCGAACTGCGGACGCCATGCTCCAAAGCATTTTCCACGATGGGTTGAAGCAGGTGCTTGACGATCAGCAGGCCCTTGACATCCTCATCGATCTCATAAATATAGCGCACATTTTGCAGATCGAAGGCGAAGGTCTCCAGGTTCAGATATTCCCGGATCATCTGGATCTCGGAGTCGATGCTGATAAGCAAAGATCCCTTGCTCAAGACGATGCGATAATAATTAATCAGAGAGTCGATGGATTTGCGGATCCTCTGCTCTTTCACCTGGTAGCGGATGCTGCCCAGGGTATTATACAAAAAGTGGGGATTGAAGCGCATTTGCAGCAGTTCCAGCTCCATCTGCTTCTTTTCCAGCTCATAAGCTTCCAGCTGCTTGCCGTATTCCCGGCTGCACAGGGCCAGTTCCCGGACCCGCTTTTCAATATCCGAAAAATCTTTATCCCTGCGTTTCTGGTCTGTCTTAATGGCAACGCCGTCGCCCAGTTCCAGATCCACCCGGTCGATAAACTGATAGACCTTCCGGGTCAGCAGCCAGGATGTTAAATAGCTGCCCGCCAGGATCATGATGATAAACAACGCAAAGAAACCGGTGAGTTTCAGTGTGCTGCTGCGGAACAACTCCGAAACAAAGTCTTCCTCCAGCAGGCAGACGATACCGCTGTTCGGAAGTTCTGTGACGGAAGCTTCCAGGGGATAGTAGCCGGCACAGACGCCGGTTTCATAAAATGTTTCCACTGCGGCCAAGGCCGTTTTCTGATCGCCATGGAGCAGCAGCGTCCGGGGCTTGCCGTTGATTTCCAGTCGGGCACCCAGGAAGCAGCGGTTCAGCAGTGCCGGCTGCGTATGGGCCAGGAGTCCGTCCAGCGGGATGGTCATTTCCAGGATGTGGTCGGTTCCGGCAGGGTTAATGATCTTTGTATAGATACAGACCTTATACTGATCCCGGGGCGTATCCGGCTGCCGGATCAGGATCAAGGTCTCGTTATTTTCCAATTGAGCAATGTCTTTTAGATCCGAAGGATCGGCGCCGTAATAGGCCGCCAATTCCACCATGGGGTAGCAGTATCCGCCGAATGCGTCGGTCACATCCGGAGAATACCAGCGCAGGGACATGGAATCATTATTGATATTGACCGCATTTTCCGCTTCCCGCATCGAAAAAACCAGATCCAGCTTTTCAGCCAGGGTCAGTTGATCCATGCGGTTCAGACCGGTGCGGATGTCATAATTATTCTTCACATACAGGATCTTGCTTTCCATCTCCCGGAAGCCCCGATCCATATGTTCTTTATTGGAGTCGATGATCTGCAGATATTGCGCCAGGGCTGTACTTTCCCATTTTGCCTGCTCAGCCGCCACAAAACCGGAGCTCATGGCAAAAAAAGGCACCATGGCAAACAGCGCCATCACCAGAGCAATACGCAGGCGATAAGACAATATGGATCGTCTTTTCTTCATGGTAAACCTACTTTCCAGGACTAGAAATGGGAGGGTAAGGCATATGCCTTACCCGACCACGCCTAAGTTTCCTGTTCTACTATTTCACCATTATAACAGAACTTACTTAATAATGCCAGCCTCTTTCAAAGATTCTTTGTTGGCTTCCAGGAAAATCTCTGTGAAGTCTTCCAGCAGCTCTTCGGTATAGCCATTTTCCTCGGCATAAGTGCACAGCGCCTGGAACTGTCTCTGGAATTCTTCCTCATTGGCGGCGACGATGACCTTCTTCATCTGGTTCTCGAAACCGGCGCGGGCATCCAGGAACTGCTGCTCGCCTTCCAGTTCCAGACCGGACTTGTAGATATGGATGCTCTGCTCCACATAAACGGTATTATCCGCAAGGGAATGTCCTTCCAGAATACCGGGGCAGAAGTACTTCTTGGCATCAACGGCCTTCCGGTCGGAGCTGCCGGCTGCCAGGTAGTTGGGCTGGTAGATGACCATTGCCATAGCCTTGGGACGCAGGGAGAACAGAGGCACGGCCAGGGAGGTGTTGTGGATGCCGTAGTCGGTTGCATAACCGTTGTCGATGTTGTTGATCATGCAGTCGATCAGATCCTGGTTGGTGTAAGTACGGTTGCCGTTCTCATCCTCGGTGAACAGGCCGGCAGACTTGGGGCCCCAGTAGAAATTCTTGATGCCCACTTCAGAGTGCAGGTAGTTGATGGCGTGCATCAGCTGATCCATCTGGGCGTCCGTCAGGGTGTCCTTGAAAACGCCGATGCAGTCGCTGTGCTGCACATTGGAGAAGCCGCCGTACTGGCTGTAGTTATACTCGGTATTGACATAGATGGGGCGGTAAGACCAGCCGTCATTATTCTTGTCGCCATAGGGATAGTACTGGCCGCCGTAGAGCACTGCGTAGTGGCCGTTCTTGCACTTTTCCTTGAAGATGGCACTGCTGTCCAGCAGGGAGCTCTTGGAAATGACATCGTCCTGGACCAGCTTGTTCAGCTGCTTCATCCACTTGATGTAATAGTCGGACTTGTAGGCGTAGTTCAGCAGTTCGTCGGGGTTCTCGGCGGTGTAGTCGGCGCTGACAAAATACTCGGTGCCGTCGGGAGCGCCGTTAACAGCGTTGGGCAGGTTGACCATCCAGTACCAGTTGTCGGTCTCGGTGTGGGGGCCGGCCATGACTTCGATGGGCTTGCCGTCCACGCCCTTATATTCACCGGTAGCTACCAGCTCCTGGATGTCATAGAGCATCTCGAAGAAATCCTCGGGAGAATCCAGGCCCAGGTCGAAGATCTGCTCTTCGGTGAAGGTGCCCTTTTCCATATAGATCTGCTCGATGTCCTTCATGGTCAGGGAATCGGGGAACAGGGCCTGCAGGATGTCGTCACGAACCAGAACGGCCTTGTTGGAGTTCATGCCGTTGTAGTTGGTGGGGCTCATGCCGTAAGTAGCAAAGTAAACGGGATCATAATCCTCGTGCTCGAAGCCGATGGCTTCCCACACATTGACGGTGTTGGAAGTACCGCCGTTGGGCAGCAGGAACATGTTGCCGTCCTCGTCGGCATAGTTGTTGTAAACATACTTATAGGACTCTTCGAAGGGCATGTACTTCAGCATCTGATCCAGAGTGCCGTCTTCATAGTACTCGGTCAGGTCAGCCAGGTAGCCTTCTTCCCACAGCTCGATGCACTGCTTCTTGATGTCGTAGCCCATGATCAACGTGGGCAGATCCTTGGAAGCGATAACCATGGGCAGCTTGGCGTCGATGTTGCTGCCGCCGTTGTCAAAGCACTTGTCCACATTGAACTTGACGCCGGTCACGCGCTCGAATTCCTTGAAGCAGACATCGGTCTCGGGAATGGTACCGATGACAGTAGAGGAAGCGGCAGCGAACCAAACGCTGATCTCCAGGGTCTCACCCTGCCAGGTGGGCAGTTCGGAAGTGTCGGACACTTCATCCAGCATTTCCCAGTACTTTTCGCCGGTGTACTCACCGCCGGGGCCCTGAGGACCGGACGGGGTCTTGTCGCAGGCGCTCATGCACATCAGCACTGCCAGCAGCAGAGCCAACACACGGGCCAGATTCTTCTTCATGTTCATTTTGCTCCTCCTTGGTGGTTATAATGCAGATCGGCTCAGCGGCTCGATCCGGATATACTTAGTCCTTCACGGCACCCAGGGTGACGCCCTGGATGAAATACTTCTGCAGGAAGGGATAGCAGATAATGATGGGTACGGTGGTAATGATGATCTGGGCGCAGCGGATGGACTCGGTGGTCAGCGCATTCTGGAACATAACGATGTCCTCACCGCGCATCAATGCTTCCTGAAGCATTGCTTCGATCTTCTCCGTCTCCTTCAGAACCTGGTACAGCAGGTACTGCAGGGTGTACAGCTTCTTATCGGTGAAGTAGTACATGGTAGTGGTATAGTTACTCCAGTGGCCCACAGCGCTCCACAGAGCGACGGTGGCCAGGATGGGCTTGCACAGGGGGGTAATGATCTTGGTCAGCACCTGCAGTTCGGATGCGCCGTCCAGATAAGCCGCTTCACGCAGGCCCTCCGGCAGGCTCTCCATGTAGGAGCGGATGATGATCATGTTATACAGGCTGAACGCGCCGGGGAGCAGATACAGCGCCCAGTTGTTCAGCATGCCGGTATTGGAGAAGAAGATGTAACAGGGGACCAGGCCGCCGCCGAAGTACATGGGGATCATGAGGAACATCAGCAGGGCATTCTTGCCGTAAAGATCCTTATGGGTGAATACATAGGCAGCCAGGAACTGGACCACCAGGGCGATCAGCGTGCCCAAAACGGTGCGGACGACGGAGACCCAGGCAGCCAGGGGGAAGGCACTGTCCTTCACAACGGCGTGGAAATTCTCCCAAGTGAAAACACGGGGCCAAATGACGATGCCGCCCATGGCGGTATCATTGCCATCGTTCATAGCCTTGGCCAGGATGTTCAGGTAGGGAAAGATCATCACCGCCACCAGGGCGCACATGAACAGAATATTAAAGACATTGAATATTTTTCTGGGAAGGGATTCTTTGATCATATTCGGCACTCCTTTCTTACAGCAGGCCGGAGCCGGAGATCTTCTTGGACAGCTTGTTGGCACCCAGCACCAGCGCCAGGGCGATCAGGCCTTCCACGAAGCCGATGGCAGTAGACATGGAGTAGTCACCGCTCTTGATACCGGTCTGGTAGATGATGGTGGAGATCACTTCAAAGTCCACGAAGGGATTCTGCAGACCGTAGATCAGGTCAAAATTACTCTGGAACAGCTTGCCCAGCTGGAAGATCAGCAGGATCACGATGGTGGGCAGCATATGGGGAATGGTGATGTAACGCAGCTTGGAGAAGTAGCCGGCGCCGTCGATGTCGGCAGCCTCATACAGTTCCGGATTGATGGAAGTCAGATTGGCCAGATGGACGATGGTGCCCCAGCCCACTTCCTTCCACAGCGTGGTGCCGCAGACGAACCAAATAAAATTGTTCTGCTCGGCCAGGAACATGATCCGCTCCTCTGCGCCCAAAAGCACCAGGAAGTCATTGACCAAGCCGTCCCTGCTGAACAGCAGCTGCACCAGGCCCACTACGGAGATCCAGGACAGGAAGTGGGGCAGGTAGCTGGCGGTCTGCACAAAGCGCTTGAAGAACTTGTTCTTGATCTCATTGATCAGCAGCGCCAGGATAATGGGCGCGGGGAAGGTGATCAGAAGAGACAGGACACTGACCATAATGGTATTCCAAATGGCCGTCAGGAATTTGGTCTGGGAGAAGATCTTTACAAAGTTCTCCAAACCGACCCATTCACTGTGGATAAAGCCGCGGAAAATGGAAAAATCCTGGAACGCCATCACCAGACCCGGCATGGGGCCATAGGAGAAGAACAGCAGGATCGCTGCCGCGGGCACAAGCATCAGATACAGGTATCTGCTCTTATATATCATTTTCCATTTTTCATTCTTAAATCTGGGTTCTGCGCGAAGTTGTGTATTCTGCACGCCATATCCCTCCTATACTAAAGGTTACTTACATTTTATATATTTTACATGATATTGTCACTATAAATTTTTACTTTTTTGGTTAAATAAATGACTTTCCTATATTTGGATATTTGCGCTTTGGAAAAACTTGCGCTATAATGTAATCGTGAAAAAATATCAGCCGAAACGAAAGCAAGGAGGGAGAAGCATTGTTTAAACTGATGATCGCAGACGACAATCCTTACGCTCTGGGAGAGCTGCGGGACATGGTGGACTGGGAAGAGTTTGACCTGAGCCTGATCGGTTCGTTCCGCAACGGCAAGGAGCTTCTCACCGCTGCGCAAAAAGAGCTTCCCGATGTGGTGATCACCGACATCAATATGCCATTGCTGGATGGCGTGGCATTGACGGCTGCGCTGCGCTCCCTGTCTTCTCACATTAAGATCGTATTTCTTTCCAACCATTCGGATTATGAATACATGCAGCAGGCTTTGCATCTGCACATTTTTGATTATCTTCTGAAGCCTTTTGATTCCCAGCGTTTGGCTGCAGTGATGAAAAATGTAGTGCAGGAACTGTGCAATGAGCGACTGCAGCGTTTTGAAAGTGCCCAGTTCCTGCAGCAAGCGGAGGCCCACCGGATCCGGGCCGTGGAACATTACATGATCAAACTCCTGCTGCAGCCGGAAGATTCAGAGCTAATCCGCTGCAAATTGGGCGAGCTGAACTATGAACTGCAAGAGAATTATCTGCTGCGGATCGCCCACGTGGTCCTCTCATCCCCCATCGGCGGCACTTACGCAGAAGCAGATAATATAATCCGTTCCATCCTGCAAACCCATTTGAAGGCGGAATACGATCTGATCCTGTTGTCTCACGGCTCCTCGGAACTGACTTTGCTGATCATCTATTCCAACAACGAACTGGATGTGGATAATCTGTTGTCCCAGTTACATATCGACATTGAGACCGCTACCGGTATCCGCTCTACCATCGGTTTCAGTTCGTCTGCCAATGATTTTTCCATGCTGTCGCAGCTGCATACCCAGGCCGTGATTGCTGCCACCCAGCAAAAGAACGCCCTGCTCCCGGTCATCAGCTACGGAGACATTTCCACAGAAAGCGCAAAGCCGCTGAAAAAGCACTCCCCGGCCACCATTTCCAATTATGTAGCCAAAATGCGGGAGTATATCCATGCCAATTACCGGCTGCCCATTACCACCAATGATGTGGCATCAGCAGTATTCCTGTCTTCCAGTTATGCCAACCAGTGCTTCAGCACGGAGTGCGGCTATACTATTTTTGACTACATCACCCAGTGCCGTATCGACCAGGCCAAGCAGCTGCTGGCCAAGACCGACACCAAAGTCTCGTCCATTGCGGAATTGGTGGGTTATAACGGCAAAACCAGCTTCTATTTGGCCTTTAAGCGTAATGTAGGCATTTCCCCCACGGAATACCGAGCCATGTACGGCAATTCCGAAGAGGCATAATTGATCACAAGGAGGATGCGGACCATGAAACTGTTTCCGGAAGCGACCGATCCGCAACAGATACAGACGATTTTGACCGCCCCCTATTTTGCAAAAGCATTGGACAAAATGGAGCGGCGCTGCAAGCGCTATCGGGAGACCCCCATGGAGACGCTGCCCTTCCATCTGTATCGCCAATTCTATATTGACGGCGACCGCCGCCATTTTGAGGACCTGTACTTCGCCCGGCGGGGACGGCTGTCCTATCTGACCCTGGCAGTGCTGCTGCATCGCCGGCCGGAGGATATTCAAGCGTTGGAAGATGCTATTTGGGCCATCTGCGAAGAATACACTTGGGTGCTGCCTGCCCACACCTCGGATCTGGGCGACCGCTACAACACCGAGGTCATCGACCTGTTCTCCGCCGAGACCGGCTCGGCTCTCAGCGAGATCGTATACCTGCTGGGGGATGTGCTGGATAGGAAAGTCGTGCAGCGGATCCGGGAATGTCTGGAAGACCGGATCTTCCGGATGTATATGGAAAACACTTACACATGGGAGCAGGTGTCCATGAACTGGGCATCGGTCTGCGCCGGCTGCATCGGCATCGCCTTTATGTACTGCGCCCCGGAGCGATTCCATCTGGTCCACGACCGGATCATCGCCACCATGAAGACTTTCCTGAAGGGCTTCGGCCAGGACGGCATCTGCCTGGAAGGTATTCACTATTGGGGCTACGGCTTCGGCTATTTTTCCTACTTCGCCCAGCTATTGTATGAATTCACCGACGGCAAGGAAAACCTGTTTGACGATCCCATCTGCCGGGAGACGGCCCTGTTCCAGCAGCGGGCATTCCTGCGGCAGGATCACACCATCAGTTTCTCCGATGGCGAGCGGAACTGCGATTTCCTGCCCGGTTTGACCCACAAGCTTCACAAGCTGTACGGCTCCGGCGTTTTGCCCCGGGAATATGCGGCATTTTCCGAATATTGCCACCGCTTCTGCGCTTATCTGCGGAATTTCTTCTGGGTAGACCCGGCTGTGCCCCCCATAAAGCCGGGCGAAAAGAGCGATCAGTTTTTTACCACTTCGGAATGGTACATCTCTTCCCGTAAAACACTGAGTCTGGCCGCCAAAGCCGGCCACAACGACGAGCCCCACAATCACAACGATATTGGCAGTTTCCTGCTGGTGTGTGACGAGGGGCAGATCCTCTGCGATTTCGGTGCCGGCGAGTACACCGGTGACTATTTCCGAAAGGCCACCCGGTACAACTATCTGTGCAACAATTCCTTCGGCCACAGTGTGCCCATCATCAATGGCTGCGGTCAGCTGCCGGGCAAAGAGTATGCCGGCAAAGTGCTGTCCCACGACGGTGGCCGGTTCTGCGTAGAGATCGCCGGCGCTTACAGTGTAGATGGTCTTCGCTCCGCTGTACGGACCATGGGATTGGAAGAGGACCGCTTCCTGCTGGAAGATCGTTTTGAAGGCGACGGATTGAATGTAACGGAGCGGTTTATGACCATGATCCCGCCGGTGGTCCGGGGCGATCGAGTGCAGTTGGGCAGCTATGTGCTGGAAAACGGCAACGGCCTGATTCCCACTGTGACCGCAGAAACCATCATGAACCACGAAAGTCAACCGGATACACTGTATTTGATCGACTATGCCATCGGTGCTGCTGACAATTTCCGGCTGACCGTACGGCCGGCTGAATAAGGAGGCTATGGGATGCTGAAAACAACACCTGCTGTCTTTGCGGTAGGACGGGACTATCAGATCCTGGCCCTGACGCAGACCAACGCATTTTTCTCCGTGCGGGTGGGCGACCGGGAATTCTTCGATGCAACCAGCGGCGTTTCCAACTCCCGCAAGGAGATCCACCGGGTCACCATTCCCCAAGCCATCCTGGATGCAGCCGGGGAATACACGGTGTGCATTCGCCCCATTGTTCGGCGCAAGCCCTATTTCACCCGCACCCGGGAACCGGAGGAGGTTTCCTTCCCCTTCCGCCCCGTGCCGGCGGAGCGCATCCGGGCGTTTCATATTGCGGATGCCCACAACCGGATCACCGAACCCCTGGCTGCGGCAGTGGCCTTCGGAAAAATGGATCTTCTGATCCTCAATGGCGATATCATCGATTTTTGCAGCCACACGGACAAGTTCTATAACATCTACGAACTCTGCGCAGCCCTCACCGGTGGCGAGATCCCGGTAGTATTTTCCCGGGGCAACCACGATATGCGGGGCCGGCTGGCAGAGACATTCATCGACTACATTCCCAACCGCCATGGCAATACTTATTATACCTTCCGTTTGGGCAGCATTTGGGGCATGATCCTGGATCACGGCGAGGACAAACCGGATGAACATATCGCCTACGGCGGCACCATCGCCTGCCATGATTTCCGTTTGAGACAGATCGACTTTTTGAAGGAAGTCATTGCCAATGCAGCCACGGAATATGACGCTCCCGATGTCAAAACCAAGGTGATCCTGTCCCATGTGCCTTTCACAGAAAAAAACGTGCCCCCCTTCGACATTGAGAAGGACATTTTCCGGCAGTGGACCGGCCTGGTGGCGCAGATCCAGCCCCATGTGATGATCTGCGGCCACACCCATCTGGCGGAGGTGCGAGAGCCTGGCCATGTTCGGGACACCTACGGCCAGTGCTGCCCGGTGGTGATTGCATCCGGCTTCGAGGGCGATCGCTGGATCGGCAGCGGATTTGAATTTTCCACGGATCAGATCCACGTCACCTATACCGATTCGGACGGTCAGATTCGCAACAAGCACACCATCCAAAAATAACGAAGATCCCTGCCGCAGCTGCGGCAGGGATCATTTTTTACCAAATCAGGAACTTGCTGCCCCGCAGCTTGCACAGGGCTTCCGCGAAGAAAAAGTCACCATAGATAATGGGGATATGCAGGCCGCGGAAACCGTAGTCATTGTGGGGATACCGCTCCGAACCCATCAAAACGACGGCATCCTGCTCCTCGGAGAAATCGCAGAATTCCCGGCAGCAGGCCTGCAGCAGACGAATCGCTTCCCGGGTGTAGTGCCGGGCGGCATCCTCGGGAACATATTTTGCGATCTCCAGAAGGCCGCAGGCGGTGCAGACACCGGCTGTACTGTCGTAATATACCGGCTCAGCGGGGGCGGTAAAATCCACCAGGGGCAGGTAGTCAGTCTTTTTCACATGCTCCAGGAAATAGTCCGCAGTGCGCCGGGCAGCTTCCAGATAGCGTTCATCGCCCACATGGATATAGGCCAAAACCGAGCCGTAAACCGCCCAGGCCAGACCTCTGGACCAGCAGGAGTCCGCGCTGTAACCCTGGCCGCCCAGAATCTCTTTCACGCCGGGGCGATCCCGGAAGTGATCGACGATATGGTTGGTGCTGCCGTCGGGGCGGATGTGATCCCGCAGGGCCATTTCCATGTGCCGGATGGCGATATCCCGGAATCGGGGCACTTCCAGCTCATCGGAGGCCCAGTACAGCAGCGGCAAGTTCATCAGGCAATCGATGATGGAGTAGCCAAACTGGGCTTCGCCGTTCCAGGCCTGGATATAATCGCCCCGGACATTGTACCGGGATGCCAGCGTGGACGCGGCGTACAGATTCCGCAGGCGGGCTTTCCGGTCGCCGGTGAGGCGGTAATTGGCGCCGCTGGTCAGATGCCACATGAAGCCCACATCGTGATGCAACCGGTCAAAATCCGCAAACGCGCCGTCCAGCAGTTCTTCATTGCGCTGGGCCGTGATGCGGTAATCCGCACAGCCGGTGGCTTCGTACATCAACCACATCATGCCGCCCCAGAAACCGTTGGTCCACCAGGTGATCCAATTCTCGCTCTTGTCGTCATGAACGCCGTCAACAGTGGTATAAGGGATCTTGTCCCGGCTTTTGACAGCCACGCGGCGGAGCTTGCGGTCCAGTTTTTCCCAGGTCTCGTCGATCCAGACTTGATTTTCCAAAATGATACTTTTCATATTAACCCCCGGTAGGAAACGGCAGGTGGGAAGATCCCACCTGCCGCGTGCCTATTGAATGTTAGAATTTAGTGGGAGATCAGAATCTCTTCTTACCCAGGACCACAGCCAGGCCCAGAGCGGAGACTGCCAGCAGCGCCATGATCACGGAGACGAAGTCGCCGGTCTCAGGAGCGGAGTCGGGCTCAGTGCCCTCGGGCAGGGTGAACTCGGGAGTGGTGTCCTCAGGAGTGGTATCCTCGGGAGTGGTATCCTCGGGAGTGGTCTCCTCGGGCTCGGTCTCATCGGGAGTGGTCTCCTCGGGCTCGGTAACAGGAGGAGTGACCTCGCCGGCCTCTTCCAGGTACAGGGACAGCTTGTCAATGATCAGGGTCTTGTTGCACAGGTTATAGATGGTCAGAGAGTTGACGCCCTCGTACAGAGGCACATTGATGGCCATGACCTTCTCCAGGGGAGGATCCTTGCGCTCAGCATCCTTATCGTAGGGAGTCTTTTCCAGAACCAGGCCGTCAGCGACCTTTTCACCATTGACAATGGCATCCAGCTTCACACCGCCGCCGGGCGCATTGGAACCCCAAGGCTGAGCGTAGGTGATGTAGATGGTGTAGTAGCCATCCTGCTCCACTTCGAACTCGAAGGTTACGAAACCGGCAGGATTGCCGCCGACGCAGGTGTTGGTGGAACCCCACCAGGCTTCGCCGACAGTGGCATCGCCGCGGGTGATGTCCTTCACGAACTCAGCCTCGGGCTCGGTGCCCTCAGGAGTGGTGCCCTCGGGCTCGGTGACAGGAGGAGTGATCTCGCCTTCGGTGGACAGCTGGACCAGCATCACGAAGAAGGTCTTGGTACCCAGGTTCTCCAGCATGATCTTGTTCTCGCCGGCCTTCAGCTCCAGGGCGATGACATTCTCAGCAACGGGCCAGTACTCGGTGCCGTCGGGATTGTTGGCGGGGTAGGACTTGGGCAGCACCAGGTTGGCACCGACCTTCTCACCGTTCAGGTACAGGTTGTACAGAACGCCGTCCTTTTCATCAGCAACGCCGTCGCCGTTGAAGTCCTTATTGGAATTGTTGGCCTGGCGGTACTGAATGGTCACATAGTAGGTGCCGTCAGCGGGAACATTGAAGGTGTATTCAGCATTGATGAAGGGATCACCAACATCAATCTTGGCAACGCCAACGCCATTGTAAGAGCCAAGACGCTCGGTCTTGATGTTGCCGCCGGTTACCTGGTTGCCTTCCTGCTTCAGAACAACTTCATCAGCGGGCTCGGAGGTGCCGGGAGTAGTGCCCTCGGGAGTGGTACCCTCAGGCTCGGTGCCTTCGGGAGTGGTGCGCTCGGGCTCGGTGCCTTCGGGAGGGGTGCCCTCGGGCTCGGTGCCTTCGGGAGTGGTGCCCTCGGGCTCGGTGCCCTCAGGCTCGGTGCCCTCGGGAGTGGTGCCTTCGGGTTCGGTAGCCTCAGGCTCGGTTGCAGGAGGAGTTATCACAACATTGCTGCCGGGAACTTCGCCTTCAACTACCTGAGTGTCGGACAACTGAACGATCATCACAAAGAAGGTCTTGTTGCCCAGATTCTCCAGCATGATCTTGTTCTCGCCGGCCTTCAGCTCCATCTTGATAATGTCAT
>JAZNNP010000014.1:0-20087 GCA_045580365.1 Faecousia sp.
TAAAGCCTTCCCGCGTAGGGGCGACCCTTGCGGTCGCCCGCCAAACCTTCCTCCCGCGTAGGGGCGACCCTTGCGGTCGCCTGCCAACACCTCCCCCACTGTCATCCCGAGCGTAGCCGAGGGATCCGTCCCCTCCATCCACATACAATTTCCCCAAAATTCGCAGTTTACATAACACCGCCCACAAGAACAAAAAGGCCCGGCAGAAGCCTAAGCTTCTGCCGGGTTCAATTTGCATTAGTAGATCAGGTTCAGCTCGGTGGTGGGATCGAAGAAGTACATGACCTTGCCGGGGAACGTCAGATGGACGGGCAGGCCGTTCTTCATCTGAGCGCGCTCCTCGTGAGACAGACCCACGGTGGGGATGCGGGCGATCAGCTTCTCGCCTTCGCCGGCATTCACGTGCAGGTGCAGCTCGGAGCCCATCATTTCGTTCACCAGGATGGTGCCGTCGATGGTGTTCTCAGCGGAAGCAGAAGCCAGCTCCATATGCTCGGGACGAACGCCCAGCAGGATCTCGCCGGACTCGATGCCCTTCTCCTGCAGCAGGCGGCCATTCTCGCCGTCCACTTCGATCTTGGAGCCGAAGGGCGTGACGAAGTACTTGCCGTTCTCATGCAGCAGATTGGTGCGGATGATGTTCATCTTGGGAGCGCCGATAAACTCAGCGACGAACAGGTTGTGGGGCTTCTCGAAGACTTCCTCGGGAGAGCCGACCTGCTGGATGAAGCCGTCCTTCATGATGACGATCCGATCGCCCAGGGACATAGCCTCAGTCTGGTCGTGGGTAACGTAGATGAAGGTGGTGGCCAGCTGCTGACGGAGCAGGATGATCTCCGCACGCATCTGGTTACGCAGCTTGGCGTCCAGGTTGCTGAGGGGCTCGTCCATCAGGAACACCTTGGAATCACGGACCATGGCGCGGCCGATGGCCACACGCTGACGCTGGCCGCCGGACAGAGCGCGGGGCTTTCTGGTCAGATACTCGGTGATGCCCAGGATCTCAGCGGCGCGGGTGACGCGCTCGTAAACTTCTTCCTGAGGAACCTTCTTCAGCCGCAGGCTGAAGGCCATGTTCTCAAACACGGTCAGGTGGGGATACAGTGCGTAGTTCTGGAAGACCATGGCGATGTTGCGATCGCGGGGCTGCAGGTCGTTCACGACCACGCCATCGATCTCCACAGTGCCGCCGGAAATATCCTCCAGACCAGCGATCATACGCAGGGTGGTGGACTTGCCGCAGCCGGAGGGGCCGACGAAAACGATAAATTCCTTGTCGGCGATGTCCAGATTGAAATCCTGAACAGCTACGGTATCCTTACCGTAGACTTTCTTTACATTCGTTAATTTTACACTAGCCATAATACCTTCCTCTTATCCTTTCACTGCGCCGCCGGTGACGCCTTCAACATAGTATTTCTGCAGGCACAGGAATACGGTCGTCACAGGAACTGCGACCACAACGCCCGCAGCACAGAACATCGTATAATGTGTATTGACCATGGTCTTGGACAGCCATTCATACATACCAACGGCCACGCTCATGCCGGCGCTGTTCTCGTGGATGAGGTACATGGCGGTCATGAAGTCGCCCCAGGGGGCCATGAAGCCCATCAGGATGGTATAGATGATGATGGAGCCGGACAGGGGCATGATGACCTTGTAGAACACCTGCCAGCGGGTAGCGCCGTCCACACGGGCGGCCTCGTCCAGGGTCTTGGGGATGGTATCAAAGAAGCCCTTGGACACATAGTAGCCCATACCGGAGCTGGCGCAGTAGACGATGACCAGGCCCACGGGAGCCATCTCCATGGTCAGACCCAGGTCGGAGAAGACCTTGTAGATCAGGATCATGGTCAGGAAGCCGGGGAACATGCCCAGGATCAGCATGAAGTTCATCAGGGTCTTTCTGCCCTTGAAGCGCAGACGGGACAGGGTATAACTCATTGCCAGAACAAAGAAGGTCTGGAAGAAAGCAGTAGCCACGCCCATCAGAGCGGTATTCTTAAACCAGATCAGGAAGTCGGTCTCGGTGAAGAGGCGGATGTAGTTGCCAAAGCCGAACACGGTGGGGAACAGCTCGCCGTCCATAGCCTTGGTATTCATCTTGAAGGATTCCATGACGATACCAAAGAAGGGGAACAGCCACACCAGGGTAATGGCGATCAGCGCAAGGTAGACAAAGAAGTTGCCGAGGCGTCTGCTGGCCCGGGCACCCATGCCGGTCTTGCGGATGGAAGGAGCAGAATTGGTAGTCATCATTGGAAGTCCTCCTCATTCTTTGTAGAAGGAATCACGTTATAAACGATCAGGGACAATACTGCGCACACGGCAAAGATCAGGATACCGACCACGGAAGCACTGTAGTACTTGGACTCGGTGCTGCCCAGGGTCATCTTGAACAGCCAGGTGATCAGCAGGTCGGTGTGACCCACCACTGCGCCGCCCACCGTACCGATCTCGGTGTTGATGGGGCCGCCGCCCGTCAGCAGGTAGATAACGTTGAAGTTGTTCAGGTTGCCCACGAAGCTGGTCAGCAGAGAAGGACCGGTGACAAACAGCATGTAGGGCAGAGTAATACGGGTATACTGCTGCCATGCGGAAGCGCCGTCCACGCGGGAGGACTCGTACAGGTCAGCAGGGATATTCATCAGGATGCCGGTAGCCTGCAGCATCACGTAAGGAATACCGATCCAAACGTTGACGACGATCAGCAGGATCTTGGCGGAAGTGGGGTTGAGCCACAGAGACAGCTGATTGGCAGCCACCATGGAATCCGGCAGCCAGCCCAGTTCCAGCAGCGCCTCACCGATAATACCGGAGGAGTCGAACAGCTTGGAAACATACAGCAGAGAAACGAACTGGGGAATAGCGATGGTCATGACCAGAGCGGTTCTCCAGAACTTCTTGAACTTGATGCCCTTCTTGTTGATCATGATGGCCACGAACATACCCAGGAAGTAGTTACTGAAGGTGGCGAAGAAGGACCACATCAGCGTCCAGCCCAGGATCTCGCCGAAGGCCAGACCCAAACCGCCGTTGCCGAAGTTGAACAGTTCATTGAAATGATCCCAGCCCACCCAGCTGAACAGGTTGGAGTAACCGTCGTTGGATGCGTCATAGCTGGTAAAGGCCACCAGCACCATATAGATGATGGGCAGCACGGTGAACACGATAATACCGGTCAGAGGCAGAGCCAGCAGGGTCTTGTGGAACTGATCGTCCACCAGGGACTTCAGATCGTCCTTGCCGCTCTTTACGCGCTTGCCGCTGGCGGTAATGTCCATGCAGATGCGGCACTGCTTGACCTGGGTACGCCAGGTCCACACGAATGCCACGATGAATGCGATGGTCAGCAGGCCGTACAGCATGACTCTGACGGAGTCATCGCCGGCCACCCACACATCGGTATCCAGGATCTCATTGTACACGAAACCGCCCTGAACGGTACCGACGGTCTCGCCCACCTGGAACCAGTTGCCCTTGGCCAGCCAGTAGATGCCACCGCTGGGGATCAGCATGTAGCCGATGAAGACCACTTCAAACAGTAAAAACAGCAGACCACGCATGATCTGACCATAATACAGGTTGCCGAAGCCAAAGAACAGGAAGGACAGCTTCACAGCCCAGTTGCCCTTGGTGAAGGTGGTGCCGATATCGACAAATTCGTCTTTGATCGCGATGCCGCAGTTCTTGATAAAGTTCCAAGCCAGCAGCAGCACTTTTACGATCCAACCGGGGATCGCGCAGAAGAACAGTTTCAGCTTATATGTAAAAGCCGCAAACTTACTCAGTTTCAGATACTCTAAATCGCTTAATCTCTTCATAACACTCAAATATAAACCGAGTTTATACCACGAACCTCCTTGCAGATTTTTAAAAAAGGCACCATCCACCGCTGAACAAGATCACTGTTGCTCTTGTACGCAGGCGAACAATGCCTTTGCATGGAGGGAAGGGGGGCCAGCGGCCCCCACAGCCCTCAGTTCATATTTAATTACTCAGCGGCGATCAGGTTGATGACAGCAGTCTCGTTGTTCTCGCCCAGGACCAGCTGGATGTAGTACTTGCCAGCGGTCTCAACCTTGAAGTTGGGCTTGTTGGACAGAGGAACGGACTTGTCAGCGTTGGCAGTGTTGTCACCGAAGGCGACGGACCAGTCCAGACCCTGACGGACCTTAAACTCAGCGCCGGCTTCCAGATCGAAAGCCTCGATGGAGGTCCAGGTGCCAGCGGGATCTTCCTTCATCTCGAAGTCAGTGCCCCAGCCGGAGTTCTTAATGCCACCGATAACGGTGAAAGCACGTCTCTGCTCGGGAGTAACAGCCAGGTAAGCGTCGATAGCAGCCTTGTAGTTGTCCAGGCCGGTCTGCAGCTCGGCGTCGTTGGCAGCATTCTTAGCAACAGCACCCAGGGCGCTGGAGTTATCCCAGTAAACACCGGCGATCTGGCCCTGAGGAGTAGCGAAAGCGTTCTGGGCAGCCAGAGCAGCCAGAGAGATGTTGGACTGAACAGCGTCGGAAGCCTGAGCCTTCAGGTTGGAGGGACCCCACTGGAAGGAGGCATAACGCTGGGACTGGCACTCCTCGCCGGTCAGGTACTGAGCCAGCAGGGACAGAACGGCGCCACGGGTAGCGTCGGTCTGGGGCTTGATGCCCATCAGCTTGTTGCCGGAGTAGGAACCCAGCTGGTAGGACTTGCCGTCAACGGTGAAGCTGGGCAGCTTGGTGGCGCCCAGGTTTTCGCCGAAGTGATCAGCAGCAGCGCCGGCATTCCAGATACCGGTAACAACAACACCGGCGTCGGTGAAGATGTCAGCGTTGGAGTCGTAGCAGGGGGACTTGGCCAGGATCTGCATGCCCTTCATGGCGGTCAGACCGGCAGCGGAGTTGAAGGTGTCGTCAACGGAAACGAACTCGCCGTTCTCGTTGGTGGTCCAGTTGGTGTGGCAACCGGTAGCGAAGAAGAAGGAAGCGACGTACCAGCCGTTCTCCAGAGCGAAACGGAACTTCTTGTTGTTCTGCTCGCACTTGGCAACGATGGAAGCCAGATCCAGAGCCTCTTCCTCAGAGATGATGCTCTTGTCGTAGTACATGTAGTAGCCGTTGTCGGAGGTCATGGGGTAGGCATACATGGTGCCAGCCACAGTGGCAGCAGCGACGGAACCGGCGTCATTGTTCTCGGTGACGGTAGCGGCAGCGCCCTTGCCGAGAGCCAGCAGAGCGGAAGCCTGAACCAGACGAGCCAGCTGGTCCTGAGCGAAGCAGTAGATGTCGGGTGCGGAAGCGACGTCAGCCAGAACCTGGGAACCAGCGTTGGCTTCGGAAACGCCTTCGATCTGGGCTTCGATGGTGATGCCCTTGCCGTTGGTCTTGTTGAACTCGGCGATCTGCTGCTTGAACTGGTCAGCAACGCCTTCGCTCTCGGAGACCCACATGGTGATCTTGTAAGTACCGGACAGGTCGGCACCGGTGTTGCCGGTGTTGCCGGAGTTGCCGGTGGTGGGATCGGTGGTGTTACCGCCCTGGCAGCCGGCGAACAGGCTCAGGCACATAACCAGAGCCAGCACGAGTGCTAAGAACTTCTTCATTTTGTTCCTCCTAAAAAATTTGAATGTTTAGTTTGGATCTCCGGCCTTCCGGGAACTTGTCCACCGGCTTTGCGATCCGAACCCCGCCAAAATCTCACGCGGCAAGGTCCTCATGAACGTTCTGCTTCTGGAAGCAGAACGCAAATCAAGGCCTTGATTTGCGATTTTTCAGCCGGATCCCGACAACAAAAACCGAATGAAAAAGTCCAATCGGGCGGAAATCTACGCCTAGCAGTATATTATATTTTTTATTAAAAGTCAATACCGGGCAAGAAAATGCGTGCATATTCGCCAAAATACACACGCATTTTTTGGTAATTATTACTTTTCGGAGTTCAATTTGGCATCATCGATCTTGCCCCAGCCGCCGGCGCCTGCGCCCACGCACTGAACATGGATGCCCACAGTGACCACATCTCCGTCAGCCACGGCCACCCCGGTGATCTCCCCGGTGTCCCAACTGCCGTAACCGGTGATGGTCATGGGCGCTTTTTGGACGATCTGGCCGTTGACCTTCACATAGGCGTATACATCGGTCTCGCCGCAATCGCCGCCCATGATGGAGATGCTGTACTTATAGTTGCCGGCAGTAAGACCGGTCACTTCCTGCTCCAGGTCAAAGTTGATGCTGTTGGCATCGGGACTCCAGAAGTGCATATGATAAGTGCCCGTCAAAGAGTCCGTCAGCTTGTTCTCCACAAACAGTTCCTTGGTGGCGCCGTTGTCCGTCACGGTCCAGCCCGTCAGATCCCCCACCTCAAAGCTGTCATTTTGCAGATAGTTGTACTCGATCACCGACAGATAGGCGTTGACATTCATGCCGCCGGCCTTGCCGGTGACGGTATACTTGGCCGCACCGCTGTTGGCCATGGACGCCAGCTTTTCCGCCGTCACATCCCACACGACATCCACCGCCTGCTTGCTGCCGTCGGTCATAATGGCATTGACGGTGGTGGGCATGGTGATGGGCTTGCCGATATCACAGATCATCTGCACATCTTCCAGGGCATCCGCCTTGGTCTCCACTTCATTGCCATAGCGCACCAGGTTGAACACCCGCAGGGATTCCAGGGGATGGCCCTTGGCATCAAACAGGGCCTGATTGTCCACGGCGCAGCCGCCGTAATACTTACCTGCGTCACCCGGATCATAGGCCGCCGCATAGGAGCTGGCCCAGCCGGAGCCGAACTTCTCCCACTTGGCAGAATTTTCTTCCCAGGTCTCGCCGCCAACGGTGATCCAGGTGCCCTCCCAGTAGCATACACCGATGCCGCCGGGGATCTTGGCCACGGTTTCGATCACGTCCCGGATCTCCCGGGCCTGGCCGTGAACGGTGAAGGGATAGTTCTTGACGATATTGCCGCCGTCGGAGATGGTGTTGCCGCTGAAGTCGGAATCCTCCGCCGTGTAGGCATAGGAGGTCTCCATGACCATGACCTTCTTGCCGAACTTCTCGTTGACCTTGGTCAGCACATCGGTCAGATTTTCCAGCGTACCGTGCCAGTAGGGGTAGTAAGAGGAAGCAAATACATCGTAATCCACGCCGTAGTAGTCCAGATTGTTGGCATAGCTGGCGTAGCTGTCGGATTTTTCGGGATTGGCAAAGTGGACCGTCACCAATGCCTCGGGGAATACTTCCCGGATGGCCTTGGAACCGGCACTCATCAGCTGGGCGATCTTGGGCCACTTGGTCTCGCCGCACATGGCGCCGTTGGTCTCGTTGCCGATCTGCACCATGCCCACAGCCACCCCTGCATCCTTCAGTTTCTGCAAGGATTCCTTGGTGAACTGATACAGAGCCTCCGCCTTTTCTTCCACACTCATGCCCTTCCAGGCCAGGGGTATCATCTGCTTGCCGGGATCGGCCCAGAAATCGGAGTAATGGAAATTCACCAGCAGTTTCAGACCGTACTGGCTGGCCCGCTTGCCGATGGCGATGCAATTTTCGATATCGCAGTTGCCGCCGCCATAGCCGTTTCCATCCTTGTCAAAGGGGTTATTCCAAACCCGGACGCGGATGTAATTGACGCCGGACTCTGCCAGGGTCTTGAACACATCCTGCTCTTCGCCCTTGAAATTGTAGTATTTCACGCCGCTTTTTTCCAGGGCAGGCACGCAGGACGCATCCATGCCCATAATGAAATCCTCGGGCAGATTCTCCACCTTTTCCACGTACAGGTCGCTCCCTTCGATCTTGGTAGTTGGGATCACGCCGGGCTCTTCCCAAGCGCCTTTGTCGCAACCTGCCAGCAAAATACAGGCCAGCAGCAGTGCCACGGCCCGGGTCATCCGATTCTTCTTCATGGTATGTACCCCCTTTTTTGATAATCGGATTATATCATTGATCATTTGAATTGTAAATATTGAAATTCCCGTCGCAATGGACTATAATCGGCATATATCCTAATAAAAAGGGGCATAAATTATGAAAAAGAAAAGCCTATGGAAGATCGTTCTGCTGGTTCTTCTGGCCGTCGTTTTGGTGGCCGGCGCCACCGTGGGCGGCCTGCTGATCTACTCCAAAACCTACAGCATCCCCACCCAGGCACAGACCATCGAAAATGCCACCGGCCTTGTCCAGGCCTCCGGCCGAAGCCTGTATGACGCCAAGGGCAACCGCCTTCTGCTCCACGGCATCAATGCCGGCCAGATCCTTCTGCAGGAAGGCTGGATGGGCCCCTTCTCTTTAGAGCCCATGAAAAACGAAGATGGCTCCTACGTCAAGGACGGCGACGGCAACATCCAGTACCCCGAATTTACGGAAGAAGAATTCCGGGCCGGTCTTTCCGCCAATCCCAACCTGGCCGATCATTCCCTGGACGAACTGATGGAATACTACTGGAACTGCTTCTTTACGGAAGAAGATTTCCGTATTATTAAGGAAGACCTGGGCCTGAATACCATCCGCCTCCCCTTCTATTGGCGCAATATCCTCAACGAGGACTATACCCTCCGGGAAGAGGATGCGGCCTTCGGCTACCTGGATTGGTTCATGACCATGGCCGCCAAGTACGAACTGTATGTGGTGCTGGATCTTCACGGTGCCCCCGTGACCCAAAACGGCTACGAGCATTCCGGCGACTACACCGGCAAACCCATGCTCTGGGATGACGAAAAAGCCATGGATGCCACCGTAGCCCTGTGGGATTATGTGTCCCGCCACTATACCGATACCGCCCCGGAACTGGGCAAATGGATTGCCACCTACGACATTCTCAACGAACCCACCATCTCCTTCGACGGCCCCACCGGGAAAGTCTGCTGGGAACTGTTTGACCGGATCTACGATGCCATCCGGGAAAACGGCGATGCTCATGTCATCACCATGGAAGGCTGTTGGAGCTTCAACGCCCTGCCCGACCCGAAGGACTATCATTGGGAAAATGTCCAGTATGAATACCACTGGTACAACTGGTGGAGCAACATCCTGCCCTACGACCTGTTCTATATGTACCAGGATATGAACAACATCGGCCGGGATTACGATGTGCCGGTGCTCATCGGCGAATTCACCCTGTTCGAGGACAAGGACGCCTGGTCCAACGCCCTGCAGATGTATGACGACCGGGGCTACAACTGGACCGTCTGGAACTATAAGACCACCGTCACCGGCTGGTGGACCTCCTCCTGGGGCGTCTACACCTGCCAGATGAAGGCCGTCACCGAGCGGGAGGACACCAAATGCAACGTTTCCACCTGCACTTACGAGGAATTTATCGCCGCCTGTGAACTGACCCGCACGGAAAACTGCGCCACCAGCACCTTGTACGAGGTGCTCACGGCTTATAAAGCAGGGAAATAATCCCATTTCCCGGTTGAAAACCAGGACACTCTTTGGTATAATACATTTACAATAAATTTAGGAGGGTTTTTACCATGGCAAACAAGTACGCAGGCACCCAGACCGAAAAGAATCTGATGGCCGCCTTCTCCGGCGAATCCGAAGCCCGGAACAAGTATACCTACTTCGCCTCCAAGGCCAAGAAGGACGGTTTCGAGCAGATCGCCGCCCTGTTCCTCAAGACCGCCGAGAACGAGAAAGAGCACGCCAAACTCTGGTTCAAGGAGCTGAACGGCATCGGCACCACCGCCGAAAATCTTCTCTCCGCCGCCGAGGGCGAAAACTACGAGTGGACCGATATGTACGAAGGTTTCGCCCGCACTGCTGAGGAAGAAGGCTTCACCGAACTGGCCGCCAAGTTCCGTCTGGTAGCCGCCATCGAAAAGCACCACGAAGAGCGTTACCGCGCCCTGCTGAAGAATGTGGAAACCGCCCAGGTCTTTGAAAAGAGCGAAGTCAAGGTTTGGGAATGCCGGAATTGCGGCCATATCGTGGTAGGCACCAAAGCCCCTGAGCTGTGCCCCACCTGCCAGCATCCCCAGGCATACTTTGAACTGCACGAGGAAAACTACTGATCCCCCACGCTTTGAAACCGAGGCCGCCCAGGCCTCGGTTTTTTTACCTTTCAGATCGGAGAACATCCCATGAAACCTGTTATTGCCATTCCCCGGCTGGGCCCCGGCCTTTTCCGGCTGTATCTGGGTCTGCAATTCCATATAGCCGTCACCGCCGCCGGCGGCAGGCTCCGCTGGATCGGCCCGAAGGACATCACTTCCTGCACGGCGTGCGACGGCCTGCTGATCCCCGGCGGGGATGATGTGGACCCTTCCCTTTACGGCCAAACCAAAACAGAACTCTGCGGCAAGCAAAATCCCCTGCGGGACCGGCTGGACCCGGCCCTTCTGAGTGCCTTCTTGCCCACGGGCAAACCCATTTTGGGCGTTTGCCGGGGCATGCAGATGCTCAATGTCCACTTGGGCGGCACCCTCCACCAGGATATTAAAGGCTTGCAGACCCTTTGCCACCAGCAACTCAAGGCCCGGCATCAGGGCGTCCACGCCGTCTCCGTTGCAGAAGGCTCGCTCCTTCACCGCATCGTGAACTGCAACACCCTCCGGGTCAATACCATCCACCACCAGGCCGCTGACCGCTTGGCCGATGGCTTGACGGTCTGCGCCCGGAGCGACGACGGCTTTGCCGAAGCGGCGGTGCTGGAAGGTCATCCCTTCTGCCTGGCCGTCCAGTGGCACCCAGAATTCATGTATAGCACCGACCCCCTGCAAAAGAAGATCATCGATGCCTTCATCACCGCCTGCCGTTCTTAACCCTACATCCCCCCACGCCGTCCGGCCTCCCGGACGGCAATTTTTTATCTCAAACCACCTCAACCACCCTGCCATCCCGCGCGCATCCGAGGGATCTACACACCCCGTCACTCCCAAGATCCCTCCACGCCGCTCCGCTTGGCCGGGATGACATCCTTTTTTCCCCTCGCCCCACCTTCACCGACTCAAATCACCTCAAGTCCGTGGTTTACATAACACAGCGCACCTGCAAAAAAGGCGCTGTCCCCGCAGAAGACAGCACCTTTCCGATTCAATTCTTCAAAACAGCACACAGGCCGTGTAGGTAATGGTCCGCTCCCCGTGGTAATAATCCACCCCCGCGTCCCGGCATACCTGGGTCACAAACAAGCCGTAGCCTTCCATGCTGGACACCGCCTTGTCCGGATACCGGCACGCTTCGGGATAGGCGCACACCTTGCAGACCCGGCAGCCACCCGCTCCCAGGCACAGCGCAGCCGGATATTCCGTCCGGATTTCCGCCGCAAAGGTGCGGAAATGCTCCAGATGCCGCCGCTCCGTTTCCCGGTAGCACTTGCTGTCGATGTCCTTGCGCATATAGCCCACGGTCTGCAGCAGGATCCCCCGCTGATAGCGGCCCATCCGCTCCCGGCATTCCGCCACTGTGCCGATGGCCGGCGGGCAGGTCCAGTTTTTTTCGTACGCGCCGCATTTGTCCGCGGCGCACATGGCCCGTACATCTTCCCGGGCTTCCAGTTTTTTCGGCTCCAGGGGCACTGCCGTGTCAAAACCCAATGCTTTCGCTCTTTCGATCCACTTCGTCATGGCCCAACCTCCCGAAAATTCATGGCCATGGCAAAGGTCCGCGGAAACGCCGGCAGGCTGGCCAATTCCAAAAATTCGATCCGCTCCGCCAGTTGTTGGGTCACTGCCAGCAACTTTTTGTCGCAGGCGAG
This sequence comes from Faecousia sp., assembly GCA_045580365.1. Lineage (GTDB taxonomy): Bacteria > Bacillota > Clostridia > Oscillospirales > Oscillospiraceae > Faecousia. The sequence goes on from JAZNNP010000014.1 coordinate 11,692, forward strand.
CATTTTCGCGCCGCTTCCGGCGGCATTGCCCACCGCCTCGATCCTGCCCAGCAATTCTTCCGGCAGCAAACCGATGCGGCACGCGCTTTTCGGATCCAAATAACTGCCAAACGCGCCGGCCAGCCGGACTTTTTCAATATCCGCCACTTCCAGGCCCAATTCCCCGGCCATCAGCGTGATCCCTGCCCGGATTGCCCCCTTGGCCAGTTGCACCTGGCGAATATCCTCCTGGGTCAGCCAGATCTCCTCCGTCAGCCGCAGCACCCGTTCATCATTTTGGATCCTGCCCCGCTTGTTCAGCAGACCCATTTCCAGACCCACCGCAATGGCATCGATCAAACCGGAGCCGCAAATACCCTTGGCTTCCCCGCCGCCGATGACGGAACATTTCACTTCCCCGTTTTCCAGCCACACATGGTCGATGGCCCCCGGCGCGCCCCCCATTCCGAATCGGATCTGGGCGCCCTCCAGCGCCGGACCGGCGGCGGTAGAGCAGGCGATCATCCGCTCGCTGTTGCCCAGAACCATTTCGCCGTTGGTGCCAATGTCCACCAGCAGGGTCATCTCTTCTTTTTCATGCATTCCCGTGGCCAGCACGCAGCCCAGGGTGTCCGCGCCCACATAGCCGGAAATATCCGGCACGATCAGCAGTTTCGCCCGGCCGCAGACCGGCAGGATCTCTCCGCAGGATACCGCTTTTGCCTCCGTCAGCGCCGGCGCAAAAGGCACTCCGGCCAGATTCTCCGGGCGGATGCCCAAAAACAGCTGCTGCATAGCCGGATTTCCCACTACGGAAACCACAGCCACATCCGCCGGCGTGATGCCCGACTCCCGACAAACCTGCCAAATCAGCGCGGTCATCCCCTCCCGGATGGCCTTTGTCAGCCGTTCCATTTCCCCATTCAGCGCCGCCCGGATCCGGGAGATCACATCCGCGCCGAAAACCGCTTGGGGATTTCCCATGCCGACAGCCGCCAGTTCTTCCCCGGTGCTGCCATCCAGCAGATAGCAAACCACAGAGGTCGTACCAATGTCAAAAGCCAGCAAATGCCCCTCTTCCAGGGGGTCCATCTGGGCCGCCGCACCAACGCCCTCCTGCAGGATCTGCAGCCCGGCGCTTCGGGGGATGGTCACTTCCAGATCCCGGTCCACCGGGGTCTGACAGGCCAGCACTTCCGCGCCGTCCACCAGAACCTTGCATTTTCCGCAAGTTCCGTTTCCGCCGCAGGGCGCATCCGGCGCATAGCCCAGCTTCTGCAGTGCCTGCAGCAATGTCCCGCCGGTCTTTCCGGAAACATGGATCTTCGTCATCGGATCACCCCTTTCGTTTTTGCTTTCATCATATCGAAAAAACAGCCTATTTGCAATCTTTTCTTCCCCAAAACCGCCCCAAGGCCTTCCCGCGTAGGGGCGACCCTTGCGGTCGCCCGCAACACCGCCCCAAGCCCTCACACCATCTCCAAACAACCTGTCATCCTGAGGGACCGCAGGGAGCCGAGGGATCCGTTCCCCTTATCACTTCCACCAGTCCAAAACATCCAAGGGCGCGTTGCAAAACCCTGCAACACGCCCCTTTTTTTATATTGTGGCCTTCTTTCTGGCGTACAGATACAAGAATGCAGCCATCAGCAGTTCGCCGTACATACTAATGTAGAACATCAGCTCCAGGCAAGCCGCTCCCAGACCGGAGAATACAAACATCAAAAACGCCGACAAAAACAGATGGGGCGTTTTCTGCTTGACCCACACCACGATGCCGGCGATCATCATGGGGATCACCGTTCCGAAGGTCAGCAGGCTGTTGACGATCTCCGCCCAGGCCGGCGCGGAAATGGACACATAGCGGCAAATACCGGCCACTTCCGCCGGGCCGATCACCCGGATGCAGCCATCGGCAATGCCCAGCGCCATCAGCACCGCGGTGAATACCCACGCCGCTTTGATCCAGAAACCTTTGAAATCCAGTCCATAAGCGCAGATGGCAAAGATCAGGGGGATCAGACCGCCGTGGAACACATAGCGCAGCCGGCTGATGGCCAGCAGCAGACCGCCCTCGGTCATAAAGCTGCCCATGGCCAGGGCCAGCGCGTCATAAGTAAGACCAATGCAGATCAACCCGGACAGCAGGAAAATCTTGTTTTTTGTTTTTGCGAATTGGGTGAGCAGCAATACCGTGAAGACCGCCTCGGCCACTGTGATCACCCATAACATAATGGGGCAAGAAGCGTACAGAAGATCCAACATCGTATTCCCTCCCGATTTCTATTTAGTTTTCAGCCCAGGCCTTACAGGTAGCAACGGTCTTCTGGGGGCTGTGGGCCCACTCGTCCGCGCCGATGTTGGCGCAGGCTTCGGCAGATACAGGCGCGCCGCCGATGATGACCTTGCAGTCCAGACCGGCGGCCTTGATGGCCTCCACCGTGGCCTTCATGGAATCCAGCGCCAGAGTCAGCACGCCGGACAGGGCCACGATCTTGATACCCTCGGCCTTTGCCGTCTGTACCACCTTTTCCGCAGGGCAGTCGATGCCCAGATCCAACACTTCGAAGCCACCCGCTTCCAGCATGGAGCGGACGATGTTCTTGCCGATGTCATGCAGGTCGTCCTTGACGGTGCAAAGGATCATCTTGGTTTTGTTGCCGCCGGTGGCTGCGCCGGCCAGATAGGGCTTCAGCACTTCCACCGCATCGGTCATCAGCTCACCTGCATAGATCAGGTCGCCGACGAAATATTCGCCTTCTTCAAACAGCTTGCCCACGGTATCCATGCCCTTCTGGCAGGCTTCCATGGCCTTGTTGGCATCTTCGGGGTTGTCCACGGATTCCAGGATCTCCTTGACGGTATCCTCATCCAGTTCACCCATGGCAACAGCCAAATTTTCAAAATCGATCATGATATGTAGTCTCCTTTTAGAATTTCAGTTTGTCGCACCGGTGCAGGAGCGCGTAAAGCCTTCTCCTCGGGGAGAAGCCTTTTTTACTTCTTCTGTCCAAACAGTCCCTTGCGGTAAGCCCGGTTGTATTTCCGGCCGCCCTTGTCTTTCATCCGCAGGGCCTCGCAGGCGTAGATGGTGCCCATCATGGCCTCACTGCACGGATCCATAATGGCACTGTCCAACCCGGCGGCGATGGCATAGGCCATGCAGTTCATATTCACATATTTCCGGGCCGGCATATCAAAACTGATGTTGGAAATTGCGCCGGTCACCTTCACCTCCGGGGCATAGGCGTGGATCTTTTCGATGCAGTATGCAAAGTCCTCCATGGCAGAGGGCATGGTGGCCAGGGCCATGACGCAAGGATCAATGTGGAGCTGGGACAGCGCCACGCCGAACTTGTCCGCCTTGTCGATGATCCGCTGGGCGATCTCCACCTTCTTGGCCGGATCGGCAGGAATGCCGCCCTGGTCGCAGGTCAGACCCACCACTTCCCAGGGTGTTCCGGCAATGAGGGGGAAAATGGTCTCGCACTTGTCGCCCTCTTCGTTGACGGAGTTGACCATTCCGGGCCGCTTCACATGGCCTTCTTCCAGGATCCGGGCCAACAGTTTGGCGTTGGGGCTGTCGATGCACAGGGGCACATCCGTCACGCCCTGCATCAGGTTGATCAGCCATACCATGGTCTCGTACTCGATCTCCGTAGCCGTGGAGGGGGCGCAATCCAGGAAATTTGCGCCGGCGTTGGCCTGGGCTAACGTCCGTTCAACGATCAACGCCTCATTTTTCTCCGCGATGGCCTGCTTTATAGAAGGAATCGCGCCGTTGATTTTTTCACCAATAATAATCATCGTATCAACCGTCCGTCAAAATGGTCAGCAGCAGCCGCATCATCTTCTCCCGCATGGGGCCGAAGAACCAGGGCACCAGCTTCTTCATCAGCTTCTGATAGCCTTCGGGGTAGGATTTGAATTCATTTTTCATAACCTGCACCTCACAGTTTGTAGTTGCTCACGAAATCGCAGACAGCCTTGTAGTTTTCCCGCTTGGCGTCATTGCGGTAAGAAAGCATCTTGCCTTCGGACAGGATGAAACCGCCGTCCTTGCCCAGTTCGTCGCACAGCCGCTTGGTGTACGCCACGCATTCTTCCGGCGTGCCGTTGCTCAGCAGCTCCGTAGTCAGCCCACCCATGATGCACACATTGGGCAGCGCCTCCCGGAATGCGAACGGATCGTCCTGCTCGATGTGGAAGGTCAGCACGCCCTTGGGATAATCCTTGAAATACTCCGCAAAACGCAAAATAGAACCTTCCGTAAAGATGCGGATGTTCATGCCCTTTTCGGCATAGGCATCCAGCAGTTCCTTCAGATGAGGCCAGTAGAACCGCTCAAACTGCTTCTTGTTCATCACATTGTGGGCCAGCATCAGAATGGAAGAGTCGAAGCAATACTTATAGTTGGGGCCCTTGCCGTTTTTGATCTTCTCAATAGCCGGGGTGATCCGTTCGGCATCCCAGCGGTCGATAAACGCCTGGATCTCATCGGCGTTGCGCCGCATAGCCACCGACAGCTGCTGGATGCCCAGCAGATTGGAGAACAGTTCCTCGATGCCCAGCACGATGGCACCGGCCATGGGATTGTTGGGAGAAAGGCTGGGCAGACCGTACTGCTTGCCGGTGATGCCTGCCATGTGCAGAATATACTTGGTGTAGCGCATGTACTCAGCGAAGGTCTTCTTCCAAACATCCAGGCCCTTCTCGTCCCAGCTCGCGCCGTACTTCTTGGGCAGGATCACTTCCCAGGCATATTTGGCCGGATCGTCCAGATACTGCTGCAGCGTCTCCACGGTGCAGTGGGCATGGTCGTGGACACCTACCACATTCTCATCATAATAGTAGTATCCGCCTTCGCCGAAAGCTTCCGTCACGGTAAACTGGTTGCGGATGCCCACATCCATCAGTCCGTCCACCGGATAGGTGTCCAGGAACTTCACCACGGTCTCTTCCAGCACATCAAAATTGGTCATCGCCTGGTCCAGGGTGTACCCCGCGTCAAAGACCTTCCAGGTGACCACGTTGGCAAAATGGGGGATGCGCTCGGTTTTCTTGAAGTTGGCCGCATCACGGAATAATTGGACGCGGCTGGCCTGCAATTCCTTGCTGTTCATGTACATCTCTCCTTTTATGAACACGTTCAGTATCAAGATACCACCATTCCGGTTTTCTGTCAATTCCTATGGGAAAAGTTTGTGGATTTGCACCGCAAACGGGGTAAAAACTTATGCTATTTGTCTATGGAACGGCCCCTTTTTTTCTGCTATAATACAGAAAAAACATTGGAGGTTTTTATATGGAAGGTTTTACTCTCGCTCTTGCTCTGGTGGATGCCATCCCGGTGCTTTCTTTCGGCATCAGCATGGTCATCATCGCCAGCCGCTTCAATAATCCCCTGTTTATGATCGGCGCCGCTCTTTCGGTGCTGGCCGGCTGCTGCAAAGTGGCCTGGAAACTGGTGCTGGGCATTGCCAAAAAGGATCTGCGCTGGCTCAATAAACCCTTTCTGCCTATGCAGATTACCGGCTTCGGCTTCATCCTGGGCAGTCTGCTGACCAGCCTGGGCAAGATCGATTGGCCCGCTGTGGGGGCCGCCATCATCAGCTTCCCCAGCTTGCTGTTCTTCATCGCCTGGATCGGCCTCATGGGTTTCATGGGCTGGTATCGCAAGAACCGCTTCCAAAACGATGATGCCCGCTCCAACTGGACCGCCCAGATCATCAACGCCGTGGGACAGACCTGCCTGCTGCTGGGCATCCTCTTCGCCCACTGACCAAAACTTACCTCAATTCTTAAGTTTCCTTTAATTTCTCCATAAAACTTTGACTTTTGCCTCGGATTTATGTATATAGGTGGATGATATTCACTATATACAAAGAGAGGATCTTGTCATGACTTGGGGTTCTTTTGGTGTCATCCATCTGAGCAGCCTGGCCATTGCCGCAGCATTGCTGGTGGCCCTGTATTTTATTCTGAAAAAAGCATCCCCGAAGGTGCAGACCATCGTTCTGGGAATTTTGTCCTTTGCCGGCATCGCCGCCATCATTTTTAACCTGGTGACCTGGGGTTCTCCCCTGGAATACCTGCCCCTGCACCTGTGTTCGCTGAATGCTCTGGTGCTGCCCGTGGCAGTGTTCACCCGGAACAAGACCCTCAACAATCTGCTGTTGGTGTGGAGCTTGGGCGCACTGGCGGCCCTGGTGGTTAATACAGCCCAGGCCGACTTCGTGCTGTTCAGCGATGTGTTCTGTTTCTACTTCTTCCCCCATGTGCTGGAGTTCGGCATTCCCATCCTCATGTTCAAGCTGGGCCTGGCCCAAAAGGACATCCGCTGCATCGGCTCCACCCTGGGCATCACCATCGTGGTCTATACCCTGATCCACCTGTTCAACGTCTGGCTCAATGGCTATTGCCAGGCCCAGCAGATCCTGGACTATGCCGGCAATGTGATCCAGGTGAATTATATGTACTCCATCACGCCGGCCAACCCGGTGTTCCAGCTGTTCTGGGGTCTGATCCCCCATCCTTACTGGTATATGTTCCTGGTGTTCCCCATCGTGGGGATCTACCTGCTGGGCATCTACGTCCGCCAGTTGAAGGACCTGCTGCAAAAGAAAAAAGTCCATGCATGAGAAAAAGGCGCGTCGTCTGACGCGCCTTTTTTAGCTGGAAATAGATCGTGGAAAGCGGCCAGTTGAAACAAGAACCCCCCTGCCTTCCCGCGTAGGGGCGACCCTTGCGGTCGCCCGCTAAGCCCCTTCCCCCGCGTAGGGGCGACCCTTGCGGTCGCCCGCCAAGCCTTCCCTCTCCCGCGTAGGGGCGACCCTTGCTCCCGCCGCTTCGCCATAATAATCTCCGCAGTAAACGCCTCTTCATTAGACCTTCCTTAAAATCGTAGTTTACATAACACAATCCCGTTCAAATTTTATTCACATATTGCTTTTTCCCCGTCCGTATGGTACACTGTTCCCAGATATTTCGACAGGAGTATGCTTATGAAGATCAAAACCATGCCCATGTCCTACGAGGATGTACTGAAACTGCCCCGGCCGGTCCACAAGAACCCCCGCAAGCCCAGCCGCCTGCTGGCCACGGTGGTCCGCATCGCTTCCATCCCCACCTTTCTGAAAACCAAATTCAGCTATACCACCGAGCGGATGGAACTGGTGGGCGATCAGCCCTGCCTGATCCTGATGAACCACTCCAGCTTCACGGACATGAAGCTGGCCTATGGCATTTTCTATCCCAAGCAGTTCGGCATTGTCACTTCCACCGACGCCATCGTGGGCATCCTGGGCAAGCTGATGCGCTTCCTGGGCTGTACCCCCACCCATAAATATGTGTCGGATCTGACCTTGATCCGGGACATGGAGTATATGCTCAAAACCAATAAGACCAGCGTGCTGATGTACCCGGAGGCAGGCTATTCCTTCGACGGCCGCACCACCACCCTGCCCCGGAAACTGGGCATCCTGATGAAGAAGCTGGGCGTGCCCGTGGTCACCGTCATCACCCAGGGCGCGTTCCACCGGGATCCCCTGTACAATATGCTGCAGATCCGCAACATCAAAGTCAGCGCCCATGTCAAGTGCATCGCCACCGCCGAGGAAGTCCGGGAACTTTCCGTTGCGGAGCTGGACGCCCGGCTGGACGAGTCCTTCTCTTTCGACAATTTTGCCTGGCAGCGGGATCACAAGGTGTCCATCGACGTGCCCTTCCGGGCCGACGGTCTCCACCGCATCCTCTATAAGTGCCCCCATTGCGGCGCAGAGAACCGGATGGAAGGCAAAGGCATCCACCTGACCTGCCACGCCTGCGGCAAGAAATGGGAAATGGACGAATTCGGCCAACTTGCCGCCCTGGAGGGCGAAACGGAGTACCCCCACATCCCGGATTGGTATACCTGGCAGCGCCAGTGCGTCCGCAAAGAACTGGAAGAAGGTACTTACGGCCTGGATACCCCGGTGACCATCGGCGTCCAGGTAGATCTGAAGGGTCTTTACATGGTGGGCGACGGCCGGCTGACCCACGGTCTGGATGGCTTCCACCTGGTGGGCGACGACGGCACATTGGACTATGCCCAGTCCCCCATGTCCGGCCATACCCTGTATGCCGACTATTATTTCTATGAGATTGGCGATGTCATCGGCATCGGCAATAATGAGATCTCCTATTTCTGCTTCCCCAAGGACAATGTTTCCGTCACCAAGGCCCGCCTGGCCACGGAAGAACTGTATAAGATGAAGAAGCAGCGCCGCAGAGCCAACTAAACACCTCAGGGCCGGTGGATCTCCCCCGGCCCTGTTTTTATTCCTCCCGCCTCAACTCTTGCCGCGTAGGGGCGACCCTTGCGGTCGCCCGCCGCTCTTCCCCCCCCCAAGCCTTCTCCTTGAGGAGAAGGTGGCCGA
>JAZNNP010000015.1:0-20990 GCA_045580365.1 Faecousia sp.
CCCACGGCCGTCATAAGAAGCAGACCGGCGGCAGCGGCCAGTTCGGTGACGTGTGGATCCGTTTTGAGCCCCAGGAGGAGCAGGACGATCTGATCTTCGACGTGGAAGTCGTCGGCGGCGCCGTGCCCAAGAACTTCAACCCCGCTGTTGAAAAGGGCGTCCAGGAAGCCATCCAGAAGGGCCCCCTGGCCGGTTATCCCATGGTGGGTCTGAAGGCCGTCCTGTACGATGGTTCTTACCACCCCGTGGACTCCAACGAAATGGCCTTTAAGCTGGCCGCCATCCTGGCCTTCAAGGAAGCCATGCCCAATGCCGGCGTGACGCTGCTGGAGCCCATCGGTGCCCTGGCCGTCACCATTCCCGACAGCTACATGGGCGATGTCATCGGCGATTTGAACAAGCGCCGGGGCCGCGTGATGGGCATGAACCCCGATCACGAAGGCAACACCATCGTGGAAGCCGAAGTGCCCATGGCAGAAATGAGCAGCTACACCATCGATCTGCGCGCCATGACCCAGGCCCGTGGCTCTTTCACCCTCAGCTTCGTGCGTTATGAGGAAGTGCCCAGAGCAAACCAGGCCAAGATCATTGAGGACGCCAAGAAGGACGCTGAGTAATTTCATCATCCCCACTGCCGCGGAAGGACCTTCCGCGGCAGTTTTTTATGGCACCGAAATGGGCCGGCTTGGGCCTGTTTTGGTTCATTTTGGGCCTGTTTTGGGCCATTTTGGACTGTCGTTTTTTCGCAGTTGCGGTCGTTTTCGGGCGAAGGGGACGGCACATAAGGCTTGCAATATTCCTGCTTTTGGTATATGATAAAGGCAACGAAACGAAAAGCGGAGGACGATCCCATGAATGTCAATGTCTATATTTCTGCCTTGGTGGAATACGGTCTGGAAAAGGGTTTGATCCTGGAATGTGACCGGGTTTTTGTCACCAATCAGCTCCTGGAAGCGCTGAAACTGGATGCTTTTGAGCCGGCTGATCCGGCGGAAATGCCCCTGGAGCAGATATTGGCCGGGCTGTTGGATGATGCCGTGGCCCGGGGTGTCTGTGGTGACGACATCACCAGCCGGGATCTGCTGGATACCCGTCTGATGGGTATTCTGACCCCCATGCCCCGGGAAGTCCGGGCGATCTTTGCCGAATTGTACGCCAAAGATCCGAAAAGTGCCACATCCTGGTACTATACCTTTGCCCAGGATACGGATTACATCCGCCGCTACCGGATCTGCAAGGATATGCGCTGGGTCACTACCACCGAATATGGCGATCTGGACATCACCATCAATCTGAGCAAGCCGGAAAAAGACCCCAAGGCTATCGCTGCCGCCAAAAATGCCCCCCAGTCCGGCTATCCCAAGTGCCAGCTGTGCGCGGAAAATGAAGGCTACGCCGGCCGGATGAATCACCCGGCACGGCAGAATCACCGGCCCATTCCCATGACTGTGGCCGGAGCGGACTGGTTTATGCAGTACAGCCCCTATGTGTACTACAATGAGCACTGCATCGTGTTCAATGCCGCTCATACGCCTATGAAGATCGATCGTGCAGCTTTCGAGAAATTACTGGATTTTGTGACGGTTTTCCCCCATTATTTTGTGGGCAGCAACGCGGATCTGCCCATTGTGGGCGGCAGCATTCTGAGCCACGAGCACTTCCAGGGCGGCGGCTATTGCTTCCCCATGGAGCGTTCCTCTCTGGAACGGGAAGTGGCCTTCCGGGGCTTTGAGGACGTCCGGGCAGGCATCGTCAAGTGGCCCATGAGCGTGCTGCGGCTGCGGTGCAGCGACACGGCCCGGCTGACGGAACTGGCTGACAAAATCCTTGCTGTCTGGCGGGGCTATACCGATGAGGCGGCCTTCATTTTTGCGGAAACGGAAGGCGTGCCCCACAACACCATCACCCCCATCGCCCGGCGCCGGGGAGAGGACTATGAGCTGGATCTGGTGCTGCGCAACAACATCACCACCCAGGAGCATCCTCTGGGCGTGTACCATCCCCACGCAGAGTTGCATCACATCAAGAAGGAAAACATCGGTCTGATCGAAGTGATGGGTCTGGCGGTGCTGCCCGCCCGGCTGAAAAAGGAACTGGCAGATCTGGAAATGGCCATTTTGACCGGCGCGGAACTGACCGGGGAGCTGAAAAAGCACGAAGATTGGGTGAATACGCTGAAAAAGCGGTATGACTTTACGCCGGAGAATATCACCGGCATCCTGCAACTTGAAGTGGGCAAAGTCTTTGCCCGGGTTCTGGAGCACGCCGGCGTGTACAAGCGCACCGCCGAAGGCGCCGCGGCCCTCGATCGCTTTGTGGCAGCGGTGAACGCGCAGTAAAAATGCTATAACAGGACAAGACCCGGCAGACATTCGTCTGCCGGGTCTGATGTTTTTTGTCGGAAGGAACGTTATTCCACTTCAATGAGGTTGTATTCCCGGGAGCCGTAGCCATGGGTATCGGCAACGGCCAGAGTATGCAGGCCGTTGCGGCTCTCGATCCGCTGGATCAAGTGGGGTTTACCAGGGTCGGAGCAGGCGTAGACCAGATCCACACAGGCCTGGTCGATAGCAATGGGATCGGTGGAGGCCAGGATGCCAATATCCGCGATGCAGGGGTCTTCTGCCACGGCGCAGCAATCGCAATCCACGGACATATTCTTCATCACATTGATATAGACCAGGTTGCCCCGGAAGTAGTCCACCACGCTGCCGGCGGCATCGGCCATGGAAGCCAGGAAGGAATCGTGGTCCGCGTCGAAAGAAAGGACGGGGTCACCGGCGCCGTGGATCCACAGCTTGCCGTAGGTGGAAGCCACGCCGATGGACAGCTGCTTGATGGCACCGCCAAAGCCGCCCATGGGGTGGCCCTTGAAATGGGACAGCACTAGCATGGAATCGTAGTTTTCGATATTCTTGCCCACATAATTGGTTTGGATGACGGTGCCGCCGGGGATGGGCAGGGCCAGGTCCGGGCCTTCGGCATCCAGGATGTCCACGCTGAAATGCTGGCTCCAGCCGTGGTCGGCCATGAGCTGCCGATGGGCAGCGGTGGTATTCCGGGCGCCGGCATAGGCGGTGTTGCATTCCACCACAGTGCCGCCTACATGGTCGATGATGGGCTTCCAGAAGTCGGGCTTCAGAAAGTTCTGATTGCCCTTTTCGCCGGAGTGGAGCTTGATGGCCACCCGGCCGGGGAGGGGTTTGCCCACAAGCAGATAGAGTTGAAGCACTTTTTCGGGGGTGATGGTGCGGGAAAAGTAGACGTTAGCGGCCATAGTGGGATCCTCCTAAAGTTGTTGATAAGATCATTATAGTGGAATTTTTTGGCGTGGTCAAGGGGGAGGTTTGGCGGACGACCGCAAGGGTCGTCCCTACGCGGGAGGGGAAGGCTTTGGGGCACAAAATAATACTGCGGCGGCCCGGGTGGGCCGCCGCGATTCTTTGGGAAATCAAGGGGTATAGGGTTCAGAGGCGCTGGCGGGATAATCGGCATAGTTCCAGGTACGGCTCTTTTGCATATAGGCATCGGTGACCAGCAGGTAATCCTGCCGGGTGCCGGAGCCGTCGTTCCAGGTCACATCCATCTGATACCACTGGCCTTCCAACTGCACCAGATTCCAGGCATGACCGCCGCCGCCGATACAAGTGCCGGTCTGGATGTCACAGGGGATGCCCAATTCGTTAAGCATCAGCTTGGCAGCCAGAGCGTAACCTTCGCAAACGGCGATGCCGTTGGCCAATGCGCCGTAGGCGGTATGGGTTTCCGGGGCGTAGGGTTCGGAATCGGGATAGTAGATGGTGTCGCAGAGGTACTCATTGACGGCGCAAATGATCTCATAATCGCTCATGCCGGCGGTATGGAGTTCGGCGACAGCCCCATCCACCAGGCCGGCGGTCTGCTCCTTCATGGAGATCACCGTGGGGACGTCCATGGAATAGCGGATCTTCAGCTTAAAGGGGACGGAATTGGGAACCCAGGACCAGGCGGAGACGCAGCCTACAAAGATGGGATCTTTCCGCTGCAATTCCCGGTAGATGGTATCCAGGTCGTTGTACGGATCAAAGGTGAAGCCGTTGACCAGTTCAAATTCCACATAGGTCGCTGTGTCCGCATAGGTGCGGTGAAGGACGGACATGAGATCTTCCCAACTGCCCACCTGGTAGGTGGTGGAAGTACCGGCTTCCGGCAGGTCCCCAAGCTGGGAATCGTCCATGGGCGCGCCGCTGGGGCGATAGTAAGAACCGGAATATTGGTCGATCAGCGATTCCAGCAGGGCGCCGGAATTGACGGGGGAGTAGTTTTCTTCCTCCTTACCCTCGCCAAACTGGGCGGCGCCGCTGTCCAAAATGGGGGGCGGGCCCATGTGGCAGCCGGTGAGCAGGAGCAGCGTGGCCAGGATCAGAGCGGTGAGGCGTTTCAGCATTCGATGGTCACCTTACCTTCCAGAATGTCCTGGATCAGCTGGGTCATGGCCCGGAAGGGGGTCATGTGGCTGCCCAAAGCGGCTTGATCATCAATATAGCCGGACACCAGGCGGTAGCCGACGCCGTACTCGTCCTCCCGGGCCATGGTCATGGCGTGCATCCGGTTGGCGAATTCGTCTTCGTGCAATTTCCGCATGGTATGGATCTCCATATACACGGCGTGGCCTTCCAGCAGCAGCAGGCGGACCAGGGCCCGCTTCTTCCGGGGGAACTTCCGCAGCATCCGCTGCAGCGTCCGGTCAAAGGTGCGGTCGTGGTGCTGCCAGGCGTGAGTCAGCTCGTGGATCAGGGTGCTTTGCATGGCGATCCGAGGGCCACGGGCTTCCAGCCAGAGCTGGCGGTTGCCGTGACTGTAGAAGCCCAGGATCCGACCGCCATCGACGCCGCCGGTGGCCTTGGCGATGGCATCCGCAGACTGGAACTGGACATGGATCTTCCTGGGCAGGGTGATGTCATAGCCTTCCGTCATATAAAGGACGGTTTCGGCGAACATGGACTTGATCTCGTCCTTTTGGGTCAGCTGGTGGTCCTTACAATGGCTGCACATCCGGCGGCCGTCGCTGAGTTCCGTGGGGAACAGGGTCTCCCGGCCGCAGAAGGTACAGGTGGGGCCACCGGATTCCCGGGTGACCTGGACCACTTCTGTGGGGACTTCCACCTCCGGCAGGATCCGGCGGCACAGCTGCAGCAGCTGCTCCGGCGCCAGGATGCCGGGGACAGAGTCGGAGCCGAAGTGGAGGTAGCGGCCACGGATGGTGTTTTCATCGGTGGCGGCGTTGGAAGAAATGTACCAATCCAGGTATTCCCGGATCATCAGCAGCACGGAGCGGTGCTTGGTATAGAGCATCTGGACCATGCCGTACTCGATACAGCTTTGCTCCACCACATAGACGGTGATGAAATCGGGATCGGAATTGGGGGCGGCGGTGAGCCGGGGGATCAGACTGCAGACCAGGTCTTCCAGGGAGCTGTCCTTACCGGCGGAGAGGACGCGGCCCACCAGGCCTTCGTCCACGCCCTCGGATACCACGGTGTACAGGTTCTGATGGGTGGCGGGGAAGAGGGTCTTGAACAGTTCCTTGAGCATATAGGCCAGGAGCCGGGCGGTTTCCACATCCCGGCCGCCCAAAGCGGAGCGGCGGAGGTTCAGCTCCAGGATGTTGGCGCAGTCCATGGTGGTCAACTGGCCGCGGCCATCCAGGGAACGCATATCGTGCAGCTGCACATCACAGTTGCCGGCGAAGGCATTGCCCCGGTTGCAGGACCAATAGCCGAAATTCTCCCGGGTGACGGAGGCGGTGCAGATATTGATGTCGATGAAGCCGGAGTCCACGCATTTGTCCACCAGCCGGTAATCCCGGAAGGTGAATTCGCTGATCTGGTGGTATTCCGGCAGATCCTGGGGCAGCACCTGCTCGGCGTAGATGTTGCCGCCGCTGATGGAATCGATCTGGTACAGGTGGCCGTCGATGGGGATGATCTGGCCGCGCTGGTAGTAGTTATGGACGTTGCCCCGGAGGATGGGCAGGGAAATGCGGACGTCGCTCTTGGAGATCAGATCCACATGGCCGATGCATTCCTGCAGACGGCGGCGGATGGTATCGTCCGTGAGCTTGACATAGGTGTGGGTCTCGAAGATCCCCAGATCATCCCGGAAGGTCTTGGCTTCTTCAAAGTGGAAGCACTCGAAGATGCTGTGGATCTCGTCCCGGGTCAGCACGACCTGGAGGCATTCGTGGAGGAGCTGCTCCACATTTTCAAAATTCCAGCCGTATTCCTTGCTCTTGGCCATCAGTTCTTCTTCCGTCATGGCCTTTTCACACAAGGACACCAGCAGCACCGCCATATGGCTGATGCGCATGCCCAGGTGGTAGGAAATGAGGGCGTCGAACTCGTTGTTCTTCAGCAGAAGATCCTTCTGGCGGAAGTTGGCGGTGAAATATTCCCGGAGCAGGTAGGACGGGGAGACGATGTGGATCAGAGAACCGGCAGTGCCGCCGTATTTCATCCAGCGCCACAGGGCGTTGTAGAAATTGTAGTCCGTATCGTAGGCCACGATCATGGCCAGTTCCTCCGGGTGGGCGGTATCGGCCAGTTCGTCCCGGATGACGCTCTTCAAATTGATGGTTTTGCCCAGGAAGTGGTTGACTTCCTTGCTGGACATGGTCATGGCATCCCAGAAGGAATAGTCGCCACGGGTAGAATCCGGCAGCAGGTACATCTGGGGCAGGTCGAACTTGGCGGCCACCAGAGCCAGAGGCAGGGCAGCGCCCATATACGGCGACAGCGCGCCGCCGATGCCCAGCTGGCGC
The DNA here is from genome assembly GCA_045580365.1 of Faecousia sp. Taxonomy (GTDB): domain Bacteria; phylum Bacillota; class Clostridia; order Oscillospirales; family Oscillospiraceae; genus Faecousia. The sequence continues at coordinate 6,800 of JAZNNP010000015.1, forward strand.
TGGAGCTTGTAGTAGCTTTCCTCCCGCCAGACCATGATGCCGGTATTGGGGCCCATGACATCGTGGTTGAAGGGCAGGATCTCGGTTTTGACCACCTGCTCCATCGCGGTGCGGAGGGCATCGTTATCCACATCGGTGAAGATCACATACTGATCCATGCCTTCGATGCTCCGCAGGGCACCGAAAAGCCGCTCGATGCGGATGGAATTCCGGGAGAACAGGTCGAAGCCGTCCATGATGACGGTGCAGAACAGGTCGCCGATGAAGTCCCGGCGTTTTTCTGCGATGCGGCGGTCCAGGAATTCGTCGAAGGAGCAGACCAGGATGCTCAGGCGGCAGTTGACTTCCGCTTCTTCCAGCGTCCGCACATCCCAAACGCTGTAAAGGCTGTTGATGCGGTGCATCTGCCGGTCCATATCCCGGCACAGGGCTTGGGCCCGGTGGGGATCTTTGCAAAGGATGAGGGCGGTCTTACCCTGGGAGATGTGGAAATTTAAGTAGGCAGCCAGGAAAATGAAGAAATCACCTTCGCAATGGTTGCACATATTGATGGAATGGCCGTTGAGCAGCTCCACCAGCGCATTCTGGTACTGCTCATTTTGCCGGACACCGCACTGCTGCAGCTGATTGGCAATGACGGTGAGGACTTCCGGTTGGTCGCAGTCCTGGATCTGGCGGTTGCCCAGGTCATTGCTGCCCAGGCCTTCCCGGCTCAGCTGGGAGCCGGTCATTTCGCTGTAAAGAAGGGCATCAGAGGAATCGAAGATGGTGCGGTAAGCATCCATCAGCGGTTCCATGTCACCCACCAGGGATTCGGTGATGTCGGCAGAGCCGAAAGTGCCGGATTCGTCCAGGGCCTCGCCCTCCAGAAACAGCTGGATCTGCTGGGTCATGAGGAAACCGGCCATGGGGATCATGTACCAGCTCCGGACCAGGGACAGCACCATGGCGTTCCAATCCTTGGTGCCCCACAGAATGGAGGCGCCCAGGCCGATCAGTTCCACGCCCAGCAAAATGGCAAAGGCGAATTTCAGCCATTTGGCCCAAAGGCCCAGGGTGAAGCCCTTGTGGTTGAGGTAGACATCACCGTCTTCTTCTGTATAGAAGCAGGAGGTCAGCAGCCAAGGCAGGTGCAGCAGCCGGTCGAAATCCTCGTAATCCCGAATATCCAGGAACTGCTCCCGGCGGGAGAAGATCGCCTGGGTCAGAGAGATGACAAGGGAAACCAACAGATTGATGACCAGGTTCAACCCGATGATGACCAGCAGCATATACACCAGCTCGAAAGAGCGGTTGGGCAGGATCAAGCTGAAGATCTTGGCCAGGAACGGGGAATTGATGATGTTATCCAGGAAGGTCAGAATGGGGGAGAGGGTATAGACATTGGTGCAGATCAGCAGCGACAGGAACACGGTGAACAGCTGCCGGCAATGGAGATACCGCATATTGCGGTCATAGGAGAGTTTTAAAATGCCCCGGTTCAAAAGCCACAATACCAGGCCTACACCGATGAGGAATAATGCAAAATATAGAATCGTCATGGTGTCGCCTCCTTAACTCTGGGGCCAATAGACCGGGCTGTCCACCACATCGCTGACCCGGTCCCCTTCCACAGAGGGGAGGATATGGGGCGAATCGTTGGTAAGACCGGCATCGGGGCACAGGGCGATGAGACCCTGGAAGAAATTCAGCTTGCTCAGATGGTTATTGATCTGGACCTTATGCCACAGGTAACCCTGGGACAGGCGGTGGGATGCATGGAAGGCCCGATCCAGCAGGTGGTGGTAACGGGTCAGATAATCCAGCTGGTTCAGCAGGTTGATGTAAGAGGCAAACTGAGCCGCCCGCTGGAAATAGCCGCTGATATACACATCCATATTGGCCTGCAAGGCTTTGATCTGCCGTTTCAGCTTTTTGCGGAAATGGCGATATGGGAGCCGCCAGCACAGCAGCATCTGCAGCAGCAGAAGGCCCACATACAGCACAAAGAAGGTCAGGAAACTGAGATCCCCCAGCACATAAGGCTGCAGCACTGTATAGTGCAGCACCGCAAGCAGGGCGCAGGTCAGCACCAGGCCCAGGAAATTGAGGGCGGTGGCCTGGCTCATGCAGCCTAGGCAGAAGCGGATGGACAAATTGGCCTGCTCCAGGGCGCTTTCCATGTTCAGTTGGTCCTGGAAGGACAAGGTGGGGGTCATGTGGGGGCTTTTTAAGGCCTGCAGACGCTTTTCCTGCTCGTAACGGATCCGGGCCAGGTCTTTTTCCGTATCCTGCTCGGCGATGTAGAAGGCGGTGCGCCAGGTGATGGCGTCCTGCTTCCGCTTTTCCAGGATCATGGAATACTGGCGGCTCAGATCTTCAGCGTACAGCCGCAGTTCGTGATCCATCTGCTCCAGCGAGCGCTTGATATGCTGGTAGACGGTCTCCCACTCGGACAGCAGTTTGCCGGCGGCAATGCGGCGATGGAGGAAGCGCTGCAGCACATCCTTCAGATTGGCGCCCTGCTTCCGGGGATCGTCGCTGGAGAACATGGTTTCGGAGCTGGTGATGGCATCGTCGGCGGGGATGTCCTCGTCCGGCAGGCTCTTGGCGGAAACGCCGGCGTATTTGGGGCGCTCCAGCTCCAAAGCGGCAGTTTCCAGCCGCCGCTGGTAGCGGGCCAGCATTTCGGCATAGCGCTGTTCCAGGGTTTGGTCCGCCCAAACGGCGTTCCAATTATCGGCGCAGCGGCGCAGCAGGGAAGGCTGGCTTTCGGCCAGGCCGGCATTGGCGGGCAGGTCCACACTGCGGTTGATGAAGTCCACCACCCGCAGCAGCGCCAGGGTATTCTGCCGGCGGTTGTTGCGGTCGATCTGGGCTTCGAAGACCTGGAAATTGGCCAGCTGCTCTTCCACGAAAGTGGTCAGCTCCATGCTGATGGGGTCATGGACGGTGTCCATGGGCTCAGCCAGTTCGGAATCCAGCAGGTGATCGATCTTATCCCGGCGGATGCGGTGGGCGATGAACCGCTGCAGCAGGTCTGCGGCGGCGGGGTCAAAGCTTTCGGCATCGGCATAGGCGGTGGCGATGGCCTTGAGGTCTTCCAAAGAAGGATCGGTAGTGGCGATGCCCAGGTGGCGCAGCAGCACATCGCAATCGGCGCTGAAGCGCTTGGAGCCGATATAGCGGTCCAGCCGGGGCAGTTCCACGGAAAAGTCCACATCATAGAGCATGATGAAATTCAGGGCCTTTTCCACGCCCTCCCGGGAATTGAAGAAGATCCGGGCTTGGCGCAGTTCGTGATCCATCTGCACCAGGCGGTACAGCAGGGTATCCTGCCAGCGCTGGGGATCTTTGGCATAACTGCCGCGCATGGCCACGACGATCTGGAAATCCCCTACATGGTAGGGGTATTTGTCCAGATACATCCGAATATCGGTGATGGCGTTATGCAGGGAACTGCCGGCATCCTCGCCGAACAGCTGCACCTGGTTGAGGTGGAAGCGGTGCTGGCTTTCCAACCGATAGAAAAAGATATCGAAGTTGGACATATTCAGACACTGATCCACATTGATCAGAAAACGAAAGCAATTCTCCATCATAGAGAGTCCTTTCTATGATTATTTACGCTTGTAGCTGGTCTCCTGCAGGAGCTTGACCTGGTCTTTGAGCAGACGGTCGGCGAAGGTCTGCTCCTCGGCGGGCTTGGCGAATGCCTGGCTGTGGGCGATCATCTTGTCCAGAATGGTGCGCACGGCGTTATTGACCAGCCGCTCGTTCTCGTCAAACATGACGGCGCAGTACTCCCACAGGACTTCCTGCAGGCCGGTGAACAGCTGCTTCCACTCGGAATCGTCCATGCTGCCGCGCATATCGGCCAGGATGTCCAGGATGCACTTGTCGTCCAGGTTTTCGTTGTCGGGCTTGGAGTGGATCAGATCCTCGATCAGATCATGTTCCAAAATCCGCTCGTGGAGCTCTTCGGCGGCGTAGAAGCCCTTGCAGTCCCGGGCTTCCATGGCGGCCAGGCGCAGGATATTGCGCTTGATGCGGCCGTTGAAGGGCAGGGCATTAAACAGGTCCGTGTAGCTGTTGCCGATGAAGCTGCTGCGGACCTTCACAGGTTCGGCGCTGCGGCGGGGATCGGACTTCTGATACCACAGCTTCCGGGCATTGCCTCTGCTGTCCAGCCGCTCCTCGTCCACGGCGCGGGTGAATACATCCAGGCCCAGGCCGTAGATGAAGGCCTTGTAAGTATCCTGGCGGACTTTCTTGCGCTCGCTGGCGTAGATGGCAGGCAGGTATGCTTCCTCATGCCAGTTGCGGTCCAGGTGGGGAGAAACGATGGCCTTGACGGAGTCGGGGTCGCTGGTCAGCAGCGCCACGTGGCCCAGGTTGGCAATGCGGGTATTGTAGGCCCGGGCATTGTCGGAAGTGGGGCCGTACTTGGTCAGATCCTCGATGGAGAACTTATAGCGGGCCTTGAAGCAGATGATCTCGTAGGGAGAGAACTCCTCGTCCATCAGCACGGCGGGGCGGACATTGTCGGTTGCCTCGCAGGCCTGGGGCACATACAGCTCCTTGGTGGCGGCCACGCTGGGCTTGCCCATATGGGTGGCGGCGCAGAGGGGGTTGATGGTCATATAGACCGTTTCCACACGCTCGGCCAGGGCGTTGTTGGAGGTGGCGATCATGGGAGCGGCCATGCGCATACCCACTTCCAGCAGTTCCCGCAGGTAGGTGTTCAGATCCTTGTCCTTGGGATGCTCCAGGTGGTACTGGGCTTCCATGGCCTGGCGGATGTTCATATTGATGATGCTGTCGCCGTTTTCGGCAACGGAATTGCGGATGGTGCCCACCACGGCGGAACGGAACAGCTCGCCCAGGGCGGCAGCCTTTTCGGCGGCGTAGGCGGCCTTCTGATAGTCGGTCATGGTGGTGCCTTCACGGCCCAGCTCGTCGGCCAGAACACCGAACAGGCCGTCGAACACGGCGGTCTTGGTGGCGGTGGTCAGCTCGTTATCGGCCACATTGGAATACTGGGTGGCCATGATGGTGAAGGCATCCTTGGAGCAGTAAATACCCTTGGCACCCAGGGGCATTTCCAGGTTTTCCAGGCGGGCGATCTGGTCATTATTCTCCTGGATCATGGCATCGATGCTCTGGAAGAAGGAGAAGTAATTCTCCGCCAGCATCTCGAAACGCTGCAGCAGGGTGCGGCAGATGTTCAGTTCCAGTTTGATGTCCAGGTAATTGGTGATGGCATTATACTGGGCGGAAGCGGCGGAGCTGAGCTTGCGGCGCAGGTTCTTGATCTTGTCGGCCTGGTTGACCAGCACCTTGAAAGCAGGGATGATCTTGTCTTCCAGGTTCTGCAGGGCGTCGGATGCGCTCTGACGGCCCTCTTCGCCGCCGTCGAAGTCTTCGTTGGAGTAGCCGGAGAGAGGGATGTTGTCATTGCCGCTGAGCTCGTCCACCTTGGCCTGGAGGAGGCTGATGATGTCATAGCACAGGAAACGGGCGGTGACGGGGTGGACATTGTGCAGCAGCTGATAGATGCAGGCTTCGTCCTTCTTGGCCTCGGCCATGACCTCCCGGCTGGGGGGGAACAGGGCGTTGGCGATGGAGGAAGCGCGCTCGCTGGCCAGGGTGCGGGCCAGCTTCTCATAATCGGAAAGGGCGGTCTCCAGGCGGGAGATCTCATCGCCGGCATCGGCAAAATTACGCATATTCTGCACATTGACGGCGCACTCATCCTTGAAGCGGGCCAGTTCGGGGGTGGCCTTCAGCTCTTCGATCTTCAGACGGATATTGTCGAAGAAAGTCTGGGAGCGGCGGGTCTGGGTCCGGTCTTCGGCCACGGAGTAGGCTTCCAGGAAGAGCTTGCCCAGGCTGCCGTCGCCGGTGCACTGGCGGTCAAAGTGGCTGATGTAGGAATCCCGCAGGGTGGGGATGCGGACCTGGCCGTCGGTACGCTGGAGGCTCCGGGCGGAGCGGACATCGGCGTTATGGCTGTTGTCGATGAGCATCCACTCGTTGCGGACCAGATCCCGGACGGTGCAGAGGGTCACATATTCCTGAGCCAGGTCCTTGGGGTAGATGAGCCGGGCCAGGCCGGCGCTGGAGTAACGGTTCATGCCGCCCTGCTCCATATCCTGCAGGACCATGTTGTCCTCCACGGACAGGGCGTTATCCTTGACGGGGGTGAACATGAGGGTATGGACCATCCGGGCCACCAGGGCTTCCACGTTTTCCAAAGAAGCGTCGCCGATGGTGCCGTTGCTGCTGTTGCCCTCGATGAGATACAGATAGTCGTAAGGAATGTCGGGGTTGCCCTGGGCGATGATCTCGCTGTCGGCCCGCAGGGCTTCCAGGTCGTACTCTTCGTCCAGGAATTCGCCCTCTTCAAAGGTGTCCCGGATGCGGTCCACCACGCCCACCCGGTCTTCGGTATTGGGGGTGTAGAAGTCCACATTCAGCTTGCCGGGGCCTTCAGCGGTGGTCTGCCGGCGGTACAGGGCATTGAGTTCCTTCAGGCAGGCGTAGGCATTGACCCGGACAGCGGCCTTATTCAGATTGGAAGGCTGCACATCGACGGTCAGATCGGGGCCCACGAACATACCGCGGATGATGATATTCTTCAGACCGGTCTCGCCGTGCATGATGCGGCGTACATAATAGGGGATCTGCAGGAACATACCGGCGCCGGTGCCGCCGGTGATGGAGCCCACCACCATGACGGTCAGGTTGCCGTTGCTGGCTTCGCCGGTATTGGCCCGGATGCGGCGCAGCTCTTCCTTAATGGGGATGAAAGCGCCGCTTTCCTCAGCCGCCAGGGTGGCCAGGCGGGAGATGGTACGGATCTGGCCGGCGCCGTTGAGCATGGTGCGGCCCACGGTGAACTTGTTCACCGGGAACCACTTCATATATTCCGGATGCATTTCCAGATATTCGCTGACCATCCGGGTGTCACTGGTCTGGATGGTACGCATACCACGGCTGGCCAGCTTGGAAAGATCGTTGACATTGGTGTCGATGCCGATGAGGGCGATGTGCTTCTTTGCCTCGGGGGTCAGCAGATCGTTGATGTTGGAGGCGATGCGGCAGCCGATGCCGCCGATACCCAGGATCAGGGTAGGTACTTTATTGATGCCCATATGAATTGTCCTCTCATTCTATAAATATGGTGGATTTACGGTTTGTTGGGGATCAGCCGCGGCCGCGCAGGTAGATGGCCAGGATCTGCTTATCGGTAGCAGATTTACGCAGGTAGACCGGGGTGTTGGCGCTCAGGGGCATATCGTCGGCATGGCGCTCGGTCTTATCGCCGGCTCGCTGCTCCGTGGAGCGGAGGGAGGAGATGACGAACCGCAGCGCCGACTTGGGATCGCTGGGGCTGGTGCCGTAGAATTTCATGGCCCGGGCGATGGATTTGCCGGTGATGTAGATCTCGCCGTCGGGGCCGGCCTTTAAGGTGATGCCCTTGAAATTGGTGGAACTGGCCCGGGTGGGCAGCAGCAGGCCGCCGGAAAGGAAACCGACGGTAAGGCTCCGGGACGAACCGTTGAGCAGGGTGCCCCGGCCGTTGCCTTCCAACTGGTAGACATCGCAGCGGACTGTCTGACCCCGGAATTTATACTTGATAAAGAGGATGTAGATGATGTAGGCCAGGAACAGCAGGATCAAAAACAGCCAGAACAGGTCGATGAAATCCCCGATCCGGGGCACCAGGGTGAAATGGCCCTGGGCGGTGACGGTATTGTCCCGGTCCACGGTGGTGGTGACGGTATATTCGCCGGCCATCAGCAGGAAGGCTACCGGCAGGAAGGAGCGGGGGGTGACGGTATAGCTGCCGTCATCGTGCTGCTTCAGTTTGCAATCCACCAGGAAGCGGCCGAAGAAATTGAACCAGCCATCCACAGCGGAGTTATCGCAGGTGATGTCGGAGATCTTCAGTTTCACGCCGATGGCATCCTGCTGTTCTTTGGAAAGGCGGGTGCCGTCGTTGGTGAGCCAGAAGGTCAGATCCCGGTCGCCGGTGCGGTTATCCAGGTCGCCCCGGAGGTAACTTAAGGGATCGGGCTGGTCCACTTCAATGCCGAAGTGATAGACGATCCGAACCAGGTCAAAGGGAAGTTCGTACACGGAAGGGGCGAAGCCCGGGATGTTCAGAATGCCCCGGAAGACATTGTGGCCTTCCAGAAGGGTGACACCGGACAAACGCTGGGAATCCCTGGAGTCTTCGATCTTGCCATCCACTTCGTACTGCATGGTCCAGGACAGGCCGTGGGGCAGGGTGGAAGCGGGGATCTGCTGGGTGGTGCCGGGGATCACGGGGACCATTTCCACGGTGACTTTGTCATCCACCAGCAGGTCGGCAGGGTCGGTGATCTGGATGCCGTCCCGGGTGATGATCATCCGCAGGCCGATGGCAGGCTCGTACTGGACCACCAGGTCTTCCAGAGCCACGGGCTCGGAGAAGGTGATGGTGTAGCTGCCGGCGGGGATCACGGCACTGCCGCTGGTGCCGTCGGTCTTATGGATGACGGCGGCGTTGCCGAAGAGTTTGGTTTTGACTTTGCCAAAGGGGTCTTTGGCGTTCAGGGCGATGTTCCGGTCCAGGTTCAGGGCCTGGGTGTCATCGCTGGCGCTGAGGACATAGGCCGAAGACTGCTGGGACAGGACGGAAATGCTGTAAAGAGGCAGGGGGGAAGTGAAGGTGATGGTGAAATCGTCCACCTTCCGCACATCGTCTGCCGTGATGCGGCCGGAGATCAGATTGGCGATCTGGGCCATGGCCTTGGTGATGGCGGTGGCATCGGCGGCGTGGAAGGTATAAAGGCCGTTGCGGGTATCCTCGGTGGCCTGCAGGTGGTCGGAGCCCATGGCCAGGTACACCACATTCAGCGTAGAACCGTTGGACATTTTCTTGCCCTTGAAGGAATCCAGCTTTTCCTGGATGGTCTGGGGCATATCGATATCGCCGTCGGTCATGATCACCAGCCAGAACTGGGTGGTGGATTCCGATTCGGAGATGCCGGCCAGTTTGGCGTAAGCGGTGTCCAGGGCCTGGCCCGGCGTGCCGCCGGCATCGTCCCAATCCCGGATCTTGCCTACGGCAGACTCGATGTTGGACAGGTCCTGCTGGACAGCTTTGTCGGGCTCGCTCATGTAGGTCAGGTACAGGGAGTCCTGCTCGTTGAGCAGAGCCGTCAGGGCCTGCATGGCGTAATTGGCATTGACCCAGCGGTTGCCTTTCATACTGCCGGAGTCATCGTAGGCTACCGAAATGATCTTTTTGGCGGCCCGGATCTCATCACCGGTGGCGGCAAAAGCAGTGGGAAGCAGCCCCATCAGCAACGCCAAAAGCAGGAGCGCTGCCAGGGGGATGCGGATATATTTTGTTCTCATCGGATCCTTCCTCTCTTGAAAACAGCTTGGAAATGCACGATGGCAATATTCCATTAAATTATACCATGATTTATAGTGAGTTTCAATGACTAAATGCGGGTTTTAGCCGTCTTTTTCTACGAAATTCGACGGCTTTTCGGGGTGGGGGTCAGATTGCTTAAAAATGGAACGTAAAAATTGTGAAATAATACAAAAGTGCGGATGAAAACCTGAGAAACAGGGGAAAGGTATTGACTTTTTGGGCAAAATATGTTAACAGAGTGTATTACATCGGAACATCGGAAATTCGGAGCGGCGAAGGAGGAAAAGCCATGAAGAAAAATGTTGTGAACGCCCTCATCGAGATCCCCCTGGGATCCAGAAATAAGTATGAATTCAACGCCAAGACCGGCCGGATCCATCTGGACCGGGTGCTGTACTCAGCCATGAACTATCCGGCGGAATACGGCCATATCGAGAATACCCTGGCGCCGGACGGCGACCCGGTGGATATTTTGGTCATCGTGCGGGAGCCCACATTCCCCGGCTGTGTGATCCCGGCCCGGGTGCTGGGATATCTGGCTACCATCGACAACGGCAAGGAAGACTACAAGCTCATTGCTGTGGCGGACTGTGATCCCCGGTATGCCCACATCCACGAACTGAAGGATCTGGCGGACTATGAGCTGAAGGAGTTTGCGGATTTCTTCTCCAACTACAAGGCTTTGCAGGGCATCACGGTGCAGGTGGGGGAATACCACGGTCTGGAAGATGCCATCGCCATCATTGAAGAATGCACCCGGCGGTTTCTGTTCCGGGGAGAGGAATAAATACAATTCATAAAACGGCGGGACGCGAAGATTTTCGCGTCCCGTTTGGCATAGGATGAAGAGGGATATTTTCCTTGCAATTCATAGGAAAATCGTATAGAATGAAGTTGCGAAAAAACCGGAAGCAAGTCGTTATAGTGTACAAAGCGATTTTTATAGATCAAGGAGATCGAATATATGGCTTCTTTAGTGAAAAACAGAAAAGTGGGCTGGATCCGGCAGCTTTGGAAATGGCTGTGCAATTTCCAGGGACTGAGCTATGTAGCCCGGTGTCTGATCGTGGTGCCCATGGTCCTGGGTATGATCGGTTTTTATTTGGCCGGTGAGGGCTTCTTGCAGGCGGCGTTTCTGTGCGTCAGCATGTACTGCCTGAACTATGGCGAACTGCCCCCCAACGCCTTCGTGGAGATCGCCCGTTGGCTGGCGCCGGTGGCTACCGCCAGCGGTTTGGCCCTGGTGATCTCGGCCATGAACCGGGGCGTGAAGAACTGGATCGCCCGCCGCAGCGGCAGAAGCGTGGCGGTATTTGGCCCGGAAGAAGAAAAGGGCCCCATCCTGCGGCAGTTGGGGTGGCGGGGCATCAGCATCGATCAGAAGCTGATCAAGGCCCATCACTACATTCTGGTGGGAGATGAGGCGGCCAATCTGGACTTCTACCAGCGCAATATTGGGTACTTAAAGGATCGGGAAGTGCATCTGAAGTGTCACTCCCTGCCTGGTCAGGCCAGCGGTGCGCCGAATCTGCATTTGTTCTGCCCGGAGGAAATGGCGGCGCGGAATTTCTGGAGCCGGTATTGCCCCTATGAACTGTCCGTTCAGCAGGGCCATCAGCTGAAGATCGCGTTGATCGGCTTTGGCAAGCTGGGACAGGAATTGCTGCTGAGCGGTCTGCAGCGGAATATTTTTGCCCCGGATCAGAAGATCGAGTATCACATCTTCGGCGAGGCGGAAGGTTTTACCGATGTGTACTGGCAGCTGGATAAAATCGAAGATCCGGTCATCTTCCACGACGAGCCCTGGTATGAGGCCCGGGAACTGCTGACGGAGGCGGGCATGATCATCGTGGCCCAGCAGGAAGAGCAGCTGCCCCTGCTGAACCGGCTGCAGCTGGCTCTGCCCAACCGGAAGATCCATGTGCTGGCGGCGGAAATGGACGGCGCAGCACTGCTGGAGCAGATGATCTGCTACGACTGGAAAAAGGAATACATGAGCGTAGAGCACATCATGAGCACCCGGCTTCATGAACTGGCCAAGCGGCTGAATCTGCGCTATGCCAAGCTGTATGGCGATGTGGCGGAGATCGACGAGAATCTGGAGCCGGAGTGGGATAAGCTGAATACCTTCACCCGGTATTCCAATATTTCCGCTGCGGAATACCAGGATGTCCGCGCCCGGATGGTGGCCGGTCGGGAAATGACGCCGGAACTGGAAGATGAACTGGGCGAACTGGAACACATCCGCTGGTGCCGCTATCATTATCTGAACAACTGGACTTTGGGCGTGCCCGCAAACGGCAAGGCCAAGGACGCGGCCAACCGGATACACAAGCTGCTGATCCCCTACGGCGATCTGCCGGAGGGCGAAAAGGAGAAGGATCGGGAGAATGTCCGCTATCTGATGGAACTGGACGCCAAGATCAAGGAACGCAAGGAGGATAAAGACGATGATTGATCCCATTGAAAAGCTCCTCGACCCCAACAACAGCGACAATATCGTGCTGTATACCGAGATGGACGAGGCAGTGGAATTTGAGCAGATCGCGCTGATCGGCATGGAAGGCGTGGATTACGCCCTGCTGCGGCCCCTGAATACCGAGGAGATCGCCGAGGATGAGGCCCTGGTATTTGCCATCCGCTGGATCGACGGCGAGCGCTGCCTGGTCATCGAGCAGGATGACGACGTGGTGGAAGCGGTATTCGAAGAATACTACATGCTTCTGGAAGAAGAGGGCGAAGAATAAAGCGTCTGGGAGGGTGCGTCTTGGTACGCACCCTCCTTTTTTGCCCGAAAAAAAGAGATGACATTTTTGGTCGAATGTGGTAGAATGAGAACCGAAAATTTCCAAACAGAGAGGAAGAACGTTTGTGAAGTTATTGACGGTTACAGTACCCTGCTATAATTCCCAGGATTATATGGAAAACTGCATCGACAGCCTGCTTATTGGCGGCGATCAGGTGGAGATCATTATTATTGACGACGGATCCCGGGATCTGACCGGCACCATCGCCGACCGGTACGCAGCTATGTATCCGGACATCGTGAAGGCGATCCACCAGGAGAACGGCGGCCACGGCGAAGGCATCAACCAGGGCGTGCGCCACGCCACCGGCAAGTATTTCAAAGTGGTGGACAGCGACGATACCCTCAGCGCCGATTTCCCCCGGTTTTTGGAGCTGCTGGCAGATTGCGACCGCCGGGGCGGCGTGGATCTGTTCGTCACCAATTACTACTATGTTCACTCCGACGGCAAAGGCGACCGGTCCATCCGCTACACCAATGCGCTGCCGGAAGGACGGATCTTCCACTGGGATGAGACCAGGGGCTTTCGGCTGCATCAGCTGCTGACCATCCACTCCTGCACCTTCCGCACGGCGCTGATGCGGGACTGGGACAGAGATCTGCCGAAGCACCTGTTCTACGAAGACAATCTGATGGTGTGCCAGACCCTGCCGGATGTGAAGAGTGTTTACTACATGGATGCGGACCTGTATCGCTACTGGATCGGCCGGCCGGATCAGTCTGTGCAGAAAGAAGTGATGCTCAAGCGGTACATCCACCAACTGCAGGTGGCCCAGCGGTGCTTTGAAGCAGTGCGGCTGGATGAGATCTCCGACCGGCGGCTGCAGAAATATCTGGACCATGAGCTGTTTATGATGTTCAGTATCGGCATTCTGTACGCCCGGCTCAACTTTACGGAAGAGACGGATCAGGCCGTGGAGCAGATGTGGGAGGCTTGCCGGCAGCATGATGAGATCCAGGCGGATCATTTCCGCAAGGGTTCGCTGCTGCGGTTTCTGTGCATCCGGGGCAATCTCGGCTGGCTGGTGTGCCGGCTGGTCTATTGGTTTGCCCACAAAGTCGTACGGTTTACTTGAGGTAAAATATGAGCGAGATCTTGACCTTTACGGGAAAAATGTTTGACCCCATCCACCCGGATCCGGCGCTGATCGACATTCGGGACATTGCCCACGCATTGAGCTGTCTGGCCCGGGCCAACGGCCATTTCCCCACCTTTCATTCCGTGGCCCAGCACAGTCTGGAATGCTATGAAGAGGCAAAAATGCGGGGATTGAGCCTGCGGCTGCAGCGGGCGTGTTTGCTCCACGACGGCAGCGAGGCATATCTTTCTGATGTGACCCGGCCGGTGAAAAAGGAGATGCCCCTGTATTTGGAATTTGAAACACCGCTGCAGGAGGCCATCTGGAACAAGTGGCTGGGGGCGCCGTTGACGGAAGCGGAGCGGAAAATCGTGTTTGGCATCGATGATGCCCTGCTGTATCACGAATTTTACACCCACACGGGGATGCGGCTGGGAAAGACCGAGCCGGAAATTCTGACAAAGCCCAGCTTTGCTTTTGAGGATTTTCAGAAAGTGGAACAGGCCTTTTTGGAGGCGTTTGCCGCTACGGCGGAGGAATAAAAAAGAGCGCGGCACCCGGATGGGAGCCGCGTTTGCGTGTTGGTGGTACCAAAGGCAACCCCCGGCTCTGCCGGGGGACAAAAAATAGCTTACAGCGAGGAGTAAAGTAGACAAGAAACACGCTCCCCATTATAGTAGAAGTGGTTTGCCGACCACACAACTACCATAATGAGGAGGTCTTCATCGTGAAAGAAAAAGACATTAATAGTTTAGACCATACTACATGGAGATGTCAATACCATGTAGTGTTCGCACACAAATATCGCAGATTAGAAATCTACGGAGCGATTAAAGCGGACATAGGAAAAATATTGCGGCAATTATGCCAACAAAAGGGTGTGGAAATAATTGA
>JAZNNP010000016.1:0-14603 GCA_045580365.1 Faecousia sp.
ATTACAAGAGGATCAAATAGCAGACCAGATAGGCCTAAAGGAATTTGTTGACCCGTTTACGGGTCGCGAGAACAAGTAGGCATAGAAAAAGCCCCTTAAGGGGCGGCCCGAGAAAGGAATGCGGTCGGCAAACCGTTCGGGGCCCCTTTAGGGGCAATCGTCTGTAAAATGCCCTTCTAGGGCTTAATCAAGCCTCCGGCTTAGCCGGAGGTTTTGACTGCTGATCACATAAAAAGGAGGCAGCCCCGCAGGACTGCCTCAAATTTATGGACTTTTAACGTTGCTTACTTGCCACCCAGAGCCGCGTAAACAGTCAGGATCTGCTTGATGGCTTCCTTGTCCTTTGCGCTCACGGTGAAATCACGGTAGTAGTCATCACCCTCGAAGCGGATAATGGTCTTGTTGGAATTTGCGATGGCCCACAGCAGTTCGATCTCGGAAGCGCCCACATCCTGGTCCACATATTCCCAAACATCGCCGCCGCCATTATCACGGGTCACATCCCAGTAGCTGAAGAAGTCATAGTAGTTCTTGCCGTCCACAGAGTAGGTGATCTTTTCGAAGAATACCCAACTGCTGGAGGTGTAGTTGCACACCAGCCGCAGCCACACTTCGTCACCCTGCATACCCATGTAAGGCAGCACGAAGCAGCGCTGATCCGCGGCCCAGTAGCCGGCACTCTTGTAGTAGGGGAAGTTCTTGGGATAGTAGAAGGCCATGTTCCGGACTTCGTCCTTGTCCACGGTCATACCCTTCAACAACTTCTGGGCCTCGGCAGATTTCAGATCCTTCAGAGTTGCCTCAGCAGCCTCCAGCACACCTTTGTTGGTGACCTTGGCGGCTGCCTTCGTGTTCAGGCCCTTCAGCGCGGTCTTTGCGGTGTTGATGGCTTCTTCGCTGTCCAGGGTCACCTTGCCGATGGCGTCGATCAGGGCGATCACTTCGTCGGCCTGGGCCTGGGTGAACGCTTCTTCAGCGGCTTCCAGAGTGGCCAAAGTGGTCACATAGCCCTGGGTCTCCTTGTCAGCGGCATCGTAGGCGTTCCGGGCGGCGGTAATGGCTTTGCCGCTGTTCACGCTCACTTCGCCGATGGCGTTGATGGCTGCATCGATCTCTGCGGCGGCAGCCTTCACGGCGGCGATCCGCTCCTCTTCAGCCTTCTGCTCGGCAGCGATGCGGTCCTCCTCGGCTTTTTTGTCGGCTACCAGTTTGTCGAAGATCTTCCGGGCAGCAATCAGGGTTTCATGATTCTCTACGTCCTCTTTTTCTTTGTCGCTCAGAGCTTCAAAGGCAGTCTCGGCTGTGACGATGCTCAGTTCGCTGTCCAGTGTCACATTGCCGATGGCGGCGATCAGCTCTTCGGCCTTTTGGGCGGCTTCGCTCTTGCCGCAGGCAGCCAGGCTGAATACCAGCACCAGTGCCATCAAAAGGACCATGATTTTTTTCATAATGATTCCTCCAATATTTATATTTGTGTGGAATATCAAAATTTTACCATATATTATAAAATAAGTCAATATTCGACATTTCAGCCATCACTTTGGAAAAAGTGATTGACAAACCATTCTTTCGCAGTTATAATGTGAGGGCGTTCGCGAGAGTGTTGGAATGGTAGACAAGCACGTTTGAGGTGCGTGTGGTTACGCCGTGTGGGTTCGAGTCCCATCTCTCGCACCAAAATTACGGCCACCCCATTGGGGTGGCCGTAATTTTATGCTGAGGCGGGACTCGAAAGGCCGTCAAGAAAACATGCCGGCGGCATGTTTTTAGGCCGTGGGAGAGTCCCTTGGATTTGAGACGCATCCAGTATGGATGTGGATCAAATTCAAGAAGGTCAGAAGGCCGGAGCCACCCCATTGGGGTGGCCGGAATTTTATGCTGAGGAGGGATTCGAAAGAGCGGCACGACCAAAGGGCGCGTACCTTATATTTCAGTTTTTCCCATCTTTACTTTTCTTTCGATCGATGATAAAATAATCCCCGTAATATGCAGGAAGGAGGCAATGCCGTGTTTGACTTTATTCGCGAACTGAAAAACTTTTTCCGTAAAGGCGACATGGTGCTTCTGGTCCTGTGCCTGTTGGTGTCCGCCTTTGGCTGTCTGATCATCGCCAGCACCAATAATTACCGCGGATTTACCCGTTATGTGGTGGTCCAGCTGGTGGCCATCGTCCTGGGCGTGCTTCTGTTTGCTTTGACCTCCTCCATCGATGCCTCCTTCTTCCATGAGCACCGGTTTTGGTTTATTTGCCTTAATTTCTTCATGCTGTTTCTGCTGATTCCTTTTGGCATCGATAATAATACCGGCAACCGCAGCTGGCTGGATCTGCCCCTGGTCCCCATCGATATCCAACCCGCCGAGATCTGTAAGATCTTCTATATCCTCATTATGGCATCAGTCATGGGACAGCATCAAAACAATCTGTCCGGCTTCCGCTCGGTGCTGCACATGGTGGTCCACCTGGTGCTGATCGTGGTCGTTAATTTCGGCATATCCAGCGACTTGGGCGTTTCGCTGCTGTTCGTGTTCATTTTCCTGGGCATGGTCATTTCCGGCGGCGTCAAATGGTTCTGGTTTATGATTGGCGGCGGCTTCATCGGCGTGGCAGGTCCTATTTTCTGGACTCACGTGATGACGGATGAGCAGCGGAATCGTATTGCCTATGTCTTTAATCCCATGGAGATCGACCCGTCCGGCCTGGACGAGGGCTGGCACACCACCCAAAGTTTGCGTTCCCTCACCGGCGGCGGCCTGACAGGCCAGGGCCTGTTCCAGGGCAACCGCACCCAGGTGGGGGCGCTGAACGCCCAGCATACCGACTTTATTTTCTCCGCCATCGGCGAAGAAATGGGCTTTTTGGGATGCCTGCTGGTGCTGGTGCTGCTGTTTGCCATCGTTGCCCGCTGCATTTGGGTCGGCCGCCAGAGTCATGATTATATGCGCCGCATGATCTGCTTCGGCGCAGCATCGTCGCTTCTGTTCCAGATCATCTGTAATGTGGGCATGTGCATGGGCCTGCTGCCCGTCATCGGCCTGACCCTGCCGCTGATCAGTTATGGCGGATCTTCGGTGGTTACAACCTTTGGCATGCTGGGACTTGTGTCCGGTGTTTGCGCCCGGCCTGCGCCCCAGAGTCATGAACGCTATATTCTGCCCCCCAGATAAATCCTTGCACCCCGGATCGTTCCGGGGTGCTTGCTTTTCTATGGCGACGGTGCTATAATTCTCCTATCTTCTTTTTGGAGCGAACGAATATGCTGTTCTTTCTGCTGATCCTGTTAGCGCTGGTGCTCCTCACGGCCTTCATCTGCTACCGGATCGTCTTTTACGCAAAACCCACCAAACCCAAATCACCGGGGGAATTTGACCTGCCGCCGGACGAGATCTATAAACCCCATTGGCCACAAATGGCCCAGTGGCAATCCCAGATCCGTCAGCTTCCCCGACAGGATTTTACCATCACCTCCCATGACGGCCTGCAGCTTTGGGGCACGTATTATGAGTGTTTCCCCGGTGCGGTGACGGAACTGATGTTCCACGGCTACCGGGGGTCTGCGGAGCGGGATTTGTGCGGCGGTGTCCAGCGTGCCTTCTCTCTGGGACACAATGTGCTCATCGTGGATCAGCGCACCGCTTGCCGCAGCCAGGGCCGCAGCATTACCTTCGGAATCCTGGAAAAGCGGGATTGCCTGGCCTGGGTGGATTTTATGGTCCGCCATTTCGGCCCGGAAACCAAGATCATCCTCACCGGCATCTCCATGGGCGCGGCCACGGTGCTGATGGCCGCCGGGGAAGACCTGCCGGGTAATGTGGTGGGTGTTCTGGCGGATTGCGGCTATTCTTCCGCCAAAGCCATCATCAGCAAATGCGCCGCCGATATGAAATTGCCCCCCAAGCTGATGTATCCCTTCATTCGCCTGGGCGCGCTGCTGTTCGCCGGTTTTGATCCCGATTCCGATTCGCCCCTGGAAGCGATCCGCCGCTGCAAAAAGCCGGTGATCTTCTTCCATGGAGAAAGTGACGAATTCGTGCCCTGCGACATGAGCAGGGAAGTGTATGAAGCCTGCGCCGCCCCCAAGCGGCTGGTCACCATCCCCGGCGCCGGCCATGGCCTGTGCTATATCATCGATCCCGAAACTTACCTGAACGAAATGGCCGATTTCTTCACTGAAAACGGCGTACCCACTCAAATTATGGAGGAATGCCCCCTATGACCCGATTTTTTGTGACCCCCGAGGAGCTCCAGCCGGATTTTCTGGTGCTTACCGGTGAAAATGCCCGCCATGCCAAAGTTCTGCGCTTAAAATGCGGGGAAGAAATCCTGGTCTGCGACGGCCAGGGCAGGGAATGCCTCTGCGCCGTCAGCGATGTCAGCGACGGACAGATCAGCCTGGTGGTGCGCCACCGGCAGGAGTCCGAAACGGAAGCCGCCGTCCGGGTCAGTGTCTATATGGCTTTCCCAAAGGCGGACAAACTGGAGCATGTGATCCAAAAAGCTACCGAATTGGGCGCTTATGAGATCATCGCCTTCCCATCCGCCCGCTGTGTTTCCAAGCCGGATGAAAAAAGCCTGGCCAAAAAACTGGAACGCTGGCAGAAGATCGCCGCCTCCGCTGCCGAGCAATCCGGCCGGGGCCGGATCCCTCAGGTGCTGACCCTGCCCAGCTACCAGGCGGCGCTCCAGCGGGCTGCCCAGGCGGACCGGGCCCTGCTGTTTTATGAAAATGAGCGGGCCACCACGCTGCGCATGGCCCTTGCCGAACATCCTTACCAAACGGTCAGCTTGCTGACCGGGCCGGAAGGCGGCCTGGAGGAACGGGAAGTGGAGCAGGCATTGGCAGCCGGGCTGCAGGTCTGCACCTTGGGCCGCCGGATCCTCCGCTGCGAGACCGCGCCCCTTTGCGCCCTCAGCGCGGTGATGTACGATGCCGGCGAATTTTGACAACCCCTTGACAACGGTGCTATAATATTAGTTGCTGAATTTGGAAAAAACCGAGAGGATGAGAATATATGGCAAAGGATAAGAAAGTCACAGAGATCACCGATATGGAGGTCGATTTTGGCCAGTGGTTCACCGATGTCTGCACCAAGGCCCAGCTTATCGACTATTCTTCCATTAAGGGTATCTTCATTTACCGTCCCTATGGCTATGCCATTTGGGAGAATATCCAGCGGATCATGGATGCGGAGTTCAAGAAGCAGGGCGTGGAAAATGTCTATATGCCCATGCTGATCCCCGAGTCCCTGCTGCAGAAGGAAAAGGATCATGTGGAAGGCTTCGCCCCCGAGTGCGCCTGGGTCACCATGGGCGGCAGCGAGGAACTGGAAGAAAAGTACGCCATTCGTCCCACTTCCGAGACGTTGTTCTGTGAGCATTTTGCCCATGTGCTGCAGTCCCACCGGGATCTGCCCATGAAGTATAACCAGTGGTGCAGCGTGCTGCGCTGGGAAAAGACCAGCCGCCCCTTCCTGCGTCACCGGGAGTTTTTGTGGCAGGAGGGTCACACCATCCACGCCACCGCCGAGGAGGCCAAGGACTTCACCGAGACCATGCTGAATGTCTACGCTGATTTCTGCGAGAATGTGCTGGCTATGCCTGACACCCGCGGCCAGAAGACCGATAAGGAAAAGTTCAACGGCGCAGAGGCTACCTACACCATCGAGTGCATGATGCACGACCGCAAGGCTCTCCAGGCCGGTACGTCCCACTACTTCGGTGACGGTTTTGCCAAGGCTTTCGGCATCGAGTTCACCGATAAGAACAATACCCGCACCAATCCCCACGAAACTTCCTGGGGCGTTTCCACCCGTCTCATCGGCGGCATCATCATGACCCACGGCGATAACAACGGCCTGGTGCTGCCTCCCAAGGTAGCCCCCATCCAGGTGGTCATTCTCCCCGTGGCCCAGCATAAGCCCGGCGTGCTGGAGGCTGCCAATGGCCTGAAGGAGCGTCTTGTGAATGCCGGCTTCCGGGTGAAGTTGGACGACAGCGACAATTCCATGGGCTGGAAGTGCTCTGAGTATGAAATGAAGGGCGTGCCCGTCCGCGTGGAGTGCGGCCCCCGGGATCTGGAAAACGGCCAGTGCGTCATCGTGCGCCGTACCGACCGGGAAAAGGTGGTCTGCAAGCTGGAAGATCTGGAGACCGCCGTTGCCCAGCAGCTGCAGCTGGTCCATGAGGGCATGTTTGCCCGGGCCAAGAAGAACCTGGATGAGCATATTTTCGCGGCCAACTCCCTGGAGGAGGCCAAGGCCCTGCAGGAAGAGCATGGCGGCTATATCAAGACCATGTGGTGCGGCGATCTGGAATGTGAGCTGGCCATGAAAGAAAAGGCCGGCATGTCCTCCCGCTGCATCCCCTTCGCGCAGGAGAACTTGGGTGAAAAGTGCGCCTGCTGCGGCAAGCCTGCCCATAAGATGGTCTACTGGGGCGTGGCATACTAAAATGACCCAATTCGGGGCGATCCGTCGGGATCGCCCCGTTTTTGCCGAAAAATACCATAATTCTTAAGAAATTCCGCCTTGTATCCCTCCGGAAAATCGAGTATAATCAGCAGGATTTGTTTTGAAACACGATCAAATATAGAAGAGGTGTTTATGATGTCTGTTTTTCTGGATTGGACTTGGGGCGATATTGCTGCCGGCGATGTGGGCCCCGGTATGTTTAGTTGGTTTCATATTTTGTGCCTGGTGCTGATGATCCTGTTTACGGTGATCCTCTGCAAAACTCTGGGCACCAAGCACGATCCCAAGATCGAGCGGATCGTGGTCAGCATTTTCGCTGTGGCCCTGGTGCTGTGCGAAGTGTTCAAGCAGCTGTTCTGGTTCGAGTTCTACGGCTATTACCGCTGGGAGATCTTTCCCTTCCAGTTCTGCAGCGTGCCCATTTACATTTCCGTGTTCGCCGCCCTTGTCCCCAGCAACAGGGCCCGTGAGATCGCTTATCGCTTCCTGGCATACTTCGGCATCATCGGCGGCATCGCCGTCATGGCCGTGCCCACGGCGGTGCTG
Organism: Faecousia sp.; assembly: GCA_045580365.1. Lineage (GTDB taxonomy): Bacteria > Bacillota > Clostridia > Oscillospirales > Oscillospiraceae > Faecousia. Next base: position 7,015 of record JAZNNP010000016.1, read on the forward strand.
TATACCTACTTTGTGCCTATTTCCATCCATTCCATGGTCTGGCACTCCATCCTCATCGCCATGGGCGCTTTCCTTATCGTTTCCCGGGGCTATGGCCGCAAGTTCAAGGAATTGCTGGCGCCGTTCTATATGTACCTTGGTTGCATCGTGGTGGCCATCATCGGCAACATCCTGGTGTATAAGCTCCACCTGGGCACCGATGCCTGCCAGCCCGGCGACAATCTGAGTATGTTCTACATTTCTCCTTACTATCCCACCCAGCTGCCCCTGCTGGGCGTGGTGCAGGAGTTCTCTTATCCGCTCTTTGTGGTCTGCTATATTGCCTTCTTCTGCAGCCTGACGCTGCTGGTGTGGTTCGTGGCGAACCGTGCCTGGAAGGCCGTGGACAAAAAGCGTCAGTAATCAAAAGCCGCAGCAGAGTTCTGCTCTGCTGCGGCGCTGCCCTTGGGAGGAAATATGGAACGGATCATTCTGATCGGCTGCGGTGGCGCCGGAAAATCCACCCTGGCCCGGCAAATGGGCGAGAAACTGAATATCCCCGTGATCCACCTGGACAGCATTTTCTGGCTGCCCGGCTGGGTGGAGATGGAGCAGGAGGCTTTTGACGCACGCCTGCGTGAAGAACTGGCCAAAGACCGCTGGATCATGGACGGCAATTTCAACCGCACCATGCCGGAGCGGATCGCCCGGTGCGACACCATCATCTACCTGGATTTTTCCCGGTGGACCTGCCTGATGGGGGTGCTGAAACGGGTGCTGACCTCCTATGGCAAAGTCCGGCCCGATATGGGCGCCGGCTGCCCGGAACGGATCGACCTGGACTTTTTGAAGTGGGTCTGGAACTTCAATAAGAACAAACGGGAGAAGTACTACCGGATGCTCAATGAAGCCGAAGGCAAGCAGACCATCGTGCTGAAAAACCGCCGCATGGTCCGCCGTTTCTTAGATTCTCTATAACATTCCCCACATCCCTCGTAGGGACGACCCTTGCGGTCGTCCGCTATTTTACAAAATCTCAGGCCGCTGCGATTTCCTGCAGCGGCCTAACTTTATTCGTTAAGATGTTCATCACCCAACGCTTTGCATTGGGATCTTCATCGTAGGGACGACCCTTGCGGTCGTCCGTTACTGTTCGAAAATGGGGCCGCTGCGCTTACCTCGCAATGGCCTCATTCTCTATTCGTTCGTATACTTCAATATCCAACGATCCGGATTTGTATCGATGTAGGATCGTATCTCGGCTAGATCACGATCATTTCGTATAATATGATCATAATAGCGATCTTGCCAGAGCCTTCCCATCATTATACCCCTGAGTTTGCAGACTTTGAGCCATTGGTTGGAAATACGGGATTTATAGGCACCAATAATGCGCCCAACTTGCGGCGGCGTCTTGGAGGAAGGCGACTGTGGCAGGAAAAGGATTATATGAATGTGATCGGGCATAATTGCATAGCTGTCGACAATGACATCAAATTGTTCTTCAATAATCTTCAAAGTTTCTTGCGCAATTCTGCCGAGAGTAGACAAGTGTGTTTGTGGACGACCGCAAGGGTCGTCCCTACAAATCTGCGAAAGGTATTTGCGCCGTTCGTGTGTGCAAATGGTAACGAAGTATGCTCCGCAGGAACTGTAATCATAACCTGCAAGGCGCGGGTTCTTTCTGCTTGCTAAATCCTTCATAAGACTCTTGTTTATTGCAGCCGATATTTCCACTGCCCGTTTTCCCGGTAATAGTAAAACTCGCTCAGATCTTCCCGTTCCATCACTTCCACCATAGCCATCATGTCCATGGATAGGGGATACTGATCCAGTTCCGCCCGCCGGACCCAGAACACCCGGCCCTCCCGGGAGGAAGACAATTCTCCGGTAAACCGGGTGGCCCGGTAAAAAAATACCACATACCGGGCGCCGGTGTCGGTTTGGAATTGCTTCGTGCCGCACAGCCGGGGATCTTCGATGGTGAGGCCCGTTTCTTCCTGCACTTCCCGGATCACCGCATCCACAAATCCTTCTTCCGGCTCCACATGGCCGCCGGGGAAGGTGACGCCGGGCCAGTCCGGCTTCTGCCGGTCAATGACCAGCACCTCATCGCCCCGGGTGATCATGCACATATTCACAAATTCTGCTCGTTCTTCCCGTGCCATACGGTCCTCACTTCTTAAATCGGGGCAGGATCTCCTGCCGGATCACTTCTACCAAACGGTCCAGTTCCTCCCGGGTGGTGTCCCGGCAGAGGGATACCCGGAAAGAGCCGTCCATCCATTCCGGCGATACATTCATCGCCGCCAGTGTGTGACTGCGGTGGCCCTTGGCGCAGGCGCTGCCTGCGGATACGCAGATCATGGCATCCTGCAATACATTGATGGAATTTTGAGTGGGTACGCCGGGAATGGAGATGGACAGGATGTGGGGCGCATCGTGAGCACCGTTGATCTTTACCCCGTCCAGCTTGTCTAATTCATCCACCAGATGATTCAGTAATTCCTTTTCCCGGGAAATATCCGCCCGGAATGTGGCCGCGCCTGCCGCAGCCGCCGCCGCAAAACCGAAAATGGCCGGCGTGGCCTCCGTGCCGCTGCGGAATCCGCTTTCCTGGCCGCCGCCCAGAAGCAGGGCAGGGAAGGACCGCAGCCGGGGGGAGATATACAGCGCGCCGGCGCCCTTGGGTCCGTGGATCTTGTGGGCAGAAACGCTGATCAGATCCGCGCCCAGATTTTTCGCCGCAAAAGGCACTTTCAAAAAACCCTGCACCGCATCGGTGTGGAAAATGGCATCCGGGCACAGCTTGTGGGTCAGTTTTGCCATTTGCGCGATGGGCATCACCGCGCCCACCTCGTTGTTCACCATCATCACCGATACCAAAATGGTATCCTTCCGCAGCGCCGCCTTCAGCGCCTCGGCAGAGATGTTGCCCAAGGCGTCGGGCTGCAGATAGGTCACATCAAACCCCTGGTTTTCCAGATCCTTCATGCAGTTCAGCACAGCGTGATGCTCAATGGCAGTGGTCACGATGTGCTTGCCCCGCTTACCCAGCCGCTTGACGGTGCCGTAAATGGCCCAGTTGTCCGCTTCTGTGCCGCCGGAGGTGAAGAATACCCGCTCCGGTTCGGCGCCCATGGCTGCCGCTACTTTCTGCCGGGCAGCCTTCAACTGCCGGGCAGAATCGATGCCGAACCCATAAAGGGCGCTGGGGTTAGCCCAACCTTCGGTCAGGGCCGCTGTCATGGCCGCCACAGCCTCTGTGCAGGGTTTGGTGGTGGCCGAATTATCCAAATAGATCATGGTTTCATCCTTTACTTTCCAACACAAAATCGCTCAAAGATCCGGGCGGTGATATCCTCCCGTACGGTTGCACCGGTCACTTCGCCCATGGCTTCCATGGCCTCTTCCACATCAATCAGCACCATATCCGGCGTCAGCCCGGCTTTCAGACCCCGGAGCGCCCGGGCGATGGCTTCATCCGCCCGGCGAATGGCATCGTACTGCCGGGCGTTGGTCAGGATCGATCCGTCGCAGGGATTTTCGCCGCCAAACAGTACTGCAACCACATCAGCCAGCAGATCCAGACCCTCGCCGGAGGCGGCGCAGATTTCGATCACATTCATAAAAGGCAGATCGCTGGGCGCAACCACTTGTCCCAGATCGGTCTTGTTGATCAGCGCCACCGCATTCTCCCGCTCGCAGCACAGATCGATGATGGCCTCATCCTCTTCCGTCAGGGGCTTTGAGCCGTCGCATACGAAAATCACCATGTCTGCCTGCTCCACAGCTTTGCGGCTGCGCTCCACGCCCATGGCCTCGATCCGGTCCTCGGTTTCCCGGATGCCCGCGGTGTCAATGAGCCGCAGCTTCACGCCGCCCACCATCACCGTTTCTTCCACCGTGTCCCGGGTGGTGCCGGCCACTTCCGTCACGATGACCCGCTCGTAGCCGGCCAGGGCATTGAGCAGGCTGCTCTTGCCTACATTGGGCTTGCCCACGATGGCCGCGGCCACGCCGCTGCGCAGGATCCGGCCTTGGCCGTAGGTGTGCAGCAGCTGCTCCAGGGCTTTCTTGTCACAGCGCAGGAGCTCTTCGTAATTGGCCAGACCAAAATCTTCAATATCCTCGTCGGGATAATCCAGCACCGCATGAAAATGGCTGCACAGATCCGTTAAATTGTCGTAAATGGGGGACAGCCGCTTCTGCAATGCGCCGGCTACCTGGCCGGCCGCGTTGGCTGCGGCATCCGCCGTTTCCGCCTCGATCAAGTCAATGACCGCTTCCGCTTGGGTCAGCGCCAGCTTGCCGTTGAGAAATGCCCGCTTGGTAAATTCGCCCCGCTGGGCAGGCCGCGCACCGGCGGCATACAGCGCCTCCAACCCGGCAGAAAGGACTGCCGGCGAGCCGTGCAGATGCAATTCCACCGTGTCTTCGCCGGTGTAGCTGTGAGGGCCCCGGGATACGATGGCGCAGCCGGAATCGATGACCCGTCCCTCCTTGTCCCGGAGTTGGCCCAGCATCAGCTTCCGCTCTGCCGCTTCTGCCAGGGGCTTCTCGTTATTCAATGTAAAGACCTTCCCGGCCACCTGGATGCAATCATCACCGGTGAGCCGAATGATTCCGATGGCGGAAACCACATTTCCGGTGGAAACCGCCGCAATGGTGTGTGCCATAATAAACTCCTAAAATAGAAATAAAGCCTTGCCCCCGCATTTATGGGGGGTGCCTTCGCGTTTGCGAAGGTGGGGGGAGGGTAGCCACTGCGGCTACATGCTTCAAATCTCCACCGACGAGGTGTGGTCTGAAAAAGATACATGGGCCATATACAGCCAGGTCCGGCTGAAAGATACCGTCGCACGGGTCCCATCCGGCAGCCAAACTTCCAAAACATTGGTGAACATGATGGGGCCGATCCGTCCCTGCTCCTTGCCGTCCACGTATACGATGTTGTGCAGCATTCCGCGGTATACGGTCACATCCTGCCCATCCTTTGTTACGGTCTGAAACCGGCAGAATAGAAAATCCGACAGTAAAAAAGATCCTGCGCTGAAAGCGCCTATCAGTCCGATGATCAAGGGGGTGATATAGCCATCTTCGTGGGTCACATGCTTGAAACCCGGATGAACAACGATGCCGTCAAAGATGATGGGATCCTGGGTCACCACCTCGCTGGCGTCCCAGAGGGCCCAACTGGCCACAAACAGCGCAAACAGCAACACCGCCGCGCTGCCCAGAATGATCCGCCGGGTACGGATCGTTTTTGTTAACTTTTCTTCCAATTCCCAAGTAGTCATTCTTGCAGCTCCTTCAAAAACGCCAAAGGATCACCTTTCCCTACCACAAAATGCATCAGCATATACCCACAGGGCAGGGCAACCCGTTCTTCCTTCAAGATCCGGCGGCATTCTTCCCGGTCCGCCAGGATCACCTGGATATCTTCCGTGCCTTCCTGGTGGCTGTTGCTGGGTACGCCGGTGCAGTAGCCGAATACAGTGGCGCAGCTTTCGTCCGTCATACCCACGGTCATAAAGAAGGGCCGCGCCGTGCCCACCGGCACCATCTGCAGCCCGGTTTCTTCAAACATTTCCCGCCGGCCGGCCTGGAGAGGATCTTCTCCCGGTTCCATCAGCCCTGCCGGGAATTCATATACATAGTCGTTGACCGGATACCGGAACTGCCGCACCAGCACCACCCGGTCCTTTTCTTCACCATATACGCCGTACAGGATCACGCCGTCCGGGTGCTGGTCGTGGGTCACGGCCTTCAGTTGTTCCGGAGATTTCCGCCGGGAAGCCACATAGTAGGGCGCACTGCTGCCGTCCCGAAAAGTCGCATCCAGTTCATATAGATTCAAAAAGCGGTTGTCCGTCTGTTTTTGGATGCCTTTGACCCGATCCATGGGCGATCCCTCCTGTTCCGCGTACTATACATTATTATAATATACTACGCATACCCCTATATTGCAAACAAAATATACATATTTCTATGTCAAAAAGCCATCCTAACCGGGAGGTGATTGCTATGTTCTGGTCTGATGAAAACCTGTCCGCGGTCTTTGGCGAAACTGCCGATCTCAACCGCCGCCGGCTGCGCTGCGGCAGCTTTGAACTCTGGGCCTATTCCATCGATGGCCTGGTCCTCAGCGGCAGTATGTCCGATTACATTTTTAAGCCCATTGCCGAGACCCTCTCGGGCAATACCATGGGCGCGTTGTATACCGCCGCCCTTTCCGGCGGCATTTATAACGCCGTGGCCGTCCCCTGCAAGGACATCCGGGATGCGGCTATGAAACTGGTCAATGGCTTTTGCGTGATCCTGTTCCCCGGTATCGGCGCGTTGGCCTTTGAAGTCAAGACCGGCGAGAAACGCAGCATCTCCGCCCCGGAACTGGAGAATACCGCCAAGGGCGCGAAGGATGGCTTCACCGAAACGGTCCGCACCAACACCAGCTTGATCCGCCGCCATCTTCGTTCTCCGGATCTGCGATTGCAGGAGACCCAGGTGGGCAGCCGCAGTCTGACCAATGTGTCCGTTGTGTGGCTGGAGGGCGTCACCCCCAAGATCTATGTGACCCGTCTGCTCCAGCGCCTGCGGCAGATCCGCACCGACGGACTTCTGACGCCGGCTGCCGTGGAGGAACTGATCACCGGCTCCCGGACGACGGCGTTTCCCATGCTTCAGTATACCCAGCGTACCGACCGCTTCTGCGAGGGCCTGATCCAGGGGAGGGTAGGGCTCTTTGTGGACGGCATTCCTCTGGGATATTTGCTGCCTGTGGACCTTGGAGAGTTGATGGAATCCATGGAGGATTATAGCCACGATTTTGTAACTGCTTCCGGTATCCGCATTCTGCGCTATGCCGCGCTGCTGCTGGATCTGCTGCTGCCGGCGCTGTATGTTGCCATGACGGTCTTTCATTGGGAATGGATCCCGGACTCTCTTGCCCAAGTCATTCTCCAGGGACGCCAAAATGTGCCCTTTTCGCCCATATGGGAGATCTTGCCCCTGCTCATCGCTTTTGAACTCCTGCAGGAAAGCGGCGTCCATCTGCCTCAGAGCATCGGTCAATCCGTTTCCATCATTGGCGGTATCGTGGTGGGCACGGTGGGCGTGGAGGCGGGCATGATCTCCTCCGTGGCTCTCATTGCGGTCAGCCTGGCCGGGGTCTGCGGATTTGTCCTGCCCAACAGAGACCTGGCAGATGCTGTCCGCATCTGGCGATTCCTGCTGGCGACCCTGGCCGCCCTGATGGGTCTGTGGGGCATTGCCTTGGGTCTTGTATTCCTGCTTCTGCATCTTATTCGGCTGAAAAGTCTGGGCAGATCCTACCTGCGTCTGGCCCGTCCCGGTCTCCTGCGCAGGCTTACAAAGCCCGATAAAAAAGAAGAAGAAAAATGAAAAATACCCCTTGACAAATGGGAGGTGAAATGATAATATAGCGCAGTTGCCGCCAGGGAGCGGCACAGGAGAAAAAAGCGTGAAGAAATTTGCAAGAAAATGAAAAATAGTTCTTGACAAATGGAAAAACGCATGATAGAATGAGCAAGCTAACCGCGAGTCGGCAGCAACACTGTACCTTGTAAATTGAATAATGTGAGACAAAC
>JAZNNP010000017.1:0-7238 GCA_045580365.1 Faecousia sp.
CATGGCTTCCGACGTGGCCGGCGAAGATGCCAAGGCCAAGGCCGCTGCTCTGCAGGAAGGCCAGGTCATGCTGCTGGAGAACACCCGTTACATCAAGGGCGAGACCAAGAACGATCCCGAGCTGAGCAAGGCTCTGGCCGATCTGGCCGACATTTTCGTCAACGATGCTTTCGGCACCGCGCACCGCGCCCACTCTTCCACTGCCGGCGTGGCTGACTATCTGCCCGCTGTTTCCGGCTACCTGGTGCAGAAGGAAGTTTCCATCATGGGCAAGGCCCTGGCCAACCCCGAGCGTCCCTTCGTGGCCATTCTGGGCGGCGCCAAGGTCTCCGACAAGCTGAACGTCATCAACAACCTGCTGGAGAAGGTAGACACCCTGATCATCGGCGGCGGTATGGCTTATACCTTCCTGGCTGCCAAGGGCTACTCCGTCGGTACTTCCCTGCTGGACTCCGAGAAGATCGACTACTGCAAGGAAATGATGGCCAAGGCCGAGGCCAAGGGCGTTAAGCTGCTGCTGCCCGTGGACACCGTCATCACCGACTCCTTCCCCTCCCCCATCGACGCCCCTGTGGATGTGCAGACCGTAGACTCCGATGCCATCCCCGCTGACAAGATGGGCCTGGACATCGGCGAAAAGACCCGCGCTCTGTTCGCTGACGCTGCCAAGAACGCCAAGACCGTTGTTTGGAACGGCCCCATGGGCGTGTTTGAGAACCCCATCCTGGCCAAGGGCACCATCGCTGTTGCCCAGGCTCTGGCTGACTCCGACGCCATCACCATCGTTGGCGGCGGTGACTCCGCTGCTGCCTGCGAGCAGCTGGGCTTTGCCGACCGGATTACCCACATCTCCACCGGCGGCGGCGCATCCCTGGAATTCCTGGAAGGCCTGGAGCTGCCCGGTATCGCCTGCCTGCAGGATAAGTAATCTGTAACCATGGCTTTATGGGAGGGGCCATGCCCCTCCCATATCTATGAACCGATCGGTCCTGCTTCTGGCGCAGGACACCCACAGATCCCCATTTTTATCACCCCAATAAATTTGAAATCTACATCGTTTGTTGATGAACATATAAGGAGAATCACCATGAATAGAAAGTATCGTAAGACCGTCATTGCCGGTAACTGGAAGATGAACAAGACCCCCTCCGAGACCAAGGAGTTTATGACGCAGTTCAAGGCCATCATGCCCAAGGGCCGCTGGTGCGACATCGCCCTGTGCGTGCCTGCAGTCTGCATCCCCGCCGCTGTCCGCGCTATGAGGGAGACCCGTGTGGGTATCGGCGCTGAAAACTGCAACGCCCACGCTTCCGGCGCTTACACCGGCGAGCTGGCCTGCAATATGCTGACCGACGCCGGCTGCAAGTACGTCATCATCGGCCACTCCGAGCGCCGCGAGATGTTCGGCGAGACCGATGCCGATGTCAACGCCAAGGTCCTGGCCGCTCTGGAAGCCGGCCTGACCCCCATCATGTGCTGCGGCGAGACCCTGGAGCAGCGGGAAGCCGGCATCACCGACGAGCACATCACCATGCAGATCAAGCTGGGTCTGGCTGGCGTGCCCGAGGATAAGATCCGCAAGGTCATCATCGCCTACGAGCCCATCTGGGCCATCGGCACCGGCCGTACCGCCACCCCCGAGCAGGCTGAGGAAGTCTGTGAAATGATCCGCAGCGTGGTCCGCAAGCTGTACTCCTCCAAGAACGCCCGGGCCATCTCCATCCTGTACGGCGGCAGCATGAACGAGAAGAACGCTTTCGAGCTGCTGGCTCAGCCCGACATCGACGGCGGCCTCATCGGCGGCGCTTCCCTGGTGCCCGAGAAGTTCGTGAAGATCATCGAAGCGGCCAACCAGCCCACCGTTTGATCAACTGAATATCAATGGGGCTGCTGCAAATATCACTTGCGGCAGCCCCTGCGTTATTCCGCAAAGAAGGGACGTAACAATGCAAGAATTCAAAACAGAACAACGGATCAGTAACATCATGAAGGCACTGAATATGACAGGCGACGAGATCCGCAGCGTTTACTATGCCTTCGACAAGCTGTTGGTGGTGAAGAAAAACTTTCCTCCCAGCTACATCGCAAAAAACAGAGTGACTTACCTTATTGATTGCGACAGCAATCGGGAATACATCACAAAAATGCAGTGGATCAACGAATTCATGCGTTCCAAGGGCTTTGCGGAAGACATTTTCAGGAATGTAGCGGATTTTGACACCTGCCTGGAAGACTACGACTATTACTACGAATACAAAACCCCTACGCAGTACCGCCTGGACGAGGAAGCGCGTAGGAATACGCAGCAGTGATCAACCTTTTGGAGTCAATTATGGAAACATTATTCTTACCTGCGCAAGATCCAAAAACAGCGGAAATTTCGGCCCAAATCATCAAAAACGGCGGCCTCGTAGCCATCCCCACGGAAACGGTCTACGGTCTGGGTGCCAACGGCCTGGACGAAAACGCCGTGAAGAAGATCTTTGAAGCCAAAGGCCGTCCCCAGGACAATCCGCTGATCCTGCACCTGTGGGGTGCGGAGCAGATGGCGGACTACTGCCGGGACATTCCCGAAAGTGCCTGGCTGCTGGCGGATAAATTCTGGCCCGGCCCGCTGACGCTGGTGCTGCCCGCCAAAGACAATGTGCCCCGCCGCACCACCGGCGGCTTGAACACCGTGGCCGTGCGCTGCCCGGATTGCGCCGTGACCCGGCAGATCATCCGCCTGGCCGGCGTGCCCCTGGCTGCTCCCTCTGCCAATATTTCCGGCAAGCCCTCCACCACCACCGCAGACCATGTGCGCCATGACCATGACGGCCGCATCGACGCCATTGTGGACGGCGGCCCCTGCCGGGTAGGCGTGGAATCCACCATCGTGGATCTGACGGAGGAACGCCCCCGGCTTCTCCGGCCCGGCGGCATCACCCCGGAGCAGTTGGTGGACGTTTTGGGCGATTTAGTGGTAGATAAGGCGGTCACCGCCGCCATCGATCACGATGCCGTGGTAAAAGCCCCCGGTATGAAATACCGTCACTATGCCCCCCAGTGCGATGTGCTCATCGTTTCCGGCAGCCGGGAGCAGGCCGCCGCCTACATCCACCGGCATTTTGCCGAGGGAGATCGGGTGCTGTGCTTTGAGGAGGAGCTGCCCCTGTATGCCGATTGCGCCCCCTTGTCCTACGGCCGGGAGGCTGATGTGGATACTTTGTCCGCCGGTCTGTTCGCCGCCCTGCGGGCGTTGGATCAGCCAAATGTCCGCCGGGTATTTGCCCGCTGCCCCGTGGGCGGTGGCGTGGCCTACGCCATCCAGAACCGGCTGAAAAAGGCGGCAGCTTTCCATGTGGTGAACGCGGAGGAAGAAGTATGATCATCGGAATCACCGGCGGCAGCGGCTGCGGCAAGACCACTCTGCTGGATCTGATCGCCCAACAGGGCGGCCTGGTGCTGGATTGCGATGCCATCTATCATGAACTTCTGCAGACCGACCCGGCCTTGACCGCGGCCATCGAGGGCCGCTTTCCCGGCACGGTCACCGGCGGAATGCTGGACCGCAAAAAACTGGGCGCCATCGTCTTTTCCGACAGCGCCGCCTTGGCCGATTTGAACGCCATCACCCACAGCGCGGTGAAAAACTATGTACTGTCTGCCCTAGCCGCCGGCCCGCAGCTGGCAGCCATCGATGCCATTGCCCTGTTTGAGGGGAGGCTGGCAGAGCTTTGCGATGTGACCGTCGCGGTCACCGCCCCGGAAGAAGACCGGATCCGCCGGCTCATGGCCCGGGACGGTATTTCCGAAGAATACGCCCGCAAACGCATCGCCGCCCAGCATGAAGACGGCTGGTTTGAAAAAAAATGCGCCTATTCGCTAAAAAATGACGGTTCTGCCCAAGATTTCCGGAATAAATGCCTTGCCTTTTTCCGGCAAATCGGTATAATGTGAGTATGTGCCCGCAGGAAAGGCTCTTGTCCGCACCTGCAAAACAAAGAGGAGGTAATGATCATGACCAACGAAGAACTGAAGAATTCCCTGCTGATGTCCCCCAAGAATGGCTACACCATCCTGACCGCCGACCAGCGTGCAGAAATGGAAGCCTACTGCAAGCGTTACATGGCCTTCATGGATGCGTGCAAGACCGAGCGTGAAGCCACTGCCTGGGCTGCTGCCGAGGCTGAGAAGCGGGGCTTTGTGCCTGCCGTTCCCGGCATGGAAGTCAAGCCCGGCGATAAGATCTATCTGAACAACCGCGGCAAATCCATTTTGCTGGCCGTCATCGGCACAGAGCCTTTGAGCAAGGGCAGCAACATCTGCGCCGCCCATGTGGATAGCCCCCGGGCCGACCTGAAGCCCAATCCCCTGTATGAAGATTCCGAGATCGCCTATTTCAAGACCCATTACTACGGCGGCATCAAGAAGTACCAGTGGGTCACCGTGCCCCTGGCCCTCCACGGCGTGGTTTACCGCAAGGACGGCTCCGTGGTCACCGTCACCATCGGTGAAGACGATGCCGATCCCGTGCTGATGATCAGCGACCTGCTGATCCATCTGTCCGGCGACCAGATGCAGAAGCCTGCCGGCCAGGTCATCGCCGGTGAGCAGCTGAATGTGATCCTGGGCACCGAGCCTCTGGAAGGCGAAGGCAGCGATCTTGTCAAGCTGCACATTATGAAGCTGCTGAACGAGAAGTACGGCCTTATCGAAAGTGATTTCCTGTCCGCCGAGCTGACCATCGTCCCCGCCGGCAAGGCCCGGGAAGTGGGTCTGGACCGCAGCCTCATCGGCGCTTACGGCCACGACGACCGGGTCTGCGCCTATGCCGAGCTGGAAGCCCTGTGGAGCATCGGCACCCCCGCCAAGACCGCCGTGTGCATCCTGGCCGACAAGGAAGAGATCGGCAGTGTGGGCATCTCCGGCATGCAGAGCGAAGCTTTTGAGTATTTCATGGGCATCCTGTGCGACGGCCAGGGCGTAAACCTGTATGAATGCTTCGCCAATTCCTTCTGCCTCAGCGCCGATGTGAGCAACGCCTTCGATCCCAACTTCGGCGAGACCTGCGACCGCCGCAACAACTCCAAGCTGAACTACGGCGTGTCCATCTGCAAGTACACCGGTTCCCGGGGCAAGGGCGGCGCTTCTGACGCTTCCGCCGAGGCCATGGGCCATATCCGCACCACCTTCGACAACGCCGGCGTTCTGTGGCAGATCGCCACGCTGGGCAAGGTGGACCAGGGCGGCGGCGGCACTGTTGCCGCTTACATGGCCAACCGCAACATCGTCACCGTGGATGCCGGCGTGCCCGTTCTGTGCATGCACGCACCCGTGGAGCTGGTCAGCAAGCTGGACTGCTACCACACGATGCTTGCCTGCAAAGCCATCTATCTGGCCTGATTTACTATTTTGCCTCCCCGGATCTTCCGGGGAGGTCTTTTTATGGGATTTTTCCCAAAAAATAGGGATGATATTTGGATGTTCGTACTCTTGCATTTTTCGCTTGATGGTTTATAATAAACTTATCAAATTATGCAAAGGAGTGCTTACATATGAAAGCCTTTATGGACAAAGATTTCATTCTGGAAAACGAAACCGCCAAGCACCTGTACCACGACTATGCCTCCAAGATGCCTCTGTGTGACTATCACTGCCACTTGAGCCCCCGGGAGATCTACGAAGATCGCCGGTTCAACAACATCGTGGAAGTGTGGCTGGGCGGCAAGAATCCCGACGGCAGCTACTTCGGCGACCACTACAAGTGGCGCATGATGCGCTCCCACGGCATCGACGAAAGCTACATCTCCGGCGACAAGCCCGCTTATGAGCGTTTCCTGAAGCTGGCCGAGGCTCTGGAAATGGCCATCGGCAACCCCATGTATCACTGGTGCAACCTGGAGCTGAAGATGTTCTTCGGCGTGGAAGAGCCTCTGACCGTGGAGAGCGCCCCCCGGATCTGGGAGCATTGCAACAACCTGCTGCAGAATGACCCCGACATGACCGCCCGCGGTCTGATCCGCAAGTCCAATGTGGCCTTCATCGGCACCACCGACGACCCCATCGACTCCCTGGAGTGGCACGAAAAGATCGCCGCCGACCCCACCATCGAGTGCATCGTGGGCCCCTCCTACCGCCCCGACAAGGCTGTGAACATCCACAAGGCCGGCTGGCATGAATACATGGCCCAGCTCGCCGCTTCCGTCGGCAAGGAGCGCCTGGCCACCATGCAGGACGTGCTGGATGCCCTGGTGGAGCGTCTGGAGCATTTCGCCCGTCACGGCTGTAAGGCTTCCGACCATGGCCTGGATTATGTGCCTTTCGTCAACTATACTGTGGAACAGGCTGACGCCGTCTATCAGAAGGCTCTGAGGGGCGAGACCCTGACCGTGGAAGAGATCGAAGGCTTCCAGACCGTGATCCTGCTGACCCTGGGCAAGGCTTATCACCGCCTGAACATCGCCATGCAGCTGCACTACTCCTGCATCCGCAACAATAACGAGCGGATCTTCCGGATCATGGGCCCGGACACCGGCGTGGACGCCATTTCCCAGAACACCTGCGGCGGCAACATCGCCCAGCTGCTGAGCGCTCTGGATCTGGAAGGCCAGTGCCCCAAGACCATCCTCTACTCTCTGAATCCTGCAGACAATGCCCAGCTGGGCACTCTGATCGGCTGCTTCCAGGGCACCGAAGTCCCCGGCAAGATCCAGCACGGTTCTGCCTGGTGGTTCAACGATACCAAGCACGGCATGGAAGACCAGATGCGCACCCTGGCCAGCCTGGGTCTGCTGGGCAACTTCATCGGCATGCTCACTGACTCCCGCTCCTTCCTGAGCTACGCCCGGCATGATTACTTCCGCCGCATCATGTGCAACATGGTTGGTCATTGGGTGGAAAACGGCGAGTATCCCAACCACGACGCCAGCCTGAAGAAGATCGTCGAAGGCATCAGCTACAACAACGCCAAGCGTTACTTCGGCCTGTAAAATAGCATTCCTGCCCGGTGTCCTTACGGGACACCGGGTACTTTTTGCCCCAAACGCAAAAAAGTAGTTGCAAATTCCATTTGGCTGTGCTATAATCCTCGGTGTGTCCGAAGCCGGGCCCGTCACATTGGGATGTCGCCAAGCGGTAAGGCACCAGACTTTGACTCTGGCATTCGTAGGTTCGAATCCTGCCATCCCAGCCAAATCTGATCCGTTAGCTCAGCCGGTAGAGCAACTGCCTTTTAAGCAGTGGGTCCGGGGTTCGAG
>JAZNNP010000018.1:0-37480 GCA_045580365.1 Faecousia sp.
AATTTGGATGATAAATTGACATGTAAGCACACGGCGCAAAACCTTGACATAAGACCGACATGAATTAAACTCGTGTCAACTCGTGTTGAAAGTGCTTCGCAATCGGCCTTAGGCGTTTCGGGGCTGGTTTAGAAAACAACGGATTTGGAGGTGGGAATATGGTTTTATAAACAAAAAAGTTCCGGAAACGGCGAGTTTCCGGAACTAAGTTTGGTGGAGATAAGCGGGATCGAACCGCTGACCTCTTGAATGCCATTCAAGCGCTCTCCCAGCTGAGCTATACCCCCATATTCGGTTTGCTGTGCCAGACAGCTTTTGTATTATAGCACAGCAAACCAAAATGTCAAGTGCTTTTTTGCATTTTCTGCATTTTTTTATTTGAGGTCAATCGGCGGTTTCGGCTGATTATGAGTCCGAGCGCTGATCCGGCCTTCCGGGTCGATCTCGCCTGCCCGCGTCAGAGCCCATTTGGTCATGGTCGGGCCCAGCAGTTCATATACCAGCACCGCAAACAGCACCACATTGCGCACCACCGCGCCATCCGGCAGCGCCGATGCGGTCATGGCCATGCCCAATGCCACGCCGGCCTGGGGCAGGAGCGTGATGCCCAAATACTCGGTGATGGTTTTGGAGCATTTTGTAGAGCGGCAGCTCAGGTTGGCACCAAAGTATTTGCCTGCGGAGCGGGACAAAATATAGACGAATCCCACGATCAGTGTGACCGGGTTGGCCAAAACCTGCAGATCCAGTTCCGCTCCGGAAATCACAAAAAACAGAATGCTCAGAGGCACGGTCCAGCCGTCCACGCGGTCCATCAATTCTTCGCTGGTGGTACAAATATTGCAGAACACCGTTCCGGTCATCATGCAAACCAGCAGCAAGGAAAAACCGCAGTGAACAGGCCCAATCTGAAAGTGCAGTGTGGACAATCCGACTGTCAACAGAACAAAAGCCACGGAGATGGTCATACGCTTGCTGCGGGAATGGAAAAACCGCTCCACAAAATTCAGAAGCACACCCATTAATGCACCCAGCGCCAGGGACAGGATGATCTCGATCAGCGGCTCTGCCACCATGGTGATGGCATTGATCTCGCCGCTTGAAATCGTACCGGCAATGCCGAAAGACAGCGAAAACAGCAGCAGACCAACGGCATCATCAATGGCTACCACCAGCATCAGCAGCTTGGTCAAAGGGCCGTGGGCTTTATACTGCCGCACCACCATGAGCGTGGCCGCAGGTGCGGTGGCAGAGGCAATGGCACCCAGGGTGATGGCTGCCGGGATGGACAGCATTTTGGGGAACAACAGATGCAGCAGGATCAGGACCAGATCCACCAGAACGGTGGTCAGAACGGCCTGAAGAATGCCGATGGTAATAGCCCGGCCGCCGATGCTGCGCAGTTGTGCCAGCCGGAATTCGTTGCCCATGGCAAAAGCAATAAAACCCAACGCGCATTGGGTCAGCAGCCCCAGGGACTCGACCTGCTCCAATGTGTGAAAACCGACGCCGGGAATGTGGGCAGCGCCCAGGACAAAGGGCCCCAGCAGCAGACCGCAGACCAAATAGGCCGTCACGGCCGGCAATCCCAGCTTTTTGGTCAGGCGGGACAGAAGCAGGCCGCCCACCAATGCCAGCGAAATACTGATCAATTGAGTTTCCAAAACATACGCCTTCTTTGATTGATTTAGTCGGCCGTATCATAACGCTGTTCTGGGAAAAATTCAAGAGCAATATTGGCCAAAGTTTACAAATATAACCACTTTGTTTTGGTGAACTGCACAAAGCCCCGGCGCTTTTCACATAACAATACCCGCTGTCGGGCCATTCACACATCCGACAGCGGGTGGGTATTCAGCTGTTTAGCAGCAGCCCCAGCAGCTTTTCATCCGTGAAAGCGGGACAGGTGTATGCGCCGTCCAGCAGCGCGTCCACATTGTCCGGATCGTTCTCAATTTCCTTGGAGTAGGCCTGGGCTGTCTGCACCGGATCGCCGCCCAAACCCCGGACTACCAGGCAAGAAAGGATCGCAAATTTCACCCGGGAAACCAGATCATAGTCGGCCACCGCCTGGAGCCAGTACCGCTCCACAAAATACCGGGCCAACGCCCGATACCGGGTCTCCCATGGATTGGGAGCAGGCGCAGCCAGCCGGCCGGGCCAATCGGGGGACAAAACTTCCAGCCCTCGATAAAACTCCAAGATCTCTTCCAGCGAACCGGCGCCTGCAAATCCCCGAGCCTCTTCCAAAGCCGCGGCATTATCAAAAGGCGTTTCCTCGCCGCCGTCGATGGCCGCCTGCACATGATACCCGTACATCAGAAGCAGCGCCAGAGCCTGGGGCAGGGGAGCAGCCTCCAGCAGTGCCATGGCCTCCGGCCGGCTGCCTTGCAGGATCGCCATCACTTCTTCATCGTATTCCGCCACGCCCTCACCGGGCACTTCCAACACTTCCGGCGGCAGGGCAGGGGCGTTCAGGATCAGCCGGGCGGCTTCGGGACAGCTCAATTCCAGCCCCCATTCCTGGAAATCGCCGTAATCGTGGGTCAGCCGGGGGAATTCCTGGCAAGTCTTGCACAGCGCCTCGTGGCCCAGCTCCGCCTGGATGCGGCACAGGCCGTCCTGCCGCCACATGGGGCAGCGCCCCTCTTCAATGACCATAACCGTGCCGCCGTCCTCGTCCTTCAGCACTTGCCGCAGCCGGTCACCCAGCTGCCCGGATAGACCCCGGTAATAGGCGGCGGAAGCCGCATCTACGGAAACGCCCCATTCCTTGCAGCAGCTATCGGGGCAATCGGCGGCAATGCAGCGGAATTGGCTGTATATTGCAGAGCGATAGATCTTCATAAGATCCCTCCGAAACAAAAAATGAACGGGCCCACGGTCGTGGGCCCGAAAATTATCCCTCTTGATCCTCGGTGCGGATGGAGTACATGGTGGTGGCGGCGTCCAGCAGCGCATTTTTACCGGTGTCCACGGCGACCTGCAGCTGGGCCATCTGCTGATTCACCTGCTCGGCGATCTGCCGGAAGTTATTGGCGGCGGCATCCACCTGGGTGGTGGCCTGAGCCAATGTGCCGGTGGCCTGCTGGATGATCTGCTCCGCCCGGGCCTTTGCCGCCCGTTCCACCTGCTCCGCCCGGCGGTATGCTTCCAGCTCCATGGCAGCCAGTTCCCGGGCAGCCTGGTCAGCCTGCTGGATCTTCAGTTGCTCCAGCTGCTGAAGGGCTTCGTCCCGCTGCTGCTGCAGCTGGGCGTTCTCTTCTTCCAGCCGCTGATGATCGGCCTGGACCTCCGCCAGTTGGGCACTCAGATCCGGCTGCGCCTTCAGCCGGTCCAACTCCTGCCGCAGCTCCTCCAGCTGATTGTTCAGCTGATTGACCTGGGCGGTGTGCTTGGAATTCATATATTCGATATAGCGCACCACATCCTCCCGGTTAAAACCGCCGAGGGAGCTGCGGAAATTCAGTTGCATAGCCATAGGAACTCCTCCATTTTCTGCCTTTTTAGGGAGTATACCATATTTATGCGAGAAAAACAACCATTTTCCGCAAAAACATTGGATTTGTGCGAGAAAAGCCGGCAGGATCGCTCCTGCCGGCCCATCAAGTAGTGTGAAATTACAGCACGATGAAGGTGCAGCCGCCGGGCTGAACTTCCAGAGTGCCTGCGGGGACGGCCACGCCGTCCAGAGCGGGCAGAGCGTCGTTCTCGCCCAGCACCAGTTCCTTGCCGTTGAGGAGCATGGTGCGGGAGCGGAGCTTGCCGTTGCCGGTCAGGGCGTACACGGTGGAATCCTTGGGCAGTTCCACGGTGGTCACTTCCTGGGAGTTGTTGATCACCAGGTAAGCATAGCCTTCCTGGCCGTCCTTACGGGAGTGGGCGTATACATGAGCGCCTTCCCGGATGGCTTCGCCGGAAGCGTAGCAGGTCTTGCCCATGAGCCGGTTCCACAGCAGAACGGCAAAATAGTTGGGCCGGGGATCAAAAGTGCCATGCTTCAGATAGCCGTAGTCGGAAGAAGCCAGCGTGTTGTGGAAGATCACGCCGCCGGTAACGGTGCAGAAATCGCCCAGTTCGTTCAGCGTCCGGGGCACATCCACATAGGTGGAGGCCCAGGTATTGCCGCCGCAGCCGGCGTCGCCGGACTCGGTGACCCACATTTCGCCGCCGGGCACATACTTGTCGCGGCGGTCGATGTACTGCCGTGCGCAGTTGCCGGCCACAGCCAGATACTGCTCGCTGAGGGCAGCCTCATAGGGCCAGTGACCGCCCATGGCTGCGCCGCGCTCGGAAACGCCGTTGTAGTAGTGGTAGCTGAATACGTCCATGGGGGACTTGTAATCACCCAGCAGCTGCTCGGTGGTCACGATGTCAAAACCGGCTGCCATGCCGCCGCCGGCGCCGCTGAGGGCACCGAACAGATTGATGTCGCCCACGGTGCAGGGACCGACGAACAGACACTCGGGATAGTTCTCCCGCAGCCAGGCACCGAACAGGTCATGGTCCCGGGCGTGGTCAGCGGGGGTGTAGCCCTTGGGCAGACCGCTCAGAGCGATCAAGTTGGGCTCGTTGGTGAATTCGGCGGCGCTGATGGGCACGCCGTATTCCTTGGAGGTGCGGAACAGCAGGTCAGCCTGCTCAAAGGGCATGGGCTCGTCGGCGCTGTGGATGCCGGGGCAGTTGGCGATGGAAACCAACAGCTTGCCGTCGATGGCCCGGACGAAGTCCAGCAGGTTCAGCCACTGCTGCTTGGTCAGCAGGTTCTGGAAGCCCTCGGGCACCACACCACCGGTGTGACCGTCAAAGTCATAGTAGGTCTTGTTGGCCCAGGTGCCGGAAACGCGAACCCAGGCAACGCCCAGATCCTTGGCCAGCTTGATCAGCCGGGGGTTGGTGGTGTCGATGGGATCGTACCACTGCTGCAGGTTGCCCATGTTGGTCCAATCCTTGATCACGGGGAATTCTTCGGTGCCGTCCACCTGCGCATCGGTGTAAGCCTTCCAGAATGTACCGCCGGTGACCTCGGTCATTTCCACATTGTAGGAAACCAGCCGCTCGTTCACATCACGGATCTTTTCCAGGCCGGCAGCCTGGAGCTTTACAAATTGAGCCATTGGAATCATCTCCTTGGTAATATTTCAAAATTGGGGTCCTATCCCCCTGATCTTATTATAGAAAAAAGCCCGCGGCTCTGGCAAGTGGCAAAATGTCCCATCTGTGACACCGCCCAACAAAAAACGCCCCCCATCTTTGCGCAAGCTTCACAAAGACGGGGGGATCGTCGCTTATTTGCTTTGGATTTTCTTCCCCAGGCACAGCAGCAGCGCCACCGGGAATACCAGGGCTACCAAAATGCCCACCTTCAGATCGCCGCCGGCGGCTTCTGCCACCGCCCCCACCAGGGACGGACCGCTGCTGCAGCCCAGATCACCGGCCAGAGCCAGCAGGGCGAACATGGCGGTGCCGCCCCTGCGCAGCACCACGGCTGCCTTGCTGAATGTGCCGGGCCACAAAATGCCCACCGACATACCGCACAGGGCGCAGCCGACCAAACTCAATACCGGCCAGGGGGACAGGCTGATCAGCAGATAGGACACCACGCACAGCACCAAACTGCCCTTCATAAACCGGTCCAGATTCAGTTTTTCGCCCATTTTGCCGTAGAATGCCCGGGCACCGCCCATAAAGACCGCAAATGCCATAGGTCCGGCCAGATCACCGGCGGCCTTGCTGATGCCCAGCCCCTGCTCAGCAAAGGCCGATGCCCATTGGCTCACTGCCTGTTCGCTGGCGCCGGAGCAGACCATCATGATCATCAGGAGCCAGAAGACCTTGTTTTTGAACAACTGCCCCATGGTCATGCCCGTTTCCCCCTCGCTGATCAGGGGGGCGATGGGGGCCTGGGTGAAGAGGATGCCGTTGCAAATGGGGATCAGCGCCCAAATAAAGCTGAGGATGGGCCAGTTTTCGATGCCTGCAAAGTGGAAAAACGCGGTGGATGCCAATACCACGCCCACATGACCCCAGCAGTAGAAGGAGTGCAGCAGGCTCATGGCCGCCTCCTTGTTGTCCGTGGGGCAGCTTTCCATAATGGGGCTTACCAGCACCTCCAGCAATCCGCCGCCAATGGCGTAGATGATCACCGCCGTCAGAATGCCGGCAAAGGGATCCATCACCCCCGGCAACACCGGCAGCAGCAGAAGTCCCACCGCGCTGAATACATGGGCCGCCACGATGGATACCTTGTAGCCGATCCGGTCCACAAAATAGGTGGCCAGAAAATCCGTCAGCAGCTGCACTGCGAAATTGATGGTCACCAGCAGCGTGATCTGCCCCAAGGGGATCTGATAACTGTCTTGCAGCGTAACAAACAGCAGCGGAATGAAATTGTTCACCACCGCCTGGGTGATGTAGCCGATGAAACAGGCGATGATGGTCATGTTGTAATTCTTTCTCATAGGGCCTCCCGGGCATCATTTTTGTCCATTATAGAAAGAAAACGGAAAAATTGCAACTAGCTTTTCCCCACCGCCGATGGTATAGTAAAAACAAATCAACCGGGAGGTCTGACCTATGGATCATCTTACTGCGCAAAAAGTCAATTGGGGCGTGCTGGGCACAGCCACCATCGCCCGTAAGCACACCATTCCCGGCATGCTGCAGGCGGAGAATTGCCACCTGTACGCCATCGCCGGCCGCAGCCTGGAGAAGGCCGAAGCCTTCCGGGAAGCTTTCGGCTTTGAAAAAGCCTACGGCAGCTATGAAGAGCTGCTGGCAGACCCTGCGGTGGAGGCGGTCTATATCCCCCTGCCCAACGAGCTGCATTATGCGTGGGCCACCAAGGCCATGGAAGCCGGCAAGCATGTCCTGTGTGAAAAGCCCCTGGCCCCCACTCCGGAGCAGGTGGAAGAACTGACCCGAACCGCCGAAAAATGCGGCGTCCATCTAATGGAAGCCTTCGCCTGCCTCCATAGCCCCCTCCTGGCGGCGGTGAAAGGGGAGCTGGACCGGGGCACCATCGGCCAGCCGCTGTATATGGAATCCGCCTTTTTGACCTCGGATTACGATCTGAGCAATATCCGTATGCGCCGGGAGACCTACGGCGGTGCGCTGTATGATCTGGGCTGCTATTGCACCAGCCAGATCCTGTGGCTTTTTGGCGACGAGCCGGACCGGGTCCAGGCGGTGGCGGAATTCTCCGGGGAGGGCATCGATACCTTGACGACGGCCCTGCTCCATTTCCCCGATGGCAAGAAAGCCAGCCTGACCTGCGGCATGTGTTTGGCCACGGAAAAGAGCGACCGCATCGACCGCTTCCGCATCCACGGCACTGCCGGCAGTATCCGCTGCGATGCCCGGTTCAACCAGTCCGGCGATCTGACCTATATCGTCCGGACCGCCGCAGGCGAAGAAGAAAAGGTGGTCTCCACCCCCGACAATTACCGTCTGGAAGTGGAGCAGCTGGGCCGCTGCATCCGCCGGGGTGAAACCGGCTGGGTGTCCCTGGCCTTCTCAGCGGCCAATAGCCGCACCATGGACCGGATCCTCCGCCAGATAAAGTATTGAGGCAAAAAGTTGTTGCAGTAATGGGTTACTGCAGTAAAGGGGAGCGGATTTTCCGCTCCCCGAAAGCCTTCCCGCGTAGGGGCGACCCTTGCGGTCGCCCGCCAAGCCCCTTCCCCCCGCGTAGGGGCGACCCTCGCGGTCGCCCGCCAACATCACCCCGTCCACGGTTTACATAACACCAAACCATTTCCAATTCCGCAACCCGGGGCGTAATTTTCCCTCCTGATGGTATGCAAATTTTTCCTTTGGGGCATCCTACCTTCAAAGGAGGCGATGTACTATGGTCAAAGGCATTACCCGGCAGGTCTATGTGGTCCAATCCCCGGACCGGGCCCTGTTCGAGCAGGCCATATTTATTCTCAAGGAGGATGCCGCGGCGGTGACGGACGAAATGCTCTTAAAAGAAGCCCAGCGGGCCATCCGGCATCCGGGCAGGGGAGAGGGACGCAAAATTTCCCTTTACGGCCCGGCTTGGGCCTGCGGCGGCGCTGCGGTCACGGCCCTGGTTTGGTTGCTGACGGCGCTGCTTTGACTTGCCAAACGCTGGCGGTTGTGCTATAATCCTGTATAAATTGGTAGGATAAATTGTTGTTTACAGTGCCGAAGGCACAAAGGCTTCTCCTTGAGGAGAAGCTGTCACCGAAGGTGACTGATGTGGTGTAGGCTGCGTAGCAGCCGTCAATAACGCCGCCTGTGGCGGCTACACCACACACGGCCCTACGGGCCACCCTCTCCTCAAGGAGAGGGCTTTGAAAGCATAAACAACAATTTCCCTCAGGAAGAGAGAATGTTCCATGCGTCTTGGTCAATACGAACTGAATAACCCCATCGTCCTGGGCCCCATGGCCGGGGTGACGGATTGGGCCTTCCGCACCACCTGCGCCCGGCTGGGGGCGGATATCACCGTAACGGAGATGGTCTCCTCCCGGGCTCTGGTCTATAAGGATCAGAAAAGCGCCAAGCTGCTGCGTAAAAATGAGGGCAGCCTCTGCGGCGCCCAGATCTTCGGCAACGATCCTGCCATCATGGCCCAGGCGGCGGTGATGGCCCTGGAGATCTCCGGCTGTGATTTTTTGGATATCAACATGGGCTGCCCCATGCCCAAGATCGCCAATTCCGGCGACGGCTGCGGCTTGATGCGCACCCCGGAACTGGCCGGGGATATCGTTGCCGCTGTGGCCAAAGCGGTGGATGTGCCCGTTACCGTCAAGTGCCGGCTGGGCTGGGACAAGGGCAGCATCAATGTGCTGGACTTTGCAAAGCGGATGGAGGACCAGGGCGCGTCTATGCTCACCGTTCACGGCCGCACCCGGGCCATGCTCTATTCCGGCGTGGCCGATTGGGATATGATCACCAAAGTGAAGCAGAGCCTGTCCATTCCCGTCATCGCCAATGGCGACATCGTGGATGGCGAAACCGCCGTAAAATGCCTCAAGCGCACCGGCGCTGACGGCATCATGATCGGCCGGGCCACTTTCGGCGATCCCTGGATCTTCACCGAGGTCCGGGCGGCCATCGACGGCCGGCCCATCCCGGAGCGCCCCTGCCTGGCAGACCGGATCGCCGTGGCGGTGGAGCAGTTCCGCCTGGCGGAGCAGGACCATGGCGAGAAGATCGCCTGCCTGGAAGCCCGGAAGCATTTCGCCTGGTACTTACGGGGCGTCAGCCACAGCGCCTACTATAAAAATCAGATCTCCTCGCTGACCACCATGGAGGACATCTACCGGGTGGCCCGGGATGTGGTCCGGGACTTGAAGTAAATTTGGACCGCTTCACGGCCGCTGCCGTGGGGCGGTTGCCTGTCTATGTGCAACAAAAGGGGCCAAAATGGACCTGTTTCGGCCCGCTTTGGGCCGGTTTTGGCCCATTTCTACCGCCGGTAGAACCCTCAAAATGCAACGGTAGATTGCCTTTTTCTCCTTGGCATGATACCATAAAGAAAACAAACGGAAGGAGGGACACGGATGCCTACCAAAAAGGAAGACCAGAGCCGCCTGCACTGGACGCGGTTGGATAATGCAGCCAAGATCTACCCGGCGGTCCTGCGCCGGAATTGGAGCAATGTTTACCGCCAGTCGGTGACGCTGTGTGAAGATGTGGATCCGGAAGTGCTGCGCGCGGCCCTGGAAGTCACCGTGCCCCGTTTCCCCACCATTGCCGCCCGGCTGCGCCGGGGCGTGTTCTGGTATTACCTGCAGCAGATCCCCCGGGCTCCCCAAATCCGGGAAGAGCATAGCTACCCCCTGGTTTGGATGAGCCGCCGGGAAATGCGCCGCTGCGCTTTCCGGGTGGTGGTGTACCGCAGCCGCCTGGCGGTGGAGTTTTTCCACTCCCTGACCGACGGCACCGGCGCACTGATCTTTCTGAAAACCCTGACCGCCGAATACCTGGAGCAGAAGTACGGCATTTCCGTGCCGGCGGAGCATGGGGTTCTGGACCGTCGGGAATTGCCGAAACCGGAGGAAATGGAGGATAGTTTTCCGAAATTCGCCGCCCCGGTGGCGGCCAGCCGGCGGGAACATACCGCCTGGCGGCTTTGGGGCGATCCCCAGCCCGGCGGATTCTTGCACCAGGTGTGCATGCACCTGCCGGTGCAGCAGACCCTGGAAGCGGCCCACCGCTATGGAGTCACCGTGACGGTATTTCTGTCGGCGGTCATGATGATGGCCCTGCAGGACCTCCAGAAGGAGAAAGAACCGCCCCACCGCCGCAAGCACATCCGCCTGCTGATCCCGGTGGATCTGCGGAAGCTGTTTCCCAGCCGTACCTTGCGAAATTTTGCCATGTTTACCATCCCGGAGCTGGATCCCCGGCTGGGAGAATACACCTTTGAAGAGATCTGTGCCATCATCCGGCACAAAATGGGCCTGGAGATCACCCCCAAGCATATGTCCACGGTCATTGCCACTAATGTCCGGGACGAGCAGAACATGGCGGTGCGGCTGATCCCCCTGCCGCTGAAGAATTTGGTGATGAAAGCCATTTTCGACTCCGTGGGGGAGAACCAATCCTGTCTGAGTATGTCGAATTTGGGAGCGGTGCAGCTGCCGGAAGTCATGAAACCCTACATCCGGCGGATGGATTTTGTCCTGGGCGTCCAGGCCAACGCGCCCTATAACTGCGGCATCCTCAGCTATGGGGATACGGTCTATATCAATTTTATCCGCGACATCCGGCAGCCGGAGTTGGAGCGGTGCTTTTTCCGTGTTCTGCGGGATCTGGGCATTCCGGTCACCGTGGAAAGTAATCAGAACGAGAGGTGAGGATGATGTATTGTATCCATTGCGGCGTGAAACTGGCTGATTCCGAAAAGAAATGCCCCCTGTGCGGTACAGTGCCCTACCATCCGGATATCCCCCGGGAGCCGGGCGAGCCCCTGTATCCTGCCCACCATTACCCTGCCACGGAGGTCAGCCCCCGGGCGGCCCAGCGGGTGCTGCTTCTTCTGTTTGTGCTGCCCATGATCGTCACCTTGCTGGTGGATCTGCGGATCAGCCATACGGTCACCTGGTCGGGCTATGTGATCGGCGCGCTGTTTGTCAGCTATGTGGTGTTGTGCCTGCCCGGGTGGTTTCGCAAGCCCAATCCGGTGATCTTTGTGCCCTGCGGCTTTGCGGCGGTGGGCCTTTACCTGCTGTATATTGACCTGGCCACCGGCGGCGGTTGGTTTTTGAGCTTTGCCTTTCCGGTGGTGGGGGGTCTGTGCCTCATCGTTACGGCGGTGGTGACGCTGCTGCGGTATGTCCGGGGCGGCCGGCTGTATATTTTCGGCGGCGCCATCATGGCCCTGGGGGCCATGATGCTGCTGGTGGAATTTTTGGTGGTGCTGACTTTTGGGATCGGGTTTATCGGCTGGTCCATCTATCCTTTGGCGGTGCTGGCGGCCATTGGCGGATTTTTGATCTATCTGGCCATTGACCGGCCTGCCCGGGAGATGTTTGAACGGAAATTGTTTATTTGATGGCGCATCATATTGTTGCTGTCCGGTGTCCCGGCGAAGGAGGCGATCTTTGGATCGCCTCTTTTTGCGCCCTTTGCAAGGAAAGGGAAGGTGGTTGACACATTCTGCCTTTTTGCGCTATAATAAACAGGATCATACCGTTGGGAAGGAAACCGAATTATGAGTGTATACGAAGGCAGCAAGCCGTATATTTTCGTCAGCTACGCCCACCTGGATTCCCAGTCTGTAATCCCGGTCATCGAGGCGATCCAAAAACAGGGTTTTCGCGTGTGGTTCGATTCCGGCATCGAGGCGGGGTCGGAATGGCCGGAATATATTGCGGAGCATCTGGAAAAAGCCGCGGTGGTGCTGATATTCATGTCGCCGGCGGCCACAGCTTCCCGTCATTGCCGCAATGAGATCAATTATGCCCTGGAACTGGGCAAGGATATCCTGGTGGCCTACATTGAACATACGACTCTGACCGGCGGTATGCGTCTGCAGTTGTCTTCGACCCAGGCGCTGTATCGGGACCGCCATGCCTCCCTGGATTCCTTTGTGGAGGAATTGTGCCGTTCCCGGATCATGCAACCCTGCAAAGGGGCGGTGGAGCCGGCGGTGGATATTCCGATTTGGAAGATGATCCCCTCGGAGATCACCTCTTTGGGTGACCTGAACTATGATGCGGGGAAATACGAGGAAGCGGCGGCCTGCTATCGCCGGGGTGCCGAGGCCGGTGACCCTTACGGTAAGGCCGGTTTGGCCAAATGCCTCTATGACGGAAAAGGCTGTCCGAAGGATCAGAAGAAAGCCTGGGAAATGGCCAAGCTCCTGGCAGAGCAGGGTGTCCACACCGCAGAGTGCCTGATGGGCATCTGTTACTATGAAGGCAATGCGGTGACCAGAAATTACGAGCAGTCCGCCTATTGGCTGAAACGGGCGGTTGAGCATGGCAATATCCCGGCACTGGCCAATTTGGGCCTGCTGTATCGCTACGGATACGGCGTTCCCCATGACCCCAAAAAGGCGGTGGAGCTTTATCGGGAAGGCATTAAGCACGACAGCGCCCTGGCCTACAATGGCCTGAGCCTATGCTACATGAACGGCGTGGGCGTTGCGGAGGACCCGGTGGAAGCGGTACGTCTGTGCCGGATCGCGGCAGAGAAGGGTAACCGCTATGCGTTGTTTAATATGGGCCTGTGGTACAAGCAGGGCAAAGGCGTGCCCCGGAACACAGAGGAGGCTATCCGCTGGTTCCGGCTGGCGGAAAAGGCAGGCAACGCAAAAGCCACGGAGCAGCTGAAAACGTTGCTGGCTTCCGTGGAGCAGCCCCGCGATCTGTCTGACCGCCCCGGTGCGCGGTATCGTTGCAGTATGTGTGGCTATAATATAGAGGAAAAGGGGCCCGGCCCGGTGACCCATTGCCCGGTGTGCAACAGTGGGCGGGACCATTTCCGGCTGCTGAACTGAAAAAATATCGCCCGCGGCTTTGCGCCGCGGGCGGGTTCGTTTAGTCAAACAGGAAGACCTGCTTCATCAGCGGCTGGGCGCCGGTGACGGGATCCATCTCCATTACCATCACGTCCTTCATGTATTCGTTCCACTTGTCCACCACCGGGCTTTCCGCCTGGACTCTGGCGGCGAACTCCACGCTGTCGCACTCATAGTAGCCGAACAGCTCGTTGCCCACATTCCAAATGGTGTAGTTGCGGATGCCGGCAGCGGCCAGGACTT
The DNA here is from genome assembly GCA_045580365.1 of Faecousia sp. Classification (GTDB taxonomy): domain Bacteria; phylum Bacillota; class Clostridia; order Oscillospirales; family Oscillospiraceae; genus Faecousia. Next base: position 13,244 of record JAZNNP010000018.1, read on the forward strand.
CTTTCATCTCGGGCCAGATATTGTCGTGGCGGTAGATGTATTCCTCCAGCTTTCCGGGCAGGACAGTGGCTTTCCATGCATAGCGTTCCATATGGTATACTCCTTCGTTAATAATTTTTAAAGATTTATAAAAAGGGTTGCTTTTTTGCTTAGATGGTGATATTATACATAACAACGGTGCAAAATGGTACAATTTCTTGACAATTTTCACAAAATTGTCCACCTTGCACAAATTCAATCGGCGGAATTGGATAAAAGCACCAAACCTCGCCGGGAGAATGACCAACAGGGGGTCCCCCTGTTCCTGTTTTGCATCAAAACAGGATGTGCCCTGTCACCCCGTGGGCGGTGACGGCAGAAACAGCTGCCACAGCAGGCAGCGAGGGAAGGAGCAAATGAAATGGCCGAAACCATTCTGCAGCTGAACGGCATCACCAAGATCTTTCCTGGTGTCAAGGCGCTGAACAATGTGCAGTTTGATCTGAAAGCCGGCGAGATCCACGCTCTGATGGGCGAAAACGGCGCCGGTAAGTCTACCTTTATCAAGGTCATTATGGGCGTTCACCAGGCGGAAGAGGGCGAGATGTACCTCTATGGCCAGAAGGTGAACTTCAAAAATACCAAAGATGCCCAGAAGGCGGGTATCGCCGCCATCTATCAGCATGTTACCGCTTATCCCCATCTGACGGTGGCGGAGAATATTTTCGTCGGTCACCTGAAGATGAAGTTCGGCGTGGTGCAGTGGAAGCAGATGTATAAAGAAGCCGATGCCCTGCTGCAGGAGCTGAACGCGGACTTCGACTCCCGGGAATTGATGGGCAATCTGTCCGTTGCCCAGCAGCAGATGGTGGAGATCGCCAAGGCCCTGTCCCTGAAGGCCCGGATCATTATCATGGATGAGCCCACTGCCGCGCTGACCAAGCGGGAATCCGAAGAGCTGTACCGCATCGCCCGGAAGCTGCGGGACGAAGGCGTGTCCATTATTTTCATCTCCCACCGTTTTGAAGATATGTACGCTCTGGCCACTCGGGTCACCGTTTTCCGGGATGCCCAGTATATCGGTACATATAATGTGGATGAGATCACCAATGCGGATCTGATCAAGGCCATGGTCGGCCGTGAGATCAGCGATCTGTTCCCCAAGCCCCAGGTGGAGATCGGCGAAGAAGTCCTCCGGGTGGAGGGCCTGAGCCGCACCGGTTACTTTAAGGATGTTTCCTTCCATGTCAACAAGGGCGAGATCCTGGGCCTGACGGGCCTGGTGGGCGCCCGCCGTACAGAAGTGGTGCAGACCATCTTCGGCGCAGAGCAGGCCTCCTCCGGCAAGATCTTCCTGGAGGGCAAGGAAGTGAAGATCAAGTGCCCCTCCGACGCCATGAAGCTGGGCATCGGCCTGCTGCCGGAAAACCGGCAGATCGAAGGCCTGATCCTGGATTGGGGCATCGGCCGCAACATCACGCTGACCGAGCTGGGCAGCTATGTGAGCCGGCTGTTCATCAATGAAAAGCAGGAAAACGAGAACTCCAAGAAGCTGGCAGAATCGGTGGACACCAAGGCGGTCACCGTCTTTGACAAGGCCAGTTCCCTGTCCGGCGGCAACCAGCAGAAGGTGGTCGTGGCCAAGGCGCTGGGTTCCGATTTCAAGGTTTTGGTGCTGGATGAGCCCACCAAGGGCGTGGACGTGGGCGCCAAGGCTGCCATTTACGAGATCATGGGCGAGCTGGCCCAGCAGGGTTACGCCATCATCATGATCTCCTCCGAAATGCCCGAGATCCTGGGCATGGCCGACCGGATCGTTGTTATGTGCGAAGGCCGCGTTACCGGTGAGCTGAGCCGGGCTGAGGCTACCCAGGAGAAGATCCTGGAGCTGGCCATGGCCAAGCAGACCGCTGCAGAAGGGAGTGTGTGACCGTGAAGAATAAGACACCTCTCAAGGGCGGAAAACTGGGCGAGCTGCTGCGCAGCCGTGAAGCCAGTTTGCTGCTGGTCATGATCCTGCTGGTGGCAGTGATCCAGTGGCGCAGCGGCGGCAAGTTCTTGTCGCCCACCGTTATCTACCAGCTGACCCAGAATTACGCTTACACCGCGGTTCTGGCCTTTGGCATGCTGCTGGTGCTGCTGATCGGCGGCATCGATATCTCCGTAGGCGCCACCCTGGCATTGAGCGGCATGGCTACCTCCTTGCTGATGCGGGACGGCATCATCACCAATCCGGTGCTGGCTTTCGGTTTCAGCATTCTGGTGGGCGCTGTGTGCGGCCTGGTCATCGGCGGTGTTATCTCCAAGGGCAAGGTCATCCCCATTATCGCAACGCTGGGCATGCAGTACATTTACCGCGGCCTGACCTATTTCATTTCCGATACCCAGTGGGTCCCCTCGGACAAGATGCTGGACGGCTACAAGGCTTTCGCGCTGAATAGCTTCCTGGGCATCAACAATCTGTTCTGGATCGTGCTGATTGTCTTCGGTGCCATGGTCGTATTCCTGAAGTGGACCAACTTTGGCCGTCAGATCTACGAAGTGGGCTCCAACCCCGAGGCTGCCAAGATCTCCGGTATCCGCATCGACCGGGTCAAGACCCTTGTTTACACCATCAACGGTGCCATTGCCGGTCTGGCAGGCGCCATGTACACCAGCTTCTACGCTTCCGCTCAGGGCAACATGGCCACCGGCGCCGAAATGGACGTTATCGCGGCCTGCGTCATCGGCGGCGTCAGCCTCAACGGCGGCCAGGGCAATGCCTTCGGCGTGCTGCTGGGCGCCATCACCATCGCCATTATCAGTAAGTCTTTGTCCCTGGTGGGCATCGACCCGTTCTGGCAGCAGGCGCTGAAGGGCGGCATCATTCTGGTGGCGGTTCTGATCAACGTGCTGGTGCAGCGCAACGCTGCCCGCAGAGCTCTGGAAGGGAGGGAGATCTGATGGCAACAAAATCCGGTAGAACGATCTCCAGCATCAAAGAGCATTCCCTGAAGACCCTGCTTCTGCGTTGGGAATCTCTGCTTGTGCTCATCTTCCTGGCGGTCAATGTGATGAACATCTGCATTTCGCCCTACTATCTGAACGCCCAGAATCTGTTCCGAAACATCAACAACTTTATGGACAAGGCCCTCATCGCCCTGCCCATGGCCTTCATCCTCCTGCTGGGTGACATCGACCTGTCCGTGGGCGGCAATGTGTGCCTGTCTGCAACGGTGCTGGGCATTGTTTACAATGCCACCGACAACATCTGGCTGGGCATCCTGGCCTGCATGGTCACCGGCACGGTCTGCGGCGCGCTGAACGGTCTGATCATGACCAAGTTCACGGAGCTGGCCCCCATGATCGTCACCCTGGCCACCAACATCATCTTCCGCGGCCTGTCCGAACGGATCCTGGGCGACGGTTCCACCGGCGGTCTGAATGAGGTGTCCTGGTTCACCAACCTGTATTACGGCAAGGTCTTCGACCTGATCCAGTATCCCATCATCGTCTTCACGGTGCTGGCTATCGTATTCGGCCTGGTGATGCACAAGACCGTGTTCGGCCGTCAGATGTTCGCCATCGGCGCCAACAAGAGAGCCGCGGCATACGCCGGCATCAAGGTGGAAAAGGTCCGCATGATCGTCTTTACCCTAACGGGTATGATGTGCGGCCTGGCTGCCATCTTCTATGCATCCAAGCTGGGCTCCATCAAGAGCGACGTGGGCGACGGCTTTGACCTGGAAGCCATTTCCATGTGCGTGCTGGGCGGCATTTCCACCGCCGGCGGCAAGGGCACCATGGTAGGCGCCGTCATCGCCATCTTCATCGTGGGTCTGCTGCGTTATGGCCTGGGTCTGATCAACCTCAGCGGCCAGACCATCCGCATCATCCTGGGTGCCCTGCTGATCGTGGTGGTCCTGTACCCCACCATCCAGGAAGCCATCCGCAACAGAAAGAAGACTGTTTGATCCCCCCTTACGGTATGTACGCGCAAGCGTTCATATAAATAAAATTTTGAAAGGAAAGACAAAAATGAAGAAGATTATCGCAATGCTCCTGGTCATGCTGATGGTTTGCAGCATGGTCGCCTGTGCCGGCCCCGGCGATTCCGGCGAAGTCACCTACGCCATCGTCTGTAAGGACGCCTCCAACCCCTACATGCTGAGAATGATCTCTGGCTTCGAGGCCGCTTGTAAGGCTATCGGTGTCAAGATGGTCACCAAGTCCCCCGAGTCCGCTACTGTTGACGGCCAGATCTCTATCGTCAACGAGCTGGTCGCTCAGGGCGTGAAGGGCATCGCCATTGCTGCCAATGATGCTGCTGCTCTGGAGACCACCATCAATGAGGCCACCAAGGCCGGTATCGCTGTTGTTACTCTGGACTCCGATACCAAGGGTTCCCAGCTGTTCGTCAACCAGGCCGGTGTTGAGCAGGTCGCTCAGGTCCTGGTCGACTCCGTCGCTGATATGTGCGGCGAAGACGGCGGCGATTTCGCCATCCTGTCTGCTTCCTCCACTGCTACCAACCAGAATGCCTGGATCGCAGCTATGAAGGAAATCCTGAAGGATGCCAAGTACTCCAAGCTGAATCTGGTTGCCACCGTTTACGGCGACGACGAAGCTCAGAAGTCCACCGACGAGATGCAGAACCTGATCACCAACTATCCCAACCTGGAAGTGGTCTGCTGCCCCACCACCGTCGGCATCCTGGCTGCTGCCAAGGTCGTTGAGAACGATCCTTCCTGCGGCATCAAGGTCGCTGGCCTGGGTCTGCCCTCCGAGATGAAGAACTACGTCGGCGAAGGCAAGCCCTGCCCCTACATGTATCTGTGGAACCCCATCGATGTGGGCAACTGCGCTGCTTACATGATCAAGGCTCTGCTGGACGGCAAGGTCGGCGCTGTCGGTACTGAGTTCAAGGCTGACAACGGCTCCACCTACGCAGTCGCCGCCGGTGATCCCGCTGCCAAGCAGATCATCGTTGGACCTCCCTTCCGTTTCGATGGCTCCAACATCGAAGAGTGGGCTGGCGTTTATTAATCTGTCCTCTTTCCCGAAAAATTTTGGTCAGGGCTTCGGCCCTGACCTTTTTATTTGCAAACGGATATTCAAAATTTCTACTTTTTATTTGACGGCGGGGGCATGCGGGTTTATAATGGAAGTATCTTTCAACGGAGGTAATGGATATGTTTTATAAACCCTTCCAAAATATCCGCCTGTCCGGCCTGGGCATGGGCGCAATGCGCCTGCCGATGCGGGATGAAGACCACATCGACTACGAAAAGTCCCACGCCATTTTTGATGAGGCCTATGACGCCGGCATCAATTACTACGATACCGCCTATGTCTACAACGGCGGCGACTCCGAGCGGTGCCTGGGTCAGTGGCTGAAGACCAAGCCCCGGGACAGTTTCTACATCGCCAGCAAATTCAATGTCAACGCCAATCCCGATTACCGGGCGGTGTTTGAAGAGCAGCTGGAGCGGCTTCAGACCGATCATATCGATTTTTACCTGATCCACTGTCTGAAGGATCATAACATCGACAAGTACATCGACGGCGGCGCGGTGGAATTCTTCCGGGAGCAGAAGCGGCTGGGCCGCATCACCTACCTGGGCTTTTCCACCCATGCGGATCTGGACACCCTGACCCGTTTTGCGGATCATGCCCCCTGGGATTTTGCCCAGATCCAGATGAACTACTATGACTGGGCCTATGGAACGGCCGCCCGGGAGTATCAGATCCTGGCGGAGCGGAATATCCCCATCATGGTCATGGAACCGGTCCGGGGCGGCCGCCTGGCATCCCTGACCCCGGAAGTGGAAGCCATTTTGAAGGCTGCCCACCCCGATTGGTCTATGGCAGCCTGGGCCCTGCGGTTTGTCAAGAGCCATCCCCAGGTCCAGGTGATCCTCAGCGGCATGAGCAACCTGGAACAGCTGCGGGATAATCTGGGCACTTTCGCCGACGCGGACGGCCTCAGCCCCGAGGATATGGCGACGTTGCTGGAAGCCGGGGCGCTGTTCCGCAAGCAGATCTATGTGCCCTGCACCGAGTGCCGTTACTGCACTTCCGAGTGCCCCCAGGGCATCAACATCCCGGCATTTATGAAGCTGTATAATTCCTATAAGGTCCATGGCCCCTGGGCCCTGAATGGCATGGACAAGATCGAGACTCAGGGCCAGCCCGGCGATTGCATCGCCTGCGGCGCGTGCATGGGCCATTGCCCCCAGGATATTGAGATTCCCCGGATCCTGGCGGAACTGGCAGAAGCGGCCGGTAAGTAACGGAAAGGGAGGATCATATGGAAATTCGTCATGTAGATCTTTACGAGCATTTTGGCATGACCGGCCCGGAAGACCATGAGGGCAAACTGACCCTCTGGCATCATGCCACATCCAGGGAAGTCAGCCCCAATCGGCGGCGGCCGGCGGTGCTGATCCTGCCCGGCGGCGGCTACAGCCGTACTTCCGACCGGGAAGCAGAGCCGGTGGCTTACCGCTTTTTGGCTATGGGCTATGTGCCTTTTGTGCTGCGCTATACCTGCGGCGGTCATCCCTTCCCCGTGCAGCTTCGGGAAGCGGCCATGGCTATGCGCTACATTCGTCAGCATGCGCAGGAACTGGAAGTAGACCCCCATATGGTGGCGGCCATGGGCTTTTCCGCCGGCGGCCATCTGTGCGGCACTTTGGGCACCATGTTTGATTGCCCGGAGGTGGCGGATATCGGCACCGGTGAACAGATCCGGCCCGATGCCCTGGCGCTGTGCTATCCGGTGACTCTTGGCTGGGGTAAGACCCATGCGGGCACTATGCAGAATATCTCCGGCGGTGATGAAGCACTGCGGATGCGGCTGTCCCTGGACAGCCAGGTGCGGCCGGATATGCCGCCCACCTATCTGTGGTGCACCCGGGATGATGGGGCAGTGCCCTGCCGCAATTCCATCATCCTGGCGGAAAAAATGGACGAAGCCGGTGTGGATTTTACCTTCCACCTGTACCGCCATGGCTGGCACGGCCTGTCCCTGGCCAATGACCAGGTCTATCGCGCCGATGTGACGGGGCATTACAGCCCCAACGTGCCCGGCTGGGTGGAAGATTGCTACCGCTTCTGGGGAGAGATCGGCTTCCATATTACGGACTTGGAGGAATGAACATGGATCGTAGCTTACACGCGGCAGAGCTGTTCTGCCAGGGCTATAATTGCGCCCAGTCCATCGCCGTGGCTTTCTGTGATCTGACCGACATGACGCCGGAATACGCGGCGAAGAAGGCTTCTTCTTTCGGCGGCGGAATGGGCCGCCTGCGGGAGGTCTGCGGAGCGGTCAGCGGCATGCTGCTGGTGGCGGGTATTCTGTATGGTTACGAAAGCCCGGACAGCCAGGCTCAGAAGGCCCATTATGAGCGGGTCCAGGAACTGGCCGGCCAGTTCCGGCAGCAGGTGGGCAGTATCATCTGCCGGGAGATTTTGGATAATCCCCCCACAGATCCCACCCCCAGCCCCCGCACAGCGGAGTATTACAGCCAGCGCCCCTGCGCCCGGATGGTCTACACCGCCGCCCGGATTTTGGATGACTATATTGCTCAGCATCCCATTGGATGATCAAAAAACACCGATCCGCATGGGTCGGTGTTTTTGCGTCATGTTTCTGTTTATTGTGGCCGGGGCACTGCTGAGCGCCTAAAGTAACGGTCGCGGTAAACAATGGCTTCGGCGAGCAGACACACCGGCAGCGCTGCCAGTACATCCGCCGCGGAGTGCTGCTTGATGAACATGGTGGACAGGCAGATCATAACCACCGCGAAGACTACAAAAGCCTTCCACAGCGGATGGGCGGCCCGTTCCTTCGTCCAGACCGAGGCGATGCCCAGGGAATAGGCCACATGCAGTGACGGGCAAACGCCGGTATTGGTATCAAAGGCGTACAGCAAGCCTACACAGCGGGTGAGAAAATTGTCGTTTGCAAAGGTTTCCGGCCGCAGATCCTGCCGGGTAGGGAACAGGATGTAGGCCGTCATCGCCAGGATCTGGGTGATGATGATGTAGATCTGCAATCGCTTGAAACTGTCAATATGGTACAGCAGGAAGTAACCGAGAGAAAACACGATGAGCAGATACCAAAATACATAAGGAATTAGAAACCATTCGCAAAAGGGGATCACATCATCCAGCCACAGATGGACCGGAGTGCAGTGTTCAGCGGGGATCAGATTTTCGGTCAAAAAGTAGAGCAGGAAGTAGCCCACCCAGCCCAGCAACAGTTTCAGGTGGGAAAATCGGGGATCGTTGATCCGGGATAAGCGGAAATGGCGGTAATCAACTACAGGTTTTTTCATGGATGCCTTCCTTGGAAACGTTGGACGGATAGTGCTTTTTGGGGATGTTGCGGTAGGGGATCACGGTGTGTTCCGGCAAAGAAACGGCTATGCCGGTGATCTCCTCCTTCAGCGCCCGGGCGATCCGCGCCCGCTCATCCTCTATGTCCGCCGTAGGATCGAAGGGGATGGGCTGACCGAAGTACATCCGCTTTAATTTCGGTGCCAGATACATGGGCACGAAGGAGACCGCTTTTCCCGTGCGCTTGTAATACAGCTTTGCCACATCGATAAACCGGTCCTGGAACTGGCACAAGATATGGTTGTAGGGCACATCGTGCTCCGGGAAAATGATCACATGATTGCCCTCCTGCAGGCGCTGTACTGTCTGCTTAAAGGTGGAGAGGATCCGGGTGTCGTGATACACGCCGATGGTATGGGCGTTATTGAACACGCAGACCGATAACGGCGCGATGATGTAGGACAGGGCTTTATAAAACCAACGGATCGCCTTGGGTTTCTGCGCCCAAAAGTCTTTGTAAGCATAAGCCGGCACATCCTTCAGATTCATCATTTCACCGGCGCACCAGATGTAATGTTTTCCCGGTGCGTACAATTCGCAGGCGATCGGGCCGTTCATCTGGCTGTGATTGCCAACGATGATGGCCGGTTCATCGGGGATATTTTCCAGGCCCACAGGCTGGATCTTCGGATAGAACAGCCGAACGGTGCCTTTGATCAAGCCATACAGCCTGGACCATTTTTGTTTTTCTGCCATGATGGTATTCCACCTTTTTTTTAACAATATTATACTGCCCAAAATCAACTGAACATAAACTATGCGGCAAGGGAAACGTGTATGCGCAAACTCCGGCAGTTTCAATCCTTCCTGGAAAGAAAGTATATCCATTGTACGCCTGCTGTTTTATCAAATCGTCAATAAAATTTGAACAATGACAGTTTTTGAGAATACTCTGATCCAAAAGACTGGAAGGGATTTGTTTGCAGTCTTTCTTCTATGGACTCTCCCACGGGCTAAAAAATGCTCGCCAGCGCTCAATTTTTACTCCAGTGTGTGCACTGGAGCCGCCCTTTCGAGTCCTATTCTTGGCTGAAGGTGCACGCATTGATACAATTGCCACCCCTGGAAGCAATTTGCACCCCCGCTTCCAACACGAGTTGCACCTCCACAAAAGGTAACTGATATGGCGGCCTGGTTTTTGACTTTCGTGAGTTCCGTAAAAAAACAATACGGGAACATCCTTGCATCCAGGATAAAAAGTGACTATAATATAACAAAAAGCGAAAGAGGGTGAGCACATGGCCTATCGGGTTGCGATTGTGGATGACAGCAAAACAGACGCAGAATTTGTACAGGGTATTTTGAATAACTGGGCAGATCTTCGTCAAGCAAACATTCAGGCTGAGGTGTTCCCTTCAGCAGAGGCGTTCTTGTTCCGGTATGCAGAGGACAAGGATTGGGATATCCTGCTTCTGGACATTGAAATGGGTGCTATGGATGGCGTGACTATGGCAAAGAGGGTGCGGCAGGATAATGAGGCGGTGCAGATCGTGTTCATCACCGGTTACTCCGACTATATTGCCGAGGGTTATGAGGTGGCTGCGCTCCATTATCTGATGAAGCCTGTGAACCGGGAGAAGTTGTTGACGGTTCTGGACCGTGCGCCGGAAAAGCGAAAGCAGGAAGAGCGGTGCTTGAACCTGGAAGCCTACGGCGAGATGGTGAGACTGCCGTTCTATGAGATCCGTTACCTGGATGTGCATCAGAACTATGTGACGGTTCATGCAAAGGTGGATTACACCGTCAAACGGTCCCTAGCCGAATTTGAAAAGGAACTGGATGAGCGCTTCTTCCGTGTAGGGCGCGGCATGATTCTGAATCTGAAGTACATCCAGCGGGTCACCAAAACAGAAGTACGCCTATCCGATGGCACAGTGCTGCCCTTGCCCAGAGGTGCTTATGAGCCGCTGAACAGGGCAATCATTCAGCATACATAACGGAGGATTCTTTATGAGCGAGATCAAGCATTCTAAAATTGAAGATATCCCTGCAAGCCATAAGTTCGAACATGAGGGTTACGAATACTACCGCAGGAAGTTTGTCCCCTTTGGTGGTGCGAAGAATTCTTTGGTCAGCGTTTATGAGATTCCGCCCCATAAATCCGCTTATCCCTATCACTTCCACCATAATAACGAGGAGACCTTCTATATCCTCAGCGGTGAAGGTGTCCTGAGAACTCTGGATGGTGAGAGGAAGGTGACAGCGGGAGAATTGCTGTTCTTTCCGACTGGTCCTGCCGGTGCCCACAAGCTGACCAACAGTTCCGATACAGAGAACCTTGTCTACATCGATTTTGATGTGGTACACGAGGTGGATATTACCATATACCCCGATTCTGATAAAATCGGGGTCTGGGGTATGGGTATAAACCAGCTTTATCCCCGATCAGAAGCAGTAGATTACTACGATGGAGAATGAGTATGTCCCTCTTTTCAAAACAGATAGATAAGCGGATCGCCGCCTACCAGCGGGAGCTGATCGAGACCCACTACCGGGAAGTGGACAATATGTACCGGCAGATCCGGGGTTGGAGGCATGACTACCGCAACCATATCCAGACCATGAAGGTGCTGGCTGCCAACGGCGACATGGATGCAATCAAGGCATATCTGGACGAGCTGGACACCGACCTCAACACCGTGGATACGGTAGTTAAGACCGGCAACGCCATGGCGGATGCCATTCTGAACAGTAAGATATCCCTGGCACAGTCCAAGTGCATTACCGTCCATTGTGATGCCCATATCCCGGTGAAGCTGAAAATGTCCGAGCTGGATCTGTGCTGTATCATCGGCAACCTCTTTGACAATGCTATCGAAGCCAGCCTGTCCCTACCGGAAGACCAGCGCCAGATCCGGGTGTACATGGATATGAAGGGCACCCAGCTGTACATCTCATTCACCAACTTCACTTCCGGCAAAAAGATGGAGAAGGTCGGAGGCCTGTTCCAGACCACCAAGGGCGACGGTCATGGGTTCGGCCTTGTGCGGATCGATAACATCATCGAGCGGCTGGACGGATACCTGAGCCGCAACTCCGAGGACGGCGCATTCACCACGGAAATTCTCATTCCGCAGGTGTAAAGAAAGCAATTCGTCACCGAGAATTAACGATTCGTCCCCAGAATGATCCGGGGACGAATTTTTATGATACTGTATACTCACGAGGTGAGGCAAAATGAAAGTAAAAGAAAAACCAAAATATGGAATATGGCAATGTATTTGCTTCATGCTGAAGACTGCTTGGGACAGTGTCAGAAGTGTGATCTGGCTTAGCGTTGCGTTTGCGCTGCTCAGCGTTGGCATCAATTTGGCACAGTTATTCATTGCACCGCTGGTGCTGCAAAAGGTGGAGACTTTAGCACCATTGGGGGAACTGCTTGGCACCATTGGCATTTTCTCTGCCATACTGATGGCCTTGAACGCGGCGTTGGGGTATGTGGATGAAAATATCATGTATGGCCGCATTGACGTGCGCACCGAGATCATCCACATGATCAACCATAAAGCATTTACCACATCCTACCCCAACACCAGGGATCCCAAGGTGCTGCAGCTGCATAGCCGGGCGTTGATGCACTGCGATGCCAATGACCGCCCGTCGGAGCATATCTGGCATACCCTCACAGGACTGCTGATCAATGTGGTGGGCTTTATCATTTATCTGTGCCTGCTGACGGATGTGAATCTGATTTTGATCGGCGTTGTGGTCATTACCACAGTTATGGGCTTCTTTGTCAGCCGTCATATTAATGGGTGGCAGTACAGACATAAAGACGAGCTGATGCGCTACGAAAAGGAACTTGGGTATTTGACCGGCAAGACAGAATCCGTGAAGCTTGCCAAGGATATCCGGATCTTTGGCCTTGCCCCTTGGCTGAACGGCATTTTTAATGGCACACGGCGGTTGGCGGAAGCTTTCTCTCTCAGAAGAGAAAAGGTCTATGCCTGGAACTGCCTGGTTGATGTGATCCTGCAGTTTGCCCGGAACGGCATCGCTTATGCCTATCTGATCCACCGCGCAGTGACGGAAGGCATGGCAGCGTCGGAATTTCTGCTGTATTTTACCGCATTTACCGGGTTTTCCAACTGGGTGACCGGCCTGCTTTCTGAATTTACCACGCTGCATAAGGAATGCCTGGGCTTGTCTGAGATCCAGGAGTATATCCACGCACCGGAGCCCTTCCGATTTGAAGGCGGCGTACCTATTCCAAGGGCGAAGCAGTATGAGTTGAAACTGGAAAATGTGACCTTCCGCTATCCCGGCACAGAGACCGACATTATCCGCAACATGAGCATGACGCTGCACCCCGGTGAGAAGATTGCCTTGGTGGGTCTGAACGGCGCGGGCAAAACCACATTTGTGAAGCTGCTCTGCGGTTTTTATGACCCGGACGAGGGCCGTGTATTGCTCAATGGCATTGACATTCGGGAGTTTAACCGACAGGAGTATTACGACCTGTTCTCCGCGGTATTCCAGGAGATGTCCATGCTGGATCTGACGGTGGCGGAGCATGTGGCCCAAACGTATGAAAATATAGACATGGAAAAGGTCGCGGACTGCCTGGAAAAAGCCGGCTTGACCGAAAAAGTTGAAAAGCTTCCGTTAGGGCTGCAGACCCATGTGGGAAAGATCGCGTTTCTGGAGGGCGTAGAATTCTCCGGCGGAGAAATGCAGCGCCTGGTCTTAGCCAGAGCGCTCTACAAGGATGGCCCGATCCTGGTGTTGGATGAACCCACAGCGGCGTTGGATCCCATTGCGGAAAATGACATTTACATGAAATACAACGAGATGACCAAGGGGAAAACCTCTTTGTTCATTTCTCACCGGCTGGCATCCACCCGGTTCTGCGATCGAATTCTTTTCTTGCAGGACGGCATCATCGCTGAGGAAGGAACCCACGAGGAACTTTTGACTCTTGGCGGCGAATATGCCAAGCTGTTCCATGTCCAAGCCAGATACTATCAGGAAGGGGGCGAGCAGGATGGCGAAGAATAAGGATAAAGTGACCCTGAAAGAGACTTTTCAGATCCACTGGCGGGCTTATAAGGATGTGCAGCATCTTTGCCCCGGTGTCTTTGCGGTAACAGCCATTCACAGCATCGCTAAGGCCCTTACCCCTTATGTGACCGTTTTCTTCTCTGCCCAAATTATCAATGAGCTGGCCGGAGCACGCAGGACAGAGGAGTTGATCCGCCTGGTGATCACGGCGCTGATCAGCATAGGTACTATGACTTTGGCGACAGGCTTGCTTCTGCGCTGGAGATATGTCATTGCGGACCGGTATGCATACCGCAAGAACCATCTGCTTGCAGATAAGCTGCTCTCCCTGGATTTTGCGGATATGGATAATCCCAAGACCCATGATCTAAAAGCCCAGATCGAACAAAGCGAGAATTGGAGTGGCTGGGGCATCAGCCAGCTGTATTACCGCTGGGCTGATTTCGTAGAGGGCTGCGCCGGTATTATCGGCGCGGTGGCGCTGACCGTGAGCTTATTTACACTTCAGGTGCCAGCGGAAAGCAGCATGGCGTTTTTGAACCATCCGGGCTTTATTACGGCATTGATCGGTCTGATCGCTGCGGTAACAGTGCTGGGCCCTGTGTGCAACAATAAGAGTATGGCCTATTGGGCTTCCTGCGCGGAAGAAGCGCGCCTCGGAAACCGTATCTTTGGTGCCTTTGGTTTTATTTCGGAACAACCCCACCGGGCTGTAGATTTCCGAATCTACAATCAGGAGGCGATTGCCCAGCATTATATGCGCCAGATGGATGTTTTCAGCCATGAAGGAAAGATGCAGAAGCTGGCCAGAGGGCCTATGGGTGCCTGGACGGCGGCAGGAAAGAGCCTGGGCAGCATTTTGACAGGCATTGTGTATGTTTTTGTGTGTCTGAAAGCATGGGGCGGAGCCTTTGGCATCGGCAGTGTGACCCAGTATGTTGGTGCGGTAACGGCGCTGTCCGGCAGTGTGTCCACGCTTATCAACTGCATTGGCATGCTGAAGGAAAATGTACCTTTTATGCGCACCACCTATGAATTTCTGGACATTCCCAACTCCATGTACCAAGGCAGCCTGACCACGGAGAAGCGGTCTGACCGTCAGTACGAAGTGGAATTCCGTGATGTGTCTTTCAAGTATCCCGGCTCTGATCTGTGGGCGCTGCGCCATGTAAATATGAAGTTCAAGGTTGGTAAGCGGCTTGCGATCGTTGGCGAGAACGGCAGTGGTAAGACTACTTTTATTAAGCTTCTGTGCCGCCTGTACGATCCCCAGGAGGGACAGATTCTGCTGAACGGCATTGACATCCGCAAGTACCGCTACGATGACTACATGCACATCTTCTCTGTGGTGTTCCAGGACTTCCAGCTTATTTGCCAGCCTTTGGGCAACAATGTGGCAGGCAGTATGGAATATGACCGTGAACGAGTGGAAAAAGCATTGATCGATGCAGGCTTCGGTGACCGCCTTGCGGCCATGGAAAAGGGTTTGGACACCATGCTTTACAAGAATCTGTCTGAAGACGGTGTGGATGTATCCGGCGGCGAAGCCCAGAAGATCGCTATTGCCCGTGCACTTTACAAGGATGCTCCCTTCATCATCCTGGACGAACCCACCGCCGCCCTGGATCCTATTGCTGAAGCAGAGATTTACTCCAAGTTCAACGACATTGCAGGTGATAAGACTGCAATCTATATCAGCCACCGACTATCCAGCTGCAAGTTCTGCGACGAGATCGCCGTGTTCCATGAAGGCGCTGTGATCCAGCACGGCACTCACGCCGAACTGGTAGCTGATGAAACCGGCAAGTACCACGAACTATGGAACGCCCAGGCGCAGTATTACACTGAAAAAAAGGCATAACGAGCAAGAACCAGTCTAGGAAATTCCTCGACTGGTTCTTGTCCTATATGCCGAAATAAACAACAAATCCGAACCCTTCACCAACTGGTAAAAAGTTCGGATTTGTGACTCTTGGTACACCGGAAGGGACTCGTTTGCATCTGCTCCCGCAGGGAGCAGATAGAGGTTCGCCTCCGTCGAGCAGTCGGCGGCAACAGTCCACCGGACTGTTGCATTTCATCTTTCGAGTCCCACTCTCAATACAGTATTAAAAGGGTTATCCCAAATGGGATAACCCTTTTAATGGTACACCGGAAGGGACTCGAACCCCCAACCCTCGGAACCGGAATCCGATGCTCTATCCATTGAGCCACCGGTGCATCTGCATTCACAGCCTGTACATTATAGCAAGCTTTTCGCCGTTTGTAAAGGGGTGAAATTGGAAAATTTCTGCCGAAAATCGATCCCCGGGCACCTTGGGCGCCCGGGGAAGGGGATTATTCTTCGGTTTGATCTTCGGCCGGAGCCTCCCCAGAGGGGGCAGGGGCCTTGGCGGCGTGGACGAAGGCCATCAGTTCTTCGCCGGTGATGGTCTCCTTGGCCAGCAGATGCTGGGCGATCTCGTCCAGCAGAGACCGGTTTTCCAGCAGCACCTGCTTGTCCTCGGTGTAGCACTGATCCAGCAGCGCCCGGGCTGCCCGATCCACCTGGGCGGCAGTCTCCTGGGAGCAGTCCAGATAGCTCTGGCCGTCCAGATACTGATTCTGGACCTTGGCAGGGGACAGCAGACCCAGTTCCTTGCTCATGCCGAACCGGGCCACCATATCCCGGGCCAGCTGCGTCGCCCGCTCCAGGTCGTTGGATGCGCCGGTGGTCATGGTGCCGAAGGCTACCTCCTCGGCGGCACGGCCGCCCAGCAGGGAGTGGAGCTTGGCGATCAGTTCCTCCCGGGTGTTGAGGAATTTCTCTTCCCGGGGGGCGTACATGGTCACGCCCAGGGCGCCGGAGGTCCGGGGAATGATGGTGATTTTGGATACCGGCATGGCGTCCTTTTCCAGGGCGGCCACCAATGCATGACCAACCTCGTGGTAAGCGGTGATCCGCTTTTCCGTATCAGACAGCACAGTGTTCTTCTTTTCCGTGCCGGCAATGACCGTTTCAAAAGACACCAACAGGTCTTCCTGGGTCACCAGCTTTCGTCCGTGGCGCACGGCCCGGAGGGCGGCCTCGTTCACCAGGTTAGCCAGATCCGCACCCACAGCGCCGGCAGTGGCCTGAGCGATCTGCTTCAGGTCCACATCCTCCGCCAGCTTGATCTTCCGGGTGTGGACTTTCAGCGTGTCCAGACGACCCTGGAAGTTGGGCTCGTCCACGATGATCCGCCGGTCAAAACGGCCGGGACGCAGCAGCGCTTTGTCCAGGATCTCGGGCCGGTTGGTAGCGGCCAGGCACACGATGCCCTTGTTGGAATCAAAACCGTCGATCTCGCCCAGGAGCTGATTCAGGGTCTGCTCGTTGTAGCTGTAACGGGCATCCCGGGTGCGGCCCACGGCGTCGATCTCGTCGATGAAGATGATGCAGGGCGCCACCTTTGCGGCCTGCTGGAACAGATCCCGGACACGGCTGGCGCCGACGCCTACGAAGGAATCGTCGAAATCCGAGCCGGAAATGGCGAAGAACGGTACATTGGCCTCGCCGGCCACAGCCTTGGCCAGCAGGGTCTTGCCCGTACCGGGAGAGCCCACCAGCAGGGCACCCTTGGGCATTTTCGCGCCGATGTCGATATACTTCTGGGGGTTGTGCAGGAAATCGATGATCTCCTGCAGACTTTCCTTGGCTTCATCCTGGCCGGCCACATCCTTGAAGGTGACACCGGTCTGCTTTTCCATATAGACCTTGGCCTTGGACTTGCCGAAGCTGCCCATAGCGCCTTCGCCGCTCATGCGCTTCATCAGGCTGCGCATCACTACGAAGATCAGAGCGAACATCACCACATAGTAAAGGATCAAAATGATGCCGGAGTTGTCCTCCGTGATCTTTTGGTTGACAGTGACGCCCTGGGCTTCCAGCTCCCGGGCCAGGGACAGGATGTCGCCGTTGGGCAGGCCGGTAAAGCAGGCTACCTGCTGCTTGGCGGGCTTGGCGGCCTCTTCCTTGGTCAGATAGTACACCCGGTCATAGTGCAGTTCCACTTCTGCCAGCTCGCCGTTTTCCATGGCGGTCATGAAGTCGGAGAAACTGACTTTTTGATACTGACTGTCCACCACGGCGTTGTATACCAGGCTGAATACCAGCACCAGCACCACCGAGGCGATAAGGGCGACCCATAAGTTCTTGCCCTTTTTATTGTCGCCGGAGGGATTGCCGTTTTCGGGCTTTCCGCCGTTGTTTTTGGGGTCTCGTTCCATATGCATACTCCTTTAAGGTGTCGATACTATTGATTATAAGGCATCATACCATATTTTTTCGCATCCTGCAATGAAGGATGCCCGAAAAAGCCGTAAATTTTCTGTTAATTTCAAGCAAAAAGTGAAAAATAGCCGGATGCACTGGGTGCATCCGGCCGCAGATCAATGAAAATGTTCTTCGTAGTATTCCGTCCGTTGTTTCAGCTCTTCGCAGAAGGCTTCGTAGCCATATTCTTCCACCAGCGTGATCCGGTTGCTGAACAAATTCACGCCGAATCCCAGCTGATCGCCCTCGATCCGGCAGCCCATGGCCGCCAGGGTGGTGGGGAACATATCCAGGGGCGTAAACTGCCGGTTGGTAGTATAGCCCTGAGGCTCTGCAGCTGCGTTGATGAAGCAGTTGTAGCCGTGGCGGGTGTAATCTTCTCCGGCGGACCGCTTGAAGTAGCCGGAGTCCATGGAGAAGTGGTCGCCGGTAATGATGATGGTGGTGTTTTCATAGAAATCCTGCTGCCGGATCCACTGGATGAAGGCCGCGGCCTGCTTGCTGGCGCAGGAATAAACATTGTCGTAGTTTTCTTCGTATTCGCTGCCGCAGAGGCTGCAGGCGTAACCGCCCACATGGTGGGTATCCACCGTCAGCATGGTGAAAGCGAAGGGCTGGTCCTGCTGGGCCATTTTGGTCAGTTCCTGCTTGGCGTATTCATACAGGTGCAGATCTTCCATGCCCCACCATACGAAATAATCTTCCGGCACGATGCCGTCTGCCCGGGCGGTATACAGGTCATAGACCTTGTCCACGCCGTGGGTCTCGAAGTAGGTCTTCCGGCCGCCGAAATTGGCATCACTGCCCACCATCAGGGCCTGGTAGTAACCTGCGTCGTGGAGGACATTGTACAGCGTGTTCAGACCCGGCAGAAATACGCCGTCCTTGCCGTAGCCGTTGAAGGTGTCCGCCAGGTTGGAAGGGGCGATCATGGGCACGCCGGCGCTGTGGGCCACCATGGCGCCTGCGGTCCAGGTAGCGCCGGGAACTTCCACCATGCCCCCTACGAATTCGTTGTGGGAGAAGTTCAGGTTATCCTTGGCCAACTGGTTCAGTTCCGGAATCAGATCCACCGCCATAGCGCCGCCCTCTGCCTGAGACAGGAAGCTGCTCTCCATGGATTCCAGATAAATGTAGATCAGATTCCGCTTTTCTTCGGGGAAGGTAATGGCCACCTTGCCGGGATCTTTGTATTCTTTCTCGTAAAGATCCGTCACATGGGTCAGATCCCATACATACTGCACCAGACCCACATGAAATGCGGCGTGGCCGATCAGAACCAGACTGAGGCACAGACTCAGGATCTTGAAAACCTTTTGGGAGGGCATCCGGGCAGACTTTTTGGGCAGGTATACTACAAGACCCACCACAGCGGTGCAGAGGACCGCGGGCAAGATGCCGCCCAGAATGAATTTCCACAGCAGGCCGGGCTGCAATCCGCCCAAACCGCCGAAGAGGGTATAGATCACCGAGTCAAAACCGGTGTCGCCATAGATGTTGCGGTAGCAGATGGCGCCGAAGAAGCACAAAAATGCCACCAGCACCACTGCCATCAGAAGCGCAGCGGTCAATACCGATGCGATTTTTTTCTTTACAGTTGTTGACATGGTTGGGTAATTCCTTTGCCATAAAATCGATCTGTTTCCCATTATAGCGGCAATATTCGGGATATTCAAGTCCGTTATTTTAAGTTTTCATTACAAAATCATGGCGGCAAAAAATCCCCGTATCTACCAAATTAGCAGTTGTGCAACGAAAAACAATCTGCTATAATGATACCATCTATTACTATACGGAGTGGATCACTATGAACGAAAAACGCCGCCCCCAGGGCAATGAAGAGCAGCGTCCCCGGCAGAGGGATGACCGCCGCCGGGCCGACCGGTTCGGTCAGCGGCCGGAGCCGGTGGAGGAAGTGGAAGGCCAGCTGGAAGGCCGCAATGCCATCACCGAAGCGCTGAAGGCCGGCCGCACCATCGATAAGGTCTTTGTGGCCGACGGCGATACGGACCGGGCACTGCAGCGTCTGGCCGCCCAGGCCAAGGAAGCCGGCGCGGTGGTGGTGCCGGTGGATCGCCGGAAGCTGGATCAGATGTCCACCACCCGGTCTCACCAGGGGATCATCGCCCTGGCCGCCGCCCATGATTACTGCACCATCGACGACATTCTGGAAGAAGCTGCGTCCCGGGGAGAAAATGCCCTCATCGTCATCTGCGATGAACTTTCTGATCCCCATAATCTGGGCGCCATCCTCCGCTCGGCGGAGTGCGCCGGCGCCCATGGCGTCATCATCCCCAAGCGGCGCAGTGTGGGTCTGACGGCGACTGTGGCCAAGGCATCTGCCGGCGCGGTGGAATATATGAAGGTGGCTCGGGTCACCAATATCAACCAGGCCATCCAGGAGCTGAAGGACAAGGGCGTTTGGATCTTCGGCACCGCCGCCGAAGGCTCTATTCCCATGTACAAAGCGGACCTGCGGGGCCCGGCCGCCATCGTCATCGGCAACGAAGGCGACGGCATGAGCCCCCTGGTCCGGAAGAATTGCGATGTTATGGTCCACATCCCCATGAAGGGCCGCATCACATCCCTCAATGCCTCTGCTGCCGCCTCCATTTTGCTGTATGAGGCGGTTCGCCAGCGGCTTGTGTAAGGAGAATCACAACTATGGATGAATTAGACAACGGCATTCCCCAGGATGGCTTCAGCTTAGAAGACATTCTGAAGGAATTTGGCCAATTGCCGCCCCCGGAAGATGGGGAAGATGAGGAATTCGTCCGCATCTGGGACGGCGTCATGCCCGAGACTCTGCCGGACACCCCTGCCGACCCCGCCGACACCGTCCGGCTGGAGGATGTGGTCCGGGCCGTCCGGGCCAATGAGGATGCAGACCCGGAAGACGGTACCATTCGCTTCACCATTCCCGGCCAGCCGGATGTGGACGACGAATTTCCGCCGGTCCCGGTGGTGATGACGCCGCCGGAAGATGGGGCAGAGCCCTTCTCCGAAGGTTGGGAACCGGAATATGAAGACCCCATCAGCGATTACATCCCCCCGGAGCCCATCGTGTTCCGGCCCAAAAATCGCCTGCGGGAACTGAAAAAGAAATTGGTGGAAGGCCCGGAGCGCCGGTATTACGAGCTGGAAGAACTGGGCATGGGCAAATTGCAGGCCGCCATTTTCCTCAGCTTGCTGGTTTCTGCGGCCGCGGTGGCGGCAGTAGCCATGTATGAACTGGGCATGGTGGGGCAGAACCGGATGCGTCTGCTGATCTTCAGCCAGGCGCTGATGATGCTGTTTTCCGCCCTGCTGGGCAGCTATCAGCTTCTGGGCGGTGTGGCCAGCCTGCTGCGCAAACGGTTTACCCTGGACACCCTGCTGCTGTTCAGCTTCCTGGCTTGCTGCCTGGATGCCATCGTCTGCCTGCAGCAGCTGCGGCTGCCTTGCTGCGCCGCGTTCTGCGTCCATATCACCATGTCTTTGTGGAGCGCTTCCCAGAAGCGCAGCGCGGAGATTTCGCAGATGGACACCATGCGCAAGGCGATCCGCCTGGACAGCCTGGTGCTGACCCCGGATTATTTTGAGGAACGCCCCGGTTATCTGAAGGGCGAGGGCCAGGTGGAAGATTTCATGGATCATTACGCCGCCCCCTCCGGCCCGGAGCGGGTGCTGAATGGCTACGCGCTGACGGCACTGTTTTTGGCCTTGGCCGGGTCCGTGGCTGTGGGCGTGCTGTGGGGACCTGCCCTGGCACTGCAGACTTTCAGCACGGCGCTGCTGGTGGCTGTGCCGGTCAGTACCCATGTGTCCATGAGCCGGCCCATGATGCTGCTGCAGCGGCGGCTGAGCAAGCATGGCAGCGTGATCTGCGGCTGGCAGGGCGTGGTTGGCCTGAGCCAAAAGGCCTGCTTCCCCCTGTCCGATACCGATATTTTCCCCGCCGGCGCAACGAAGCTCAACGGCGTCAAGTTCTACGGCAGCCGCACCCCCGATGAGGTGGTGGCCTGCGCCGCCGCGTTGATCTGCGCTGACGGCGGCACCATTGCGCCGCTCATGCAGCAGCTGCTGGACAGCCGCGGCGGCCATCATTACGATGTGACCGAGCTGCGCAGCTATCCCGGCGGCATCGGCGGCATCATCAACGATGAGGCGGTCCTTGCCGGCACGCCCGCCTTTATGCAGAGCATGGGCGTGGAAATGCCCAAGGGCACCAAGGTCAACCAGGCGGTGTATGTAGCCATCGACGGCGAACTGGCCGGCGTATTTGCTGTGACCTATGCCAAGATCAAGGCCTCTGCCGTGGGTCTGACCACCCTATGCGCCTACCGCCGGCTGATGCCGGTGATGGTTACCGGTGATTTCATGCTTACCGACGGCTTCCTGCGGAGCAAATTCGGCATCAACAGCAGGCGCATTGCCTTCCCGGACCGGGCGATCCGGGCGGAGCTGGCCCAGCGTCAGCCGGATCCGGAGACGGTGGCGTTGTCCATGACCACCCGGGAGGGCCTGGCAGGCCTGGCCTACACGGTCACCGGCGCCCGGGCGCTGCGTTCCAGCGCCATTGCCGGGGCAGTGATCCACCTGCTGGGCGGTATTTTGGGCCTTGTGATCGTGGCGGCCCTGGTGGCGGTGAAGGCCGAGTATCTGCTGACCTCTGCCAATATCCTGCTGTACCAGCTGGTCTGGCTGATCCCCGGCCTGCTGATCACCGAGTGGACAAGATCTGTATGACATATCCAAAGCGGAAGGCCTGGCCTTCCGCTTTTGTCATTGCTCCTTTTTTATGCACTGTGCTGTGCAGCGGCGTCCGGCTTTGTATGTTTTGCACAGAGAAACAACTGTTTGCCTGCCATTTTCACCAATTTTACATTTTGAATAAAATAATCATTGAAATATTGACCCCTTTCGTGTATAATGTCCCTATGCGGCGTAGTATGCGCCGGAGAGGAAAGAGGAGGGCGCAGCGCCTTCCCGAAAGGAGTTTTTTATTACCATGTACACTGTGAATTCTATCCGTAACGTATGTCTGCTGGGCCATAGCGGCAGCGGCAAGTCCGCCCTGGCTGAGAGCCTGCTTTACATGACCGGCGCTATTTTGCGTATGGGCAAGAACGCCGACGGCAACACCGTCTCTGACTACGATCCCGAAGAGACCCGCCGTAATATTTCCATCTCCACTTCCGTGATCCCTCTGGAGTATCACAATCATAAGATCAACGTGCTGGACACCCCCGGCGCTTTTGACTTCGCCGGCGCTGCTATGGAAGCTCTGCGGGCTGCCGATGCCGCCATCCTGGTCCTGTCTGCCAAGGACGGCATCACCGTCGGCTTCGAGAAGGCCTGGAAGTACTGCGAAGAGCGCAATATGCCCCGCTTCATCTACATCTCCAAGGTGGATGAGGATAACTCCGACTACAATGCCACCTTCGAAGCCCTCCGCGAGAAGTACGGCAACAAAATCGCCCCTGTGGTGGTTCCCATTTGGGACAGCGCCAAGCGGGTCACCGGCATCATCGATGTGCTGAATAAGCGCGCCTATGAGATGCAGAATCTGAAGCGGGTGGAGATCTCCGTGCCCGGCGACAAGGAATCCGTCATCGAGGAGTTCAACGACGCCCTGAAGGAAGCCGTTGCCGAGACCGACGAAGAGCTGATGGACCGCTTCTTCGAGGGCGAGGATTTCACCTATGCTGAAATGATCAAGGGCCTGCACCAGGGCGTTCGGGATCTGAGCCTGTTCCCCGTGCTGTGCGGTTCCGGTGTCACCTGCCTGGGCAGCCTGATGCTGATGGATCACATCATCGACCTGCTGCCCAACCCCATGGAGGGCAACTATCATAAGGCCACCACTGCCGATGGCAAGGTGGAAGAGTATGTGGTTTCTCCCGGCGGCGTGCCCGCTGCCTTCGTTTGGAAGACCGTTTCCGATCAGTACGGCAAGTACTCCTTCGTGAAGGTCTTGTCCGGCGAGATCAATGCCGACACCACTCTGGTCAACGCCCGTACCGGCGAGACCGAGAAGCTGGGCCGTCTGTATGCCATGTGCGGCAAGAAGTCTACCGAGGTCAAGAATCTGACCTGCGGTGACATCGGCGCCATCGGCAAGATGGACAAGGTCAAGACCGGCGATACCCTGTGCGATCCCCGTAAGGTGGTGGCGCTGAAGGGCATCCCCTATGCCGCTCCCTGCTACTCCATGGCCATTTCTCCCAAGGTCAAGGGCCAGGAAGAAAAGGTCGGCACCGGCCTGAACCGTCTGAACGAAGAAGATCCCTCCTTCACCCTGGTCAACAACGCCGAGACCCATCAGCTGGTCCTGTCCGGCGCCGGCGATCAGCAGCTGGATGTGCTGGTTTCCAAGCTGAAGACCCGCTTCGGTGTGGATGCCGTTCTGAGTCCCGCCAAGGTGGCTTACCGTGAAAAGATCAAGAAGACCGTTTCTGCCCACGGCCGTCATAAGAAGCAGACCGGCGGCAGCGGCCAGTTCGGTGACGTGTGGATCCGTTTTGAGCCCCAGGAGGAGCAGGACGATCTGATCTTCGACGTGGAAGTCGTCGGCGGCGCCGTGCCCAAGAACTTCAACC